>NZ_CP134772.1:1450416-2075833 GCF_031882575.1 Pseudomonas sp. VD-NE ins
TCTCCTTGGTGATGAGCAATGTGTCTATTAAAATGTGTCCACCATGTCTCCGAACACCCGTCCACCATGTGTCCGGTACATACACTCCCAGAGGGAGAGGGAGCCGACCGAGGTGACTCAGGCTACCCATCGACCTGAAAAACCGAGTCGATTATGGATTCAAAGCAAATATCTCAAGTCGGCGTAACTCTTCAATATCCCCCATTCAGTCCCCTCTCCCCTTGGGAGAGGGCTAGGGTGAGGGGCTTTTGATCTTTGCCCCAATTTTCAGATCATTGGCCGAGCCGCCGCAATCGCCACCAGCACCAACCCGACAATCAGATTAAGCCCCACCACCCGGCGAATCCGCCCCAGCACCGCCGCACCCGCCGGCCAGTCCTTCGCGTCCACCGCCGTACGCAACTCCGGCAGCATCAACCCCTGAATACGGATAAACAGCGCGGTCATCACCACATACAAGCCCATCATCACCTGCACATACTTCGGCGCGGTCTCAAAGCCGACCTGCTGCAAATGCAACATGCCCACGCCGCTGATCGGCAACAGGATCACCGCAACCCAGACCCAACGGAAAAAACCTTGAAACACTTCCACCCACAAGGTCAGTCGGGCAGGACCGTCGAGGGCCTTCACAGCCGCGGGGCGCAGGACCATCCAGGCGAAAAACATGCCGCCGACCCAGACCAGGGCGGACAGCACATGCAGGGGATAGACGAGGCTAAAAAGTGTCATTGGGTTACTCCGTTCTGCGCGGGATTAATTAGCGGGGTATGATAGCCGCCATCCGAAACCACTGAAAATTTATCCAGCGTTTTTTGCGCCCGACAATCCATGATCAGTACTGAACTCAAAACCACGATCCAGGGCGCCTACTCGCGTTTTCTAGAGGCCAAGAGCCTCAAGCCGCGTTATGGCCAGCGCCTGATGATCGCTGAAATCGCCAAAGTCCTCGGGGATATCGACACCGACGACGAAGGCCGGCGCAGTGGCGACCCCGCGATTGTTGCGGTGGAAGCCGGCACCGGTACCGGCAAGACAGTGGCCTACAGCATGGCGGCGATCCCGACCGCGAAAGCTGCCGGCAAGCGTCTGGTCATCGCCACGGCGACCGTCGCGCTGCAAGAGCAGATCGTCTACAAGGATTTGCCCGACCTGATGCGCAACAGCGGGCTGAATTTCACTTTCGCCCTGGCCAAGGGCCGGGGCCGCTACATGTGCCTCTCCAAGCTCGACATGCTGCTGCAGGAAGGCCACGCGCAGACCGCCACCGCGCAGCTGTTCGAAGAAGAAGGCTTCAAGATCGAGGTCGATGAGGCCAGTCAGAAGCTGTTCACCAGCATGATCGAGAAGCTTGCCGGCAATAAATGGGACGGCGACCGCGACAGCTGGCCGAATGCGCTGGAAGACGCCGATTGGGCGCGCCTGACCACCGATCACAGCCAGTGCACCAACCGCCATTGCCCGAACTTCGGCCAGTGCGCCTTCTACAAGGCCCGCGAAGGCATGGGCAAGGTCGACGTGATCGTCACCAACCACGACATGGTTCTGGCTGACCTGGCATTGGGCGGCGGTGCAGTGCTGCCGGATCCACGCGACACCATTTATGTGTTCGACGAAGGTCACCACCTGCCGGACAAGGCGATCGGCCACTTCGCCCACTACACGCGCTTGCGCTCCACCGCCGACTGGCTGGAAACCACGGCGAAAAATCTGACCAAACTGCTGGCCCAGCATCCGCTGCCGGGCGACCTCGGTAAATTGATCGAACAAGTGCCGGAGCTGGCGCGAGAGATCAAGGCCCAGCAGCAGTTCATGTTCAGCGCCTGCGAGCAGGTCGCCGATTTCAAACCCGGCGAAGACGTTGAGGGCCGTGAACGCCCGCGTCATCGTTTCGTTGCCGGGGTGATTCCCGAACACATGCGCGAAATGGGCATCGAGCTGAAGAAAGGCTTTTCACGCCTCAACGATCTGTTCACGCGCCTGACCGACCTGCTCAAGGAAGGCATGGACGGCGAGGTCAACATCGGCATCGCCAGCAATCAGGCCGAAGAGTGGTATCCGCTGTTCGGCAGCCTGTTGTCCCGCGCTTCGGGCAACTGGGAGCTGTGGACGGCGTTCACCGCCGAAGACCCGGAAGACAGTCCGCCGATGGCGCGCTGGCTGACCCTGGCCGAAAGCGGCTCGCTGTTCGACATCGAGGTTAACGCCAGCCCGATTCTGGCGGCGGAAACCTTGCGCCGCAGCTTGTGGAACGTGGCTTACGGCTGCCTGGTGACCTCGGCAACCCTGACGGCGCTGGGCACCTTCGACCGCTTCCGCATGCGCGCCGGCCTGCCGAAAAAAGCCGTCACCGCGGTGGTGCCGAGCCCGTTCCATCACGCCGATGCCGGCGTGCTGCGGGTTCCGGATCTGAAAGCCGACCCGCGCGATGCCGCTGCTCATACGGCAGCGATCATCCGTGAGTTGCCGGATCTGGTCGAAGGCTCGCGTGGCACCCTGGTGCTGTTCTCTTCGCGCAAACAGATGCAGGACGTGTTCGACGGCCTCGACCGCGACTGGCGCAAGCAAGTGTTCATTCAGGGCAATCTGTCGAAGCAGGAAACCCTGAACAAGCACAAGGCGCGGGTCGATGGCGGTGATTCAAGTGTGCTGTTCGGTCTGGCCAGTTTCGCCGAAGGCGTCGACTTGCCGGGTGCCTACTGCGAGCACGTGGTGATTGCCAAGATTCCGTTCTCGGTCCCGGACGATCCGGTCGAAGCGGCGTTGTCGGAGTGGATCGAGGCCCGTGGCGGCAATCCGTTCATGGAAATCTCCGTGCCCGATGCCTCACTGAAGCTGGTGCAAGCCTGCGGGCGTCTGCTGCGCACCGAAGAAGACCGCGGCACCATCACCTTGCTCGATCGGCGCCTGGTCACCCAGCGCTACGGCAAGGCGATCCTCAATGCGTTGCCGCCATTCCGTCGTGAAATATCCTGAGACAACGGTGGGCAGTTTTGCCCGCCGTGTTGTCTATCTCTCTGCCATCGCTTTTCCATTGGCCATTGTTGGTCGTTAGGGAGAACTCCGTTCTTATGATCCGCCGTTCGTTGCCCGCCGTATTTGCCTTGATCTTCGCCACGCCGCTGTTCGCGGCGCCTGCGGGTCAGCAAACCCTGTTCAACTTTGTCCGTCCTGCCGACGTGGTGAAAATCGCCACCGAAAACGCTGATCTGCCGCAAGCCAACGCCGAGCAAACGCCTGAAGGCGAAGTGCTGCGCCGGGTGACGTTCAACCCGGTGGCGCGCCCGACCTTGCGCCTGACGCCGCAGACCGGCGCGTGGGACTGGTCGCAGTCCGGGATGATGACCCTGCGGTTGCAGAGCGCAATGGACTGGGCGGTGACGGTCTATGTGCAAATCCAGAGCAACGACGGCCGCACCCTGGTCAGCCGCGTCGACCTGCCGGCAGGCCCTGCGCAAACCCTGTTGGTGCCGCTGGTCGCATCGTCACCGTTGAGTCTTGGCATGAAAGCCGGGCCACCCATGCCAATGACGGTCGATGGTCAGCGGATCCTGCTGGCCAGCAGCAGCGGTGAGATCGATCGCAGCCAAGTGGTTTCGGTGAGCTTGTCTTTGGATCAGCCGAAAGTCGCCCAGAGTTTGCTGCTGGAGCGTTTCGGTGTGCAGGACGGCGAATCGGTCACCCAGGCCGTTTACGGCAATCTGGTCGATGTGTACGGGCAGTCGACCCGCAGCAAGTGGCCGGAAAAGATCAGCAACGACGAGCAACTGAAATCCGCCGCCGCCAAGGAACAGCAACAACTGAAAACCTGGTTGGCCGAGCGTGAAAAGTCCTCGCTGGACAAGTTCGGTGGCTGGAACAAAGGCCCGGCGTTCAAGGCCAGCGGGTTCTTCCGCACTGAAAAGCGTGATGGCCGTTGGTATCTGGTCACGCCTGAAGGTCACCCGTTTTACTCGTTGGGCGTGAACACCGTCAGCCCGCAGGTCAATCAGACCTACGTGGCCGGTCGTGAGTACATGTTCGAATCCTTGCCCAAAGCGGATGAACCCTTGGCCAGTCACTTTGGCGAAGGCGACAACCGTGGCGGCAATGGTGTTGATCAGGGCCGGGGTTATGGCAACGGGCGCTGGTACGACTTCTACGGCGCCAACCTGCAGCGCGTGTACGGTGAACCTTGCAAAGCCGACAGTGAGAGCAAGTCCGGGGTAGCGGAAGCGGCCAAGTCTGCAGCCGCTGAAACGGCCGCCGTCCAAGCCGCCGAGCCTGCCCCTGTACCTGCCGAGCCGAAGTCCGGCGTCGCTGAAGCGGCCAAGACTGAAACCGTACAAGCGACGACAGAAAAGGCTGCCGAACCGTGCAAGGCCACCATCGATGAGCAGCAGTGGGCCAGCCACACGCTTGATCGCCTGCAAGCCTGGGGCTTCAACACGGTCGGCAACTGGAGTGCCGATTCGCTGACCGATGCCGAGCGCGTGCCGTACACCTTGCCGCTGTCGATTGTCGGCGACTACACCAGCATCAGCACCGGCAGCGACTGGTGGGGCGGCATGCCCGATCCATTTGATCCGCGCTTCGCCATGGCCACCGAGCGCGCTGTGGCTATCGCCGCCCGTGATCACCGCGATGATCCATGGCTGATCGGCTACTACGCTGACAACGAACTGGCATGGGCCGGTCCCGGCGATGATCCGAAATCCCGCTACGCGCTGGCTTACGGCACGTTGAAAATGACCACCGACGTGCCGGCCAAACGTGCGTTCCTCAAGCAATTGCGCGACAAGTACCGTAATCAGGCGGGGCTGTCGAAGGCGTGGGGCATCGATCTGCCGGCGTGGGAGTTGATGGAAGACCCGGGTTTCGTGCCACCGCTGCCGAATCCCGAGCATCCGGAAATCGAGGCGGACTTCAAATATTTCCAGAAAGTCTTCGCCGACACTTACTTCAAAACCATCTCCGACTCGCTGAAATGGCACGCGCCGAACCAGTTGCTGCTCGGCGGCCGCTTCGCCATCAGCACCCCGGAAGCCGTGGCCTCTTGCGCGCAGTATTGCGATGTACTGAGCTTCAACATGTACACGCTGAAACCGCAGGACGGCTATGACTTTGCCGCGCTGGGCGCTTTGGACAAACCGGTACTGATCACCGAATTCAACTTCGGCTCAGCGGATCGTGGCCCGTTCTGGGGCGGCGTCACGCCAGTGGTCAGGGAAGAAGATCGCGGCCCTGCATACGCCAATTTCCTCAAGCAGGCCTTGAGCGAGCCGTCGATTGTCGGCGTGCATTGGTTCCAGTATCTCGATCAACCGGTGACCGGGCGTCTGCTCGATGGCGAGAATGGTCACTTTGGTCTGGTGGGCGTGACGGATCTGCCGTATCAGGGCTTTGTCGAAACCGTGCGCAAGAGCAATTTGCAGGCGATTGATCAGCTTGGCAAAGAGGCAGAGAAAGCGGCCGCCGCAGCGGGGCATGAGGCTGAGGGCGGCCGCAAAGGCGAGGCCGGCAAAGGGTCGGGGGCAGGGCATGCCGGTGGTCATTCCGGCAATGGTCACTGACCTTTGATGCTCTAAAAAGATCGCAGCCTGCGGCAGCTCCTGCATGGGAACGCGTTTCTCTGTAGGAGCTGCCGCAGGCTGCGATCTTTTGACTTGGCTTTTAACCGTCCGGCCCGCAGCTGTTCCCAAATCCCTCTAGGGCTGGAACAATGCGGGCCACTTTGTAGAGCGTTTTCGCGGGGGAGTTGCGGGTGCAGATTCAGGGACATTACGAGCTTCAATTCGAAGCGGTGCGCGAAGCTTTCGCCGCACTGTTCGACGATCCCCAGGAACGCGGCGCAGCCCTGTGCATCAAGGTCGGCGGAGAAACCGTCCTCGACCTCTGGTCCGGCACTGCTGATAAGGATGGTGCTGAAGCCTGGCACAGCGACACCATCGCCAACCTGTTCTCCTGCACCAAAACCTTCACCGCCGTCACCGCCCTGCAACTGGTCGCCGAAGGCAAGCTGCAACTGGATGTTCCGGTCGCCCGCTACTGGCCGGAGTTCGCCGCTGCCGGCAAAGAATCCGTGACCCTGCGCCAATTGCTCTGCCACCAGGCCGGTCTGCCGGCACTGCGCGAGCTGTTGGCACCGGAAGCCCTCTACGACTGGCAAACCATGGTCGACGCCCTCGCCGCCGAAGCTCCGTGGTGGACGCCGGGCACTGGCCACGGTTATGCCGCAATCACTTACGGCTGGCTGATCGGCGAGTTACTGCGCCGCGCCGACGCTCGTGGGCCGGGCGAATCCATCGTCGCGCGTGTGGCCAAGCCGTTGGGCCTGGATTTCCACGTCGGTCTGGCTGACGAAGAATTCCACCGCGTGGCGCACATTGCCCGCGGCAAGGGCAATGCTGGCGATGCTGCCGCGCAACGTCTGCTGCAGGTGACCATGCGCGAGCCGACCGCGATGACCACCCGTGCTTTCACCAATCCACCCTCGGTGCTCACCAGCACCAACAAACCGGAATGGCGGCGCATGCAGCAACCGGCGGCCAATGGCCACGGCAATGCGCGCAGCCTGGCCGGTTTTTATGCCGGTCTGCTCGATGGCAGTCTGCTCGAAAGCGACATGCTCGAAGAGCTGACCCGTGAACACAGCCTCGGCGAAGACAAGACTTTGTTGACCCAGACCCGTTTCGGTCTGGGCTGCATGCTCGATCAACCGGACGTGCCCAACGCCACTTACGGTCTCGGCCCTCGTGCATTCGGTCATCCGGGTGCGGGCGGTTCCATCGGTTTTGCTGACCCCGAGCATGATGTCGCGTTTGGTTTTGTGACAAATACCCTTGGGCCGTACGTCTTGATGGATCCGCGCGCGCAGAAGCTTGCGCGGGTGCTTGCCACTTGTCTGTAAAACGTCATTTGAAGTTCCAGGGTCGGAACCTCGGCGTGATTTTCGTTTCAAAACGGCTGTTTATCCGGGCGAAAGTGCTCTGATTTTTCATTACTTCATTTTGTGGATTTTCAATGTCATCTAAAAAGACCCTCGCCCTGGCCCTGTGTGTAGCGATCACCGGTTGTGCACAGACCCCGAAAAACGATGCGGACGGCGGCAGTTGGTGGCCGTTCGGTTCTTCCGACAAGGTTGCGGCCAAAGAACCCGCGCCGGTCCCTTTGAAACCGGCTGCTACCGCACCGGTTGCCAAATCTGAAAGCAGCAGCCCATGGTACTGGCCGTTCGGTTCCGATGATGAAGCGGCCAAGGCCGACATGAAGGCTGAAGTCGCCCCGGAAGCGAAAAAACCGGCGACCGTTGCCAAAGCCGAAGCCGATGCAGGTGGCAAATGGTGGTGGCCGTTCGGCGGCAAGGATCAACCCACCACCAAAGCCGTGCCGATGCCGGATCCGAAAGTGACCCAGGCTTGGCTCGACGACTACGAACCGCGTCTGCGTGAAGCGGTTAAAGACAGCAATCTGCAACTCGAACGCCGTGAAAACGTGCTGGTTGTCACCGCGCCGGTCGAAGGCTCGTTCAACCCGGATCGTCCAGCCATGCTGCTGCCGGTCACCCTCGGCCCGTTCACCCGCGTAGCGAAAATCCTCGAAGCCGACCCGAAAACCGCCGTGCTGGTCCTTGGTCACAGCGATACCACTGGCGCAGCGCCAGCCAACATCAAACTGAGCCAGGAGCGTGCCCAGGCCGTTGCCGCGATTTTCCGCCTCAGCGGCCTGCAGCGTGATCGCCTGATGCTGCGCGGCATGGGTTCGGAAGCGCCGCGCGCCGCCAATGACAGCGTTGAAGGGCGTGCCCTGAACCGTCGTGTCGAACTGCTGGTGACTCCGCAGAACACCATGGTTGCGCTGCTGAGCAAGTACAACATGCCCGCGCCGAAGCCGGTGACCATGGTCGCCGCGCAAGACGTCAAGCCAGCTGCCAAACCGGTAACTCCAGCGCCTGCTGCGAAAAAAGCTGCTGTTCCGGCAACCAAAAAGGCTCCAGCGAAGAAAACGGCTGCCAAGGCCCCGGCTAAAAAAGCTCCGGCCAAGGCTCCAGCGAAAAAGACTGCTCCGGCCAAAGCCGCCGCGACCGACAAGAAAGTCGCCGCGACCGATACCACCAAGAAGTGATCCGCTAACGAAAAGGAATGCGCCATGACCCAGGCTCTGGCAGATATGCGTCGTGATTACACCCGGGATGGTCTGACCGAGGCGCAAGCCCCGGCCGAGCCGTTTGCGTTGTTTCACCAATGGTTTGCCGACGCGGTGAAAACCGAACAGGCGCCGGTGGAAGCCAACGCCATGACCCTGGCCACGGTCGACAAGGATGGGCGGCCGCATTGCCGCATTCTGCTGCTCAAGGGCCTGGACGAGCAGGGCTTCACCTTCTTCACCAATTACGACAGCGCCAAAGGTCAGCATCTGGCGGCCAACCCGTTTGCCGCCATGACCTTCTTCTGGCCGACCCTCGAGCGCCAGGTGCGCATCGAAGGGCGGGTTGTGAAGGTCACTCCTGAAGAGTCCGATGCGTATTATCAGGTGCGTCCACTGGGCAGCCGTCTCGGTGCCTGGGCATCACCGCAGAGCCGGGTGATCAACGGGCGCGGTGAACTGGAAAACTTGCTCAAAGCCACCGAGCAGCGTTTCTCCGACATCCAACCCGACTGCCCGGAACACTGGGGTGGTTACCGTTTGCTGCCTGAGCGCATTGAGTTCTGGCAGGGCCGTCCGAGCCGTCTGCACGATCGCCTCAACTACCGCTCACAGGGCGCCGACTGGATTCTTGAACGTCTGGCACCTTAAGCAGTCTACCGAGCGGGATAGCCTGCCGCAGCGGCCTCCAGCCACTTCGGCAGATCCCGGCGCTTGATCCTCTGCGCCTGAGCGTTCGCCAACTGCTCAAGCATGAAGGCGCGTTTGCCTTCATCCTTGCCCGCCAGCGACAGCGCCAGGTCGCGATCCATCCAGCGTTTGATCCGCACGTACAACCACCCGTGGAAGTACAAACCGGCGACAGTGGTGACGACGATGATGAAGTAATCCATGAAAATCCTTGGTGTCCGTGGCGCAGAATCGGTAATTTGGCGCTACTGTAGGGCTACATCAGGGAGAGCGTGCAGGCGTCTGTACCGCGCCTGAATGAAAGCCAATTTATCCGGGCTGAGTCGTGACAGGCGTCAAGCCACGGAGTTTAATGACTATATGTTTCTTTGGAGTTGATGCTATGCGTAAGTCTGTTCTGCTGGTTGCTTCCTTTTCCACGATGGCGATGTTGCTTACCGGCTGCCAATCGAGCCTGACCGGTGACTCCTACTCCCGTGACGAAGCGCGTCGCGTGCAGACGATTCGCATGGGCACCATCGAATCCCTGCGCCCGGTGAAAATCGAAGGCACCAAAACCCCGATCGGCGGCATCGCCGGTGCAGCAGTCGGCGGCGTTGGCGGCAGCGCCATCGGCGGCGGCAAGGGCAGCATCGTTGCTGCGGTCATCGGTGCGGTGGCGGGCGGTCTGATCGGCTCGGCGACCGAAGAAGGTCTGACCCGTACCCAAGGTGTGGAAATCACCGTACGCGAAGATGACGGCAGCATGCGTGCCTATGTGCAGCAAGTGCAGGAGAATGAAGTGTTCCGCGTTGGCGAACGCGTGCGCATCTCCACCGTTGGCGGGACCAGCCGCGTTTCGCACTAAGCGGAATTCAGGGTAAAGAAAACCCCGATCAGGTGACTGGTCGGGGTTTTTTTATTGCTTACAGCTAGGTGAGTCAATAATCGGCGCATGTTCCCATGAAGTACTCTAGTCCCTTCGGGAAGCTAACGTTAAGAAGAACTTCCAGCGCAGTTATCTGATCCGAGCTCAACATTAACTCGCCGGGCTCCAGTTCGTTCAAGGGCTTGGACTCGATCAGTTGTGCGACCTTTTCATTCATTTCGCTGCCGGTCACGTCCAGCTCGAATTGCATTGAATTATCTTGGACGTCATCAGGATAGAAGCCGGTTATAGAAAGATAGAGCATATGTCAGTCCTTAATTTCTCGAGGTTTTTCTATCTGGCTCTGCTGGCCCGGTTTGTTCACCTGTCAGGTGATTGAACTCACCCAAATGAGTCGTTCCCAGTTTGTCGTATTTTTCTACAGCATTACTTTTGTAATCCCACTCATATATTCGACCTTTGCGGTCGACCCAGCGTGCTCGCTGCTTTCCGCCACCTTGAACCGATGACTTTGACTTCACTCTAATCGCATCGGGGAACGCAGGAAGTGTTTTTGGGTGGCCGTAGTAAGCGTGGTCTCTAGCCCGACTGACAACGATATAAATCGGCCGAACCAATGAGCCTGGTGGAAACACTAGAATAAAATCCCGATAATCCGGCGGATAAACCGGATTCACCAGAATCCCGTCCGCCGCTCTCGTCGGCGGATACACCCAGATATGCGGCGCTTGCGGTGCAGCCTCCAGCGCGGGGATGCCGAGGATGTCGGAGCCATCCACAGCCGGCGTCCAGATCAGTTCCACACCTTCGCCCAAGTCAGCAATGAACTGGCTTCCACGCAACTTGAACTGCACGACATCAACCATTTCCCAATCGCGATTCTTGCCGGTGTAGAAGCCGTAGCCCTTCAGGCTGCCGTCGGCCTGCTGTTCGACCCTCAACCGAACACGCGTTCGCGCCTGTTCAAGTCCACGCAGTTGTTCGTCGGTATAGAGCGCGCTGTCACCAAGGCTCGATGGCATGAAAAGCGCAACCAAACCAACTAAAGGCGCAACAGCCGCACTAGATACAGCAGCGGGCAGTGCTTCAAACACCGATCCCGCCAAAGCCAGACTGCCAAATCCGGCCGGAACAGCAGTTGCACCGATTTTCTTGAGAGGAACTCCGCCGCTTTCATCGGCCTCACGTGCGCCCAGCAGGATCAGGTCGCCGTAGTCCTTCAGACTGTCAGTCGGCACCATCCCCGCAGGACTGGAGTAATCGATAATCGCATCCGGCAATTTGCAGGACTTGGCGAAGACGCAGCCGGCACGAACGGGCTCTGTCTTTTTGACCGCCACCTCACGGCTGCGCTCGAAAGCCTCCTGCCGCGCCAGCATGGCGTCGTAAGCGTTTTGTCTGGCGTCGCGCTCGGCCAGTTCAGTGGCCGTCATGTAGCGGTAGGTGACGTGATGCCCGTCGCCTTGCGGTGGGTTTTGAACCCGAGGAATGTCCTTGTTGCCAGCCACTGATCGTCCTTTTGCTCATCCATCGACAGCCCTTCGCAAAGGGCTGCGCAACGCTAACGAAGCAGGAAAGTGGTGGCTGTAGGACTCGTCGCTAAAGACGTGGGGATTGTTCGACGGATGCTGATCTGTAGATAGGCTGTTGTTCGAGACTCAGAGGATTGAGCCCGCAGGAAAAATTTGTTCAGCGCACTACAGTAATTTGTCGAGCACGAACTCTTTGAACCAAGGTGGCTGAGTATCTGATTTGATCTCAATCAGCTCGCCATCGGTGATCTCCGCAATCTGCGTGAGGCCTTCGCTACCTTCATCCGAGTTGTCGAAAATGTAGGCTCTGTTGGAGGTCAGGATGGCATCAGACAGAAGCTCCAAAGATCTCCAGTACCGTGCCTCTATCTTTTCAGGAGGAACGCTGTGCCCACCTTGTTTAACACGATACGCAACCCTGGCAATGTTGATCTGAGGGTCGGCGGTAGCGACGTAGTAAACATAAACCCGGTAACCGGAAGCATGAGCTTCGGCGAGCAGTTTGACCTTGTCAGAGGACGACATGACAGTTTCAAACGTAAAGCTGATTCGCTCTTTGATCAAAGATCTTCGTATGAAGTCGGAAAGGGCTGATGCGACGTACGAGTCGATTACAGTATTTGCGAAGCTAAGCCTTTCACCGTCGATTTTCAGGGAATCCAGCTTTGCCAATGAGTGAGGGATTTCTTGAGTAGAGCGTGCTCACGAAAGAATTCAAAGATGTCTTCTTTGTGAGCTTCGATGCGATAGGAGGTGAAGTCAAAATACCCTGTATCTTTGATTGAGCGTTCTATGTCATCAGGATTTATGTAATTTCCCAGCAAATGCGCTGGAACCAGTCGATTGAAGGTGCTTTTTCCTGACCCGTTCGGGCCTGCGAATATCCGTATTCTCGGTGTGCTCAAGAAATAACCTGTTTCGAGGATTTATTGATGTGCAGGCGAGTGCCGCTTTTCAGATTTCCGTAGGTGCCTATTGTGCGCAAAGCAACAGAACTCTTCTCTGTCACTTCAAATAGCTGACCATCTTTAGCAACGAGCACTGCAGCACCATTGGCGAGCGCCATTCTGTAAGCGTTGCTGAATGCCTTCAGAGCGATGTCCGGAATCCGAGACTCCTGTATGGAAATCTGATCGTCCGTCATTGGGCGTTTTTCTGCTTTACGTGACATGGATGACTCCAGAATCGGTGCTGAGAAGGTGCGGCTGTCGACCAAAGATATAGCACACTTGCGAGGTTCAGAGCCAAGCCCCTCTGGATAGAAGGGCCTCGACTTTTGTAGAAAAATGCGTCTCAAGCGTTTTTCAGAGTATTCCGGCGACTCGCCGCCGCCGTCACCGCATAACCAATCAACGCCGCCAGAATCGACCCGGTCAAAATCCCCATCCGGTCCATCCCGGCGTAATCGCTCACGCCCGGTTCAAACGCCAGCGAACCGACGAACAGGCTCATGGTGAAGCCGATACCGCAAAGGATAGCTACGCCCATGACCTGGCCCCAGTTGGCACCTTGGGGCAGGGCGGCGATGCCGGTTTTGACCGCGAGCCAGGTCAGGCCGAACACGCCGACGGTCTTGCCCAGCAGCAGGCCTACCGCAATGCCCATTGGCACGTGGTGAGTGAAGCTTTCGACGGTGACGCCGCTCAGCGACAGGCCGGCGTTGGCGAAGGCGAACAGCGGCAGAATGCCGTAAGCCACCCACGGGTGCAGCGCATGTTCAAGGGTCAGCAACGGCGACGGCTCGGCGTTTTTAGTGCGCAGCGGGATGCAGAAGGCCAACGTCACACCCGCCAGCGTGGCGTGCACACCGCTCTTGAGTACGCAAACCCAGAGGATCAAACCGATGATCATGTACGGTCCAAGCTTGACCACCCCGAGCCGGTTCATCGCCACCAGCGCTGCGATGCACGCTGCCGCCAGACCCAGCGACAGGGTCGACAATTCACCGGAGTAGAAGATCGCGATGATCACGATGGCGCCAAGGTCATCGATGATCGCCAGGGTCATCAGGAACAGCTTCAGCGATACCGGTACGCGCTTGCCAAGCAGGGCCAGCACGCCGAGGGCGAAGGCGATGTCGGTCGCGGTCGGGATCGCCCAGCCGTCGAGGGCTGCCGGGTTGTCACGGTTGAGGAACCAGTAGATCAGCGCCGGCACCAGCATGCCGCCGATCGCGGCCGCACCGGGCAGGACGATCTGTGACGGCTTGGACAGTTGGCCATCAAGGACTTCGCGCTTCACTTCCAGGCCGATGAGCAGGAAGAACATCGCCATCAGACCGTCGTTGATCCACAGCAGCAGAGGTTTAGCGATTTTCAACGCACCGATCTGCGCCACCACCGGTGTGTCGAGCAGGCCGGTGTACAGCCACGACAGTGGCGAGTTGTTGATAATCAAAGCCAGGATGGCCGCGGCGATCAATAACAGACCGCTGGCAGCTTCCAACTGAAAGAAACGCGTGAAAGTGCTACGCAGAGGCAAGGTCGCTCTCCATCGATAAAGTCAAAAGGTGGGACACCCTAACCGGTACTGTTAGTTGTTAAAACAAAAGTTATATTCTTTTTTGTTATATGTCGTTACAAGGTGTCTGGCTCAAGCCACGCTGAGCCTAGCAGTTGCCTGACATATTGAGACTCAGCTGTATCTGTGCGCGCTATAGGATTTTTCCTAAGCTGATGAGTGAGCCTTTCTAATAGCTTCATCTCCTGCCGATTCAACGAGAACCATCACCATGAGCGACAACCGACAGTGGGCCCGCGAAGCGATCCGCATCATCGAGGCGGATTTTCAGCGCAGCGCCGACACCCACCTGATCCCTTTGCCGCTACCGGGTTTTGCGGGCATCGAGTTGTATTTCAAGGATGAGTCCAGCCATCCGACCGGCAGCCTCAAGCATCGTCTGGCTCGTTCGCTGTTTCTCTATGCGCTGTGTAACGGCTGGCTGAAACCCGGCGCGCCGGTGATCGAGGCGTCCAGCGGTTCGACGGCGATTTCCGAAGCGTACTTCGCGCGGATGCTCGGTCTGCCGTTTATTGCGGTGATGCCCGCGACCACGTCCAAAGAGAAGATCGCGCAGATCGCGTTCTACGGTGGCCAAAGTCATCTGGTGAAAGATCCCACGCAAATCTACGCCGAATCCGAACGCCTGGCCCGCGAACATGGCGGCCACTTCATCGACCAGTTCACCTACGCCGAACGCGCGACTGACTGGCGCGCGAACAACAACATCGCCGAATCGATCTTCCAGCAGATGCGCTACGAAAAACATCGGGAACCGAGCTGGCTGATCTCCAGCCCAGGTACCGGCGGCACCACCGCGACGCTCGGTCGTTACGTGCGCTATCGCCAGCATTGCACCCGCGTGCTGTGCGCGGATGCCGAGCGTTCGGTGTTCTTCGAGTACTACCAGACTGGCGATGCGAGTCTGCGTCTGGATTGCGGTTCGCGCATTGAAGGCATTGGCCGGCCGCGCGTTGAAGCGTCGTTTCTGCCCAAGGTGATCGATGCGATGGTCAAGGTGCCTGACGCCTTGTCGCTGGCCGCCATGCATTATCTGGCGCAGCGTCTGGGACGGCATGTTGGCGGGTCGAGCGGGACCAATCTGATCGGCGCCTTGATGGCGGCGCAGCAGATGAAAGCGGCGGGGGAGTCGGGGTCGATCGTGGCGATTTTGTGTGATGGCGGCGAGCGGTATGCCGACACGTATTACGATCAGGATTGGTTGAAGGCGCAGGGGTATGAGTTGAGTGGGTTGATCGAATCGGTGGCGGCGAGTGCCGAGCGGGGTGAGGCGCTGCCGACCTCAGTCCTGCGCGCCAACATCTGACACCCCAAAATCAACTGTGGGAGCTGGCTTGCCAGCGATAGCGGAGTGTCAGTCAACAATTGGTTGAGTCTGAGTCCGTCATCGCTGGCAAGCCAGCTCCCACAGGGTTTTGTGTTGTGTCAGCCAGTTCTGATCAACTTTCCAGGCCGAGAATATCGCGTGCCACGGCTTCAGCGATGCGAATACCATCAACACCCGCCGACAGAATCCCGCCCGCATAACCCGCGCCTTCACCGGCCGGGAACAAGCCCTTCACGTTCATGCTCTGCAGCGTTTCGTTACGAGTGATGCGCAGCGGTGACGAAGTACGCGTCTCGATCCCGGTCAACACCGCATCGTGCAACGAATAACCGCGAATCTGCTTCTCGAACGCCGGCAACGCTTCGCGGATCGCCTCAATGGCAAAATCCGGCAAGGCCAAGGCCAGATCACCCAGCGCCACACCCGGTTTGTACGATGGCTCGACTTCGCCCAGTTCGGTTGAAGGGATGTCGTTGATGAAGTCGCCAACCAGTTGCGCCGGCGCCTTGTAATCGCTGCCACCAAGAATAAAGGCGTGGGATTCCAGACGTTCCTGCAACTCGATCCCTGCCAGCGGGCCGCCCGGATAATCGACTTCCGGGGTGATGCCGACGACGATGCCGGAGTTGGCGTTGCGCTCGTTACGCGAGTACTGGCTCATGCCGTTGGTGACCACGCGGTTCGGCTCGGAAGTCGCCGCGACCACGGTGCCGCCCGGGCACATGCAGAAGCTGTAAACCGAACGGCCGTTCTTGGCGTGGTGCACCAGTTTGTAGTCGGCAGCACCGAGTTTCGGGTGGCCGGCGTATTTGCCCAATCGTGCACGGTCGATCAGCGATTGCGGGTGCTCGATGCGGAAGCCCACCGAGAACGGCTTGGCTTCCATGAACACGCCACGGCTGTGGAGCATGCGGAAGGTGTCGCGGGCGCTGTGACCGAGGGCCAGAACCACGTGTTTCGAATGCAGGGTTTCGCCGCTGGCCAATTGCACGCCAACCAGTTGGCCGTCTTCGATCAGCACGTCGCTGACGCGTTCCTGGAAGCGCACTTCGCCGCCCAGTTCGCGGATCTGCTCGCGCATGTTTTCAACCATGCCGGTCAGACGGAACGTACCGATGTGCGGTTTGCTGACGTAGAGGATTTCTTCCGGCGCGCCGGCCTTGACGAACTCGTGCAGGACTTTACGGCCAAGGAATTTCGGGTCCTTGATCTGGCTGTACAGCTTGCCGTCGGAGAATGTGCCCGCGCCGCCTTCGCCGAACTGCACGTTGGACTCTGGGTTGAGCACGCTTTTACGCCACAGGCCCCAGGTGTCTTTGGTGCGCTGGCGGACTTCGGTGCCGCGCTCGAGGACGATCGGCTTGAAGCCCATTTGCGCCAGCAGCAGGCCGGCGAAAATCCCGCACGGGCCGAAACCGACGACGATCGGGCGCTGGCTCAGGTCGCTCGGCGCCTGACCGACGAATTTGTAGCTGACATCCGGCGCCACGTTGACGTTACGGTCGTCGGCGAACTTGCCCAACACTTTGGCCTCGTCGCGCACTTCGAGGTCGATGGTGTAGATGAAGCACAGTTCGGAGGACTTT
The DNA here is from genome assembly GCF_031882575.1 of Pseudomonas sp. VD-NE ins. NCBI lineage: Bacteria > Pseudomonadati > Pseudomonadota > Gammaproteobacteria > Pseudomonadales > Pseudomonadaceae > Pseudomonas > Pseudomonas sp. VD-NE ins. The sequence goes on from NZ_CP134772.1 coordinate 1,467,064, forward strand.
TTGCGCGCATCGTAGCTGCGCTTGAACAAGGTGAATTCGAGCAAGTCATCGCTGGCGATGCCCAGGCGTTGCACGATGGCAACGCGCAGGTCTTCTTCGGGATGGTCGATTGGCAGCTTGAGTTCAGTGATTCGTAACATGGCGAGGATCCGGGTTCGCGGGGCGCACAACTGCGCCAGGGCGTTTGAAGGCCGCGATTATAAGCCGCAAAGGCCGGATCCGGTGAGGCTAAAACGCTCAGTCGTTGCGCGATCCGCCGAAATACCCGCAACCGCGCTGCACCTGGCCGTCGATGCGCAACTCGGCGCTCATGTGCTGCACGCTACCGGTGCTGCTGTCGACGCAGCGCTGCGGCGCAACCCACAATTCGATGCGCTGGTTGTTGGCTTTGCTGCTCAGATTGAAGCGGCCATCGCCCAATTGTTCTTCAACATAGGGAACGGCGAGAGGCGGCTGGCCTTCGCGGTCGATGACCATGCCTTTGCCGCTGACTTTGACGTTCCATTCCGGGCCATGGCCGGCGGCGCGCAGGATCAGCAGTTTGAAATTCGGATCATCACAGGCAGTGCCCGAGCGCTCGACGCGGTACAGCTGAGTCAGATCGAGTCGATCGCCGGCGACTTTACCGCGAACATCGGCAAACAGTTTGCCTTGTTCATCAGCCAGCGTTGCTGCCTCTTGCAGAATGCTGGTGCCGCCGATGTCATTGACCACCAGTTGACGCTGCTCCTGACACGGCTGAAACACCAGTTTGCCGTCAGCGGCGGTCAGTTGCCCTTGCATCCGCGTCTGGCCGACGTGCGAGGCACTTTCTCGCTGGCCATCGAGCAACTGGCAGGCGGCAAACAACGGCAGCAGGGCAACAAGGACTAACGAACGGGCAACACGCATCTTCGGCTCTCCAGACAAGTGCCGCCACGTTACGCAGCCTGACCGTTCATCACAAGGGTTTAGCCCACGTGAAATGTCTGACCTGTCTGCAAGCCTTCGACACTTTTCGCGTAGGCCAATGCCACATCCGCTGCAGGAACCGGCTTGTAACCACGGAAATACGGGGCGTAGCTGCCCATGGCTTCGAGCAGCACAGTCGGGCTGATCGAGTTCACGCGCAAGCCGCGCGGCAACTCGATGGCGGCGGCGCGGACGAAGCTGTCGAGGGCGCCGTTGACCAGCGCTGCGGATGCGCCGCTGCGGATCGGATCGTGGCTGAGGACGCCGGTGGTGAAGGTAAACGAGGCGCCGTCATTGGCGAACTCGCGGCCGATCAGCAGCAGATTGACCTGGCCCATCAGTTTGTCTTTGAGACCGAGGGCGAAGCTGTCTTCCGTCATTTCACCCAGCGGTGCGAAGGTCACGTTGCCGGCGGCGCAGACCAGTGCATCGAACTTGCCGGTTTTTTCGAACAGCGTGCGGATTGACCCGCTGTCGCTGATATCCACCTGCAAATCACCGCTGGTGCGCCCGATACGAATGACTTCGTGGCGTTGCGAGAGTTCTTTGTCTACGGCCGAACCGATGGTGCCGCCAGCGCCTATCAACAGAATTTTCATCGAGCTGTACCTCAAGTGATTGAACGAGGTTTCAGTCTAGAGTGGTTTTTTCTGCGGATAAGCGCGCTAATAGGCAACCTTTGGTTTTCAAATGGAAACAATCCATGAGCGAGATGGATGATCTGGCGGCGTTCGCGGTGTTGATTGAAGCGGGCAGCTTTACCCTGGCGGCGCAGCAGTTGGGTTGCAGCAAGGGCCAGTTGTCCAAGCGCATCAGCCAGCTCGAAGCGCAGTTTTCCGTGGTGTTGCTGCAACGCACCACCCGGCGCTTGAGCCTGACCGCCGCCGGCGCCGCATTGCTGCCGCAGGCCCAGGCGCTGGTCGTCCAGGTGGAAAGGGCGCGTCAGGCCTTGGCGCGGTTGAAGGACGATATGGCCGGACCGGTGCGCATGACGGTGCCGGTTTCTCTGGGGGAAACCTTCTTCGATGGTCTGCTGTTGGAGTTCTCGCACAAATACCCCGAGGTGCAGATCGAGCTGGAGCTGAACAACAGTTACCGCGATTTGTCCCGGGACGGCTTTGATCTGGGGATCCGCAGTGAGGTGGCCAATGATGATCGACTGGTGGCCAAGCCGTTACTGGCATGGCAGGAAATGACCTGCGCGAGCCCGGCCTACCTCGAGCGCTTCGGTGAACCGCTGACGCCACAAGCACTGGCCGAACACCGCTGTTTGCTCAACAGCCACTACAGCGGGCGCGAGGAATGGCTGTATCACCAGCAGCATGAGTTGTTACGGGTGCGGGTGTCAGGACCGTTTGCCAGCAACCATTACAACCTTCTCAAGAAAGCCGCGCTCAGTGGCGCCGGTATCGCGCGATTGCCTTCCTACTTGCTGCAAGCGGAACTGGCTGATGGTCAATTGCGCTGGCTCCTGCGAGATTTTCAGACCCGGCGCATGCCGATGTACCTCGTGCATCCGTATCAGGGCGGATTGCCGAAGCGCACGCAAGTGCTGGCGGACTATTTGATTGGTTGGTTCAAGCGCAGTGGCGAAGCGCTGGATCGCCTCCAGCATTGACCCCACGTCCACTGTAGGAGCTGCCGAAGGCTGCGATCTTTTGATCTTGAAAAATAACATCAAAAGATCGCAGCCTCGGCAGCTCCTACAGGGATATCAGTGGTTGTAGCGGCGGGCAATCAGGTGATCGATCGATATTTTTCCTGGCCCGGTCGCCATCAGGTACAGCAACACCGCGGCCCAGGTGCCGTGGGTTGGATAAGCATCCGGGTAAACAAAAAGCTGAATGGTCATCGTCATGCCCAACAACGCCAATGCCGAAAACCGTGTGGCGAAGCCGATCAGTATCAGCAGCGGAAAAAAGTGTTCGGCGAACGCCGCCAGGTGCGCGGCGATCTCTGGTGGCAACAACGGCACGTGGTATTCACTCTTGAACAACGGAATTGTCGAGTCGGCCAGACGTGGCCAGCCGAGTTGAAAAGTGCCGTCGATCAGGTCGATGGCCAGGCCTTCAACCTTGGTCTGTCCTGACTTCCAGAACACCGCGGCAATCGAGAAACGCGCAATAAACGCGATCAGGCTGTGAGGGATTTTTTCCAGTAACGTGATGGCATGGTTGATGAGCGTTTTCATGGCAGTTCCTTGTTATTCAAGTGAGTGATGGCGTTGCGCGCGATCAGCAAGCCGAGGGTTTGCGCAAGGTCGAACTCAGGGCTGTTTTCAGCCGCTGCCAGCAGAGGCTGGCCATCGATCAGGTTGCCGATAAACCTGCTGGCGCCGGGGTCGAGGGTAAACACTTCGACGTCCAGGCCATTGCGCAACACCAGAGCGTGTTGCCTTTGGTTGATGTCGACTCCCCCCAGCGTCGAGTCCTGCTGATGTGCGCCCCAGATCGCGACCACGGCAAAGGCTGAGTCGAGCAGGTGCAGGGAGGGGTGAAACTCGAGGCGCAATTCACTCAGCGTTTGTGCATCAGCCAGCGCTGCGGTGATTGCTTCTAGCTGTACGGGCGGAGTGTCGGCCGCGTGATAGGCGAGGGTACGCAGGTGCTCAAGGCGCGCCACGTCTGCCAGATAAGGCACGTCGCCGGCCGGTTCAAACGCTGCGATGAAGTCCGCAAATGCTTCGCCATAACGGCTCATCAACGGACTTTGCGGCGGTTGCTGCCTCACGAAAGTGGCCGCCATCGCGCGGAAGAATTCATCGCCGACCAATTGTGCAACCACCGGATAACTGTCGCCCAACGCATTGATCAGCGAGCACTGCACGTTGTTGCGATACACCGCGAAACGGCTCGCTGGATCAGCACCGTTGGCACAGCACAGACCATCGGGGCAGGGCCGCCGCGTATCGATGAGCGCCGCAGCGAAAGCGCGTTGAGTGCTCATGTGCGCCCTCCGGCATCCCGCAAAAGCGCATCAGCCTGCTGCGCCTCGGCCATTAGCACCGCGAACGCCGGTACTTGATTGTCGCGCTCGATCAACGTCGCCACCGGGTCTGTGCGTTGCAGCACTTGTCGGTACAAACCCCAAACGGCTTGATCGATCGGCGCGCCGTGATCGTCGATCAGCAAGCGATCGCCAAGGCTGTCGCAGTCTTCGGCAAACCCGGCCAGATGAATTTCGCCCACCGTGTGTAATGGCAACGCATCGAGATACGCCTGTGGATCACGCTGATGGTTCACGCAAGAAACGTAGACATTGTTGACGTCGAGCAACAAGCCGCAGCCGCTGCGGCGGATGACCTCGGCGATGAAATCTGCCTCATCGATCGTCGAGCGCTCGAACGCCAGATAGGTCGCCGGATTCTCCAGCAGCATCGGCCGTTGAAGCGTGTTCTGGACCTGATCGATATGTTCGCAGACGCGGTTCAACGTCGGCGTGTCATAGGCCAGCGGCAACAGGTCATTGAGAAACACCGGGCCATGGCTCGACCAGGCCAGGTGTTCGGAAAAGGCTTGCGGTTGATAGCGTCGAATCAGTTCCGCGAGGCGCTTGAGGTGCTGTTCATCCAGCGGGCCTTCAGCCCCGATGGACAACCCGACACCGTGCAGCGACAGCGGATACTGTTCGCGGATCAACCCGAGAAAATGATGAAACGGACCGCCGGCCACCATGTAGTTTTCGGCGTGGACTTCGAAGAAGCCGATGTCCGGTTGTAAGCCGAGCACTTCACGAAAGTGCCCGGTCTTGAGGCCCAGCCCGGCACGGGGCGGGAGCCCGGTGCGGGCTGCCTGAGTGCGGGATTGGGCATGGTCATTGATAGTGAGCATGATCGTCACTCAGGCAGGCCAACGATCAGGACTTGGCTTTGAACGCTTCCATCTGACCGAAACCGGTCGGCGAGGTTTTGCTCTCAGTGTTAGCGCAAGTGCCCTTCGGAACGAGTTTCCAGGCGTTGGCCTGATAGTCCATTTTCGACGTGCCGGCGCAAGTGGTGCCTGCACCCGCGGCGCAATCGTTATGGCCCTTCATGGCCACGCCGAAGCATTTTTCCATGTCGTCGGCGGCGTGGGCGGTGGAGACGGCGGCGATGCTCAGGGCAGAACCGAGGGCCAGAACCAGGGCAGTGGCGGACAGGGTGCGAGTGGTAGCAGTCATGATGTTTCTCCAGTCTTGGTCAGGGTTTTTACAAGCGGTTTGCGCTTGCTTACCCCACTAGAGAAAGCTCACTGCGATGCGTTACAGCGCAAAGCAAAGTTTTTTCGAGAAAACCTTCGGACACTGCAGTCCAAGGTGGGATTCGGGTTGAACTCGGGGTTGTGGTGGGCACAAAAAACGGCCCGAAGGCCGTTTTTTGTTTAGCGAAAATGCATCAACCGCCGAGGTACGCCTCGCGTACTTTCGGGTCGGTCAGCAGCGCTTCACCGGTGCCTTGCATGACCACGCGGCCGTTCTCCAGAACGTACGCGCGGTCAGCGATTTTCAGCGCCTGGTTGGCGTTCTGCTCGACCAGGAACACCGTCACACCATCCTTGCGCAGCATTTCGATGATGTCGAAAATCTGCTGGATGATGATCGGTGCCAGGCCCAGCGACGGCTCGTCGAGCAGCAGCAGTTTTGGCTTGCTCATCAGCGCACGGCCAATGGCGAGCATTTGCTGTTCGCCGCCGGACATGGTGCCGCCGCGCTGGTTGAAGCGTTCTTTCAGGCGCGGGAACAGGCCGAGGACCTTGTCCATTTGCTCCTGATAGTCGCCCTTGTCGGTGAAGAAACCGCCCATGGACAGGTTTTCTTCAACGGTCAGACGGGCAAACACCCGACGACCTTCCGGCACCACCGCGATGCTCTTGCGCATGATCTGTGACGAGTCCTGGCCGACCAGTTCCTCACCCATGTAGCGGATGCTGCCGCTGTGCGCCTGCGGCGAACCGCAAAGTGTCATCAGCAGCGTGGACTTGCCGGCACCGTTGGCACCGATCAGGGTCACGATCTCGCCCTGACGGACTTCGACGTTGACGCTGTGCAGGGCCTGGATCTTGCCGTAGAAGGTGGAAACGTTTTCGAACTGCAGCATTTACGCTTCCCCCAGGTAGGCTTTGATCACTTCAGGATTGTCGCGGATCTGTTCCGGCGTGCCGTCGGCCAGAGGCGTGCCCTGGTTGATCACGACGATGTGGTCGGAAATGCTCATGACCAGTTTCATGTCGTGTTCGATCAACAGCACGGTGACGTTGTGCTCTTCACGCAGCACGCTGATCAGCGCCTTGAGGTCTTCGGTTTCCTTCGGGTTCAGACCGGCAGCCGGTTCGTCGAGCATGAGGATCCGCGGACGGGTCATCATGCAGCGGGCGATTTCCAGACGTCGTTGCTGACCGTAAGCCAGGGTGCCGGCGGTACGGTTGGCGAACTCCTTGAGGTTGACCTTTTCCAGCCAGTACTCGGCAAATTCCATGGCCTCGCGCTCGCTTTTGCGGAACGACGGGGTCTTGAACAGGCCGGCCAGGAAGTTGGTGTTCAGGTGACGGTGCTGGGCGATCAACAGGTTCTCGACCGCCGTCATGTCCTTGAACAGGCGTACGTTCTGGAAGGTGCGTACCACGCCTTTGAGGGCAATCTTGTGGCCCGGCAGGCCTTGAATCGGCTCGCCGTCCAGCAGGATGCTGCCGCCGGTTGGCTGATAGAAACCGGTCAGGCAGTTGAACACAGTGGTCTTGCCCGCGCCGTTCGGGCCGATCAGCGCAACCACTTGTTTCTCTTTGACGGTCAGGGCCACGCCGTTGACCGCCAGCAAGCCGCCGAAGCGCATGCTCAGGTTCTCAACTTTCAAGATCTCGCGGCTCATTTTCGCAACTCCATGTGTGGGCGTTGCATCGGCAGCAGACCTTGTGGACGCCAGATCATCATCAACACCATCAGCGCACCGAACATCAACATCCGGTACTCGCTGAACTCACGCATCATTTCCGGCAACAGGATCATTACCACAGCAGCCAGGATCACACCCAGCTGCGAGCCCATGCCACCCAGCACCACAATGGCGAGGATGATTGCCGACTCGATGAAGGTGAACGATTCCGGAGTCACCAGACCCTGACGGGCAGCGAAGAAGCTACCGGCGAAACCGGCGAAGCTCGCACCCAGGGTGAACGCCGACAGCTTGATGATCGTCGGATTCAGACCCAGTGCCCGGCAGGCGATTTCATCTTCACGCAGCGCTTCCCACGCACGGCCGATCGGCATGCGCAGCAGGCGGTTGATGATGAACAGCGCCGCCAGCGCCAGCAACAACGCCACCAGGTAGAGGAAAATCACCTTGTTGATCGAGTTGTATTCGAGGCCGAAGTATTCGTGGAAGGTCTGCATGCCTTCCGCCGCTTTACGCTCGAAGGTCAGGCCGAAGAACGTCGGTTTCTCGATGTTGCTGATGCCGTTCGGACCGCCAGTGATGTCGGTCAGGTTACGCAGGAACAGACGGATGATCTCGCCGAAACCGAGGGTCACGATCGCCAGATAGTCACCGCGCAAACGCAACACCGGGAAGCCCAGCAGGAAGCCGAACGTCGCCGCCATCAGGCCGGCAATCGGCAGGCAGATCCAGAAGCTCAGGCCGTAGTAGTGCGACAGCAGCGCATAGCTGTAGGCGCCGACGGCGTAGAAGCCGACATAACCAAGGTCGAGCAGACCGGCCAGACCGACGACGATGTTCAGGCCGAGGCCAAGCATCACGTAGATCAGGATCAGCGTGGCGATGTCCACCGCGCCACGCGAGCCGAAGAACGGCCACACCAGGGCACCGATGATCAGCGCAATGATGAAGTAGCGTTGCGTGGTCGGCAGGGTCAGGAAATTGCTGGCCTTGGCCGGGATCAGCGGCAGGCCCGGCGAAGAATTCCACGCCTTGCTGATCTGCTGGTTGAACAACACGCGCAGGAACATCAGCACCGAGCAGATGGCGATGGTCGCCAGAATCATCGGGCTGGTGTTGTGCACTTCGAGGTTGATGCCGACGATGGTCAGTTTCAGACCGAGTACCGGGTAGGCCACGGCCCACACCAGCAAGGCACTGAAGAGTGCCTGTTTAAGATTCCTAGTCATACTTTCTCAACCTCCGGACGGCCCAGAATGCCGGTCGGACGGAACAACAGCACCAGAACCAACAAGCCGAAAGCCACGACGTCCTTGTACTGGTCGCCGAAGATATCGGCGCCAAAGGCTTCCGCCACCCCGAGCACCAACCCGCCGAGCATGGCGCCGGGGATGCTGCCGATGCCGCCGAGAACGGCTGCGGTGAAGGCTTTGAGGCCGACGAGGAAACCGGCGTTCGGGTTGATCACGCCGTATTGCATGCTCAGCAGCACGGCCGCGATGGCCGCCAGCGCAGCACCAATGACGAAGGTCAGGGCGATGATGTTGTTGGTGTTGATGCCGAGCAGGTTGGCCATCTTGATGTCTTCGGCGCAGGCGCGGCAGGCGCGACCCAGGCGAGAGCGGGAGATGAACAGCGTCAGGCCGAGCATGGCGACCAGGGTCACCACGAATACCACGATTTGCATGTAGGAAATCAGCACTTCATGTGCGCCACCTGGCCCGAAGGAAATGTTCCCGGGGATCAGGTTGGGGATGGATTTGTCCTTGGAGTCTTGCGCCAGCAGAACCGTGTTCTGCAGGAAGATCGACATACCGATGGCGGAGATCAGCGGGATCAGACGGTTGCTGCCGCGCAGGGGGCGGTAGGCGATCCGTTCGATGCTGTAACCGTACGAACTGGTGACAACGATGCTCGCGATGAAGGCTGCGGTCATCAACAGCGGGACGTTGTCGATTCCCATCATGGCCAGCCCGGCGATGGCGATGAACGCCACGTAGGAACCGATCATGTACACCTCGCCGTGGGCGAAGTTGATCATTCCAATGATGCCGTAAACCATCGTATAGCCGATGGCAATCAGGGCATACGTGCTGCCAATGGTCAGACCATTAACCAGCTGCTGGAAGAAGTGATAGAGGTCAGGCATTACAACGCTCCTAAAAACCTGATACGCATTTCACTGGTGGAGTCATTTTCCCGCCCGGCCCCGTGGATCTTTATCCACTTCGAATCCGGGTTTTGCCAGCGAACCGCTGATGACGGTTTTGAGATTTTCAGGTGGGGAGACTGGCGGATCACGCCAGCGCGGCCCATACATTCGTAAAACAAAGCCCACGGCACGCCGTGGGCTTTATTGGCAGTCAGTCAGGCAGCGCCTTACTGAGGCGAAACTTCAGTTTTTGGTTTGCCGAAGTGCCACTCGTAAACCACAAATTTGAAGTCCTTCAGGTCGCCCTTGGCGTCGAAGCTCAGGTCGCCAGTCGGGGTTTTGAAGGTGCCGGCGTGAATGGCTTCGGCCACTTTGGCAGGGTCTTCGGATTTGGCCGCGGTGATACCGCCGGCAATCACTTCAACTGCCGAGTAGGAAGGGAACACGAACGGGCCGCTCGGGTCTTCTTTCTTCGCCTTGAATGCATCTGCCAGAGCGATGTTGGCCGGATCCTGGTCGAAGGATTTCGGCAGGGTCACCAGCAGACCTTCGGAAGCGTCTTTGGCGATCTGCGAAATGGAGTCGTTACCCACGCCTTCCGGACCCATGAACTTGGCTTTCAGGCCTTTTTCAGCCGACTGACGCAGGATCAGGCCCAGCTCCGGGTGGTAGCCGCCGTAGTAAACGAAGTCGACGTTGGCTTGCTTGAGTTTGGCGATGATCGAGGAGAAGTCCTTGTCGCCGGCGTTGACGCCTTCGAACACGGCAACTTTGGTGCCTTTCTTCTCGAGGGTGGCTTTAACGGCTGTGGCGATGCCTTCACCGTATTGTTGCTTGTCGTGCAGCACAGCAACGATTTTCGGTTTCACGTGATCGGCAATGTAGTTACCGGCGGCAGGGCCCTGGGCGCTGTCCAGACCGATGGTGCGGAAGACCATTTTGTAACCACGGGCGGTGATGTCCGGGCTGGTGGCAGCCGGGGTGATCATGATCACGCCTTCGTCTTCGTAAATGTCCGAAGCCGGTTGAGTGGAGCTGGAGCACAGGTGACCGACCACGAACTTGACGCCGTCGTTGACGACCTTGTTCGCGACCGCTACCGCTTGTTTCGGATCGCAGGCATCGTCGTATTCAACGGCTTCGAGTTTCTTGCCGTCTACGCCGCCCTTGGCGTTGATTTGCTCAATGGCCATTTTTGCGCCACTGAACTGCATGTCGCCGTACTGGGCTACTGGACCGGTTTTAGGACCGGCGATACCGATTTTGATGGTGTCAGCTGCGAACGAATGGCTGGCAACCCCGGCCAGAACCATAGCGGCAAACAGTTTGGAAATCTGCTTAGTAGCCTTAGTCATAGTGCTCCACTCTTACTGTTGTAATTTTTTTGAGTTCTGGCGCCGTAGCAGCAGAACCGGGTCAGATATCTTTGCGATACCCTCCGGAAATGCCCCCGGCAACTGTACCGGTACAGTGTAGAGCGCCGGTTGTCAGCCTGGGAAGCGGGCGCCGAGGGGCAAAACTTGGGGGTGTCGCATTTTTGAATGAAAAAGACAGAATTGCGGCGGGGCGTTCGTGGGCATATATCCCAATCAACAGCATTCCTTGGCGTTCCTGCTCTTTTCGTTCGGTGCAGCCTTTTGCAACCGGGTTTTGCTGGCGGACCACCAACGTTATTATTCGCGTCGATTTCTTTTCCGGACAGCACCCATGAATCAAGAACCTAGCACCCTCTATGCCAAGCTGCTTGGTGAAACCGCATCTATTACCTGGAAAGAGTTGGAGCCGTTCTTCGCCAAGGGTGCCCTATTGTGGGTCGACCCTGCGCTGGATTTGATCGCCGCCGCTGAGGCCGTGGCGTCGGATGATGGCGAGAAAGTGGCTGCCTGGCTGGCCGAAGACAAAGTCGCCAAGCTGTCTGAGACGCGGGCGCTGGATCTTTTCGAACGCGATCCCGAGATGTGGGCAGTGGTGGTTCGGCCGTGGATTCTGGTCCAGGAAAGGGCAGTTGCTGCCAACGTCGCACCTTGATGGTGCGGCCGGTCATCAGCGAAAAGTGTGTAGCGGAGTAGCGTGATGGCACGTTGCCGTAGAGAAACACCACAAGCGCGGGTGGGCTCACGGTGACGTAAACGTAACGGGAACAGTTTAGTAAGCAGCCTAACGGCTGCTTAATTGTTTCTGGATATTGGAAAGGCTGAAATCTTCAGTGAATTTCAGGGCCTCTTCGCGAGCAGGCTCGCTCCCACAGGGGAATGCATTCCAATGTGGGAGCGAGCCTGCTCGCGAAGGGGGCGACTCGGTACTGGATCAGACCGAGAACGACTTCCCGGTATGGTTATTCAGCGAAATAACCTTGGTCTTGCCAATCCGGTGACGATAAATCTCGCGCAGGTACTTGATCGACTTCTTCACACAATCGCGCGACAAACGAATGTCGTTGATCGAGACAAACTTCTCTTTGTCGTTGATCAGCTCGCGGTACTTCTTCTCGTACATCGGTTTGATCGCGTACCAGTTGGTGTCGAGGATCTTCGCCGGGTTTTCGAACTCGTTGAGCAGGTCGTCGATGCGGTCTTCGTCGAACTCCTCGTTGATGATGAAATCGAGGATCGAGTTGTCCAGGGTCTCGTCGAAACGGTACGGGTTCTTCGCGAAGCAGCGCTTGATGAACGCCACGATCAAAGTCAGGAAGTCGTCCGACAGGCACGGGCTCTTGGCGATCAGGGTGGTCAGCGACAGGTTGGCCGAGGCGCCGATCACCAGCGCGTAACGCTTGAGCGTGGTATTCGGGAACAGGCTGTTGAGGTGGGTCTTCAACCGGTTCAGGTCCATGTACGACAGCTTGTAGTCTTTCGGCAGCGAAACGATCGAGACCACCGACGAGCAGTTCTTGAAGAAGTGCAGGTCGTGCAGGGCGGCGGCGTCGTAGCCGGAATTCTTGTACTGCTCAAGCGACGCGCGATAACGCTTGGACTCGATCGGCAAGAGGCTGATGCCTTCAATCGCCTGGGTCACTTTGTTGAAGTGCGGCAGGTCGATCGAGCGGAAGAACAGGTCGTCGATGTTCAGGCGCTGCGGCTCTTTGTCGAACACCTTGAATTTGTCGCTGCTCGGCGGCGGGGTTTCCGGCACCACCGATTCTGCGTAGGCAATCGCCACCGGTCCGGCCAGACTCATGAACAGGTCGTTGGCGTCGAGGCGAATGGTTTCGCCGATGTCGATGCCAGCGCGGCGGAAGTAGTTCTGGTCGTAGTCAGTGGTGACTGCCTGCGCCGTCAGAATGTTGAAGATCTGCTGCGAGATGTACTGGTTGGCGTGTTTTTCCATCGCATTGACATCAATGTTCTGGATGTTGCCGTCATCGCTCTCTTCGGCGTAACGCATGATGTCGTTGGAGATCAGCATCATCGCGTTCCATGGGCGAATACGGCCCATGACGCTGGCTTCGCTGCTGTCTTCATTGGCGAAGTTGTAGGAGAAATCCCACTCCTCCGAAAGATATTTGCACAACAGGCGACCGGCGTTGATGTGCAGCGCCTCGGACATTTCGCTGCGGTGATCGGAAATGTTCGGCAGCACGCAGATACCGCTGGTGAAGATCGGCTCGAACACGAACGAATGACCGCTCTTGCCGTCATGCTCGTCCATCGGCTTGGTGTCGAACGTCTTGTTCATGTACGAGTGCTGCTGGGCCAGACCGAACTCCGAAGCCATGCCGGAACCGGTACCGCCGCCGGCACTGAAGATCGAGAAATACAGGCGCGACTGGTTAGCCTTGATGCCACAGCTGTCGATCAGGTACGAGTGGATCATTTTCCAGTCAGGGCTGGAGAAGCGCTGGGTGTCCTTGTTGAGGATGATCTTCGCCAGGTACTGGCCGAGGATCGGCGCGTTACCGGCGCCACCGGCGTGGACTTCGGACAAGTCCATGATCTTCATTTTGCTGTAGTCGCGCAGGAAGCCGCTTTTCTCGCCTTTGCGCGAGAAACGGATGCGCCCGGCGATGTCTTTGTCGAGGTCGCCGAGCATGACAAGCGGTTCAACCAGGAACACCGGTTTGCTGGCCTTGTTGTTGCCGATGCGCAGGTTGTTCTTGATCCACTGCGCCGGGCTGTAGCCCTTGTCGGCGGTGCGTCGATCACTGCTCGGACGATCTTCGTTGTTGAATTCGTTGAGGTAGAACTTTCGCGCGTTGTACACCAACTCCGCGACATCGAGGGCGATGTTCGAGCCGCAGCGACCGAGGCCGATCAGGCACACCGAGGGGAATTCCTGATCGTTGTGCTGTTCGTTGTCGCCTTCCAGGTGCGGCGGGCGCGGGAACACCAGATCACGCAGGCCGTCGAGGTTGTCGAGGATGCGGTCGGTGTTGGTTTCGGTGAAGTACAGGTATTGCTGAGTCGACAGCGGACGCGACGGGACCAATGGCTTCGACGATGACGGGCTGTTGGCGGCAGGGCTCAAAGTCAGATCGGCTACCGCAGTGGCGGGATTGTTTTTAGAAGTCATTGTGCGCCATATACCTGGACTGGTTGGCTCGCTGGCCAATGCCGGCGAACCTCACGGAATAAGATCTCGCGTCTTTTATTTGCGCGAATTGAGCCCGAGCATCAGGGTTTTCGCCTGACTGTCGCTGGGGGGAATCCTTTCCTGATCGTTGATGAATCGGCCATTATTCGGCGATCTTTAATCGAAAAGAGGCAAAATGATGTCAACGCTACCTTCGTTGGGGTTCGCCGGAATCGGTCTGATGGGCCTGCCCATGTGCCGGCGTCTGTTGGCGGCGGGTTACCCGCTGACCGTGTGGAATCGCAACCCGGCCAAGTGCGCGCCACTGGTCGAGGCCGGTGCCCGCCAGGTGGCGAGTCCGGCTGAACTGTGCGAACACGCCGACGTGGTGATGCTGTGTCTGGCCGATACGGCGGTGGTGCGCGAGGTGGTTTTTGGCGCGGGCGGTATCGCCGAAGGTGCGAAAAGCGGTCAGTTGCTGGTGGATTTTTCCAGCCTTGAACCAACGGCCACTCGCGAGATGGCGGCGACGCTTGCGGAGAAAACCGGCATGTCCTGGCTGGATTCACCGGTGTCCGGCGGCGTGGTCGGCGCCGAGGCGGGCAGCCTGGCGATCATGGTCGGTGGCGAAACGGCAGATCTTCAGCGCGTGCGCCCAGTGCTGCTCAACCTCGGTCAACGCGTCACGCACATGGGTGGCATCGGCGCGGGGCAAGTGACCAAGGCTTGCAACCAGATGATCGTCGCCTGCAATGCGCTGGTGATTGCCGAAGTGGTGGCGCTGGCCGAACAGGCCGGGGTCGACGCGAGCCTGATCGCCGAAGCGTTGGCCGGTGGTTTTGCCGATTCGAAACCTCTGCAGATCCTCGCGCCGCAAATGGCTGAAAGCCGTTTCGAACCGATCAAATGGCACGTGCGCACGCTGCTCAAGGACCTCGACACGGCGGTGAAATTCTCCCGCGAACAGGGTTCGGCGACGCCGATCAGCGGATTGGCCGCACAATTGATGCGCCTGCATGGGGCGCAAGGCTATTTGGCGCAGGATCCAGCGACACTGGTGCAAATGTACCGCGCGCCAGAATCAACGGATTGACCGCGTGTGAATGTTTGCGCTGATTGATTTCTTCCAGCACCGGACGCAATTCGTCCAGCGGCACCGGACGACTGAGCAGGTAACCCTGAATAAAGTCGCAGCCCGAACGTTCAAGAAATTCGTATTGCTCCAGGCTTTCCACGCCCTCGGTCACGACCTGCAAATGCAGGGTGTGCGCCATGACGATGATCGCCTGGACAATCTCCATGTCGGCGGTCGCCGTGGGAATGTCGAGGATGAACGAGCGGTCGATCTTCAAGGTGTTTAGCGGCAGGCGCTTGAGGTAAGCCAGCGACGAATAGCCGGTGCCGAAGTCGTCGATCGACAGCGACACACCGAGCGCGCGTATCTGCCGCAGCAGCACCAGGGTGTTGGCGATGTTGCCCATCAACGCGTTCTCGGTGACTTCCAGTTCCAGCCGTTCCGGCGCGACACCGGCAGTGCGCAAGGCACTTTCGATTTCAGTGGCCAGTTCTTCCCGGGCAAGATTGAGCGGCGAGCAGTTCCAGGCGATTTTCAGTTCTGCGCAGCCATGCCGTGACAGTTCACCCAGATCCTTGCAGGCGCGGCGCAGCACCCAGTTGTCCAGTTCGGCGATCAGGCCATTGTTTTCGGCGATGCTGATAAATCGATCCGGGGTTAGCAAACCATGCAGTGGATGCTGCCAGCGGATCAGCGCTTCGAGTTTGGTGACACGGCCGGTTTTCAGTTCGAAGATCGGTTGGTAATAGAGCGTCAGACCGTTTTCTTCGCGCAGGGCATGGCGCAGTTCTTCTTCCAGTTGCAGCTCGAAGCTGGCGCGGGTCTTGAGGTTGGAACTGAAAAAATGCAGGCCATTACGCCCCGCGCCTTTGGATTGATACAACGCCAGATCAGCGTGCTTGAGCAGTTCTTCGCAGGTGCTGCCATCTTCCGGAAACAGACTGATGCCGATGCTGGTGGTCATCACCATGCGGCGCCCGGCCAGTTCGATCGGCTCTTTCATCTTGAGCATGATGCGCTGGGCCATATTGCGGGCTTCTTCGCGCTCACGAAGACTGATGAGGATGCAGAACTCGTCACCGCCGAAACGCGCGACCACGTCTTCATGACTGCGCACCGAGCCTTTGATGTGATTGGCGATGACCTTTAGCAACTCGTCACCGGCATCATGGCCGAGGCTGTCGTTGATCCGCTTGAAGTGGTCGATGTCGAGAAACATCACCGCGAGCATGCCGCCTTCGCTGGTTTTCTGGCTGAGTTTCTCGGCGAAGATCTGGTTGAAACCGCGACGGTTGATCAGGTTGGTCAGGGCGTCGTAGTTGGCCACTTGTTGCAGCGACATGCGCGCCTGATCGAGTTGACTGAGCAAGGCGTTGAGCCGGCGCAGGTCGTGTTCCTTGTTTTGCAATTTCTTGTCGGCCAGCGCCGCACTGATCGCACTGCCAAGGATCAGCAGGATGATCAGCGCTACGGTCAGACCCAGTTGCAGATGCCCGTTATCGCCGCCGCTCGCTGTCAGGCCTCCCTCGGGAAGAACCAGATCCAGCGCAGCCATGCCGGTGAAATGCATGCTGATGATGCCGGCGCCGAGAATCAGCGCAGCGCTGTACTTGAGCAACTGATGTGCCACGCCGCTGCCTTCGCTCAGATAGCGGGCGACCCACAGCGCGGCGAAACTGGCGCCGATGGCGATCGCCACAGACAGCGCGAACAGTCCTGGCTGATAGTAGGCGGTGGCGCTCGACTTCATCGCCGCCATGCCAACGTAATGCATGCCGGCGATGCCCAGGCCGATGACAAACGCGGTTTTCAAGCAATGCAACGCACTCGGCTGCGTTTCGCTCAGGGTTTGCATGGCCAGCCAAGAGGCGAGTAGGGCGATCAGCAACGAGAAAAGGGTGATGCCAAGGTCGTACTGAATGTCGATCGGTGTCTGGAAAGCCAGCATGCCGATGAAATGCATGGCCCAGATGCCGCCGGCCAGGCAGGTCGCGCCGATCCAGCGCCAGACGCGCTGAGAGCCGGGATCTTCAGCGTGGCCAACCCGTTCGGCCATGTCGAGGGTGGCAAAACTCGCCGCGCAGGCGACCAGGTAGGCCACCAGCACCAGCAAGGGATTATGTGTGCAATCTAAAATGACCTGCCCGCTCTCCGGCAGCTCGGTAACAAACTGCAAACCAAGCCACTCCATAGCATGCCCCATCTTTGAAGTCGTCCTGACTGCGCAGTGAACGCAGGCGAATGACTGGAGTATAGAGGCGGTTTTTGCCGTGCAAGGAGTAGTGGCACATTGGCGCTAATGATTTCGGCATTAGCGTCATAGCGATTGGCGCTAACGGCTCAAGCGATCTGCTCGAAAGGGATTTGCGCCCAATCCGGTTGCAGCGGCGGCAAGCCGAAACGCGCGCGGGCCTTATCGCAATCGACATTCTGCTCGCCATTTTCCCATGACGACTCGAATTCGCGGCAGGGGCTGGAGCGCAATTCATAAATCGAGCACTTGACCTCGCTGCCGACTTCGCCGACCAACGCCGTGCAGCGCGGTGACTTGCAGTCGGTGCCGTTCATCGCCACCCGACTGGGACTGATCTGCGTGACCAGCTCATCAGGCACCGTGCCGCCGGAAGATGCGCACTCACCCCAAAAGAAAGACACGCGAAAATGGGAACAGCAGGCACCGCAATTCAGACACGGACTGACTTCAGACATGGGCGAGGGTATCAAAGGGATTGATCGGGAGATCCGGACGGATCCGGCGGCCATTCTAGGCTTTGCCGCAGACTTGGGAAGGGGGGCGCGAAACTATTTTTTTGTGGCAAGGTTTTGCCGCAAAAGCCCCGGTTTTCGGGGGATTTCAGGCTTATCAAGGGCTTACGTTTCGTTACAGTGCCATGGCCCGATATCAGGCAGACGAATGATCACAGACAGCCTCGGTCTGGCTGACTAGATTGCAGGTTCCGGGCTCGGATGCGTTGGCAGTGAAGCCCTATGACAATAAAGAGACGGACCCATGCAGAACTCGACCCAAGCGGCGAATGCCTGGCGCATTCTGTTCCTGCTGTTCCTCGCCAACCTGTTCAACTTCTTCGACCGCACCATTCCGGCGATCATCATCGAGCCGATCCGCATGGAATGGCACCTCAGTGACTTTCAACTGGGCATCGTCGGTACCGCATTCACCATCGTTTACGCCATCGCCGGATTGCCGCTGGGGCGCATGGCCGATACCGGTTCGCGCAGCAAACTGATGGGCTGGGGCCTGGCGACGTGGAGTGCGCTGACGGCGGTTAACGGTCTGGTCGGCAGTTTCTGGAGCTTTCTGATCGTGCGCATGGGCATCGGCATCGGCGAGGCCAGTTA
The DNA here is from genome assembly GCF_031882575.1 of Pseudomonas sp. VD-NE ins. Lineage (NCBI taxonomy): Bacteria > Pseudomonadati > Pseudomonadota > Gammaproteobacteria > Pseudomonadales > Pseudomonadaceae > Pseudomonas > Pseudomonas sp. VD-NE ins. Next base: position 1,484,977 of record NZ_CP134772.1, read on the forward strand.
TGCGCCGGCGGCCAACTCGCTGATCGGTGATTTGTTTCCGGCCCATCGTCGGGCGCGGGCCATGGGCATTTTCATGCTCGGTCTACCCTTGGGGCTGTTGCTGGCGTTCTTCACCATTGGTGCGATGGTCAAAGCGTTTGATAGCTGGCGAGCGCCGTTCTTCATTGCGGCGGTGCCGGGGCTGATCCTCGCGATTTTCATGTTCTTCATTAAGGAACCGAAGCGCGGCGCGGCGGAAACCGTGCAGGTTTCGCAAGAGAAGGTCGACAAGCCGATCCGGCGGATTCTGGCGGTGCCGACTTTTCTCTGGCTGGTGCTGGCCGGGTTGTGCTTCAACTTTGCGACATATGCCTGCAACTCGTTTCTGGTGCCGATGCTGCAGCGCTATTTCCTCATGCCTTTGCAGGAAGCGGCGGTGGCGACCGGGATGATCGTCGGCGTCACCGGGCTGGTCGGGTTGACCCTGGGCGGCTGGATTGCCGACAAGATTCACCAGCGCGTGGCCAATGGGCGGCTGTTGTTCGCGGCGTTCAGCCTGATTATCTCGACCTTGTGCACGGCGTGGGCGCTGCATTCGGGGCGGATCGAGATTGGCGTGTTTGTCGCGGTGTTCAGTGTTGGTTGGCTGTTTGCCTACAACTTTTACACCTGCGTTTACACGGCGATTCAGGATGTGGTCGAACCGCGTTTGCGGGCGACGGCGATGGCGTTGTTCTTTGCCGGGCTGTATCTGTTGGGTGGTGGTTTAGGGCCAGTGGTGGTCGGTGGTTTGTCCGATCACTTTGCGCATACCGCGATGGCGGCGGCGGGGGCTGAGCAGATGACCGAGGCGTTCAAGGCAGTCGGGCTGCATGATGCGATGTACCTGATTCCAGTGGCGCTGTTTTTGACCATGGTGTTTCTGTTTCTGGCGGCGCGGTGTTTTGTGCGCGATGCGCAGCGGATGAAGGAGGGGCTGGTTGCGGTGGTTGAGCCAGAGGTTGCAGTAGCGACTGCCTAGCCGCTATCGCTGGCAAGTCGAATCGTCGCACCGCAGCTCCCACAGTGACCGAGTCGTACACATAATCTGTAAACGACCCGAAACCTGTGGGAGCTGGCTTGCCAGCGATGCGGCCGCCAGCATCAGCTGAAAAATCACAGGCAACAAAAAAGGCCCGCATCGCTGCGGGCCTTGTTTTCAGCGATAACGCGAGGGGCGATTAACCCGCCACCAACACCCGAATCGCTTCCAGACGCAACGCCGCTTTATCCAGCATCGCCAGACCCTGCTCACGCTGTTGGCGCAACGCATCCAGTTCGCTGTCACGCACGGTCGGGTTGACCGCTTGCAACGCGGTCAGGCGCGCCAGTTCTTCGTCGGTGTCGGCCGCCAGACGGCGACGGGCCTCGGCCACGCGCTCGGCGTGACGTGGGGCGATCTTGTCCTCAACGGCGTTGATCCGTGGCGTCAGCTGATCACGCTGGGCCTGGATGAACTTGTTGGCGCTGGCACGTGGCACGCTTTCCAGCTGATCGTTCAAGGTTTCGAACGAGACGCGAGCCGACAGGTCGTTGCCGTTGGCGTCGAGCAGGCAGCGCAGGGCAGCCGGCGGCAGGTAACGGCCCAGTTGCAGCGAGCGCGGCGCCACCACTTCGCTGACGTAGAGCAATTCCAGCAGTACGGTGCCTGGCTTCAGCGCCTTGTTCTTGATCAACGCGACAGCGGTGTTGCCCATCGAACCGGACAACACCAGGTCCATGCCGCCCTGCACCATCGGGTGTTCCCAGGTGATGAACTGCATGTCCTCGCGCGACAGCGCCTGGTTGCGGTCGTAGGTGATGGTCACGCCTTCGTCGTCGCCCAACGGGAAACTGGCGTCGAGCATTTTCTCGCTCGGCTTGAGGATCAACGCGTTTTCCGAATGGTCTTCGCTGTCGATGCCGAACGCGTCGAACAGGGTCTCCATGTAGATCGGCAGGGCGAACTGATCGTCTTGCTCAAGGATGTCCTCGACCAGCGCTTCACCTTCGCCGGCACCGCCGGAGTTCAGCTCCAGCAGACGGTCACGACCGGTGTGCAGCTCGGCTTCGAGACGCTCGCGCTCGGTGCGCGCTTCGTCGATCAGCGCTTGCCACTCGCCGTCGTCGGCTTCTTCGAGCAGCGGCAGCAGGCGCGGGCCGAACTGGTGCTGCAAGGCGTTGCCGGTCGGGCAGGTGTTGAGGAACGCGTTCAGCGCTTCGTGATACCACTGGAACAGGCGCTCTTGCGGGCTGGTTTCCAGATACGGCACGTGCAGTTCGATGATGTGCTTCTGGCCGATCCGGTCGAGACGACCGATACGCTGCTCGAGCAAATCCGGGTGCGACGGCAGATCGAACAGCACCAGGTGGTGAGCGAACTGGAAGTTGCGACCTTCACTGCCGATTTCCGAGCAGATCAGCACTTGCGCGCCGAATTCTTCGTCGGCGAAGTAAGCGGCGGCGCGGTCACGCTCAAGGATGTTCATGCCTTCATGGAACACTGTGGCCGGGATGCCGGAGCGCACGCGCAGGGCGTCTTCCAGGTCCATCGCGGTTTCGGCGTGGGCGCAGATCACCAGCACTTTGGTGCGCTTGAGCATTTTCAGCTGATCGATCAGCCACTCGACGCGCGGGTCGAATTTCCACCAGCGGTCTTCTTCGCTGGCGTCCGGCTGCGCCTGGAAGCTGACTTCCGGGTACAGCTCGGCGTGTTCGCCCAGCGGCAGTTCGAGGTATTCGTCCGGGCACGGCAGCGGGTACGGGTGCAGTTTGCGCTCCGGGAAACCCTGCACGGCGGCGCGGGTGTTACGGAACAGCACGCGGCCGGTGCCGTGGCGATCGAGCAGTTCACGCACGAGGCGCGCGCTGGCTTCGGTGTCACCATCGTTGACCGCAGTCAGCAGGGCTTCGCCTTCGTTGCCGAGGAACCCGTGAATGGTTTTGTGCGCTTCGGCCGAGAGACGGCCCTTGTCGAGCAGTTCCTGAACGGCTTCGGCCACCGGGCGATAGTTGTCGCTCTCGGCGCGGAACGCAGCCAGGTCGTGGAAACGGTTTGGATCGAGCAGGCGCAGACGGGCGAAGTGGCTGTCCTGACCGAGCTGTTCCGGTGTCGCGGTGAGCAGCAGCACGCCGGGGATGACTTCAGCGAGTTGCTCGACCAGCGAGTATTCCGGGCTGGCTTTTTCTTCGTGCCAGACCAGGTGGTGCGCTTCGTCGACCACCAGCAGATCCCAACCGGCAGCGAACAGTGCGTCTTGCGCTTTCTCGTCGTCGACCAGCCATTCCAGCGCGACCAGCGCCAGTTGGGTGTCTTCGAACGGGTTGGCGGCATCGCTTTCGATGAAGCGCTCTTCGTCGAACAGCGCGACCTGCAGGTTGAAGCGGCGGCGCATTTCCACCAGCCACTGGTGCTGGAGGTTTTCCGGAACGAGGATCAGCACGCGGTTGGCGCGGCCCGAGAGCAGTTGGCGATGGATCACCAGACCGGCTTCGATGGTTTTACCCAGACCCACTTCGTCCGCCAGCAGAACGCGCGGCGCGATACGGTCGGCAACTTCACGGGCGATGTGCAATTGGTGCGCGATCGGTTGCGCACGCACGCCACCCAGGCCCCAGAGCGAAGATTGCAGCTGGCGGCTGGTGTGTTCGAGGGTGTTGTAGCGCAGCGAGAACCACGCCAGCGGGTCGATTTGCCCGGCGAACAGACGGTCGCTGGCCAGACGGAACTGGATGAAGTTCGACAGCTGGGTTTCCGGCAGGGTGACGGCTTCGTTCTGCCCGTTAAGACCGTGATAGACCATCAGCCCGTCGACATCGTCGACTTGCTGCACGGTCATCTTCCAGCCTTCGAAGTGGGTGATGCTGTCACCCGGCGAGAACCGCACGCGGGTCAGGGGCGCATTCCGTAGCGCGTACTGGCGGGTTTCGCCAGTGGCCGGGTAAAGCACGGTCAACAAGCGGCCGTCCTGTGCCAGAACGGTGCCTAAACCAAGCTCTGCTTCGCTGTCACTGATCCAGCGTTGCCCCGGTTGATACTGCTGCGCCATGCTGCCTGACTCCCACCTTGAAAAAGCGGGCTATCTTAACGGAATGAGGGCCTCAGGGCCAAAGATTACTGGCGTAGGAGCTGCCGCAGGCTGCGATCTTTTGATCTTTGAGAACCCTTGAGGTTTGAGCTGTCTGATAAAGATCGCAGCCTTCGGCAGCTCCTACACGTGCCAAGTGCGTCACAGATTTGCGACGGATGGCTCAAGGCGCCTTTGCCGCAGCCGATAGCCTGCAGACAGGAGACCCTTTATATGTTGCCACCGATGCTCCCCCTGAGCGCTGTGCCGATCACTTCCCAGCAGGATCCGATCCGCCAGCGGCCGGATATTCCTCCGGTGGTGCCGGTGCAGGAAAGCTCCAACGAAAGCACGATCGATCTGCAAAAGCGCGATCCGGAAGAGGATCGATTGCTGGCGCGCGAAGAACAGCGCCGTCAGCAAGAGCGTGATCGCCGTCGCCGCGAGGCTGACGAAGACCCCGAAGAGCATCTGGCCGTGCCGGGCACCGAACTCAACGCCGACAACACCGTGCCGGTAGTGCCGCTGATGGAAGATCAGCCGCGTCAGGGCTTGTGGGTCGATATCGAGATCTGATCTTCGGCTGGTCAGCGCTGGTGTGACGTTGCATTATTGGCGCAGTCCTGCCGGTGATGTGGCAGTTGTGATCCTTTACTGCGATGTACTGAACGCCATGAGCCAAGACGACAAACTGATCGACCTCAGCACTGAGCGCGCCAAGCGGGTGCATGACATAAAAGAGAAACGCCTGAACGAAGTGCGCCAGGCTTTCGAGCAGGCGATGCCGCTGGGAAAAGCCAGGAAAAAGTCGAAAAACAAGCCGAAAAAGCGTTGATCTGCCCCTGCATCCTTTGATGCAGGTCATTTAATTCCCCTCCTTTATCTCCCTTCCTTGCTGGTATTGATCCCGGTCAATTTGTGCGCCTGTGTGTTTGGTAACTTAGTCCCATCGCAGCAGAGCAGGGGCCAGGAGGCCAGTCATGTTTTTCGATAACGTGGTGTTTGCCGGGGTCCTGACTGTAGGGCTGATGGTTCTGTTTTTTGCAGGGTTTGGATTTTTTATCTGGAAGGATGCGAATAAGCGCAAGAAGTGATTCTTCTGGATTGATGAGCACGCAAGGCATTTTGGGGCGACTTCGGTTGCCCCTTTTTTTTTGTGACTTGGCGGCCTTTGGGCCGACCATGTTGTGGGTGTCTGGTGTGTATATCCGTTTCTTCGGTAACGGCGGCTTAGGGTTTCGCCCTTACGGCGACTCACTTTTTTTCAAACGCCAAAAAAAGTAAGCAAAAAACGCTTGCTCCTGCGTGCGGCCCGCTCGCTGGGGCTCGGGGTTCCTTCGCTGCGGGATCGATCCGGGCGCAGCGTCTCCGGTTTGCTTCGCTGCACCTACTCCCGCTGTGTTTGGCTTCGCCAAACGGTCGCTGCGCTCCCACGCCCGGATCAATCCCTCCACTCAGCCTTCCGACGTCGCTCGTGGATCAAGATCAAGATCAAGAGCAGGCGAGCTGACACTCGGCCTATTGAGTGGTGAAGAGCGGGTGTTCGGCTTTGGATTTGTGTTGGATTTGCCCCTCATCGGAACGCCGCCCGCCCAGCCCTCTCCCGAGGAGAGGAAGCCGATTTTTGGGCTTTTCAGAATCTGAGTTCGACTCGGTATTCCAAGTCGGCGTATCTCTTCCAGTCCACGCAATCAGTCCCCTCTCCCTCCGGGAGAGGGCTAGGGTGAGGGGCTTTTGATTTGGCTTGTGATCTTGCTTTGGCTTTGGTTTTTGATCTTTTGCCCCTTCGGCAGGCCGAGCGAAGGTGTTCATCCGGGGGTAGGCGCGCAGCGCCGTGCGGCGCAGCCGCATACATCGAGAGGAGGTGCAGCGAAGCAAACCGTAGGCGATGCCCCCGGATGGACACCGTAGCGAGGGAACACTGAGCCTCAGCGAAGTGCCGTACGCCGGGGCAAGCCTTTTTGGTTACTTTTTTCTGGGCCGGCATTCCGGGCGTCTGGAAAAAGTGACCCGCCGTAAGGGCGGAACCCTAATCAGTAACACCCGCAGCAACGGATATGCCCCCAATCCAATCCAATCCAATCCAATCCAATCCAATCCAATCCAATCCAATCCCAAACCCCAAACACAAAAAAGGCGCGATCCTCTCGAATCGCGCCTTTCTCATGTCCCGCTATCTATCAGCTACCCAGCGCCTTCGACGCCAGCCAGAACAACCCGGCCGACAGCGCCACAGTCGCCGGCAAGGTCAACACCCAAGCCAACAGAATGGTGCGAACCGTGCCACCCTGCAGGCCGCTCTTGTTAGCGACCATGGTGCCCGCCACGCCCGAAGACAGAACGTGAGTGGTGGAAACCGGCAGGCTGAAGATGTTGGCCATACCGATCAAACTGGCAGTAGTGATCTGCGCCGACATGCCCTGGGAATAGGTCATGCCCTGCTTGCCGATCTTCTCACCGATGGTCAGAACAACGCGTTTCCAGCCAACCATGGTGCCCAGGCCCAGGGCCAGAGCAACCGCCAGAATCACCCAGAACGGGGCGTATTCGGTGGTGGTGGTCAGGTCTTTGCGCAGCTTGTCGAGGTCAGCCTTTTCACGCGGTTCCAGGCCAGGCAACTTGCCAACCTTTTTCGCGGTGTCGTCCAGGCAGAGCAGGTAACGACGCACTTCGATGCGGCTTTCCGACGACAGCGAGTGGTAGTCCGCTACACCTTTAAGGGTGTGCAGCAGGGCGCTGATGGTCGGTTCGGTCTGCTGCGGGTTGCAGCGGAATTTCTCCGGCAGGTCGCCTTCCACGCTTTTGCCCAGGGCCAGGAATTCACCCAGCGAATCGGCATTGCGCTGGTAGAACTGGCTCAGGTGCAGGGTCGCGTCGCGGGTGCGTTCGATCTGGTAAGTGGTGCTGTTCAGGTCGAGAACGAACTGCGCAGGGACGATACCGATCAGCACCAGCATGATCAGGCCGATGCCTTTCTGGCCATCGTTGGAGCCGTGCACGAAGCTCACGGCCATGGCCGAGATCACCAGGACCAGACGGTTCCAGAACGGCGGATGCTTCTTGTCGTCGATCTTGCGGCGCTGTTCCGGTGTCTTGTGCATCTTCGACAGCGGACGCCACCATTTCAGGCCGATCAGGATCAGCGCGGCGATCAGGAAGCCAGCCATTGGCGAGAACACCAGCGAGGCGCCGATGTCGATCGCCTTCTGCCAGTTCACGCCATCGGCCAGCGGAATATCGTTGATCAGGGCGTTGGCCAGGCCGACACCGAGGATCGAGCCGATCAGGGTGTGCGAGCTGGAAGCCGGGATACCGAAGTACCAGGTGCCCAGGTTCCAGGCGATTGCCGCGGCGAGCAACGAGAACACCATCGCCAGACCATGGCCGGTGTTCACATTGATCAGCAGTTCCACCGGCAGCAAGTGAACAATGGCATACGCCACGCCAACGCCGCCCAGCAGCACGCCGAGGAAATTGAACACACCGGAAAAGAACACCGCCAGGTGGGGCGGCATGGCTTTGGTGTAGATAACAGTGGCTACCGCGTTAGCGGTGTCATGAAATCCATTGATGAACTCGAAGGCGAGGACAAACGTCAGGGCGAGCAAGAGGCTCACAAGCACCCAAGCATCCAGTCCGCTGAATAAATCGATCATGAAGGTTTTCTGACCCGGTCGTAAGGGGGCGCGATTATGCCAGAAAAGACTGGAAATCGATCCCCTACCTGCTCATCGGTTACACACTTCTTCGATTTAATTTGTTGCAGAGCATGAAAACCCAGCGTTGCGCATGGTTTTTTAACCAATTGATTTACTTGATAAAAGTCTTGTTTTGCAGATGATTTCAGCGATGCGGAGGGGGCTCAAACGCTTGTCTGAAATATCTGTGAAACCTGTAGGACGGTCGTCCTCAGTCCGCAAGAGCGGGTGATGGCCGCTGCCCGCGGGTAGCGGGCGCGCGAGGCATCGTCGTTCCACCGCGCTTGTAACCGGTGTGGACGTAAACCTTCAAAAGATCGAGAACCGAGGCTCAAGGCTCTTCGGGTTTCAGTTCTTCTTCCATCTTTTTAAGTTCTTGCTGGAAAACCTGATCCTGAACGGTAGGGCGTTTACGCCACGCTTTACGTTCCGGTTCTGGCTGAGCGGCGTAGGTGGTGACTTCCCCGCCGTAAACTTCCTTGTAACGTTGTTCCTGGCGCTCAAGTTCCGCGCGCAGTTCGTCTTTCGTCACAGTGCTACCTGTATGAGTTGAGTTAAGTGTCTGGTGAAACGCACTGCAACGAATCGATTGAACGGCGTCACCGCGAGCTCAACGCCAGGACAGGCATTGGTGTAATCGGTGGGGCGATCAAGACTTCCGTGTTACAGGCGGCTACGGCACCAGATAAAAACTGACGCAGCATCAGTTTCCTGTTTCAGCGAGCGCAGGCGTTGCATGAGTGATGCGCGTCAGGCGCTGGCCGGGCTGTTGGCGATGGACATCGCCGCAGCGAGTGAAAACCTCGACGATTAAAAAACGAGGCGCCACTGAGGTGCATTATAGCGGTCGATTCGGGAATGACTATCTTTGCCAAGTTAAAAACGGTTCCGGATGTGTGATTGTTTTGTGACTCGCAACTTTTGTCTCTAGTTGCAGTGCTCGCTGGCCCTTATTTGTCGCGCGATCAGTTTTTGGCGTCATTTAGTCGAACAACTTAGGCTGTGATTCAAATAACGGCCGAAGTTGCGCCAACCCCGGAAAGGGTTTGAGGCGACCTGCACAGCTGATTGCGATTATCGGTCGGCGGTTCGATAATCGCCCAATCTTGCAGGCCCGACGCTTGTGCATTGGTCGGCAAGCCGTTTGTATAGCCCATTGATCCGTGCCGTATAGAAGGACAAGAAATGAACGATCAAATGCGCAACTCTTTCACCTCCGTGGCGCCGCCGATCGTCGCCTCGCCGGCCAAACGCATCCAGGCGCTGACCGGTGATCCGGACTTCATGACCTCGCTGGCTCGAGGCTTGGCGGTGGTGCAAGCGTTTCAGGAGCGCAAGCGCCATCTGACCATCGCCCAAATCAGTCACCGCACGGAAATTCCCCGCGCCGCCGTGCGCCGTTGCCTGCATACCTTGATCAAACTCGGCTACGCCACCACGGACGGTCGCACCTACTCATTGCTGCCGAAAGTGCTGACCCTCGGCCACGCTTATCTGTCGTCGACGCCGTTGGCGGTGTCCGCCCAGCCCTACCTGGACCGCATGAGCGAGCAACTGCACGAAGCCTGCAACATGGCCACGCTGGAAGGCGACGACATTCTCTACATCGCCCGTTCGGCGACCACCCAGCGGCTGATTTCGGTGGATCTGTCGGTGGGCGGTCGCTTGCCGGCGTATTGCACCTCGATGGGGCGGATTCTCCTGGCAGCACTGGACGACACATCACTGCGTGAGTACCTCGATCACGCCGAACTGGTCGCCAAGACCAGTCGCACGATCCATACCCCTGATGCATTGCTCGAATGTCTGCAGGAAGTGCGGCAGCAAGGCTGGTGCATCGTCGATCAGGAACTGGAGCAAGGCCTGCGTTCGATTGCCGTGCCGGTCTACGATGCTTCCGGCCAGGTGGTGGCGGCGCTCAACGTCAGCACTCACGCCGGTCGCGTCAGTCGTACCGAACTGGAACAGCGCTTTCTGCCGGGCCTGCTCAGCGCCAGCCGCGACCTCAGCGCGCAGTTGTTTGCCTGATGAAGTGTTCGATAAACGCACAGTGTCGCGTTTATCGAATTGACGCTAAAACCCTCGGATCATTAATGTCGCGGCAGCGTCATCCGGCGCTGATGTGAATGAGCCCGCCGGACTGCCGACTCCCATAATAATGACAAGAGGCAACTCACCATGCGCATGTTCCCCGACTGTCGCCGCCCCATCCGCTGTTGCCGGGTTCACCGCAACGCCTGATCCAGACCTTCTATTCTTGTGACCGTGCCGCTCTCTGGCCGGCCGCCGTTCGACTGCGTTTTTTGCGTGGAATAAAAATAATGAACCAGCCTCAGTCCGCTGTAGGTCAATGCCTCGACGTGCAGACCTTCATCAATGCCCAACCGATCTCGCGCTATCAATGGCGAGTGGTGATCCTGTGTTTCCTGATTGTCTTCCTCGATGGCCTCGACACTGCCGCGATGGGTTTCATTGCCCCGGCGTTGTCGCAGGATTGGGGCATCGACCGCGCCAGTCTCGGCCCGGTGATGAGTGCCGCGTTGATCGGCATGGTCTTCGGCGCATTGGGCTCCGGCCCATTGGCTGACCGCTTCGGACGTAAAGTCGTACTCGTTGGTGCCGTCGTCCTGTTTGGTGCCTTCAGCCTGGCGTCGGCGTACAGCACTAACGTTGAACAACTGCTGGTGCTGCGCTTCCTCACTGGCCTGGGTCTGGGCGCCGGAATGCCGAATGCCACCACGCTGCTCTCGGAATACACCCCGGAGCGCAAGAAATCGCTGCTGGTGACCAGCATGTTCTGCGGCTTCAACCTCGGCATGGCCGGTGGCGGGTTTATTTCCGCCAAGCTGATTCCGGCGTTTGGCTGGCACAGTTTGCTTATGATCGGCGGGATCTTGCCCCTGATTCTCGCCGTGGTGCTGCTGTTCTGGCTGCCAGAGTCGGCGCGCTACCTTGTTGTCCGTAACCGTGGCACCGACAAAGTGCGCAAAACCCTGGCGCCGATCGACCCGGTCACCGTCGCCCAGGCCTCCAGTTTCAGTGTGCCGGAGCAAAAGACCGTCAAGGCACGCAATGTGTTCGCGGTGATCTTCTCCGGCACTTACAGCACCGGCACCTTGCTGCTGTGGCTCACGTATTTCATGGGCCTGGTGATCGTTTACCTGCTGACCAGTTGGCTGCCGACGCTGATGCGTGACAGTGGCGCGAGCATGGAGCAAGCCGCGTTCATCGGTGCGTTGTTCCAGTTTGGCGGGGTATTGAGCGCGGTCGCTGTGGGATGGGCGATGGATCGCTTCAATCCGCACAAGGTCATCGGCATTTTCTACCTGTTGGCCGGGGTGTTTGCCTACGCGGTGGGGCAAAGCCTGGGCAACATCACCTTGCTGGCGACTTTGGTACTGGTGGCGGGGATGTGTGTGAACGGCGCGCAATCGGCGATGCCGTCGCTGGCGGCGCGGTTTTATCCGACGCAGGGGCGGGCGACCGGGGTCTCGTGGATGCTGGGGATTGGCCGCTTTGGCGCGATTCTCGGGGCGTGGATGGGCGCGACCTTGTTGGGCCTGGGCTGGAATTTCGAGCAGGTGCTGACGGCGTTGGTGATTCCGGCGGCATTGGCGACTACTGCGGTGCTGATCAAAGGCATGGTCAGTCATGCGGATGCCACCTGATATTTCGATGTAAAGCGAAAAGATCGCAGCCTTCGGCAGCTCCTACATGTGAACGCGTAACCCTGTAGGAGCTGCCGAAGGCTGCGATCTTTTGCAGGCAACACGAACCGATAGGTTGACAACAATCTGTTCGATAAACGAACACTCAGTCGATTATCGGATTGTTTGGCCATTTCCCCAGGCTTAATCTGCAGTGACTCCGGCGCTGAACCTCGCGCCTTTTTATCACTGGCGATTCATTACAAAAACAGGAGCCCGCTCCATGGCTGAGATCCTTTCGCTGCACGACGCGGTGAAGCAATTCGTCAACGACGGTGACACCGTCGCGCTCGAAGGCTTCACTCACCTGATCCCTACAGCAGCGGGTCATGAAATCATTCGTCAGGGCAAGAAAGATCTGACGCTGGTGCGGATGACGCCTGACCTGATCTACGACCAACTGATCGGTGCCGGTTGCGCACGCAAACTGATTTTCTCCTGGGGCGGCAACCCGGGTGTCGGTTCGCTGCACCGTCTGCGTGACGCGGTCGAGAAGCAATGGCCGCACGCTCTCGAAATCGAAGAGCACAGCCACGCCGACTTGGCGAATGCCTACGTCGCTGGCGCCTCCGGCCTGCCGTTCGCGGTGCTGCGTGCCTACGCCGGCTCTGACCTGCCGAAGGTCAATCCACTGATCAAAACCGTGACCTGTCCGTTCACCGGTGAAGTGCTGGCGGCCGTGCCGTCGGTGCGCCCGGACGTGACCGTGATCCACGCACAGAAAGCCGACCGCCAAGGCAACGTGCTGCTGTGGGGCATTCTTGGCGTACAGAAAGAAGCCGCTCTGGCCGCCAAGCGCTGCATCGTCACCGTCGAAGAAATTGTCGATGACCTCAAGGCGCCGATGAACGCCTGCGTACTGCCGACCTGGGCCTTGAGCGCGGTCTGCCACGTACCCGGTGGCGCGCATCCGTCCTACGCCCACGGTTACACCGAGCGCGACAATCGTTTCTATCAGGCGTGGGATCCGATCGCCCGCGACCGTGAGACGTTTACCGCGTGGATCAACGAATACATCCATGGCTGCGCTGACTTCAGCGCGTTCCAGGCCAAATTGGCCGCTGCTTCGGAGGCCAAGTAATGACTTACACCACCAATGAAATGATGACCGTCGCGGCGGCCCGTCGCCTGAAGAACGGCTCGGTGTGCTTCGTCGGCATCGGCCTGCCGTCGAAAGCCGCCAACCTGGCGCGCCTGACTTCTTCGCCGGACGTAGTGCTGATCTACGAATCGGGTCCGATTGGCGCCAAGCCAAGCGTGCTGCCGCTGTCCATCGGTGACGGCGAACTGGCGGAAACTGCCGACACCGTCGTACCGACTGGTGAGATTTTTCGCTATTGGTTGCAGGGTGGACGCATCGACGTCGGTTTTCTCGGCGCCGCGCAGGTCGACCGTTTCGGCAACATCAACACCACCGTGGTTGGCGATTACTTCTCGCCGAAAGTGCGTCTGCCGGGTGCCGGTGGCGCGCCGGAAATTGCCGGTTCGGCGAAAAGCGTATTGATCATCCTTAAACAGTCGGCGCGTTCGTTTGTCGACAAGCTCGATTTCATCACCTCGGTCGGTCACGGCGAGGGCGGCGATTCGCGCAAACGTCTGGGCCTGCCGGGCGCTGGGCCGGTCGGCATCATCACTGACCTGTGCATCATGGAGCCGGAAGAAGGCACCCACGAATTCGTGGTCACCGCGCTGCATCCGGGCGTGACCCGCGAGCAAGTGGTCGCGGCCACCGGTTGGGCGATTCGTTTTGCCGAGCATGTTGAAAACACCGCTGAACCGACTGAAGTCGAACTGACTGCGCTGCGCGATCTCGAAGCGCGTACTGCCGCCGCCCACGGCCAGGCACCGGGAGAAGCATGATGCGTGACGTTTATATCTGCGACGCGATTCGCACGCCCATCGGCCGGTTCGGCGGCGGTTTGTCCGCTGTGCGAGCCGATGACCTGGCCGCCGTGCCGATCAAGGCCCTGATGGAACGCAATCCATCGGTGGACTGGAGCGCCATCGACGAAGTGTTCCTCGGTTGCGCCAACCAGGCCGGCGAAGACAACCGCAACGTCGCGCGCATGGCGCTGCTGTTGGCGGGCCTGCCGGACAGCGTGCCGGGCGTGACGCTCAATCGTCTTTGCGCTTCGGGCATGGACGCGATCGGCACAGCATTCCGGGCGATTGCCAGCGGCGAGATGGAGCTGGCGATTGCCGGCGGTGTCGAGTCGATGTCCCGCGCGCCGTTCGTGATGGGCAAGGCGGACGCGGCGTTTTCGCGCAACATGAAGCTGGAAGACACCACCATCGGCTGGCGTTTCATCAACCCGTTGATGAAGGCGCAGTACGGCGTCGACGCGATGCCGCAGACCGCTGACAACGTCGCCGACGACTATAAAGTGTCGCGCGCCGATCAGGACGCGTTCGCTCTACGCAGTCAGCAACGCACTGCTGCCGCGCAGGCTGCGGGCTACTTCGCCGAAGAAATCGTCGAAGTGCGGATCACCCACAAGAAGGGCGAAACCGTAGTCAGCCAGGACGAACATCCTCGTGCCGATACCACGATCGAAGCACTGACCAAGCTGAAGCCAGTCAACGGCCCGGACAAAACCGTTACCGCCGGCAATGCTTCCGGCGTCAACGACGGTGCTGCTGCACTGATTCTCGCCTCCGCTGAAGCGGTGAAAAAACATGGCCTGACCGCCCGCGCCAAAGTGCTCGGCATGGCCAGCGCCGGTGTGGCGCCGCGAGTGATGGGCATCGGCCCGGTGCCGGCGGTACGCAAGCTGATCGAACGCCTCGGCGTGGCGGTCAACGATTTCGATGTGATCGAACTCAACGAAGCGTTTGCCAGCCAAGGCTTGGCGGTGCTGCGCGAACTGGGTCTGGCGGATGACGCTGCGCAGGTCAACCCGAATGGTGGTGCGATTGCCCTCGGTCACCCGTTGGGCATGAGCGGTGCGCGTCTGGTGCTGACCGCACTGCATCAGTTGGAAAAGACCGGTGGCAAGAAAGGTCTGGCGACCATGTGCGTCGGTGTCGGCCAAGGTTTGGCCCTGGCCATCGAACGCGTCTGACGCAAGCCGTGACGAAAAAGAACAGAGGAAAGCGACATGTCTGACAAGCCTGGTTACCGTCGTCCGCAGGAAGGCACTCAGCCTGAGTACCTGCACCCGACGTATCAATCCACCAACCTGCGCTCGCCGTCGAAGCCGTTGGTGTTTCTGCCGCACTCGCTGTCGGAAATCACCGGGCCGACCATCGGCGCCGAGCGTGTGGGCGACACCGATAACGACCTGACCGCCCAGCATGCAGGCGAGCCGCAAGGCGAACGCATCATCATTCACGGCCGCGTGCTTGATGAAAACGGTCTGCCGGTACCGGGAATTCTGGTGGAGATCTGGCAGGCCAACGCCGCCGGCCGCTACAACCACAAACGCGACCTGCACGACGCGCCGCTGGACCCGAACTTCACCGGCACCGGCCGCACCGTCACCGATGCCGACGGCTGGTATCAGTTTCAGACCATCAAGCCCGGCGCCTACCCGTGGGGCAACCACCACAACGCCTGGCGTCCGGCGCACATCCACTTTTCGCTGTTCGGGCCGAGCATCCTCACCCGCCTGGTCACGCAAATGTACTTCCCGGGCGATCCGCTGCTGGCCTACGACCCGATCTACAACTGCGTGCCGGATACCTCGGCCAAGGAACGCCTGATCGCCAGTTTCGATCTGGAAAAAACCATTCCGTCCTACGCCCTCGGTTATCGTTGGGACATCGTGCTGCGCGGGCGTGAAGCCACGCCGATGGAGAAATAAGATGACGCTGACTGCGACCACGTCCCACACCGTCGGGCCGTATTACCACATCGGCCTGACCTGGCTGAACCGCGAAAACCTCACCGTCGAGCAAACCCTTGGCGAGCGCGTCGCAATCACCGGGCAGGTGGTGGATGGCAATGGCGATGTCGTCAACGACGCCATGCTCGAAGTCTGGCAGGCCAATGCCGCCGGCAAATACGACCACCCGGAAGATGAGCAGGACAAGCCGCTCGATCCGCATTTCGAAGGCTTTGGCCGGGTGCCGGTGGACGCTGAAGGGCGCTTCCGTTTCACCACGATCAAACCGGGTACGGTTGAGGGGCTGAAAGGCTCGACTCAGGCGCCGCATCTGGTGGTTTTGGTGTTTGCCCGTGGCTTGGTCAAGCACTTGCTGACGCGGATCTACTTTGAGGGCGAGCCGGCGAACGTCGATGATCCGTTGCTCGAATGCGTACCGGCTGAACGTCGTAGCACGTTGCTGGCCAAGCAGGACGCCTCGGGTGTTTACCAGTGGAATGTAATTCTGCAAGGCACCGATGCCGAAACCGTCTTCTTCGATTATTAAAAGAACACCACCAATCCCCTGTGGGAGCGAGCCTGCTCGCGAAAGCGGTGGGTCAGCCAACATAAATGTCGTCTGACACTCCCTCTTCGCGAGCAGGCTCGCTCCCACAGGGGAGAACTGTGTTGCTGATGGAACTGTGGAACGGGACTGTTGCAAAGTATGTCTAGACTCTCACTGTCCCTATCGAGTGAAAAACAATGACAACCACCACCTCCCATTACACCGGTGAAGAGCGCAGCAAGCGCATCTTTGCCATTGTCGGCGCCTCGTCCGGCAACCTCGTCGAATGGTTCGACTTCTACGTCTACGCCTTCTGCGCGATCTATTTCGCCCCGGCGTTTTTTCCCTCCGACAACCCGACGGTGCAACTGGTCAACACTGCCGGCGTGTTCGCTGCCGGCTTCCTGATGCGCCCGATTGGCGGCTGGATTTTCGGCCGGGTCGCCGACAAGCACGGGCGCAAGAATTCGATGCTCATCTCGATTCTGATGATGTGCTTCGGCTCGTTGCTGATTGCCTGCTTGCCGACCTATAAGGACATCGGCGTCTGGGCGCCGGTCCTGCTGCTGTTCGCCCGCCTGCTGCAGGGCCTGTCGGTCGGCGGCGAGTACGGCACCACCGCCACCTACATGAGCGAAGTCGCCCTCAAGGGTCAGCGCGGATTTTTCGCCTCGTTCCAGTACGTGACGCTGATTGGCGGGCAACTGCTGGCCGTGTCGCTGGTGGTGGTTCTTCAGCAATTCCTCACCGAAGACGATCTGCGTGCCTACGGCTGGCGGATTCCGTTTGTGGTCGGTGCGGTGGCGGCGTTGATTTCGCTGTTCCTGCGTCGCAGCTTGAAAGAAACCACCAACAAGGAAACCCGCGCGCACAAAGACGCTGGCAGCATCAGCGCACTGTTTCGCGATCACAAAGCCGCGTTCATCACCGTGCTCGGTTACACCGCCGGTGGCTCGCTGATTTTCTACACCTTCACCACCTACATGCAGAAGTATCTGGTGAACACCGCCGGCATGCACGCCAAGACCGCCAGCTACATCATGACCGGCGCGCTGTTCCTGTATATGTGCATGCAGCCGCTGTTTGGCATGCTCGCCGACAAGATCGGCCGACGTAACTCGATGCTCTGGTTCGGCGCGCTCGGTACGCTGTTCACCGTGCCGATTCTGCTGAGCCTGAAAAGCGTCAGCAGCCCGTTCCTCGCGTTTGTGCTGATCACCGTGGCGCTGGCGATTGTCAGTTTCTACACCTCGATCAGCGGCCTGGTAAAAGCCGAAATGTTCCCGCCGGAAGTCCGCGCCCTCGGCGTCGGTCTGGCCTATGCGGTGGCGAATGCGATCTTCGGCGGCTCGGCGGAATTCGTCGCCCTGAGCCTGAAGAACATCGGTATGGAAAACTCCTTCTACTGGTACGTGACGGCGATGATGGCGATCGCGTTCCTGTTCAGTCTGCGCTTGCCGAAACAGGCGGCGTATTTGCACCACGATCTTTAACCCGAAGTGCGCGGGCCGTCATGGCCCGCGCCGGCAAGGACTGTTTATGACTCAGCGACCGGGCAATCAATTGTTCGATGCCTACTTCACTGCCCGCAATATGCGTGAAGTGTTCTGCGATCAGGGCCGTGTGCAGGCGATGCTCGACTTTGAAGCCGCATTGGCGCGGGCCGAAGCGCGGGTTGGTTTGATTCCTTCTTCGGCTGTCGCACCGATTGCTGCGGCGTGTAACGCGGGGTTATATGACTTTGCGGCACTGGGCGAGGCGATTGCCACGGCGGGCAATTCGGCGATTCCGCTGGTCAAGGCGCTCGGCAAGCAGATTGCTGCCCGCGACGCTGAAGCCGAACGTTATGTGCATTTGGGCGCGACCAGTCAGGACGTGATGGATTCCGGGCTGGTGCTGCAATTGCGTCAGGCGTTGGAACAGATCGAAAGCGATCTGGCGCAACTGGCCGATTCGCTCGCCGCTCAAGCGCAACGCCATGCGGCCACGCCATTGGCCGGGCGCACTTGGCTGCAACACGCGACGCCTGTGACCCTGGGCATGAAAATCGCCGGATGGCTGGGCGCCGTGACTCGCAGTCGTCAGCGCTTGCGCGAACTCAAGCCGCGTTTGCTGGTGCTGCAATTTGGCGGTGCTTCCGGGACCCTCGCCGCGTTGGGCGAACAGGCCTTGCCGATTGCCGAAGCGCTGGCTGAAGAACTGCAACTGACCTTGCCGGAACAACCGTGGCACACCCAGCGCGATCGCGTGGTCGAGTTTGGCGCGGTGCTCGGTTTGATCGCCGGCAGCCTCGGCAAATTCGGCCGCGACATCAGCCTGTTGATGCAGACCGAAGCAGCTGAAGTGTTCGAGCCATCGGCGCCAGGCAAGGGTGGTTCGTCGACCATGCCGCACAAACGCAATCCGGTCGGCGCAGCGGTGTTGATCGGCGCAGCGACGCGGGTGCCGGGTCTGGTCTCGACGCTGTTCAGCGCGATGCCCCAGGAACACGAACGCAGCCTGGGTCTGTGGCATGCCGAATGGGAAACCTTGCCGGAGATTTGCTGCCTGGTTTCGGGCTCGCTGCAACAGGCTCGCTTGTTGGCCGATGGCCTGGAAGTCGATGCCGAGCGCATGGGCCGAAACCTCGAATTGACGCAGGGGCTGGTGCTGGCGGAAGCCGTGAGCATCGTCCTCGCCCAGCGGGTCGGCCGCGACACCGCGCATCATCTGCTTGAGCAATGCTGCAAACGCGCGGTGGCCGAGCAGCGTCATTTGCGCGCCGTACTCGGTGATGAGCCGAAGGTCACCGCTGAGCTGAGCGACGCTGAACTCGATCATCTTTTGAACCCCGCCCATTACCTCGGCCAGGCGCAAGTCTGGGTCGAGCGCGCGGTGGCCGAACACAACGCATTGTCTGACTGAAAGGAGAGGGCTGTGGCTTTCGTTCAACTCGCCGATGGCGAACTGCACTATCAAATCGAGGGCCCGGTCGATGCGCCGGTGCTGGTGTTGTCCAACTCGCTGGGCACTGATCTGCACATGTGGGACGTACAGATGCCGGCGTTTACCGAGCATTTTCGCGTGCTGCGGTTCGACACCCGTGGCCACGGCAAATCGCTGGTGACGCCGGGTCCGTACAGTATCGAGCAACTGGGCCACGATGTACTTGGTCTGCTGGATGCACTGCACATCGAGCGCGCGCATTTCTGTGGACTGTCGATGGGTGGCCTGATCGGTCAGTGGCTGGGAATCAACGCCGGGCATCGTCTGAACAAGCTGATCGTCTGCAACACAGCGGCAAAGATCGGCGATCCGTCGGTGTGGAATCCACGCATCGAAACCGTGCTGCGCGACGGCGCGGCAGCGATGGTTGCCCTGCGTGACGCGTCGATTGCCCGCTGGTTTACCCCGGACTTTTCGGCTGCTCATCCAGCAGCGGCCAAGCAGATTACCGACATGCTTGCGGCGACGTCGCCGCAAGGTTATGCGGCCAACTGTGCAGCGGTGCGTGATGCCGATTTCCGCGAGCAACTGGCGTCGATCAACGTGCCGTTGCTGGTGATTGCCGGCACGGAAGATGCGGTGACGCCGCCGTCCGGTGGGCACTTTATTCAGGAACATGTACGCGGTGCCGAGTACGCCGAGTTCTATGCGGCGCACCTGTCCAATGTGCAGGCTGGCGCGGATTTCAGTGATCGTGTGTTGGTGTTTCTAAACGCCTGATAAGGGGATTTTCGTGGACGAGAAACAACGTTACGACGAAGGCATGCAAGTGCGCCGCGCGGTACTCGGTGATGCCCATGTCGATCGCAGCCTGACCACGCTGACCGAGTTCAACTCGGAGTTTCAGGAAATGATCACCCGCCATGCCTGGGGCGATATCTGGACACGTCCGGGCTTGCCTCGGCACACGCGCAGCCTGATCACCATCGCCATGCTGATTGGCATGAACCGCGAAGGCGAGCTGAAGCTGCACCTGCGTGCGGCGGCCCATAACGGCGTGAGCCGGAGTGAGATCAAGGAAGTGATCATGCAGAGCGCGATCTATTGCGGGATTCCGGCGGCGAATGCGACGTTTCATTTGGCCGAGTCGGTTTGGGATGAGCTAGGAGTCGAATCCCGGGAGTGATGTTGCCTGAGCTGACGCCATCGCTGGCAAGCCAGCTCCCACAGGTTTTTCAGGTGTGCACAAAATCTGTGTTCGCTGAAAATCCCTGTGGGAGCTGGCTTGCCAGCGATAGCAATAGTGGCCGCGACCAATCAAACCGTGGCAACAATAAATATCCGCTTGAACGCAAACAACGTGTGCCCATCCCCCTCCTGCGGATAATGCTCATGCACCCGCATCAGGTAGTGATAGATAAACCGCGTCTGTTCCTCTGGACTCAGCGCCTGCATCACCGGCCGCAGCGCCGAAACTTTCACCCAGTCATATACCGGTGATTTGCCGTCGACTACCTGCAGCTGCTCGGTCTCCCAGATATCCAGCGACGAGGTCAGCGGCGCGAGCAACCGGTAGTAATCCTCCAGTGCCAACAACGGCCGCGCCGACATGCGCTGGCGCAGTTCAGGTGTGCCTATCGGCGTGCCGCCGGGGCCGCCGTTTTCGAGGGTATCGAGCATCAGCCGATACCACAGCGCATCGCGCCAGTCCGGCATGTGCGCTGCCAGACAACCGCCGGGATTCAGATAACCGAGCAGGTGCGGCAGCAGTGTTTCATGGCCCCCCGATAAAGTGCAGCACGGCGGCAGCGAGCAGCAGGTCCGCCGGCTGCTCGGGTTGCCAATCGAGCAGATCGCAGTGTTTCCATGATGCCCGGATCGGCAGACAGCGTGCTTCATCGAGCATTTGCGCGGAGCTGTCGACGCCCTGCAACTGCGCACGCGGCCAGCGTTTGGCCAACAATTGCGTGGCAATGCCGGTGCCGCAGCCAAGGTCGTAGATGCGTTGCGGGTTGGGCAGGTCGACACGGTCGAGCAATTCATGGACCGGGCGTTGCCTGAGACGGGAAAACTGCTGGTACGCCTTGGCGTCCCAGTCGGGTGTTGCGAGACGAGAGATCATTGAGGTGGTCCTCCGGTGATCGTTGGTGTCTTCCGATGACAACCTGGCTCCCAGCTTGAGGACCGACTACGACGACGGAAGCGGAAAGGTGAAGCACCTGAGTCCTTCAGGTTTTGTCACTTTACCTGCCGGCCGGCGAAGTGCCACTTCTCCTGACCAATGGCGATAACTGCCTGTAGGAGATCAAATGTGGGAGCGAGCCTGCTCGCGAAGGCGGTGTATCAGTCAACATCTCTGTTGAATGTTAAGCCCTCTTCGCGAGCAGGCTCGCTCCCACAGGGGAATATCAGTGTTTAGAGGAGGCTGATCGGGTAACTGACGATCAAGCGGTTCTCATCGAACTCGTTGTTGCTGAAGTCGCGGCGCATGGTCGAGTTGCGCCATCTGACGTTCAGGTCCTTGAGCGCGCCGCTCTGCACGGTGTAGCCCAGTTCCGATTCGCGGCACCATTCCTTGCCGTCGGTGATCGTCCCGGTGTGCACGTTGTCGCCGCTGATATAGCGGTTCATCAGAGTCAGACCGGGGATGCCCAGCGCGACGAAGTTGTAGTCGTGACGCAGTTGCCAGGAACGTTCCTGCGCATTGTCATAGCTGGCGTTGTAGCTATCGTTGGCCAGCGTCCCGCCGCTGGTGCCGTTGACGCGCATCCACGCACTGTCGCCGGTGAGTTTCTGCAGGCCGACGTAGAAGGTGTTGCCGCCGTACTTCGCCGAGAACATCCCCGACCAGGTCTTGTTGTCCAGCTCGCCGGCGCGGGCGCTGCCATCGTCCTTGCCGTAGAAGAAACCGAGGTTGGCGCCCAGCGTCCAATCGCCCAGCGGCTGGCTGTGGATCAGGTTGACGTATTGCTGGCTGTAGATGTCTTTGAGTTCGGCATTCCACAGGCCGATCTGCGTGCGTTTTTCGTTGAAAACGTATTCACCACCCTGGAAGTTGAAGCGATCAGAGGTGAACGCCGCTTTGCCGGTCATCGACATGTCGCTCATGCTGCTGTCGTCGCGCGGGCTGTTGGCGCGGAACTGGCCGCCATAGAGGGTCAGGCCGTCGATTTCCTTCGAGGTGATCTGCCCGCCACGGAAGGTTTGCGGCAGTGAGCGACCGTCGTCCGAGCGCAGGATCGGCAGCACCGGCATCCACTCGCCGACCTTCACTTCGGTCTGGGAAAGCCTGGCTTTGAAGGCAACGTTGGTGCGGCCGAAGTTGTCCGCCGGACGGCCGTCGTGATCCAGCGGCAGCAATGCCGTGCCGCCGGTGCCTTTACCGCCATCGAGTTTCACCGAATACAGGCCCAGTACATCCATGCCGAAACCGACGGTGCCTTGGGTGAAGCCGGATTTGGCGTCGAGGATGAAGCTCTGCGTCCATTCTTCAGCCTTGCCCTGAGCCTTGGTCGGGTTGGTGAAGTTGCGGTTGATGTAGAAGTTGCGCAGGTTCAGGTTGACCTTGGCCCCTTCGATGAAACCGGCCTCTTCAGCCGCAGCGGGCATTGCCGCGCCGGCCAGGGCCAGGGCGATCAGACCGGGAAATGCGTAAGGCGCAGGGGAGGTTGTCATAGCTGGGGTCTCTCTTGTTTTTTTAAGGCGAACGGGGGCGCTGCCACCGGTTTTCGGGGTGCAGACCTGGAAAGTATTCAGAGGTGAAACGACGGCAATCAGCCGGACGGGGCAGGGCGCGGGAGCATGGTGTCGAACCTGTTGTTATTGGTTTTGTGGAGCGAATGGTGCGGGGGGCGGATGTTCGGATTCAATTGGCTAAAGCGGGTTTTGGGCGATTATCGAACGCAAGATTCAGTTGGATTTTATGGTGTCTGTGAGGGCCTCATCGCTGGCAAGCCAGCTCCCACAGGTTTTTGTGTCGTTCACAATGTTGGGTACACCACAGAACATTGTGGGAGCTGGCTTGCCAGCGATGGGGCCTGCCCAGACAACACACCTTTCTGCCAGGCAACAAAAAGCCCACCAATCGGTGGGCTCCTTGTTTTCACCTGATGATCAGAACAACTTCATCTTCGGCGCTTCTTCTTTCAGCGGTTCGTTCTGCGCGGTCTGCGCATTCCAGCCACCACCCAAGGCCTTGTACAGGTTGACCGCACTGGTCAGCTGCGCGAGGCGGTCGGTGATCAGCGCTTGTTGCGCGCTGAACAGCTGACGCTGGGCATCGAGGAAGGTCAGGTTGCTGTCGACGCCGATGCGGTAGCGACGCTCGGCCAGACGGTAGTAATCCTGGTTGGCCGCGACAAAGTCACGCTGCGCTTGCAACTGCTCGGTGTAGGTCTGGCGTGCGGCCAGGCCATCGGCGACTTCCTGGAAGGCCGTTTGAATGGACTTCTCGTAGTTCGCCACGCCGATGTCCTTCTGGATCTTGGCGTAGTCGAGGCTGGCGCGCAGGCTGCCGGCGTTGAAGATCGGCAGGTTGATCTGCGGCTGGAACAGCCACGTCCCCGAACCACCCTTGAACAGGCCGGACAGGTCTGGGCTCAGGCTGCCCGCATTGGCGGTCAGGCTGATGCTCGGGAAGAACGCTGCACGGGCCGCGCCGATGTTGGCGTTGGCCGCTTTCAGGTTGTATTCCGCTTGCAGGATATCCGGACGACGTTGCAGCAGGTCCGAAGGCAGACCGGCCGGTACGTCGCTGAGCAGGTCATCGGACAGCGGTTTGGCCGCTTGCAGGTTGGCCGGGATACCGGTACCGAGCAGCAGCGTCAGGCTGTTTTCGTCCTGCGCGACCTGGCGGGTGTAACGCGCCAGTTGGGCACGGGCGTTTTCCACCGAAGTACGCGACTGCGCCAGATCCAGTGCCGAAGCGACACCGACTTCGTTGCTGCGGCTGGTCAGCTTGTAGCTTTCTTCGAAGGCACCGAGGGTGTCTTGGGTCAGCTTGAGCAGTTCCTTGTCCGCTTGCCAGGTCAGATAAGCGTTGGCGACGCTGGCAACCAGACTGATCTGGGTGCTGCGGCGTGCTTCTTCAGTGGCGAAGTATTGTTGCAGCGCTTGCTCGCTCAGGCTGCGAACGCGACCGAACAGGTCGAGTTCGTAAGCGCTGATACCGACGGTGGCGGAGTAGGAGCTGGTGATGCTCGACTCGCCGGTCTGCGAAGCACGGGCCGGAACCCGCTGACGGCTGCCGCTGGCGTTGGCCGAAACCGCCGGGAACAGATCGGCGCGCTGGATGCGGTATTGAGCCGCATAGGCGTCGATGTTCAGCGCCGCGACACGCAGGTCGCGGTTGTTTTCCAGGGACACCTGGATCAGCTGTTGCAGGGCAGGGTCATGGAAAAACTGCTTCCAGCCTTGCTCGGCAGCGGCCTGCGCCGGAGCCTGGGCCGGCGAGTACGCCGGCCCCTGCGGGTACTGACCTGCGACCGGAGCCTCAGGCTGCTGATAGTCAGGTATCAGCGAGCAACCGCTCAGCACGAAGGCGGCGACTGCGATGGAGAGTAGCGACTTGCTCATTGGCCAGCCTCTTTAGGAGTTTCAGTCGTTTCATCCTCGTCAGCGATCTTACGCTGGCCGATGGACGAAACCGTAACGAAGAACAGTGGGACCCAGAAGATCGCCAGGATCGTGGCCGTGAGCATACCGCCAATCACGCCCGTACCGATCGCATGTTGACTGCCTGAACCGGCGCCGGTGGAGATCGCCAACGGTACAACACCGAGGACGAAGGCCAGCGAGGTCATGATGATCGGTCGCAGACGCATGCGGCAGGCTTCGATCGCCGCATCACGCAGGCTGCGTCCCTGTTCATGCAGTTCCTTGGCGAACTCGACGATCAGAATGGCGTTTTTAGCCGCCAGACCGATGGTCGTCAACAGCCCCACCTGGAAGTACACGTCGTTGGACAGCCCGCGCAGGCTGGTGGCCAGCAGCGCACCGATGATCCCCAGCGGTACCACGAGCATAACCGCGATCGGAATCGACCAGCTCTCGTACAGCGCCGCCAGACACAGGAACACCATCAGCAGCGACAGGGCGTACAGCGCCGGTGCTTGCGAACCCGACAGACGTTCCTCATAGGACAGACCGGTCCAGGAGATACCGACACCGGCCGGCAGCTTCTTGGCGATCGCTTCGACTTCGGCCATCGCTTCACCGGTGGAATAACCCGGCGCCGGAGAGCCGAGCACTTCCATCGCTTCTACGCCGTTGTAACGGGCCAGCTTCGGCGAACCGTAGATCCACTCGCCTTTGGCGAACGCGGAGAACGGCACCATGGTCCCGGCGTTGTTGCGCACGTACCATTTCTTCAGGTCTTCAGGGCTCATGCGAGCACCGGCCTGACCTTGCACGTAAACCTTCTTCACACGACCACGGTCGATGAAGTCGTTGACGTAGCTACTACCGAAGGAGATCGACAGCGTGCTGTTGATGTCGGTGAGGCTCAAGCCAAGGGCCTGGGCTTTCTCGTCGTCGATTTCCAGGTGGTATTGCGGTTCATCGTTCAGGCCGTTCGGACGCACCTGATAGAGCACCTTGCTCTGAGCGGCGAGGCCGAGGAACTGGTTACGCGCTTCCATCAGCTTGTCGTGACCGATACCGGCGCGGTCCTGCAGGAACACGTCAAAACCGGTGGCGTTACCCAGCTCCAGTACCGCAGGCGGGGCGAAAGCGAACACCATGGCATCGCGGAAACTGAAGAAGTGTTGCTGGGCTCGTTGGGCCAGGGCAAACACGCTGTTGTCCGAGTTACGCTCGTCCCACGGCTTGAGCATGATGAACGCCAGACCCGAGCTCTGACCGCGACCGGCGAAGTTGAAGCCGTTCACGGTGAACACCGAGGACACCGCGCCTGCTTCTTTATCCAGCAGGTAGCTGCGCATTTCGTCGATCACCACCTGAGTACGCTCGGCACTCGAACCGGCCGGGGTCTGGACTTGGGCGAACAGTACGCCCTGGTCTTCTTCCGGCAGGAACGCGGTTGGAATGCGGGTGAACAGCCAGATCATGCCGACCACGATCAGCAGATAGGCCAGCAGGTACGGCGCTTTGCGCGACAGCATGTTGCCGACACCGCGCTCGTAGCTCTGCACACCGCGATCGAAATTGCGGTTGAACCAGCCAAAGAAACCTTTCTTCGGCGTGCCGTGCTCACCTTTCGGAATCGCCTTGAGCATGGTCGCGCAAAGGGCCGGGGTGAAGATCAGCGCCACCATCACCGACAGGGCCATGGCCGAGACGATGGTGATCGAGAACTGCTTGTAGATCACACCGGTGGAGCCGCTGAAGAACGCCATCGGCAGCAGTACCGCCGACAGCACCAGCGCAATACCGACCAGTGCGCCCTGGATCTGGCCCATGGACTTTTTGGTCGCTTCCTTCGGTGACAAGCCTTCTTCGCTCATCACCCGCTCGACGTTTTCCACCACAACGATGGCGTCGTCCACCAGCAAACCGATGGCCAGCACCATACCGAACATGGTCAGGGTGTTGATGCTGAAACCGAAGGCCGCGAGGATGCCGAACGTACCGAGCAATACCACCGGCACCGTCATCGTGGTGATGACCGTGGCGCGGAAGTTCTGCAGGAACAGGAACATCACCAGGAACACCAGCACGATCGCTTCGACCAGGGTTTCAACCACACCTTTGATCGACTCGGTCACCACCGGAGTGGTGTCGTACGGGAATACCACTTCCATGCCTTGCGGGAAGAACGGCTTGAGGTCGTCAATCGTCTTGCGCAGCGCCTTGGCGGTGTCGAGGGCGTTGGCACCGTTGGCCAGTTTTACCGCCAGACCAGAAGCCGGGCTGCCGTTGAACTGCGCAGAAATGCTCGAGTTTTCACCGCCCAGACCAACGTCAGCGACGTCGCCGACCCGCACTTGCGAGCCGTCCTGGTTAACCTTCAGCAGAATCGCCTTGAACTGCTCGGCAGTCTGCAGACGGGTCTTGCCGATGATCGTGGCGTTCAGTTGCTGGCCTGGCAGCGCCGGCAAACCGCCGAGCTGACCGGACGACACCTGGACGTTCTGCGCCGAGATCGCGGTGCTGACATCGCCCGGGGTCAGGTTGTACTTGTTCAACTTGGCCGGATCGAGCCAGATGCGCATCGCGTACTGGGCACCGAAGACCTGGAAGTCACCGACACCGGCGGTCCGCGAGATCGGATCCTGCATGTTCGACACGATGTAGTTGGACAAGTCGTCCTTGGTCATGCTGCCGTCACGCGATACCACGCCGATAACCAAGAGGAAGTTTTTCACTGCCTTGGTCACGCGGATACCTTGTTGCTGCACTTCCTGCGGCAACAGCGGGGTGGCGAGGTTCAGCTTGTTCTGAACCTGCACCTGCGCGGTGTCGGAGTTGGTGCCTTGCTCGAAGGTCGCGGTGATGGTCATGCTGCCGTCGGAGTTACTCTCCGAAGACACATAACGCAGGTTGTCGATACCGTTGAGCTGCTGCTCGATCACCTGGACCACGGTGTCCTGCACGGTTTGCGCCGAAGCGCCCGGGTAGGTCACGGAGATCGCAATGGCCGGCGGCGCAATGCTCGGGTACTGGTTGATCGGCAGTTTCAGGATCGAAAGTGCCCCGACCAGCATGATCACCAGGGCAATTACCCAGGCGAAAATCGGACGGTCGATGAAGAATTTTGACATGAGTTACTCCCCTTTGCCGCCGTAGGCTTTATCAGCTGCCTGAGCGGGTGCCGGGTTCTTTTTGCCAACGTTGGTCGCTTCGGTCGGATTGACCTGAACACCTGGACGCACGTATTGCAGGCCTTCGGTGATCAGACGATCGCCAGCCTTCAGGCCATCTTCGATCAGCCACTGGCTGCCGACGGTGCGGCTGGCCTTGAGCTGACGCAGTTCGACCTTGTTGTCGGCGCCGACGACCAGTGCGGTCGGGGTGCCTTTGAGGTCACGGGTCACGCCTTGTTGCGGCGCCAGAATGGCCGCAGCGTTGACGCCGGCCTGCAGCTGGGCGCGAACGAACATGCCCGGCAGCAGGGTGTGATCCGGGTTCGGGAACACCGCGCGCAGGGTTACGGAACCGGTAGTCGGGTCGACCGTGACTTCGGAGAATTCCAGCTTACCGTCGAGCTTGTACTGGCTGCCGTCTTCCAGGGTCAGTTTGACCGCTGCCGAGTTTTCGCCGGATTTCTGCAGGCGACCGCTTTCCAGCTCGCGGCGCAACTCCAGCAGCTCAACCGAGGACTGGGTGACGTCGACGTAGATCGGGTCCAGTTGCTGAATCGTCGCCATTGCGTCGGTCTGGCCATTGCTGACCAGTGCACCTTCGGTCACCGAAGAACGGCCGATGCGGCCGGAGATCGGTGCGTAGACCTTGGTGTAACGCACGTTGATCTGCGCGCTCTGCAAGGATGCTTCCGACTCCATGCGGTTGGACACGGCGGTGTCGTATTCCTGACGGCTCACGGCCTGCTCGTCGACCAGTTGCTTGTAGCGGTCAGAGATCGACTTGGTCGAACGCAGGTTGGCTTCGGCGCTTTTCAGGGTCGCTTCATAGACCGACGGATCAATCTGATACAGCTGCTGGCCGGCTTTGACATCGCCGCCTTCCTTGAACAGACGCTTGAGAATGATGCCGTTGACCTGCGGTCGAACTTCCGCGATGCGGTACGCACTGGTGCGGCCCGGCAGTTCGGAGGTGAGGGTAAACGCTTGTGGTTGCAGGGTGACGACGCCGACCTGAGGCGGTGGAGCGGCCGGTGCCGCTTCTTCCTTTTTACATCCGCTGAGCAGCGATGCCAGGGCGACGGCAGTGACCAGAGCGGTAACAGCTGGCTTGAATTGCATGAAGATCCTCGGGTCAGGCGCGCGAAAAGCGCACAAGAAGTGTGGAAGGGTAAAAAATAGGTACCGGGTGGATAAGTAGCTTGCTAAGGAATATACTTACGTTCATGGTTGTTTGTAAATACCTTGGCGTCGTACCCACCCTGTTACAAAACTCGTCGCAAGGTTTGAAATTGTAGGCCGGGGAGCTGATCCGTGAGAGATCGCCCCCTCTTTATTCAGCGGATATTCAGCCATCCCTGAAACATCCTGTTTGAGGTTTTACTGTCATGGTCCGTCGTACCAAAGAGGAAGCTCAAGAAACCCGTAGCCAGATTCTGGAAGCGGCGGAGAAAGCCTTTTATGAAAGGGGCGTCGCTCGTACGACGCTGGCCGACATCGCGACAATGGCCGGCGTCACGCGCGGTGCTATCTACTGGCATTTCAGTAACAAGGCCGATCTGGTCCAGGCCATGCTCGATTCGCTGCGTGAGCCGCTGGATGAATTGGCCAGGGCCAGTGAAAGTGAAGATGAGCTCGATCCGCTGGGCTGCATGCGCCAACTGCTGATTCATTTGTTTCATCAAGTTGCGCTGGACCCGAAAACCCGGCGGATCAACGAAATTCTGTTTCATAAGTGCGAGTTCACCGATGAAATGTGCGATTTGCGCCAGCAGCGCCGGGACGTCAGTCTCGATTGCAATGAGCGCATCGCTCTGACGTTGCGTAATGCGGTCAATCGCGGCCAGTTGCCGGAAGATCTCGACACCGCCCGCGCGGCCATCAGCATTCACAGCTATATCGATGGCCTTCTGTATGGATGGCTGCTGGCGCCGGACAGCTTTGAGCTGCATGCCGAGGCCGAGCGTTGGGTCGATACAGGGTTGGATATGCTGCGCCTGAGCCCCAGCCTGCGCAAATGAAACAAAATGCGTAATTGGCACAGGTTATGTCAATTGGCCTGCCTTTATATAGCTTCGCAGCGGGGGGAGTTTAAACGTAGCGAGCTAGGCATTTTGTAGGGAATTTGTGTCGTCCATGTGAATGAGTGTGAGCCGCTTGCCCTCACCCTAGCCCTCTCCCAGAGGTAGAGGGGACTGACCGAGGTGTTCTTGCGAGATACGCCGACGTGGAATATCCAGTCGAACTCCGAATTTGAAAACGACACAAATCGGCGCCCTCTCCCTCGGGAGAGGGCTGGGCGGGCGGCGTTCCGATGAGGGGCTACGTACTCAGCCGCGCAATAACTCTTCCGGCGAACACAAAAAAGCCCCCGATTTTCTCAAGTCGGGGGGCTTTGTGTTTCTGCTTCTTACAGCGCTGGATAGTCGATATAACCGACCGGGCCTTTGCCGTAGAAAGTTTCCGGACGCGCATCATTCAACGGCGCATCCGCCTTCAAACGCGCCGGCAGATCCGGGTTGGCAATGAACGGCACACCAAACGCGACCGCGTCAGCCTTGCCGCTGGCCAGCCATTCATTGGCGCTGTCCTTGGTGAATTTTTCGTTGGCGATGTACGGGCCACCGAAAGCTTCTTTCAGTTGCGGACCGAGGCTGTCGGCACCTTCTTTTTCACGAGAGCAGATGAACGCGATGCCGCGTTTGCCCAGCTCACGAGCCACGTAAGTGAAGGTTTCCGCCAGGTTGTCGTCGCCCATGTCATGGGAGTCAGCGCGCGGTGCCAAGTGCACACCAACGCGACCAGCGCCCCAGACTTCGATCGCGGCGTCAGTCACTTCCAGCAGCAGGCGCGCACGGTTTTCCAGCGAGCCACCGTAATTGTCGGTGCGCTGGTTGGTGCTGCTTTGCAGGAACTGGTCGAGCAGGTAACCGTTGGCGCCGTGGATTTCCACGCCGTCGAAACCGGCAGCCTTGGCGTTCTCGGCACCAGTCCGGTAGGCGTCGACGATGTCGGCGATTTCAGCGGTTTCCAGGGCACGTGGGGTTGGGTAGTCGGCCAGTGGACGCACCAGGCTGACGTGACCTTTCGGCTGGATGGCGCTTGGTGCCACTGGTGCTTCACCGTTGAGGTACGACGGGTGGGAAACCCGGCCGACGTGCCACAGTTGCAGGAAGATCTTGCCGCCAGCGCCGTGAATCGCTTTGGTCACGTTGGCCCAGCCGCGCACTTGATCGTTGGACCAGATACCCGGGGTGTCCGGGTAGCCAACGCCCATCGGCGTTACCGAAGTGGCTTCGCTGAGGATCAGGCCAGCGGAGGCGCGTTGTACATAATATTCAGCCATCAGCGCGTTCGGCACACGGCCTTCGTCGGCGCGGCAGCGGGTCAGCGGGGCCATGATGATGCGGTTGGCCAGCTCGATGTCGCCCAGTTTGATCGGATCAAAAATAGTTGCCATGTCTACAACCCTCGTAAGTGGAAAGTAATCAGTTAGTTGCCGGGGCCAGATCGGCATTGCCGTTCTGACGGAAAGTGATCAAGGTCACCAGCAGGGCGAGCACTGCCAGCGCGGCGGCTGCCAGCGGCACGCTGGTCAGGCCATAGCCGTGGGCGATGACGCTGCCACCGACCCAGGCGCCAAGCGCGTTGCCGACGTTGAACGCGCCGATGTTCAGGGTTGAAACCAGGTTCGGTGCGGCTTTGCCGAAGGTCACCACGTTGACTTGCAGCGCCGGTACGGCGGCGAAACACGCGGTGGCCCAGAGGAACAGGGTGATTTCAGTCGGGATCAGCGCGACGCTGGTCCAGGTCAGCACGGTGGAGACCACGGCCATGGCGATGAACACGCCGATCAGCGTGGCGGCCATGCCCTTGTCGGCGAGTTTGCCGCCGATGATGTTGCCGACGGTCAGGCCCAGGCCGATCAGCATCAGCGTCCAGGTCACGCCACGGGGCGACACACCGGTGACTTCGCCGAGCAGCGGGGCGACGTAG
The DNA here is from genome assembly GCF_031882575.1 of Pseudomonas sp. VD-NE ins. NCBI lineage: Bacteria > Pseudomonadati > Pseudomonadota > Gammaproteobacteria > Pseudomonadales > Pseudomonadaceae > Pseudomonas > Pseudomonas sp. VD-NE ins. Next base: position 1,516,497 of record NZ_CP134772.1, read on the forward strand.
GTGAACAGAGTGAAGACGGAGGCGGCGAACAGCGCGGTCATGCTCAGTGACAGCCAGATCCCGGCACCTTTGAGGGCGGCGAGTTCGGCACGCATGTCGAGTTTTTCCTCATCGCGCTTGGCCGGCAGGAAGCGGATCAGGCCGATCAGCGCAATCACACCGATGACGGTGACGGCCCAGAAGGTCGAGCGCCAGCCGTATTGCTGACCCAGCGCAGTGCCCAGCGGTACACCGAGGACGTTGGCCAGGGTCAGGCCTGTAAACATCAAGGCCACTGCCGAAGCGCGTTTATTCGCTGGTACCAGATTGGCCGCCACTACCGAACCGATTCCGAAGAACGCACCGTGACACAGCGCGGTGATCACGCGGGCAAACATCAGCACGTTGTAGTCACTGGCAATCGCACACAGCAGGTTGCCGACAATAAAGATGCCCATCAATGCGACCAGTGCTGCTTTACGCGGCAGTTTGGCGGTGGCCATGGCCATGAACGGCGCACCGATGGCCACGCCGAGGGCGTAACCGGTCACCAGCCAGCCGGCACCGGGGATCGACACACCGAGGTCGGCCGCCACATTGGGCAGCAGGCCCATGATGACGAATTCGGTGGTGCCGATGGCGAAGGCGCTCAAGGCGAGGATGAGGAGCGAGAGGGGCATGCAGGTTTCCTTGTCGGCTGGCTGACGTTAAGGGTCAGAGCTCTTTACTGAGGGTGCTGAGGAACGCCTGGATCACGTCCTCGTTACGTTTGAAAAAGTGCCATTGACCGGCCTTCTGGCTGCTGATCAGACCGGCGCGTTGCAACGTCGCGAGGTGTGCCGAAACGGTCGACTGTGACAGGCCGCAGCGTTGATCGATCTGCCCGGCGCAGATCCCGTATTCGTGGTTGTGCAACTGTTCCGGAAATTCGTTCTTCGGGTCTTTCAGCCAGTTGAGGATGTCTCGCCGTACTGGGTGCGCCAGGGCTTTTATTATTTCGTCGAGGTCGAGGTTCATGGCAGGGTGCTCATCATGTGTACAACGCTATATCGCGATGTAGCGAAATATAAATCGTTAGATCGCGATACACCAATATGATTTTGATCTGACGTCAGCATAAATTGGTATATCGCGTTATAACGATACGTAGGTGTATGGCTTATGGGCCGCAGTGCTAAGCTGCGCCCATGAACTATCTCGCACATTTACACCTCGGTGGCCAGCGCCCCGGGCAACTGCTCGGCAGTCTGTATGGCGATTTCGTCAAAGGCCGGCTGCAAGGGCAGTTTGCGCCGGAGGTGGAAGCGGCCATTCAACTGCATCGACGGATTGATGTATTCACCGATCGCCATCCGTTGGTGGACATCGCCCTGGGGCGATTTTCCGACACGCGCCGGCGTTATGCCGGGATCGTGCTCGATGTGTTTTTCGATCATTGCCTGGCGCGGGACTGGATGCTGTATGCCGATCAACCGCTGGAGGTTTTCACCGCTGATGTGTATCGGGTGCTGACCCACGAACGGCAACTGCCCGAGCGACTGGCGAGGATTGCCCCGCACATGGTTGCCAATGACTGGTTGGGTTCGTATCAGGAGTTTGAAGTGCTGGAGCAGGTGTTGCGCGGGATTTCACGGCGGTTGAGCCGGCCGGAAGAGCTGGCGGGTGCGATGCAGGAATTGCGGCGGTTGTATGAGCCGCTGAGTGACGACTTCCGCTTGTTCTACCCACAACTCCAGGACTTCGCACAATCCCCGCCAACACCCTGAATCCCTGTGGGAGCTGGCTTGCCAGCGATGGCGTCAGCACATTCAACATTCGTGTCGGCTGGTCTACCGCTATCGCTGGCAAGCCAGCTCCCACAGGGCCAAGGTGATTTCAGGATTTGTATTTCAGGCAGCGATTGCCGGACGCATTGGGGATTGCAGGGTTTCCGGAAATGCGCCAAACAACGCCTTCTGCACCGCCTGCTGCGCTTCAAACGCCAATGCCGCACGCTCACGCCCCTGACAGGCAATCGGCTTGAGCAGGTGCACTTCAACATTACCGCAATCATTGCTGAACAAACGCATCAGGTGTGACAGCAAATCATCGTCACCAATGAACGGTGCCAGTGCATCAATCTCGCCGTTACGCAGGTAACGGATCGCCACCGGTTGCAGCATCACCTCGGAATCAATCGCCGCCGCCAACAAACGGCCGTGAAAGGTACGCAGCGAACGGCCGTCGGTGGTGGTGCCTTCCGGGAACATCAGCAAGGGGTGATCGGTTTGCAGGTGACGGGTCATCTGCTTGCGGATCAACTGGCTGTCGCCCGAACCGCGACGGATGAACAGGCTGCCAGCCTTCGCCGCGAGCCAACCGGCCACCGGCCAGGTGCGCACTTCGGCCTTGGACAGAAACGACAACGGCGTGAGCATGCCGAGCAGTGGAATATCAGTCCACGACACATGATTGCTGACCCACAGCATCGGCTGTTTTGGCAATTCACCGTGAACGCTCACGCGAAAGGGCAGGGCGTTGCTCAGGCGCGCCATGAAGAAGCGCGACCAGCGCTGACGCCGCTCCATCGAATGCGCCAGGCCAATCCGTTCAAATACGCCGAAGACGCTGGCCATGGTCAACCCCAGCGACACCACCAGCAGCACCCGCGCGATCCGCGCGTACACGCGCAGCCGGCTCATCACACGGCCGCCTTGAAATGCTTGGCGTAGCGCGGGCAGAGTTCGTCGCGTTTGAGCAGGATGAACACGTCGGCGACCTGGAAGTCTTCGTCCCAGCACGGCTCGCCGCAGATCTTCGCGCCCAGACGCATGTAGGCCTTGAGCAGCGGCGGCATTTCGGCGATTACGTTCGATGGAATATCCAGCGTCGGTAGCGGATTTTTCGGCTCGGCGCGCAGGTGCTCGGTGCACAGATAACGTTCGCGCAAACGCTGCATGATCGCGTGGGCCTGGATGCCGCCGTCTTGCATCGGAATGCTCGCGCAACCCATCAAGTAGCTGTAACCGCCCTGATTCAACACTTCGGCCAATTCGCCCCACAACACCGCAATGGTGCCGCCGTTACGATAGGCCGGGTCGACGCAGGTGCGACCGATTTCGAGGATCGGGCCTTGCAGATGCGTCAGGCCGTGCAGGCTGAATTCTTCTTCGCTGTAAAACTTGCCGAGGCTGCTGGCAGCGGTGTGATCGAGCAGACGCGTGGTCGCGACCAAACGGCCGGTGTTCAAGTCACGCACGCCGATGTGGCTGCAGTGAACATCATAATCATCCATGTCCAGACCCAGTTCCGCGCCTTTCAGTTTGGCGTTGAACTCGCCGCTGAAGACGTTGAAGCGCAAGGCCTGGGCTTGCTGCAAGGCCTCGGCGCCGATCAGGCGTTCGGCTTGCAGGCGGCGTTCATTGCCGGTGTCGCTGATGCGGGCGATCTGAGTCATGTGAATCTCCGTACGGGCCTTTAACCCGTCGTGGGTTGCAGCCGATCGACTTTCTTTATGCAGCCGTGTTGTGCAAAGTCAGGCTATGTAGCCCCGGTGTCATCGCCATGAACGTTCGGTGATGCTTATATGACAGCCCACAAGGAGCCTCTTATGCCCTGGCCAGATCTGCTGCACCGCCGTGAACGATTGCCCGCCGTTGCTGACCTGGCCGAGGGTTTTGCGACGTTGTTGCAGCAACTGGGCAACGTCACCCCATTCGAATTGGCGGTCGCGGGCGGGCGGCGGATGGCGACGCCGGGGCTGGCGTTTCTGGTCGGTTATCAGGCGGCATTGCGCATGTTGTGGCCGAGTGCACCGCTGAGCCTCGGTGCGTTGTGTGCGACCGAACAGCGCAGTTTGCGTCCGGCGGACATGCAGACGCGGCTCACCGATTTACGCTTGAGTGGGCGCAAGGACTTTGTCACGGCGGGCGATGCGGCGGACTGGTTGCTGATCGCTGCGCGCAGTGAAGAGCCAGGCGAAAGTCCGCGTCTGAGTCTGGCCGTGGTCTATCCCGGCGAGCCCGGTGTGACCGTGGAGAAACTGCCGGCGCTGCCGTTGATGCCGGACATCAGTCATGGCCGGTTGGAGCTTGATGGCGCGTTGTGCGAATTGCTTGCGGGCGATGGCTGGGACGCTTACGTCAAACCGTTCCGTACGCTGGAGGACGTCTATGTGCTGAGCGCGATGACTGCGTGGCTGTATGGCGTCGGGCAGGACAGTGACTGGCCGCAGGCGTTGCAGTTGCGATTGCTGGCGTTGTTGGCCGGGTGCGCGGAGGCCAGCCGACAACCGCCGAACAATCCCGCCGGGCATGTGTTGTTGGGTGGGTTGTTTGCGCAGTTTGAGGCGTTGGAGGGGGAGGTGAGTCAGGCGTTGGCTGACGGGCCGGCAGAATGGGCGCAAATGTGGCAGCGCGATCAGGGGGTGATGCAGTTGGCGGCGGGGGCCCGGGCCAAACGCTTGGCCAGGGCTTTGGCGGTGGGTTGACCGGCCTCATCGCTGGCAAGCCAGCTCCCACATTTTCACAGGTGTTCACAAAACTTGTATCTACTCAAGAACCCTGTGGGAGCTGGCTTGCCAGCGATGGCGATTTCATGGAAAAGCAAAATCTCAAATTTGTCATGAGTCCCGACTAGTCTCAGCAGGTTCATTCCCAGAGCCCTCACCATGCGCAAAGGCCTGTCGCTGTTTCTGCTGCTGATCACCTTCACCGTTCACGCCGAACAATGGCCGGGTGAAGAATGGCCAATCGGCACGACGATCACCGATACAGGAGCGCTGGAGAATTACGCCTTCCCACCCCGCGACGACACAACCCGCCAAGGCATCCGCACCGACGCGCTGTTGATCATCCGCGACGGCCAGATCCTCTACGAACGCTACGCCGGCCCGACCACCAAGCAAACCCCACACCTGACCTGGTCGATCAGCAAAAGCCTGATGGCCACCGTACTCGGTGTGGCGTATGGCGAAGGCCTGTTCAAGCTCGACGATCCGGCCGCAAAGTTTTACCCGCCACTGACCAAACACCCAGCGATAAAAATCGCCGATCTGCTGCACTGGGCGTCCGGTATCGACTGGCAGGAAGACTACGAATACGCCCCGCTGAAATCCTCGGTGGTGGCGATGCTCTATACCCGTGGTCATCGCGACATGGCTGCGTTTACCGCTAACCACGATAGCTACGCCGAACCGGGGCAGGCCTTCCGCTATTCCAGTGGCGACAGCAATCTCTTGGCGGCAGCGTTGAAAACGATCGTCGGCCCGCAGCGTTATGCGGATTATCCGTGGACGGCGTTGTTCGAGCCGTTGGGCATCCATCACGCCGTGTGGGAAATCGATGCCAGCGGCACGTTTGTCGCGTCTTCTTATGTTTATCTCACTGCGCGGGATCTGGCGCGGGTCGGTTTGTTGATGGCCCGCGACGGGCGCTGGAATGATCGTCAATTGCTGCCCAAGGACTGGATCGCGTTCAATCTCAAACCCTTCGCTGGCTATAAGGCCCATCAGGACGAAGCCGTGCCCGGCGGTCACTGGTGGCTCAATCGTCCCGTCGATGGCGCCGAGTCACCGTGGCCCGACGCGCCGCCCGACACCTTCGCCGCGCTGGGCCATTGGGGCCAGGCGCTGTACGTGATCCCCAGCGAGAAACTGCTGATCGTGCGATATGGCGATGATCGCGACGGTAGCTATCGTCACAACGAGTTGCTTAAACGTGTGCTGAAGGCGGTGCGCCCATGAAGCGCTTTTTGCTGTTGCTGCTTGTTTTGCTGCTCGGCTGGGTCGTTTACGAGCGCGAAAACCTGTGGGTCTTCCCCGACATCATCAGCGCCTACACCGCCAAGGAATACTGCTCCTGCCGTTATGTGATGAACAACGATGCCGAGTATTGCCGTGGCTACGTAAAACAATGGCTGCCGACCAGCCAGTTCACCGATGACAGCGCCAGCAAAACCATCACGGTCAGCGGCATGGGCCGCAGCAACCGCGCCCAGTGGCAAAATGAAAGTTTGGGCTGCCGCCTGAACCCCTGAAAACCCGCAATCTTCCTGTGAATAGAGGCCCCTGTGGGAGCTGGCTTGCCAGCGATTGCGCCGGCACAGGCAATATTTGTGTGACTGATACACCGCCATCGCTGGCAAGCCAGCTCCCACAGGGATTTTCATCAATTGATAGATTTGCGGCGACCGAGTTTGCAATAACGGCGTGGGCGGTTAAGGTTCGTGCAGGTTTATCGGCCCCACGAGTGTTCAATGTTCAACCGCTCCCTCTGTGCAACCCTGTCCAGCCTGCTGCTCGCCGCCGTCGCGCTGCCCGCGCAGGCCAATTGGTACCTGGACGGCGAGTCGTCGCGGCTGTCGTTCGTCAGCACGAAAAACGCCAATGTCTCCGAAGTGCAGCGCTTTTTGGTGCTGCACGGTAAGGTCGATCCCAATGGTCGCGCCGAAGTCGAGGTCGAGCTTGACTCGATCAACAGCGGCATCCCGTTGCGCGATGAGCGCATGCGCAAGGAGTTGTTCCAGATCGAGCAATTTCCCGAAGCGACCATCACCACCCAGATCGACCTGCGTCCGATCAATGATCTGGCCCCCGGCGCGCAGCTGGAATTGCGTCTGCCGCTGACCGTCAACCTGCACGGCAAGCAACACGAATACCCCGCCGAACTGCTGGCGACGCGTCTCGATGACCGGCGTTTTCAAGTGGTCACCCTGGAACCGCTGGTGATCAGCGCCGAGGATTTCGATCTCGTGCCGGGGCTGGAAAGCCTGCGCAAACTCGCCGACTTGTCGGCCATCAGTCTGTCGGTGCCGGTGGGTGCGGTGCTGATTTTCACGGCGCGCTGACATGCGCGGCGCGGTGTTCCCCTGGCGGGACGGCAACCGGTTCGAGCTGCTGATCGACGGCCCGCAATTCTTCCCACGCATGCTCGAACAAATTGCTGGCGCTCAGGAGCAGATCGAACTGGAGTTGTATCTGGTCGAGGCTGGCGCCTGCGCCGAAACCATCGTGCAGGCACTGGTGCTGGCGGCCGAGCGTGGCGTGCGTGTGCGCTGCCTGTTCGACGATTACGGCAGCCTGGCGTTCACCCTCAATCTGCGCCAGCGCCTGACCCATGCCGGGGTTGAACTGCGTTTTTATAATCGGCTGAACTGGCGGCGCTGGGTCGGCAATTTCTATCGTGATCACCGCAAATTGTTGCTGGTCGATCAGCGTCTGGCGGTGGTCGGCGGTACTGGCGTCACTGACGAGTTCTGGACGCCCGGCCACGACACCAGCGAGTGGCACGAAGTGATGGTCGAGATCAGCGGCCCATTGGTGATTGACTGGCAATTGCTGTTTGACCGCCAGTGGATCGCCAACCGTTATCGCCGCGCCTGGCGTCCGGCCGCGCATTTCGGTCTGCCGCGTTTGCCTCGGGTGCCGGACAAGGGCGAGGGCATGGGCCGCGTGGCGTATGCCGACGCCCGCCAGCACCGCGACATTCTGCAATCGCTGTTCCGTGCGCTGAACAGTGGCCAGCAACGCATCTGGATGGCCACGCCGTACTTCCTGCCAACGTGGAAAATCCGCCGCTCACTGCGCAAGGCAGCGGCGCGCGGAGTCGACGTGCGTTTGCTGCTGACCGGGCCGCGCACCGATCACCCTTCGGTGCGTTACGCCGGGCATCGCTACTACCCGCGACTGCTCAAGGCCGGGGTGCAGATCTTCGAATACCAGCCGTGTTTTCTGCATCTGAAAATGGTGCTGGTGGACGATTGGGTGAGCATCGGTTCGTGCAACTTCGACCACTGGAACCTGCGCTTCAATCTGGAGGCGAATCTTGAGGCGCTGGACCCGTCGCTGACGGCAGCGGTAGAGGCGAGCTTCGTGAAGGACTTCGGGCTGAGTCAGCGGGTGAGTCTGGAGGAGTGGCGGAAGCGGCCGTTGTGGCGGCGGGTGAAGCAGAGGGTTTGGGGCTGGGTGGATCGGGTGGTGGTCAATATTCTCGACCGCCGCGGATAAACCCGATTCTGAATACACCCTAAATCCAATGTGGGAGCGAGCCTGCTCGCGAAGGCGGTGTGTCAGTCAGCAATTGTTTATCTGAATGACCGCTTTCGCGAGCAGGCTCGCTCCCACAGGGTTTTTGCAGTGTTGTTGCGGTTACAGCAACTCGAAGCTCTGTTGCGTCACGTCCTGGGAATCCAGACCGATCTGCACGTTGAACTTGCCGGGCTCCGCCGCGTACTTGAGCTGGGCGTTGTAGAACTTCAGGTCATCCTCAGTGATGGTGAAGTGCACGACTTTCTGTTCGCCGGCCTTGAGCATGATTTTCTGGAAGTTCTTCAGTTCCTTCACCGGGCGGATCATCGAGCCGGTGACGTCCTGAATGTACAACTGCACCACGGTTTCGCCGTCACGCTTGCCAGTGTTTTTCACCATGACGCTGGCGTCGAGCTTGCCGGTGGCGTTCAGGGTGGTCGACGACAGCGCCATGTCGCTCAGGGCGAATTGCGTGTAACTCAGGCCATACCCGAACGGGAACAGCGGGCCAGTCGTGTCATCGAAATACTGCGAGGTGTAGTTGCCCGGTTTGCCCGGCGTGAACGGCCGGCCAATGCTCAGGTGGTTGTAGTACGTCGGGATCTGGCCCACGGAGCGCGGGAAGGTCACCGGCAGTTTGCCCGAAGGGTTGTAGTCGCCGAACAGCACGTCGGCGATGGCGTTGCCGCCCTCGGTGCCGCTGAACCAGGTTTCCAGAATCGCGTCAGCCGACTGGTTCTCTTCGAGAATGGTCAGTGGGCGGCCGTTCATCAACACCAGTACCAGTGGTTTGCCGGTGGCTTTCAGCGCACGGATCAGCTCGCGCTGGTTTTCCGGGATGTTCAGGTCGGTACGGCTGGAGGATTCGTGGGACATGCCACGGGATTCGCCCACGGCGGCAACGATCACGTCAGCGTCCTTGGCGGCTTTCACCGCTTCGTCGATCAGCACGTTGGCCGGGCGCGGATCGTCGACCACTTCCGGGGCATCGAAGTTGAGGAAGTTCAGGTAGTCCAGCACTTTCTTGTCGCTGGTGATGTTGGCGCCACGGGCGTAGATCAGGTTCGCCTTGTCACCGATCACCGAGCTCATGCCATCGAACAGGGTCACCGATTGCGCAGGCTTACCCGCTGCGGCCCAGCTGCCCATCATGTCGATCGGCGCTTTGGCCAACGGGCCGACCAGCGCGACTTTTGCGTCTTTCTTCAGCGGCAGGGTTTCATTCTGGTTCTTCAACAGCACCAGGCTGCGACGCGCGACTTCACGTGCCTCGGCGCGGTGCAGACGGCTTTCGGCGTAGGTGTCGGCCGGATCGTCTTCAGCCTTGCCGATGCGCAGGTACGGGTCCTTGAACAGGCCCATGTCGTACTTGGCCGCGAGCACTTCACGCACGGCGTTGTCGATGTCTTTCTGCTCGATCTCACCGGACTTCAGTAGCCCCGGCAGCTCTTTGCCATAGAGGGTGTCGTTCATGCTCATGTCGATGCCGGCCTTGATTGCCAGCTTCGCTGCTTCACGACCGTCGCGGGCGACGCCGTGCTTGATCAGCTCAAAGATTGCACCGTGGTCGCTGACCGCCAAGCCTTTGAAGCCCCAGTCGCGGCGCAGCAGATCGTTCATCAGCCAGGTGTTGGCGGTGGCCGGAATGCCGTTGATCGAGTTCAGCGCGACCATCACACCACCGGCGCCGGCATCGATCGCGGCGCGGTACGGCGGCAGGTAATCCTGGTACATCTTCACCGGACTCATGTCGACGGTGTTGTAGTCGCGACCACCTTCAACCGCGCCATAGAGGGCAAAGTGCTTGACGCTGGCCATGATGCTGTCGGCCGCGCTCGGGGTGGCGCCCTGATAGGCGCGAACCATGACGCCGGCAATGCGCGAGGTCAGGTAGGTGTCTTCACCGAAACCTTCGGAACTGCGGCCCCAGCGTGGGTCGCGGGAGATGTCGACCATCGGCGCGAAGGTGATGTCGAGGCTGTCGGCGGCGGCTTCCTTCGCGGCAACGCGGCCGGACTGGCCGATGGCGTCCATGTCCCAGCTCGAGGCGAGGGCCAGTGGAATCGGGAAAATCGTACGATGACCGTGGATCACGTCGTACGCAAAAAACATCGGAATCTTCAGGCGACTGCGCATGGCAGCGTCCTGCATCGGACGATTTTCCGGGCGGGTGATCGAGTTGAACGTGCCGCCGATGTTGCCGGCGGCGATCTCTTTGCGGATCAGCTCGCGAGGCATTTCCGGGCCGATGCTGATCAGGCGCAGCTGGCCGATCTTTTCATCGAGGGTCATCTGGTTCATCAGGTTGCTGATGAACGCGTCCTTGTTTTCCAGGGGTACCGGGGTCGTGGCGGCCAATACTTGATGACTGGCCAGGCTGACGAACAGACCCAGCAAACACAGCTTCTTCATGAATATTTTTCTCAAGGGCCCAAACGGCGAGGTAACGCCGGCCAGCCAAAATTTAGGGAGCGACTATTGTTGTTCGGGTGCAGGCTCAAAAAAGCAGAGCCAAAAACGACAGCCGACACTGCGGCAGCGTGATCGCGCAGGGCACTTTTTAGCCCATTGGCGCGTCGTAATCCAGCGGCGCGGCCGATTATGCCCCAAGAGCCGGCGGAGAATGTTTCGCGCTCGGTTTTTATAATGAAATGTGCCAAGGAGCATCACTGCGATGAATGTAAGCCCAACCAATCGCTCGCGTTTGCAGGTCGCCACACTGCTGGTGCTGGCCACGCTGTTGACCGCGTGCGGCATCAACAATATCCCGACCCTCGACGAACAGGCCAAAGCCGCATGGGGGCAGGTGCAGAACCAGTACCAGCGCCGCGCCGATCTGATCCCCAATCTGGTGGAGACGGTGAAGGGTTATGCCAAGCATGAAGAGGAAACCCTGACCGCCGTGATTGAGGCCCGAGCGAAAGCGACCTCGATTCAGGTCGACGCCAGTACCCTCGACAATCCCGAGAAGCTCAAACAGTTTCAGCAGGCGCAGGATCAACTGACCGGCGCATTGAGCCGTTTGATGGTGGTGTCCGAGCGTTATCCGGATCTGAAGGCCAACCAGAACTTCCTCGCCCTGCAATCGCAACTCGAAGGCACGGAAAACCGCATCGCTGTGGCACGGCGCGATTTCATCCTGGCGGTGCAGAAATACAACACCGAGATTCGCACCTTCCCCGGTCGTCTCTGGCACAGCGTGATGTACAGCGACCTGCCGATCCGCGAAACCTTCGAAGCCACCACACCAGATGCCGATAAGGCACCCCAGGTCAAATTCTGAAAACACACCTGTGTAGGAGCTGCCGAAGGCTGCGATCTTTTGATGTTGGTCGGTAAAAAAACAAGATCAAAAGATCGCAGCCTTCGGCAGCTTCTACAGGGGATCGGTGGGGGGTATTCATGCGTGTGTTGAAAATGGGCCTGGTGCTGATGCTGTGGCTGTTCGCCGTCAGCGCCCAGGCCGAGTTGACGTTCCCGGCGCTGAGCGGCCGGGTGGTGGACGAAGCGCAGATGCTCGAGCCGTCGGTGCGCGCGCAACTGAGCCAGCAATTGCAGGCCCACGAGCAGGCGACCGGCGAGCAGTTGGTCGTGGTCACGCTGCCGGATCTGCAAGGTACGACCATTGAGGACTTCGGCGTCCAGCTCGGCCGCCATTGGGCGATTGGTCAAAAGGACAAGAACAACGGCGCGCTGCTGATCGTTGCCCGTGACGAGCGCAAACTGCGTATCGAAGTCGGTTATGGACTGGAGGATCGGCTGACCGACGCGCAGACTTCAGTGATCATCCATCAAGTCATTACGCCCGCCTTCAAGGCTGGCAATTTCAGCAAAGGCATCAGCGATGGCGTCGCGGCGATGCTGGTGGTGCTGGGCGGCAATCCGCTCGACGAGCCATCGACGGTGTATGAACCCAGCGGTGATCCATCCGATGATTTCATCTCGCGGCATCCGGGATTGTTCGTGTTTTTGGTGATGTTGTTCATCCTGACGGTGTTTGTCTGCCAGATGCTCGGTATCCTGCCTGCCGGCCGTGGCGGCTCCGGAGGAGGGGGCGGCTTTGGCGGTGGTGGCGGGTTTGGCGGCGGCGGTGGAGGCGGAGGCTTCAGCGGCGGCGGGGGCAGTTTCGGCGGCGGTGGTTCGTCCGGCGGCTGGTGATATCAGAAGAATAATGAGCAGGCACTTTTCAACATGGCACTACTGACCGAACACGAACAACGCAAAGTCGCCGAGGCGATTGCTCGGGTCGAGCGCGACACCGACGCCGAACTGGTGACGGTGCTGGCTGCCCGCGCCGATGACTATGCGTATATCCCGCTGTTGTGGGCGAGTCTCTTGGCGCTGGTGGTGCCGGGCGTCGTGCACTACCTGACCGGGTGGCTGACCCTGCGCAGTCTGCTGTTGGTGCAGTGGGGGGCGTTTATCGTGCTGTGCCTGCTGTTTCGTCTGCCGAAAATCACCACCCATCTGATTCCGCGCCGCGTGCGGCATTGGCGTGCGTCAAACCTGGCGCGCCGGCAGTTTCTCGAGCAGAACCTGCACCACACCGTGGGCAGCACCGGCATGCTGATTTTTGTCTGCGAGGCGGAGCGGTATGTGGAGATTCTGGTGGATGAGGGGATTTCCAAACGGCTCGATAATAAATCCTGGGATGCGATTGTCGCGGCGTTTACCGAGCAGGTGCGGCAGGGGCGCACGCTGGAAGGGTTCGTCACGTGCATCGAGGCGTGTGGGGAATTGCTGAAGGTGCATGTGCCGGTGACGCAGGTGAGGAATGAGTTGCCGAATCGGTTGATTGTGCTGGGGTAAGACCTGGATTATTCGTCGACGCAGAGATCCACCCCCTCACCCCAGCCCTCTCCCAATGGGAGAGGGGGAAAGGGAGCAGATCGGGGGCCTTTCAAACCTGAGTTCGGCTCGGTATTTCAGGTCGGTGTAACTCGTGAAAACACCTCGGTCAGTCCCCTCTACCTCTGGGAGAGGGCTAGGGTGAGGGTGCTTCTGACAACCGTTGGGTAAATAAGAGCGTGTCCCCAACCCCCAACCCCCCTAAAATACCCGCCATTCCCGATTTCGCCCGTCCGAGGCCGCTTTTTCATGTCCGTTACTGCTCCTGCCACCCAGCCTGCGTCCGATCACCACGCCCAGTTCATCGAGCTGCTGCAAAGCAGTCTCGAACAAAACGGCTTCATCAAACTGGTGCTGGCCAAATACGTCGGTGAAGAGGCGGATCTGCAGCGGGTCATCATCAAACCGGTGACCGTCAAAGCGCAGCCGAACCTGTCGTTCGTCTATCGCTACAAAACCCGCGACATCACCAAAAACCTGCCATTGGTTGAAGGCGTGGCGATGATTGCCGAGCTGTTGCCGGCCTCTTTCAAAAATGCGCATTTGCTCGCAGTTACTGATGAAGCCCAGCTCGAATACAGCAAAAAAGGCAAGAGTTCGCTGTTCAAGAGCAAACCTCAGCAATTGCGCGAAGCACCGTCCGCTGAGCACAACCGCGAGAAAAACCGCTTCCTCGAGTTGAGCCGGCCGTTCCTCAAGGATCTGGGCGTAACCAATGCGCAACATGAGCTGATCCCGGCGATGTCGCGCAAGTGGAAGCAGATCAACAAGTTCATCGAAGTGTTCAGCCATGCCCTGACCTCGTCGCCGCTGGCGCTGGACAAACCGGTGCGGGTGGCGGATTTCGGTTCGGGCAAGGGTTACCTGACGTTCGCCATTCACGATTATCTGCGTAACACCTTGAAGGCCGAGGGCGAAGTCACTGGCGTCGAACTGCGTGAAGAAATGGTCAACCTGTGCAACGCCGCGGCGGCAAAACTCGATCATCCGGGGCTGGTGTTCAAGTGCGGTGACGTACGCAGCGTGGCGCCGAGTGAACTGGACGTGATGATCGCCCTGCATGCCTGCGACGTCGCCACTGACTACGCGATCCACACCGGCATCCGCTCGGGCGCGTCGATCATCATGTGCTCGCCGTGCTGCCACAAACAGATCCGCTTGCAAATCCAGAGCCCGGCGCTGCTCAAACCGATGCTGCAATACGGTTTGCACCTGGGCCAGCAGGCCGAAATGGTCACCGACAGTCTGCGCGCATTGTTCCTTGAAGCCTGCGGTTATGAGACCAAGGTCTTCGAGTTCATCTCGCTGGATCACACCAACAAGAACAAGATGATTCTCGCGGTAAAACGCTCCGAGCCGGTGGACCCGGCGCATTTGTTGGTGAAGATTCAGGAGTTGAAAGACTTCTACAACATCAGCGAGCACTGCCTGGAAACCTTGCTGCGCGCGGATGGCTATCTCGCCTGACTCGGTCCCTGTAGGAGCTGCGGCACGCTGCGATCTTTTGATCTTTAAAAAACAAGATCAAAAGATCGCAGCGTGCCGCAGCTCCTACAAGGTTATGTGTTCAAGCTGTAGCAGGTTGCGCCGGGCGCACAGCGGTTTTACGGCCGAGCATGACAGTCGCAATCACCCCGCAGGCAAACACCCAGGTAATCGGCTCGACATGTTCACCAAAGAACAACGCCGAAAAGGCGATGGTGAAAAAGATCTGCAGCAACTGGATCTGACTGACCCGAGCGATCCCGCCCATGGCCAGCCCCGCGTACCACGCGAAAAATCCGAGAAACTGCGAAAACAACGCCACATAACCGAACGCCCACCAGGTCTTGGCCGACACCGCGCCCTGATGTTGCAGCGCCAGATACAACACCGGCCCGATCAACAGCGGCGTTGACAGCACCAGCGCCCAGCAGATCACCTGCCAGCCGCCCATCTCCTTGGCCAACCGGCCGCCCTCGGCGTAGCCCAGTCCTCCGACTGCAATTGCGCCGAGCATCAACAGATCGCCTGCCTGAATGCTGCCGGCCCCGGTGTAAAGCGCATATCCGAGCACCAGCGCACTGCCCAATGCCGCGCAGGCCCAGAAGGCTTTTGACGGACGTTCGTGGGACAACCACGCGGCATACAGCGCCACGCACAACGGTTGCAGCCCATTGACCAGCGCACCGTGGGACGCCGGCAAGGTTTGCATGGCCCATGCCGACAACACCGGAAAACCCAGAATCACCCCGGCAATCACCAGACTCAGGCCTTTGACTTGCTGCCACGTCGGCCATTTCTCGCGCCGCCACAAAAGCAGCAACGCCGCCGGAATCGCTGCGAACAAAGCGCGGCCCAAACCGTTGAGCAGCGGGTGCAGTTCCTGCACCACGATGCGGGTGAAGGGCAGGGTGAGGCTGAAAATCACCACGCCGAGCAGGCCGAGGGCCATGCCGGTGTTTTCTCGCGAGGACATGATGGGGGACCGGAATTGAAGGTGGCAGGGAATGACCTTCATAAAGCCATAAACCCTGCAGTTCGGGCTGTTACAGCTAGGCACAGACTTATCCGTACAGTTTGAGATCGCATCGCTGGCAAGCCAGCTCCCACAGTGTCCGAGTTGAACACAACATCGGTGGTCGCCTCAGAACCTGTGGGAGCTGGCTTGCCAGCGATGAGTCAACTCGGTAGTAGCCGGTTGTTACCCGACCTCGCGGATAAGGTCTACCTTGAATACTCTCAAGCATTCCCCCAGAGGAGACCTCCCCATGGCCGCGAAAAAGATCCTGATGCTGGTCGGCGATTACGTCGAAGATTACGAAGTGATGGTGCCGTTCCAGGCCCTGCAAATGGTTGGTCACACCGTCCACGCCGTGTGCCCGGACAAGGCTGCGGGTAAAACCGTGCGCACCGCGATCCATGATTTCGAAGGCGATCAGACCTACAGCGAAAAACCCGGTCACCTGTTCGCCCTCAACTTCGATTTCGCCAAGGTCAGCGAAGCCGATTACGACGCACTACTGATCCCCGGCGGTCGAGCCCCGGAATACCTGCGCCTGAACGAAAAAGTCCTCGATCTGGTGCGCGCCTTCGACAAGGCCGGCAAACCGATTGCCGCGGTCTGCCACGGCGCGCAGTTGCTGGCGGCGGCGGGTATTCTTGAAGGCCGCGAATGCAGTGCCTATCCGGCCTGCGCGCCGGAAGTGCGCCTGGCGGGCGGTATGTACATCGACATTCCGGTGACGGACGGCCACGTTCAAGGCAATCTGGCCACAGCCCCGGCATGGCCGGCGCATCCGAACTGGCTGGCCGGTTTCCTCGGTTTGCTCGGTACCAAAATCACTCTGTAACGAGGAATCGCCGATGTGCGAGCTCTACGTCAAGGCCGACCCGATTCTCTACGAGTCACGCTCGCGCTCGCTGCGCATCTGCGGGGTGGTGACGACGTTGCGCCTGGAGAATCAGTTCTGGGACATCCTCAGCGAAATCGCCGAGGTCGACGGCATGACCACCAACCAGTTGATCGCCAAGCTGTATGAAGAGGTGATGGACTATCGCGGTGAGGTGGTGAACTTTGCGTCGTTCCTGCGGGTGAGTTGTATGCGCTATCTGAGTCAGCGGCGGGTGAGTGCGCCGGAGTTGTCGGTGGTGCGGGCGGTGGTGAAATAGCCGACACCGGGCTGACCCTATCGCTGGCAAGCCTGCTCCCACAGGTTTAGCGGTGAGGCTCAGGTAGTGAGCACACAGGAGACCCCTGTGGGAGCTGGCTTGCCAGCGATAGGGCCGGTACAGGCGACAGATAATCAGGACTGGTCTTTACTCTGAAGCGCGAAATCTCTCAATCGCCAAGGAGAAACGAGCATGTCCGGATGGTACGAACTCAGTAAAAGCAGCAACGGCCAGTTCAGGTTCGTGCTGAAAGCGGCGAACGCCGAAACGATTCTGACCAGCGAGCTGTACACCACTCGCGCAGCGGCCGACGGCGGCATCGCTTCGGTGCAAACCAACAGCCCGCTCGATGAGCGCTACGAGAAGAAATCGACGAAGGACGGCCACCCGTACTTCAATCTGAAAGCGGCCAACCACCAGATCATTGGCAGCAGCGAATCCTATTCGTCGGAGGCGGCGTGCGATAAAGGCATTGCCAGTGTGAAGGCGAATGGACCGAGCAAGGTGATCAAGGACAAGACTTTGCCGGTGCTCTGACCTCACTTTCAAATCCACCACCATTCCTGTGGGAGCTGGCTTGCCAGCGATGAGGTCATTTCATTCAGCATTGATGTTGAATGATTCACCGCCATCGCTGGCAAGCCAGCTCCCACAGGTTTTTGCGTTGTCAGTGGATCAGCGCAGGGTTTTCAGGATTGCTTGCAACTGAGTCTGGCCCGCCTCACTCAACGGGAAGACCGGCAAACGTGGATCGCCCACCTCCAGCCCGGTCTGCCGCAATCCGGCCTTGATCGTCGCCGGCAAGCCCCCCTTCAGAATGAAATCCAGCAGCGGCAACTGGCGATAGAACAGATCCCGCGCCCGATCCAGATCGCCGCCCATGGCCGCGTCATAAAGATCCAGGTTCAACTGCGGGATCAGGTTCGGCGCCGCCGTGCACCAGCCTTTCGCCCCGGCGGCAAACGCTTCGAGCGCCAGCGGATTGCAGCCGTTGTAGAACGGCACCTGGCCTTCGCCGAGCAATTGCAGCTTGTGCATGCGCTGAATATCGCCGGTGCTCTCCTTGACCATGGTCACGTTTTCCACGCCGTTGACGATGCGCAGAATCAAATCGACCGACATGTCGGTGCCGCTGGTGGCCGGGTTGTTGTAGAGCATGATCGGCACGCCGATGCGCTCGCCGATGGCGCGGTAGTGGGCGAGGATTTCCGCTTCTGTGAGTTTCCAGTACGAAGCCGGCAGCACCATCACCACATCGGCGCCATGGGCTTCAGCGAAACGTGCGCGGCGTACGGCTTTGGCGGTGGTCAGGTCGGACACGCTGACAATGGTCGGCACGCGTTTGGCCACGTGCTTGATGCTGAACTCCGCCACCTGATCCCACTCGGCATCGCTCAGGTAAGCGCCCTCGCCGGTGCTGCCCAGTGGTGCGATGGCGTGGACGCCGCTGTCGATCAGGCGATCGATCGATTGACCGAGCGCTGGCAGGTCCAGCTCTTCGCCGTTGGCGCCAAACGGGGTGATGGTGTAGCCGATGATGCCGTGAATAGTGGACATGGGAATCTCTCCGTAACAGGTTTCAGTTCAGGCAATCGGCGTGTTGGCGCAGGTTCTGCCGGGCGTAGTAGTTGAAGGCGGCGGCGTGACGTTTCGGCTTGGCGATCCAGTCGTGCGCCTCGCGGCCCAGCTCAGGGATGATCGGCTTGATCGTGCCGGCCGCCATCGCCAGCAGTTGCAACTTGGCCGCGCGCTCGATCAGTTGGGCGATGACACAGGCCTCTTCAATCGTCGTCCCGGTCGACAGCTGACCGTGGTGCGAAAGCAGGATCGCGCGTTTGTCGCCCAGCGCGCCGGCGATCAATTCGCCTTCTTCGTTACCCACCGGCACACCCGGCCAGCCTTCGAGAAATGCGCAGTCGTCGTACAGTGGGCACAGGTCCATGTGGGAAATCTGCAGCGGCACCTCCAGCATCGACAACGCCGCCACGTGCGTCGGGTGGGTGTGGATGATGCAGTTCACATCCGGGCGAGCGCGGTACACCCAGCTGTGGAAGCGGTTGGCCGGGTTGGCCATGCCGTGACCTTCGAGGACTTCCAGATCCTCGTTGACCAGCAGCAGATTGCTCGCAGTGATTTCGTCGAAACCCAGGCCCAATTGCTGAGTGTAATAGGTGCCGGGCTGCGGGCCACGGGCGGTGATTTGTCCGGCCAGACCGGAGTCATGACCGTTCTCGAAGAGAATCCGGGAGGTCAGGGCCAGCTTTTGCCGGTCCGTCCACGTATTATCCGCCAGGCTTTTTTGCATCTGGGTCAGCGCTTGCTTGACCAGTTGGTCTTTGGGTAGTGCTAATGTCTTGGCCATGTCTGTGTCCTTTGGGTGATTGCAAATGACACGAAAGAGGCTATATGACACAATGTGTCATTGGCAAGCACAAATCGTCGCTTCCTCCATGGAATAACTGCTGCGCATGTCTATCCGTTTGAAATTATTGAGAAAAAAACTTGGCGTAACCCTTGAGGCGCTGGCCGAAAAATCCGGCATGACCAAGAGTTATCTGTCCAAGGTCGAACGCGGGCTGAACACCCCGTCGATTGCTGCCGCGTTGAAACTGGCAAAAGCGCTGAATGTGAAAGTCGAGGAATTGTTCTCCGAAGACAACGTCAGCCTCGACACCTACAGCCTGGTGCGCAGCCACGAGCGTCAGTCACTGGCCGCGAATGATCAGAGTCCCGGGTATGCCGTGTTGGCCCATCAGGTCAGCGAACGCAATCTGCTGCCGTTCATCATCTACCCGCCCAGCGAGTTCACTGACAAGACCTTCAAGGAGCATCTGGGCGAGGAGTTTCTGTTCGTCCACGAAGGGCGGGTCGAAGTGGATTTCATGAACGAGAAAGTGCTGCTGGAACGCGGTGATGCGCTGCACTTCAATGCGCAAAAGCCGCACCGGATCCGCTCGGTGGGTGAGGTGCAGGCGCAGTTGCTGGTGGTGGTGCACAGCGCTGAGGATTGAACCCTGAAATCAAAAGATCGTCCGAACGCGGCCCGAGCCTTCGGACGATCTTTTGATCTTGCTTCAAACCTCGACGGGCACCGACAACTTCGGATTGCCGAGCGCATGGCTCTTGGCATCAAAAAACCGCAACTCCACACCCGTGCCCTCAAACACCTGCGCGTAATGCCGCTTCTGATGCTGAACAAACGCCGCACTGCGCGGATAAATCGAGATCGCTACCGTCGCAGGTTTGGCCAAACGCAGTGCCCGGACGATGTGCGCATCCTGTTCGCCCAACGCATGACCGAAGATGCACAAACCGCCGCCATGCCCCAACAACTGCTGATAACAGAACGACAGATAATCCGAACTGCGAATGGTCTTGAGCTTGTCCGCGCTCGGCCCTTCGGTAACGAACAGCGGCACGTCATCCAGCGTCTTGATCGTATTGTTGATCGCGAAACTGCCGAGCAGCGTGCCTTCGGTCGAGGTCAGCTTGCGCGCTGTGCCGTCCTGATTGCGCACCAGATGCAGGCCACCGTGCAGGTACAGCAAGCGCGGTTTGGCGGTGTCAGTTTCGCTCAGATCAAAACTCGCGCTGGCGCCGTTGAACAAATCGTCGATGGCCTCGCTGTTGTGCTGCAGGGCCCAGTAGTTGAGCAAGTCGTAATTGGTGGTGAACACTGTGCGATAGCGCGCCAGTTCTTCATTCAGCGTCGCCAGGGTCGAGGCTTGCACCAGTCGCCAGGGAATGTGCACGGCGTGCACGGTGTTGATCAACGCTTCCTTGATCGCGTAGTAGCGATTACGCGGTGCCGCTGAGCTGACGGCCAACGCTTTGTTGACCCGGCTGGTGGTTTTCAGCGCGCCGAGTACCTGCTCGAAGCTGCGCGTTTGCATGGCGTCGAACACCGCCAGTTCCGACGGGCTCAGCGGTTTCTCTTCAACGGTACGGGCGTTTTCGAACAGCGAGTCATAGCCGAAGTCATCCCACACCGCACGACTGGCGCCATTGCCCACCAGCAGGCCGTTGAAGTCACTGGTGGCGCGCAAGGCGTTCCAGTCTTCGAGGGTGGCGTCGACATCCAGAAAATCGGTCATTGCGCAGGCGTCTCAAAACAAAGGGGCTGATGGGCGGCGACTTTATCACGAGCGGGCATTGAGCCAGATCAACATCGGTCGTGACCGATCGGTCGATCCTGTGTGCATCCGCCGGATCGGCGCAGTCGATTCGGCCTCAGTCAGGAGATGCACCATGAGCAGCACCTTTTTCATTCCGGCGGTCAACATCATGGGCAGCGGCTGCCTCGACGAAGCCATGGTCGCGATCCGCAACTACGGTTTTCGCAAGGCGCTGATCGTCACCGACACCGGGTTGGCCAAGGCCGGCGTGGCCGCGATGGTTGCCGAGAAACTGGCGATGCAGGACATCGATTCGGTGATCTTCGACGGCGCCAAACCGAACCCGAGCATTGCCAACGTCGAGTCGGGCCTGGGGCTGCTCAAGGAAAGTCGCTGCGATTTCGTCGTGTCGCTGGGCGGCGGTTCACCCCACGATTGCGCCAAAGGCATTGCCCTGTGCGCGACCAATGGTGGACAGATCCGTGATTACGAAGGCGTCGATCAATCGAGCAAACCGCAACTGCCGCTGATCGCCATCAACACCACCGCCGGTACCGCCAGCGAGATGACCCGGTTCTGCATCATCACCGACGAATCGCGCCACGTGAAAATGGCCATCGTCGACCGCAACGTCACGCCGCTGCTGTCGGTCAATGACCCGGAGTTGATGCTCGCCATGCCCAAAGGCCTGACCGCCGCCACCGGCATGGATGCGTTGACCCACGCCATCGAAGCTTATGTCTCGACCGCCGCCAACCCGATCACCGACGCTTGCGCGCTGAAAGCCATGACCCTGATCAGCAACAACCTGCGCCTGGCCGTACGCGACGGCAGCGACCTTGCCGCGCGGGAAAACATGGCGTACGCACAGTTCCTTGCCGGCATGGCCTTCAATAACGCCTCGCTCGGTTATGTGCATGCGATGGCGCATCAGTTGGGCGGTTTCTACGACTTGCCCCATGGCGTGTGCAACGCCGTGCTGCTGCCCCATGTGCAGACGTTCAATGCGCTGGTCTGTGCCGAGCGGCTGACCGATGTCGCTCACGCCATGGGCGCTGATATCCGTGGTTTCAGCCCGGAGGAGGGCGCCCAGGCGGCGATCAATGCGATCCGCTGCCTGGCCAAAGATGTCGAGATTCCCGGTGGCTTGCGTGAACTCGGCGCCAAGCTCAGTGACATTCCGCTGCTCGCCACCAATGCGCTGAAAGACGCCTGCGGTTTGACCAATCCTCGGGCGGCAGATCAGCGCCAGATCGAGGAGATCTTTCGCAACGCGTTCTGAGACGAGTACAGCGGCGGCGAACGGCGTTATGCTCAGCGCTCTTCTGCGCCGCCACTGCCGAGTCTCGCATGTTGCAAAAAAGCCTGATCCGCCGCCTCGACCTGATCACCCTGCAACTGTTTGTCGCCGTGCACGAAGAGGGCACGCTGACCCGCGCGGCCTCGCGCGAAGCCATCGCGGTGTCGGCAGCGAGCAAGCGGCTGATGGAGCTGGAAGAGGCACTCGGGATCAGCCTGTTCGTGCGCCAGGCCAAGGGCATGACGCTGACCCCGGCCGGGGAAACCTTGCTGCATCATGCCCGGCAGATGCTGTTCAACGTCGAGAAAATGGGCCTGGAACTCGGCGAACACAGCCACGGTGTGCGCGGTTATGTGCGCATGCTGGCGAACCTCTCGGCGATCATTCAGTTTCTTCCCGAAGACTTGCGCGATTTTTCCGCGCGGCATCCGCAGGTCAAGACCGACCTTGAAGAGCGGCCCAGCGCCGGGGTGATTCAAGGCGTGCTCGATGGCGTGGCAGATCTCGGTATCTGTTCCAACGACAGCGACACCAAAGGCTTGCACAGCGTGTTGTACCGTCAGGACAAACTGCTGGTGGTGATGCTGCCGGAGCATCCGTTGGCCACGCGCGAGTCGGTGGCGTTCGCTGAAACGCTCGACAGCGACTACGTCGGATTGCATGCCGCCAGTTCGATCAATATGCGCACCCACGCGGCGGCGCGACAGGCCGGCAAGGTTCTGCGCATTCGTATTCATGTGCCGGGGTTCGATGCGGTGTGCCGGATGGTTCAGGCCAACATGGGCATCGGCATTCTGCCGCAGCGTGCTTATGAACTGTTTGGTCAGGCGCTGGGGTTGCACGCGGTGCCGTTGACGGATGACTGGTCGGATCGCGCGTTGATTGTGGTGGTGCGGGATGAGGCGCGGTTGTCGCCGGTGAGTCGGTTGTTGTTCGAGCATTTGCGCGGGCAGGGCGCATAGATCTCCAGTGAATGTTCCGGCCTCTTCGCGGGCAAGCCCGCTCCCACAGTGGATGTGTGTTGAACACAAAATCTGCAGCCGCCACGAAACCCTGTGGGAGCGAGCCTGCTCGCGAAGACTGATTTGAATTCACCACATCCCCCCCAAGCGTTCGCATTTCGCGAACGCCCATTGCCGAGACACGGCTGGATTGCCCGATCATCGTTCCTCTAGCCTTGGCGCATATTCCAAGAACAAGAGGTACCCCGCGATGACTGCCCCCTTGAGTGCGATCAAAGTGATCGAGATCGGCACCCTGATCGCCGCGCCGTTTGCCGCGCGCATGCTCGCCGAGTTCGGCGCCGAAGTGATCAAGATCGAAGCCATGGGTCAGGGCGACCCGCTGCGCAAATGGCGCAAGCTGCACGAAGGCACGTCGCTGTGGTGGTACCTGCAATCACGCAACAAGAAATCGCTGGCACTCAATCTGAAATCCGCCGAAGGCATCGAACTGGTCAAGCAACTGGCCAGCGACGCTGACGTGATCATCGAAAACCTGCGCCCCGGTGCGCTGGAGAAACTAGGCCTCGGTTGGGACGTGCTTCACGCGCTCAACCCCAATCTCACCCTCGTGCGTATTTCCGGCTATGGCCAGACCGGCCCGTACCGTGATCGTCCCGGCTTCGGCGCGATCGGTGAAGCGATGGGCGGCATTCGTTACACCACCGGCACCCCCGGTTCGCCACCGGCGCGGGTCGGCGTCAGCCTCGGTGATTCGCTGGCCTCATTGCACGCGGTGATTGGCGCGCTGATGTCGCTGTTGCGGGTCAAGACCGGGCAGGGCGGCGGACAGATCGTCGACGTGTCGCTGGCCGAAAGCGTGTTCAACGTCATGGAAAGTCTGGTGCCGGAATACGACATGCAGGGCCATGTCCGCGAACGCAGCGGCGGCGCGTTGCCGGGTATCGCACCGTCCAATACTTACCTGACGGCTGACGGGGCCTATGTGGTGATTGCCGGCAACAGCGACCCGATCTACAAGCGTCTGATGCACACCATTGGCCGCGAAGACCTGGCTGACGCAGAGGAATTCGCCCACAACGACGGTCGCGCCGCCAAGAGCGGTTTGCTCGACGCCGCCATCACCCACTGGACCAGCAGCCTGCCGATCGACGACGTGCTCGCGGCGCTGGAAGCGGCTGAAGTGCCGGCCGGGCGCATTTATTCGGTGGCCGACATCGTTGCCGATCCGCACTATCAGGCACGCGACATGCTGCTCAGTGCCGAGTTGCCCGGCGGTGCAACAGTGAAGATGCCCGGCATCGTCCCTAAACTCTCGGAAACCCCCGGCGGCGTGAACTGGTCGGGGCCAAAACTCGGCCAGCACACCGACGGTATTCTTGCCGGCCTCGGCCTGACTGAACTCGACATCGAACGCCTGAAAAGCCAAGGGGTGGTGCAATGATCACGGACTATTCGCAAACCCTGATCGTCCAGGAAGTCTCGCCGCGCGACGGTTTGCAGATCGAGCCGACCTGGGTGGAAACCGCTGACAAGATCGCCCTGATCGATCAGCTGTCACTGGCCGGTTTCAGCCGTATCGAGGCCGGTTCGTTCGTGTCGCCGAAAGCCATTCCGGCGCTGCGTGATGGCGAGCAAGTCTTCAGCGGCATTCAACGCCAGCCTGGGGTGATTTACGTCGCGCTGATTCCCAACCTCAAAGGTGCGCAGCGTGCACTGGAGGCGGGCGCCGATGAACTGAATCTGGTGATGTCCGCCAGCCAGACGCACAACATGGCCAATATGCGCATGCGCTGTGAAGACTCGTTGGCGGCGTTAGGTGACATCGTTTCGTTCGCCAGCGGTTCCGGTGTGCGCCTCAACGGCAGCATCGCCACAACGTTCGGTTGTCCGTTCGAAGGTCAGATCGACGAGGATCGCGTGCTGCAGATCGTCGACGCGTATCAGGAACTCGGCATTGCCGGCATCACCCTCGCCGACACCACCGGCATGGCCAATCCGCGTCAGGTAGATCGCGTGGTGCGGCGGGTGTTGCAGCGGGTTTCGCCGGCCGATCTGACCCTGCATTTTCACAACACCCGGGGTCTGGGGCTGTGCAATGTGCTGGCGGCTTACGAGGCGGGCGCGCGGCGTTTCGATGCCGCACTCGGTGGCCTTGGTGGCTGCCCGTTTGCGCCGGGCGCGTCGGGCAATATCTGCACTGAAGACCTGGTGAACCTGTGCGATGAGATCGGTATTCACACCGGCATCGACTTGCCGCTGCTGCTGAAACTCTCGCGCGGCTTGCCGAATCTGTTGGGCCACGAAGTCCCCGGTCAACTGGCCAAGGCCGGGCGCAACTGCGACCTGCACCCGATTCCCACCTGACAACACCAATCCACTGTGGGAGCGAGCCTGCTCGCGAATGCGTCGCGTCAGTCGACATCAAAGGTGAATGACACATCGCCTTCGCGAGCAGGCTCGCTCCCACAGAAAAACGCTCCACAGTGAGTGTGAAAACCAGACAACAAAAACAATCGGACGCCCACCGGCAGTCCGTCTGGAGAAAAGCTATGAGCCTCAATGTAATGGAGGCGGGCGCGAGTCCGTCCGTCGATCACGACGCCGAAAAAGCCCTGGTCAGCAAAGTCGCCTGGCGCCTGATGCCGCTGATCATGGTCTGCTATCTGTTCGCTTTCTTCGACCGCATCAACATCAGCTTCGCCAAGTTCCAGTTGCAGACTGACCTGAGCCTGAGCGACACCGCTTACGGCCTCGGTGCCGGGCTGTTCGTGGTCGGTTACGTGCTGTTCGAAGTGCCGAGCAACATGATGCTGTACAAGGTTGGCGCACGGCGCTGGATTGCCCGAATCATGATGTCCTGGGGCGTGGCGACGGCAGCGATGGTGTTCGTCAACAGCGAATGGCAGTTCTACGCGCTGCGCTTTGTGATCGGCGCGATGGAAGCCGGGTTTGCCCCGGGCGTGCTGTATTACCTGACGTTGTGGTTCCCGCAGCACTTCCGTGGGCGCATCACCTCGATGCTGTTTCTGGCTTCGGCGTTTGCCGGTCTGGTTGGTGCGCCGTTCTCCGGGCTGGTGCTGGAACACCTCGACGGCGTGCTGCAAATGCGCGGCTGGCACTGGTTGTTCCTGCTCGGCGGCGTGCCGTGTATCGGCCTCGGTTTTCTGGTGCTGACGCTGCTCAAGGATCGCATCGAGGATGCGCACTGGCTAAGCGCTGACGAGAAGAAACTGCTGTCCAGCCGCATCGCCCAGCATGAACCGCACAAGAACGGCGGCTCGTTGCTCGCGGCGTTGAAGATTCCCGGATTTTTGACCTTGGGGCTGATCTATTTTCTGATCCAGGTCGCGTCCTACGGCTTGAACTTCTGGGCGCCACAGTTGATCCGCAGCGCCGGTACCGAGAGCCCGGTGATGATCGGTCTGCTGACGGCCATTCCGTACATTTGCGGGGCGATCAGTATGGTGGTGATCGGGCGTTTGTCGGATGCCACCGGTGAGCGGCGCAAGTTTGTCGCCGGGCTGGTCATCGTCGGCGCGATCGGATTTTTCAGTGCGGGAATTTTCGCCAGTCACACCACGTTTTTGATCGTTGCTCTTGGCTTGCTTGGCGCCGGGATCATCGCCTCGATTCCGAGCTTCTGGACGCTGCCACCGAAGTTGTTGGCCGGTGCTGGCGCTGGTGCAGCGGGCGGGATTGCGGTGATCAACACACTTGGGCAGTTTGGCGGGATCGTCAGCCCGGTGATGGTCGGGCGGATCAAGGATCTGACCGGCAGCACCACGCCGGCGCTGTATGTCATTGGCGTGGCGGCGCTGATCGCTGCGGCACTTTTGCTGTGGGCCTTGCCGCAGAAATTGCGCACGCTCGATAAGTTCTGAGATCTGCGGTGTCTGCAATGACGCCTTCGCGAGCAAGCTCGCTCCCACATGTGATCGCATTTCTCCAGTTGGAATTCGGCACCTGTGGGAGCGGGCCTGCTCGCGAAGACTGACTTCCAGACACTGAAAAATCACGGATTGGTTCCATCAGTTAACAGCCACCCCATTTTTCTCAAACACACGAATCAACACCACCCCTGGCAATCGCCAACATCGCCCCAACACCCGCAACGCCGTCAACGACTTCTCGCTACCAAGCGGGAAATGCACTTTGGTTTACTGATGATTCGGTTGAAAGGGCCGATACAGCAGGGGATAGTGCGCGGCTGAAAAATGCTCAAGGAGCGGGAAGTGACAGTGAAGTCTGGCTGGATCGGTTGTGCCGCATTGTGCGGGTGGTTGCTGGCGGGGCAGGCAGTTGCCGATTGCACACCGGCACCCACGGCGCATGAGGTGGATTTTTCCCTCTGCAAGGATTGGCCGGCATATCCCGGGCTGACGCTCACCGCTGCTGCCAATTTCTCGCCCGATCCGGTGTATGGCGAGTCAGGGACTGTAGGGCTTTACGATCTGCGTTTGGCCTTGGTGGCGAGTGCAGACTCCAAGCCGTTAGCGAGCTTTTATCGGCCCTCGGCATTCTCTGTGGATGCCATCGCGCTTGATGAACTGAAATTCGATACCGCCCGCTATAAACTCACGCCCCAGTTGCAGGCCTTTGGCGTTCGGGTTCGATTCAAAGGCTCTTCCCGTGTGAATCCTCTGGATGAAACCTGGTTGTCGCTCTATGTGAAAGACGGCAACGCATTGCGTCCTGTCATGGATCGGCTGGTGGTTTATGAATATGGCGGGGAGTGGGATGGCAATTGTGCGGGAGAGCGCTACGAGACTACGCGAACCGTGGCTCTGGCCAAGACCAGCAGCCATGGCTATGCCGATCTGATGATCAAAACGATCCGTAGCTCGACCGTTGGCGAGGGCGAGGGCGAGGGCGAGGCGTGTGTATCCAATACCGTCACGCAAAAACCAGTCTTGACGACACTTCGCTATGACGGCAAAAGTTACGTAATGCCCGAAGATTTCAAAGGCTACTAAGACAGATGTCTTTTACTCAAGGAAGAACAATGATTTCGCGTAACACACTGCTTGGCGTTTTCATCGCAACAGGTCTTTCGACCATCACCGCTGAAGTCCAGGCTGCCTGCGAAGTGAAAAAATTCGATGGCCATTCCCTTTCACGCTGCAAAGCGTGGCCGGCGTTCAACGATCAGTCGATTGCGGCGAAATCTTCATTTCTCTCGGATTCGGGCGACGATGAAATGGGGGTGTTCGATCTGGAATTGGCGCTCGTCAGTTCGACAAGCGGCAAGAGTCTCGCCACGTATGCCAAACCCGGGGCCTACAATTCCGATGCCATCAGTTTCGACGATCTGACAATCGATACGGCCCGTTACCGATTGGCTGCTGATGTCCGTGCGTTCGGTTTGCGTTCGAGATTCGCCAGCCACGGCTCCAGAGCCAATCCTTACGCAAAAACCGATCTGGCGTTGTATGTGCGCGAAGGCAACAAATTGCGCCCGGTGCTGGAAGGCTTGGTGATTCGCAAGGAATTCGGCGAAGGAACGGATGAGTGTGGAACCGAGGACACGCAAATCCGTAGAACTATCGATCTCGGCCCGACGAGCCACCATGGTTTCGCCGATCTGATCGTCAGCTCGAGTGGTTCAGTTTACAAATCCTTCCTGTCGGATAAGAAGTGCATCTCGAAAACGATCGAGATGAAGAAAACTCGCGTCACCCTGACCTACGACGGCCAGCAATACATCGTTCCCGAAGACCTCAGAGGTTACTGACCCGATGCTCACCGGCCTCAACCACCTGACCCTCGCGGTCAGCGATTTGCAGCGTAGCCTGGCGTTCTATCACGATGTCTTGCAGTTGCGCGTCGAAGCCACGTGGGATGCCGGTGCCTACTTGTCGCTGCCGGGACTATGGTTGTGCCTGTCGCTTGATCCGCTGCGTTCGAGTCAACCGTGCGCCGATTACACCCATTACGCTTTCAGCCTCAATGCAGCCGATTTCTCCACGTTCGTAGCAAAGCTAAAAGCGGCGAACGTGCGGGAATGGCGGGATAACCGCAGTGAAGGCGCGTCGTTCTACTTCCTCGATCCCGACGGCCACAAGCTCGAAGCTCACGTCGGAGATCGCGCTTCACGACTGGCAGCGTGTCGGCAAAAACCGTACGCCGGCATGCGTTTTTACGACGAGTCATGATCAGACACATTTGTCTGTTATAGACTGGCGGCCACGTGTTCTGGCGCTTGCAGGTTTTCCATGACTCCATCGTTGCTAATGGCCGTGCTGGCCTCGGGTTTCATTTATGGCATTACGCCCGGGCCGGGTGTACTGGCGGTGTTTGGCATCGGCGCAGCACATGGGCGGCGGGCCGGGGCGGGGTTTCTTTGCGGGCATCTGCTCGGCGATGTGGTCTGGTGCAGCACGGCGCTGATTGCGATTGTCGGCGCCCGGGAAATCGGCGGCACCGCGTTTGATGTACTCGGTGTGCTCAGCGGTTTGTACCTGTTCTGGCTCGGCTGGCGCGCGGTGCGCGCCCAGCGTCGCAATGGTGACGAACCGCAAGGCGCGGCGCGCAAGCCGTTCTGGCACGGCATTCTGTTCGGGCTGACCAATCCCAAGGCCTACCCGGTGGCGGTGGCGACCTTCACTGCGTTGTTGTCGAGCCGCGCCGAACTGCTCAGCTGGTCGATGTTGCCGGCGCTGATTGCCCTGAGTTTCCTCGGTGGCTTGCTGGCCTACGCTATTCTGATTGGCGTGGTCGGCGCGCAGCGGGTACGCACGCTGTATCAGCGTCATGAGTTGCTTATCACCCGCTTGTGCGGCGTGATGTTTATAGGTTTTGCCATCAACGCGCTGGTGCATGCACTGCCGGGGCTGATGCCGAACAAGGCTTGAAAGTGAGTGCAGGGAGGCGCAATCACGAGGTCAGGGATGGTTGATCAGTGCTGCATTGTCCGGACACCCACGCTGAACCATGGAAAGCCGAAATTCCGCGCCGTTGGCGAGTTTTATCGACCTGTTGCTGGACGCCGTTTGCGCGGTCGACAAGCAGGGGCGCTTCGTTTTTGTCAGTGCCGCCTGCGAGCGTGTTTTCGGCTATTCGCCTGAAGAACTGATCGGCCGGCAAATGATCGAGCTTGTGCACCCGGCGGATCGTCAGCGCACCCTCGCAGCCGCCAACGAAATCATGGGCGGCGAACCCAAGCTCAACTTCGAAAACCGTTACCTGCGCAAGGACGGCAGCATCGTGCATATCCTCTGGTCGGCGCGCTGGTCGGAAGTCGATCAACTGCGCATCGCCGTGGCGCGCGACATCACCGAGCGCAAACAGGCCGAATCGCGCCAGGCTGCGCTCTATGCAATATCCGAAGCGGCGCATGCGGCGGAAGATCTGCTGGCGCTGTTCAAGCGTATTCATCTGATCATCGGCGAATGGCTGCCGGCGATGAATTTCTCCGTGGCGCTGTACGATGATCACTGCGCACAACTGAATTTCCCGTATCACGTCGACGATCACGAATTGCAGCCCGAGCGGCCGGGCACCGTCACAGGGCGCCTGTGTGCGGAAGTTATCCGAAGTGGTCAGCCGATTCTTCTGACGCCGGACAGTGCAGATTCTCCGGCTGATTTCGCCGAGCTGGTGACGGGGCAAAACGCGCCGTGCTGGCTCGGCGTGCCGTTGAATTCGAAAAACGGCACCATCGGCGCCTTGATCGTCAAAAGTCTGCCCGGCGGCGAGCGCTACACAGAGCGGGACAAGGAACTGCTGCAATACGTCTGCGCGCAGGTCGCCACGGCCATTGAGCGTCAGCAGTTGCACGCCCGGCTGCGGCGCATGGCGCAATACGATCAACTGACGCAACTGCCCAATCGTGAATTGCTGCGTGATCGCTTGAAGGCTGCGTTGGCCGGCGCTCGCGAACAATCCGGGCACATGGCCTTGTTGTATGTCGACCTGGATCGCTTCAAACAGGTCAACGACACCTTCGGTCATGCCGTCGGCGACATGCTTCTGCAAACCGTGGCCAACCGCCTCAAGGGCTGTGTGCGCGAAACCGATACCGTGGCCAGAATTGGCGGGGATGAATTTGTCGTGTTGCTGCACAGCGTTCAGGCCTCGGAAGACGCTGACGGCGTAGCGGAAAAAATCCGACAGGTTCTGGTACAACCGATGCGCCTCGATGGCCACAACCTGCACATCGAACCAAGTATCGGCGTCGCCCGCTATCCAGAGCACGGCCGTGAGGAACAACAACTGTTCCGCCATGCCGATCAGGCAATGTACGCCGCCAAACGCTTGAACCATCACGCGTTGAACGGTTGATCCGGGGCCGCCGTTCGTCGCAGCGACTGCAACTTTTCTAAACCTTTGCCGGCCAGGAAATTCTCAATCTAGGCGGGCACCTGCTCGCCACGATCATTACCAAGAGGTAGAGAATCATGCCTAACTCAAGAAACTCGAACTCGGGAAACTTCGCCAACGATCGAACGAAGGCCTCTGAAGCAGGTCGCAAAGGTGGGAAAACCACCACAACGACTGTAGATAAAGAGCCTGCGAAAACAGAAACGGGCCGCAAGCCCGCTCAGAAATCGAAGTAGTCGGTGAAGGTAGTTTTGATTGAGAGGCGGGGGCGTAAGCTCCCGCTTGAATTTCGCAAGTAAGGAGGGCGCGACCATGAGCCGGATGGCCACCCGTATACGCACCATGAGTTTTGCATCGCTGTTGGGCCTGTGTGCCAGCAGTGCGTTTGCCCAGTCGCCCGCCGATTTCATCAACGATGCCTCAGCCAAAGGCATGGCCGACATTGAGGCCAGTCGTCTGGCCCACAGCAAGGCCGAATCGAAAGAGGTCAAGGACTACACCATCGTCGTCATCAACGACCGCACCACGGCCAACCAGCACTTGGCGAAAATCGCCAAGAAGCTTGACCTGCCGGTTGCTCCGCGTGAAGAACTGGCCGACAAGGCCAAGGAGTTGATGCCGCAAGTGACCGACGGCGCCTCCTTCGATCAGGCCTATGCCGCGAGTCAGGTCAAAGCCACTGAAGAGGCCATCGAGCAGATTCAGCAGGAAGCGCAGACCACCGACGTGCCGGAGATCAAGGCGTTTGCCGACGAGACCTTGCCGAAGCTGCAAAGTCATCTGGAAAAGGCTCGCCAATTACAGGCCAGCCGCTAACCACAGGACCAAAAGATCGCAGCCTTCGGCAACTCCTACACCGAACTTTGTAGGAGCTGCCGAAGGCTGCGATCTTTTGATTTCAATCCTCAACACTCATTCAAATCCTGCTTGGTCTTGCTCTTCTCGCCCAACCCCTCAAGATTAAAAACCTCACCCTCGCCCAACGAACGGTAGTGCCTGCGCAACGCCTCCAACTGCTTCAAATCCAGTGCCTCCAGCCCAAGCATCGCGTTCTGCGCCTCTTTGGTCACCAAGAGCAATTCATCGATTTTCAAATGAAGAATGTCGGTGTCGCGGTTCTGCGTGTTCTGGATCAGGAATACCATCAGGAACGTGATGATGGTGGTCGACGTGTTGATGATCAGTTGCCAGGTGTCGTTGTAATGGAAGATCGGCCCGCTCAAGCCCCACAGACCGATCAGGATCAATGCGCCCATGAAGGTCTTGGGACTACCGGCCACCATCGCGAGCTTCTGGGAGATTTTTGCGAATTTCATAGCGGTGTTCCTTATTGGGGGAGTGCTTGAAATTCAGACATTGGCGGGATTGGGAAAATTCTACTGGTGTGTGAAATGTCCCTGAAAAACCGGCCTCCCGACCGGTTTCAGTATCAGTACTCTAAACCTCGAGTTCGACGTCGACGTTCCAGTGGAAATAACCCACCACCTCACACTGCTGATTGACCAGCATGAAACTCAGTTCGCATTGCACGTCGCCGGGTTTCTTCGGCGTGCAGGTCCAGAAATGGTCATCAGCCTTTCGGCTGCCCGGTGTTGTCGGGTCGTCCGGGTTGGGCGCGGGCACCGTCAGGTCGGTATGAATTTGCAGGTTCGGTTCGGAAAGCACGCCGCTGTCAGCCACTGTCATGCGGTACACAACCACACTGTGTTCGGCGATCAGGCTGACGGAGCGTCCACGAACGTGCAGGTCGCGGCCAATTTCGATCGGAATTGTTATTGAGCTGTCATTTGTGACTATTTCTTTCGGATTATTACCAGTTGCGAAAAAGATAAAACCATCGGTAATGCTCGTCGGCGCGGCGGCGTCCAGACTTGGATTTGGATATTGCTTCAGTACTGATTCGGCATCGACGATCAGCAACACGTTGTGTGCGTTGCTAACGCCGGATGAGGGCGACGGGATCGGTTCGCTGGTCATCATGGATTCCTTTCACGATGTTGGCACAAGACGACAGCCGCTTCGGTCAAGGCAAGACATCCTGTTCCGGCCGCAGCGGCAGCGGATCGGTTGAGCCCCTTGTCACCAAAGGGCTCGACACATCATCAGTTATGGATGGAGATGAACGGATCCCACGAACAGCAGCCGATGATCTGGCAGTTGCGATCGACGATCAGGAAGTGGAAGTGATAGGTCACGCGACCACAGTCGAGGGTTTCGGATGACCAATAGTGGTTGTCGACTTTCTGGCAGCTTGGTACGGATGGATTGCTCGTGTTGGGCACAGCAACGCACGCTGTGGCCTTGCGCGGCGAGGGGGGCGAGATCAGGTTCTCTCCGGCGTTGGGGATGAATTTGTAGAAAATCACTGCCTGTTCGAAGCTCTGCGACAGGCTGGTTTCGCGCCAGCGGATCAGATCGCCGACCTGAGCCTTGAGGTCCAGTTCGCCACCGGCCTGGCCACTGACGACGTTGTCCTGATTGGTGACCATGTACACATGTTTCCAATCAATCAGCGTTGGGTTCTTCGGATCCTTGCTGATGTTTGGATACTTTTTCAGAATGGTTTCGGTGTCGATGGAAACCAGAATATCCGTCACTCGAGACATGGTGATGCTCCTTTTTCATAGTGAACGTCGGACTGCAATCCAGGCACGACGACGCTTGCTTGCCGTATGGCTTTTGCGAGCACACTACTGGGGGAACCCACTGATCACGAGAAATGAACAGGCCGTGCTCCTTGCACGAAATCGACTGATTCGGGTTCCTTCCGATTGCCGCTCCTTGACTATAGGTACGTTTTTTTAGCTGTCAAAATCGCTTTTGTCTGGCTCGACGGACGGTCACCTAATTTATTGAAACCAACCCATTGGCGATAAGCCGACGGGGTGGTCAGACACCCTTTGCAATTGAGTCGCTCTGGAACTGTTTGCTGTGCGGCCTGTATCGTGACTAACCGCTGGTACGCCCCCGACAGGAGAACGCAATGAGTTGGTCCGCCAAACAATACGTCGCTTTCGAAGATGAACGCACCCGCCCGGCCCGCGATCTGCTGGCGGCGATTCCCACGCCTGAAGCGCGAACAGTGGTCGATATCGGTTGTGGTCCCGGTAACTCGACGGAGCTGCTGGTACAGCGTTTTCCCGGGGCGAAGGTCAGTGGGCTGGATAGCTCGGCAGACATGATCGACGCGGCTCGCAAGCGCTTGCCGGATTTGCGCTTCGATGTCGCCGAGATTGATAAGTGGGCCGATGCAGGACCGTTTGATGTGATCTTCGCTAATGCCGTTTTGCAGTGGGTGCCGGATCACGCGGCGTTGTTGCCGGCGTTGGCCAGCAAGTTGTCGGCCGGTGGCAGCCTGGCGATCCAGATGCCGGATAACCTCAATGAACCCTCACACCGCTTGATGCGTGAAGTCGCCGCGAATGGTCCGTGGGCGAGCAAGCTTTCAGGCGCAGCGGGACAACGTACCGATATGGCCAGCGCCAGTGATTATTTCTCGATGCTGCGGCCACACTGTGCGCGGGTCGATGTGTGGCGCACCACCTATCACCATCAGCTGTCTGGCGGGGCGGCGGGGGTGGTGGAGTGGTTCAAGGGTAGCGGGTTGATTCCGTTTTTGAATCCGCTGACCGAGGCGGAAAAGGCGCAGTACCTGGAGCAGTATCTGGCGGAGGTTGAGAAGGCTTATCCGGCACTGGCGGATGGTTCGGTGCTGTTGCCATTTCCACGGTTATTTATCGTTGCGACGCGCTGAAATAAATTGAGTCTGTTGTTCGGCTTGAGATTTTAGGTGCGCTTTCGGACGGCCCCCTCATCGGAACGCCGCCCGCCCAGCCCTCTCCCGAGGGAGAGGGAGCCGAGTTGTGTTGTTTCCAAACCTGAGTTCGTCTCGATTTTGCACGTCGGCGTAGCTCTTACTGGCACCGCGGTCAGTCCCCTCTCCCTTTGGGAGAGGGTTAGGGTGAGGGCTTCTGCACCGCCACCAACATCATCATTGGCCGCTCCCGCTCTTCCGCCAGCGCCGGTTGCGCCGCGACTTCAGCATCGCTCGGCCCCCATTCATTGACATGTCGAATCGTGAATCCTGCTTCGATCAGCGAATTGAGCAACGTCCCGACCGTACGATGCTGCTTGATCACACCCTCAGCCAACCAGTTCGTAACCCGCTCACCCTCCAACTGATAGCTGTCCAGCGGCCAACGTTTTTTGCCTTCAGCGTCAATCAACCAACCCGGATTACTCGGCGCCATAAAGATCGGATGCTCAATGGAAAACACAAAGTGCGAACCCGGTTTCAGCGCCGCGTAGAGACGCGCAAACAGCCCCGGCATATCCTTGATGTAATGCAGCGCCAACGAGCTGTAAGCCAGATCGAAACTGCAAGCGGGCAGGTCGAGCTGTTCCAGATCGGCGCGCTCATAGCGAATATTCGCCGCCGTCGTGGTTTCCCGCGCGCGCTCCAGCATCTTCTCCGAGACATCCAGCCCCAAGACACTGGCCGCGCCATTTTCAATGGCCCAACGGCTGAACCAGCCATAACCGCAGCCCAGATCCACCATGTTCAGGCCGTGCATGGAAGGCAACAGCGCCTTGAGCGCTGGCCACTCCGGTGCCGCGTCGAGGCCGCCGATTGAACGGTTCATCTGGCTGTAGCCTTGAAAGAATTCGGGATCGTCGTAAATGTTTTGCGTCATGGTGAAGTGCTCTTTTGAGTTCGATCGTCAGCGGCAAAGTGGCCGCGATTGGAATCCCTCGAAAGTGATGGCGCGTATTCGTCGATGGCCGCGCAGGGGGAGGGTGGTGGGTGATGGGGAAATGCTAGTCGGTCGAGAGGAAGGTGAAAATCGATGGAGTGTTGTGGATCTGTAATGTCAGAAAATGCTGCAAGGTTTTTGGCTGCTTAAACGCATTCGGTGGCCAGTGTTTATAAGTGTTCGGTGTTACGTCCTGAAGCCTACAAATCCTTGCGCCGTTGCCTACCACTACGCCAGAATCCGCCGGCTTGTGCGCTTGGGAGGCGGTCGGTAACTTGGTTCGCGTCACTGATTTCCAGTGATCGGGTTTAGTAGCCCGGAATCCCCCCTAAATGGCTGCAAAAGTACCATTCAAACAGGCAATGTTTGTACTCGATGGTGGCTGTGCGCATGGCGCCCTCGGGTGCGCCGGATTTAGGGGTTGGGATCCGGTCTACTAACTTGCGCACAGCTGCCTCCCATCCGTTTAGTAGCGAGATTGGTTGCGGCCCCTATTGATAGGTACCAAGCCCATGTACAAAGTAACGCCAAATCCGCCGGAAACCGATCCGGCATCCCCCTACGAATCACCCAATTCAAAGAAATTCCACGAAGCCGCCGAACGCGCCCTCGACCACTATCTCAGTCCCACGGCCAGAATCATGGGTTCCACCCACGAACCCGAACCGATGTACCTCGCCAACCCGAAATACGACACCGAATCCCTGTTGGCCAACGCCAGCGAAACCCTCGGCTCGGCCACCACCATGCTCAACAACTTCGCCGCGTTGCTGGATACCTCACACCGCAAGACAGCGCTCGGCATTGCACAGGTGGTCATGTTGGGGGAATTGGCGGTGAATCAGGCCCTGGATCAGGTTGTGCCAGCGGGTTAACCCGATCGCTTTAAGAAGCCAAAGAAACCGGCCAATTAGTGCCGGTTTCTCGAGACTGCTAACTGGCAGCACGACTTCAGGCAAGTAGCCCGATGTTCTGGTCGATGCGTTGTTGAATGATGCGCAAGGTTTCTTGAGTGATCACACCCGGATACACACTTTCAGCCATGGCTGAGAATCGGCTAGCTACCTCGCAAAATCTGTCAATGATGTCGGCGGCCGTAGCGGCGTTTACTTCAGCCTCCACTGCAAGGTTGAGCAGGTTTTCTCTGCCAATTTCCAAGGCTTCACCCATCACGTCCATCTGGTGATAGCCTCCCGGCCCCTCGCAGAAAGTGACGTCATAGGCCGGCGCTAATTTCCAGTCTCCGCCAGGCGACATGATGTAAGCAAAGTTCTTCGGATGGTCGTCTCGGTTGTTGAATGCGACATTGAAGACGACCCGCTCAAACGCTGCGGCTTTCTCTCGTACGTCATTGCTGCACTTATGAGTCGCACGCAGGAAGTTGACGTAGTCCAGCGCCCCGGGGGATCTGAAATCCGCACCGGTAAAGGCTGCAAGACTCTGCATGGGCACCCGCAAGTCGTTTTGTCGGTCAAAGCGTTTGGTGGCAAAAGCGGCCATTCCCTCAGACAGGCTGAAATAACGAGTGTCGGGAGTCTGGATACCGCACAAGCGTAAACATTCGGCATAGACCATTTCGATGGCGCACACCTCGGGATGTTCTTGCTGAGCCGGAAATTTCACCAACCAGGCTTCGAAACCGGGAGTGGCAGCCGTAGTAAAGGCGTCAGTGTGCGGATCGCGATACACCAGCGCTTTGGGTCGGGCGCCCTGTGGAGAGCCTCCGACCAATAGCAGTTTCTGGAGAAGCTCTCCACCTTTACCTTTGAGTACCTCCTGCACTTCGGACGCGAGCAACTCGATGGGAACATGCATTTGCGGTTCCAGCGCCTCGGGTGCAACAGGTTCAAACGACATGGCCCCCATGGCATTGTTGCCAATGTAGGCTAGCCGCTCCAAAGGACCTATTCGCGCAGGGTTGAGGCCTCGACGTTTGAACAATCGGTCCATCAGCAACATGCCCCAGCCATCCGGCAGCGAGTCATAAACCGGCCCAGGCAGTCCCAACTGATGTGACGGGAAATCCCGGTTTAACCTGGCTCCCTGTAATGGAAGCCTCAAGGAGGAGAGTTCCAGCCCTCTGTTTTTTGCCTCATCGCTGTACTCAAACACGACCTGCGGGCGACCGGTCAGGGCTATTGTGGAAGCAAGTGTGCCCCACCGCCAACGTTCACCCCAGCCCTCGTAGTAGACGTCAACTTGTTCAAGCATTATCGGCTTTCCTTTTGATGCGATGACGCTTGGCCGTTTTTTCGTAGCGAATGATATCGTCCAGAGTTTCGAGCCTTGGCAGAAACAACCCTTCGAGTTCCTTTTCGCGCCCGAGAACCATCGCCACTCGCACCATGTTGTCGAAACTCACATTACGACCGGCTTCAAGGTTTGACACCGTATTCGTCGCAATGCCCGCGCGAGCGGCCACGTCTGCCTGTGTCATCTCCAAAGCCAATCGTTCTGTGCGCAGGCGTTGGCAAATCCGTTTGACGATCTCGCTTGCGGTGGTGAGGCTTAAATCCAGCATGTCGTGTGTACCGTCGACGTTCAGTTTTGATTCTCAGTACGCAATATACTGTGGATTAAACCTAAAAATATCATTTAACTCACAAGAAAATGTAATTAGGTTTAATGGGTAGGATAGGCCAGCACGCGTTGACGCGCCAAGGTTCAACCCTGCTGCAAAACTTTCAGAGCCGCCGACGCCAGAAAGCCCGAGCGGCTTTTTTCTTCCGGGTGATGCAACACATATTCATCAATGCGGTTGAGCAAGTGCCCCGGCAGGGTGATGTTGAGCTTTTGGGCTTTGCCCAAATACTTGAGCACATCGATATCCACCACGGCCCATGCACAACCGGCGTATTTCGGGTTGGCCACGTGCAGGCTCAGTTTGCTGGCCGCTGGAATGGGGGCGTCGTCGTCCGCCAGAATCTCGAAATGACCTTCGATGGCTTCGCGAGCCATGGCGACGGCATCGTCCAGATCCTCTCCGGCGGAAAAGCATCCAGGAATGTCCGGGACTTCTACACCCCAAGCGTGATGGTCATCGCCAATTGAAATCGCAATCGGGTAGAGCATATTCGTTGTCCTCCATGGCGCAACTGACTCAGAGAGTCAAAGCAGCGCCTGCTGCAAAATACTGATGGCCGTTTTCTTCAGCAGATCCTTTTTCGGATGTGGCACGGTGACCAGTCCTGGTTTGCTCGGATGCTTGAAGTGATGGTGACTTCCTTTGATCCGTACCAGATACCAACCGTCTGCGACGAGTTGGCCGATTAAAAAACGGCTATTCACAACACTGTGGTGTGCTTGGTGGGTACTATACTCATTGAATTAATATGATCAACACTATAACCACCGGTCGGTCGTCGTCCTCTGACGGGCGGGGTGGCTTACCGCAGTCTAGGTAAGGCAGAGGCGATGGTGAGGTGGGTGTGTTACCGGGTTTTGCTTATGTTCATGTGGAGATCTTCCGCTGCAAAATAATGGAACACATCTTTTTCTGACGTCACTGCTCGGGCTGCTAACGTTGAACTCTAATGGGCGAAGGTCATGGACACTCAACGAGCCTGTTGAGAGGAAATCACCTCTCGATAAAGCCAGCGTAGTAATGCATGGAATTTGGCCATGTGATCGTCAGAAGGGAGTGAAACGGATGTCGACTCTAAAATTCAGCTATAGAGATGCAAAGGGCGATTTAAGTCAGCGAGAGTTGATTCAATGGTCAGAGAATTCGATTTACATTCAAGGACGATCGGCCAGCGATACCTTTCCTAAAACCTATCGCAAGGATCGCATCATCGAAGTATTGCTCGGGGCTGAGTTGCTCTTAAACGAGGCCGCTCCTCCTTCTCCGAGGCTTCAGCACGATCGAAAGCCACCAGCGCTCGTTGCTTCAGAAGCCGCTTCGCGAATGCCTGATCCGAAAATGTCACCAGGTAGGATCAATCAAATTCTTTTCACTGGGTTCGCTGCTGCACAACGGGCTGAGCTTGAGCAAAAAGCAGTGGAATATGGGTTGAAGGTCATGAGTACGGCAGGCAAGACGCTGACGTTTCTTTGTTATGGCGAAAATGCGGGGCCAACCAAAGTTTCCAAGGCACTTGAGGCTGGAGCTTTCATCATCAACTCAGAGCAATTCTTGAATCTGATCACAACGGGAGAAATCCCCTGAAGTCATTACTTCGATCAGCTTACGCATTGAAACCTGCGCCAACCGCCGAATACTTGATGCGTGCAGCCAGCATCACCTCATTCTGCTTCTTGGTAGCTTCGGTCAGCACTTCACGGTAAACGCGCTTTTTTTTCGTGGGATTTCGCATTACGGATGAAGTCTGCGAATGGGCTTGCGTACTCCTCTTTGAATCCGATTGTCATGGAATTGCTCCGTCATTGATTCCAAGCATGGGCATCATTTCGTGCCTCGCATACTACTCAAGGATTGTCGTTAGAGAGAACAAAAGCGTACAGGTGGAGGGTGCATCTTCAACCTGCGGTGTGTTTCTGAATGGTTCCACGCTGACCAAATGACCAACCTCAAATCCCAGGCACAAAAAAACCGGCCATCAAGACCGGTTTTTTCTGTTCCTGCATCCCCCGTCAAAAAACACAACGTGAGACAAAAATTGAGTGGAGCGGGTAGAGGGAATCGAACCCTCGTCGGAAGCTTGGGAAGCTACTGTTCTACCATTAAACTATACCCGCTCAGAGCGGCTGACTTTGTACCAGACTCGGCCACGGATTTGAAGTTTTTCTTTTACTCATGAACGCTTTAAATCACTGAAAACGGTCAATCGCGGGCGAGCACTGCGGTGCGTAAAGCAAAATCCCAGCCCCACAGCCTCGCTCGCAACGACACCCTTTCAAATAGCCAATGCATGTTGATCCTGAACAAACGAGTAGCGCGTTCGGCTGGCTTGCTGCGCCGGTTTCAGAAAGCCGAGCAAGGCGTTCTGGCTATCGCGGCACGCCGCCTTGTGTTCCATGTCGAGAAAGTGCCCGGTGGCTTGCAGCGTGGTGAACGTGCTCTGCGCCACATGATTGCCGAACAGGCGTGCGTCCTCGGCAGCGGTGTATTCGTCCCATTCGCCGTTTAAAAACAGCACCGGCACGTTGATCTTTTTCGCGGCATTCAGATAGCACTGCCGATCGCTGTGCAGTACGTCGCTGATGTGGAAGTGCATCTGCCCGTATTCGTGCTCGGCGAGGCTGCTGACGTGGCGATAGTTGAAGCGTTTGAACAGTGACGGCAGGTGTTTGCCGATGGTGTTGTTGACCAGATGGCCGACACGGTCGCCGTCGCGCTGGCCGAGGTAGTCGACGCCGCGTTCGAGGTAGTCGAGCATGTGCGCATTGATCACCGGCGAGAACGAGCTGATCACCGCCCGTTCGATGCGCCGTGGCTGGTGGGCGAGAGCGACCAGGGTCGCAGCGCCGCCCCAGGAGAACGACAGCACGTGTTCGGCGGCGAAGTGGTCGATCAGCTCGAGCAGAATCAGCCCTTCGACGTCCTTCGTCAGATGTTTCTCGTGGCGGTTGTGGGCTTTTGACCGGCCCGCGTAGGGCTGGTCGTAGCAAACCACGTTGAATTGCGGGTGCAGGTTTTTCACAGTCTGTGCAAACGACGCAGTCGTGGCCATCGAGCCGTTGACCAGGATGATGGTCTTTTCTGCGGCGTCTGCGCGATAGAACTCCGTGTAAACCCGATACTGACCCTGTATATCCAGCACAGCGATTTCTGGCCTCATGTCATAAGACTCCTGGCAAGCAAGCGGGTATGCGCGCAAATAGAGATTGCACGAGCTTTGTGACAGGTAGGCATACGCCTGGAATTTGCTTGGCCCATGTCGATCCATGACTGCGGTCGACGGGTGTTGTTATTGGCGGGCAGTCTGCCGGCTGAGGCGGAGCCTTGAAGGCTCTCTACCGGCAAAAAGTTTCTTGGATGTATGTTGTGACTCATCGGTCACAATCTGGCCGACGTCCTGATTCAAGCAGGGGAGTCGGGATCGCGCAAGTGCCGTTGGTAAATTGTTCGACAACTTCTGCTGAGCGGTCGCCGGCTTAGAACAAATGGATCTCTTCGGTGCGCAAAGCGCGGTACTCGCCCGGTTTTAGCGCGTTATCGAGGTGTAGAAAACCCATCGATTCGCGGTGCAGGCGCAGGACTTTGTTGTTGAAGAAACCAAACATGCGCTTCACCTGATGGTAGCGACCCTCGACGATGCTCAGCCGCGCCGAGCGTGGGCCGAGCAGCTCCAGGTGCGCTGGCTGCGTGGTCAGGTCCTCGAAGGCGAAGTAGATGCCCTCGGCAAAAGTGCTCGCATATTGCGCGCCAATGTCCTGCTCGGTCTCGACGTAATAGACCTTCGGCAGTTTGGTCTGCGGCTGGGTCAGGCGGCGCGACCACGCGCCGTCGTTGGTGATCAGCATCAGGCCGGTGGTGTTGAAGTCCAGGCGTCCGGCGATGTGCAGGTCGTCCTTGTCCGGCTCATCGATCAGGTCGAGCACGGTCGGATGCTGCGGATCGCGGGTGGCGCTGACGCAGCCCGGCGGCTTGTGCAGCATGAAGTAGCGCGCCGGTTTGCCGCTTTGCAGGACTTCGTCATCGACTTCGACACGGCTGAATTCCAGCACTTCGCTGTGCGGATCGCTGACGACTTTTCCGTCAATCCGCACGCGCTTTTCCACCAGCAACAGGCGAACCTGTTGACGGTTATAGCGGGGCAGGTTGCTGAGGAAACGGTCGACGCGCATGTTCAGAGTTCAGTAAATGAAGGGGCGCGCATCTTACGGGATCGGCCGCTTGGCTGCTTGCAGTTGCGCCTCGACTTGCGCGCAACGCGGGCACAGGCAGGATTGGTTGCGCAGTTCTGGCGGCAGTGCTTCAAGCACGGCCGGGTCGATGCTCACGCCGTAGCACCAGCATTCGCGGTCGGCGGTGCGCGGGTCTGCCAAGCTGCAGTCGTTGCGCGCGCCGCAGGCCGGGCAATGGTCGGGTTTAACGTCGGAATCAGGCATAAGTCGAGTGAGGCATTTCCACGCAGGTGCGGTTGCGGCCGGTTTGTTTGGCTCGGTACATCGCATGATCGGCCCGCGACAGCAGGCTGTGCAAGGTGTCATCGCGTTGCAGGGTGGTGGCGCCGATGCTCACCGTCAGATTGAGGCGGTGGCCGTCGTAGGCATATTCGTGTTGTTCGACGTGTTGGCGGATCTTTTCGGCAATTTTCTGACCGGTGTCGCCATCGGTGTCCTTCAGCAATACGATAAATTCCTCACCGCCCCAGCGGCAAACAATGTCGGCGTGGCGCAGGCAGCTTTGCAGATCGCGGGCAAAACCGATCAGCACCTGATCGCCGGCCATGTGCCCGTAGGTGTCGTTCAACACCTTGAAATGATCGAGGTCGAGCAGCAGCGCGGTCAGTGGTTTGGTTTCGCGTTGTGCTTCGTGCAGGGCCTGTGCGGCGAGAATGTCGAAGCCACGCCGGTTGGGCAGTTCGGTGAGACTGTCGAGAATGGCCTGCGCCTGGATTTTGCTTTGGTAGCGTTTGATTACGCGGTTGAGCAACGCCAGCACAATCAGCGTCACCAGCAGGCAGATCAGCAGATTCAGGTACAGCGACTGACGGATTTCACTTAGGGCGCTGTCTTCGCGTTTATCGACAAACAGGTACCAGTTCAGCTCCGGGATAAACCGCACGTTGAGGAAATGCCCCTGACCGTGGGCGGAATATTCGTAGCTGCCGCTGTGCGGTTTCGGCAACTGGCTGACCAGACTTTTCATGCTCTCGAGTTCGCCGAGACTCTGGCCGATATGCGCGCTTTCAGGTCCGCCCTCGGCGCCGGTCAATACCAGTCGGCCGAAGGTGTCGACGAAGTACACGCTGCGTTGATAGCGCTGTTGATATTTGTCGATCAGCTTGATCACCGCGTCCACGGTCAGACCGACGCCCGCCGCGCCGATGAAGCGGTTGTGGTAGTCGTAAACCTTGTAGTTGATGAAGAAGGTCAGGTTGTCCTTGTTGGCCAGATCCGGGTCGACGTTGATCTCGTACGGATCCTTCATGTCGCGTACGCGGAAGTACCAGGCATCGCGCGGCTCATCGACCTTGACCTGCTTGAGCACGCCTTTGGCGTGGTAGTAGGTGTGGCTGGCGTTGGAGACGAAGAACGCGGTGTAAGCGCCGTAATGGGTCATGACCTCGTCGAGGTAACGGGTCATCTGCTCGGGATTCTGCTCGCCGTTGACCACCCAGTCGCGCATGAAGGTGTCGCGGGACATCATCGAGGAAATCAGGATCGGCCGGACGAGGTCTTTCTGGATTTCCGAGTAGACCGTGTCTGAGGTCAGCGGCAATTCGGTGTTGACGATGTTGTCGCGGATCGATGCGCGGGAGGCGTAGTAACTCAGCAACGACGTGGCGAGGAACCCGGCGCCGAGCAGGGCGATCAGCGTCAGGACCAGCGAGCGTTGCGAGTACAGGGGAGAACGAAGCGGCATGGCAGTTCCGTTGGCAGTGGCCCGATGGCATGCATTCTAGTGGGATGACCGGGAAAAGACTGCGGGATTTATGCCTGAAATGGCGGGGGATTTGACGTTGAGGGTGTGTCAGAAGCACCGCTCCCTCACCCCAGCGCTCTCCCGGAGGGAGAGGGGGCTAAATTGTGGTGATTTCAAAACCCGAGTTCGACTCGGTATCACCGAATGACAACCACCTGACAACCACTTCGGTCAGTCCCCTCTCCCACCGGGAGAGGGTTAGGGTGGGTAAAGACCGGGTACATGCTTTACGTTTGAGACCGGGGACATGGTTTCCAGATCAGCTCCGAGTTTCCAGATACGCCCGCCAGCCGCCCAAATGGCTGATGTCCAGCGCACCTTCCAGACCATACGGCTCACAAATAAACCCGCTTTCCCACCGCCCATCCGCCAACTGCACCTTGCCCAGACCAAGCGGCGCCGGAATCCCGGTGAGGAACGAGCCCAACTCACTGCTCGGCAACTCCC
This sequence comes from Pseudomonas sp. VD-NE ins, assembly GCF_031882575.1. Classification (NCBI taxonomy): domain Bacteria; kingdom Pseudomonadati; phylum Pseudomonadota; class Gammaproteobacteria; order Pseudomonadales; family Pseudomonadaceae; genus Pseudomonas; species Pseudomonas sp. VD-NE ins. Next base: position 1,561,434 of record NZ_CP134772.1, read on the forward strand.
ACACTTCCACCGCAATCGCCACACCGCCATCCTTCACTCGCACCATGCCCGGCCGCAGCGGCGGGCCGCCGGCCAACGCATACAGTTGATAATCCGGCGAGCTCAACGTTGTTTCCAGCAAACGCCCACCCCGCTGCGTCAGTTGCCAGTTCAACGCCAACCCTTGCAGATGCGCGCCACACACCACAATGCGTGCGCGATCACTGCGTGCAACGTTCGGGGGCGTTGGCAGCGCATTGTCTTGCTGACGCTGCAGCGCATCGGCCACGCTCAGCAGATATTGATCGGTGAAGACCCGACCAAACAACGTCACACCCCACGGCAAACCGTTGGCCATGAACCCGCTCGGCACGGCGACGGCGGCGTAGTCGAGCAGGTTCATGAAGTTGGTGTAGTAACCCAGTTCGGAGTTGCGCAGCACCGGTTCGGCGTGCAGTTCGGCCAGCGTCACCGGGCGGCCGATGGTGGGGGTGAGCACGCAGTCGAGGCCTTCGAGGGCCTGATCGCACAGCGCTTTCAAGGCTTGCAGCCGATACTGCGCGCGGAAGGTCTGCACGCCGGTCACCGCCGGCGCCTTGGCCAGTACGGCGCGGATCACCGGCAAAACAGCTTCGGGATTGTGCTCCAGCAATTCGCCGGCAACGCTGTAACGCTCGGCAACCCACGGCCCTTCGTAAAGCAAACGCGCAGCTTCGAGGAACGGCGACAGATCCAGTTCAACCGCTTCGCCACCCAAGGCCTTGAGCCGGTCGATGGCATCGCCGAACAACAGCGGCCCTTCGACGCAACCGAAAAACTCCAGATCCTGCGCGCGTGGCACGCCGAAACGAAACGCGCGTGGCGCACCAAACGCCGAGCCGTCATTCCATGATGGATTACGGCGGCTGTATTCATCGCGCGGATCGAGTTTCGCCGTCAGCGCCAGCAACTGACTCGCCTCACTCGCCGTCGCGGTAAACGTGGTCACGCAATCCAGCGTGCGACACGCCGGCAGCACACCGGCGGTGGAGATCAGCCCTTTGCTCGCTTTCAATCCAACCAGATTATTCAGTGCCGCCGGCACCCGACCGGAGCCAGCGGTATCGGTGCCCAAGGCAAAACTCGCCACGCCCAACGCCACCGCCAGCGACGAACCGGCGCTGGAACCGCCGGACGGATATTCCGGCAATACGCTGTTCGGACAAGCGCCGTAAGGCGAGCGGCTGCCGTTAAGCCCCGTGGCAAATTGATCAAGATTGGTCTTGCCCAGCGGTATCGCGCCCAAGGCGATCAACTGCTCGACGATGGTCGCCGAGCGTTCCGGCACATAAGCAAAGTCCGGGCACGCGGCGGTGGTCGGTATGCCGGCCAGATCGATGTTGTCCTTGATCGCAAACGGCACGCCGTACAGCGGCAAGCTGTCGAGGTCGCGACCGTCGAGGGCGGCAAGGTAGGGCTCCAGTTCGGCGACGCTGAGCAGGTGGATGAACAGGTGATAATCCGGGTTCAGCGCGGCGGCTTTCTCGCGCAGTTTCGGCAGCAGTTGACGCGGTGTGGTGTCGCCATTGCGATAGGCCTGGCGCAGAACATCGAGTTGCAGATTCATGAGTAGATCCTTATCCAGTTGGCTTCAGTCGAGTGTCAGCACCACGACCCGTTGTCCGGCGCGTACCGCCGAACCGGGTTGCACGCGAATCTCGCGCACCACGCCGGCCATCGGCGCGATTACCGGGATTTCCATCTTCATCGACTCGAGAATCACCAGCACATCGCCCGCCGCGACACGGCTGCCGGCCTCGACCTGCACCTGCCAGAGATTGCCGGCAATGTGGCTGTCGACGCTGTGTTCATCGTCGGCCAGTGGCGCATCCTCGGTCGATTCCGGCACGGCTTCTTCGCTGTCGAAATGCGCCTGACCGCTGGCGATCCAGCGTTCGCGCTCGGCATTGAAGGCACCCTGTTGTTGGGCGCGAAAGGCGCTGATGCCTTCGGCTTCACGATCAAGAAACGCCTGATAATTGCCGAGGTTGAGTTGGCTGTGTTCGATGTTCAGCTCGAAGCGCCCGAGTGGAAAATCGCGGCGGATACGCAGCAGTTCTTCGGCGCTGACCGGGTAGAAACGAATCTGATCGAAGAAGCGCAGCAGCCACGGTTTGCCATCGAACGCGGCGACTTCGCGATAGCGGTTCCACATCTGCAAGGTGCGCCCGACGAACTGATAACCGCCCGGGCCTTCCATGCCGTACACGCACATATAGGCGCCGCCGATGCCCACCGAGTTCTCGGCGGTCCAGGTGCGCGCCGGGTTGTATTTGGTCGTAACCAGACGATGACGCGGATCGAGCGGCGTGGCCACCGGCGCACCGAGATAAACGTCGCCAAGGCCCATCACCAGATAGCTCGCGTCGAACACGGTGCGCTGCACTTCGTCGAGATTGGGCAGGTCGTTGATGCGGCGGATAAACTCCAGGTTACTGGGGCACCACGGCGCGTCCTTGCGCACGGTGGTCATGTATTTTTCGATGGCCAACTGGCAGGCCGGGTCGTCCCACGACAGCGGCAAATGCACGATGCGCGAAGGCACTTGCAGGTCGTTGGCGGCGCACACCGCGTCCCATTCGCCGGCGATGATGCCGAGCAGATCGGTGAGCGGCAGTTGCTCCGGCTGGTAGTGAATCTGCAATGAGCGAATGCCGGGGGTGAGGTCGATCACGCCGTGCAGGGATTTGCTTTCCAGTGCCTGCATCAGGGCGTGGGCGCGGAAGCGCAGGACGAGATTGAGCTCAGGCTCGCCGATTTCCAGCAGTAAATGAGTGTCGCCAGAAACCCGCCCGACCAAGCGCATATCACCCTGACCCAACGCCAGCACCACAGGCGACACAAGATCCTGTGGGAGCTGGCTTGCCAGCGATGAAGTTAATGCGGTGTCTGGACGGGCCCCATCGCTGGCAAGCCAGCTCCCACAGTTATCCCATTGACAGGCGAGGTCGCGAGCGGTTTTTAGATTGACGGGAATGAACTGGATTTTATCGCCCGCCTTGAGCTGCCCCAATTGCCACAGATCCGCTTCAATCACCGTCACCGGGCAAACAAAACCGCCAAGGCTCGGGCCGTCCGGGCCGAGGATCACTGGCATGTCGCCGGTGAAATCCACCGCGCCGATCGCATACGGATTGTCATGAATATTCGACGGATGCAACCCGGCCTCGCCACCGTCGGCCCGCACCCACTCGGGCTTCGGCCCGATCAGCCGAACACCGGTGCGGCTGGAGTTGAAATGCACTTCCCACTGGGTTTGAAAAAAAGTGCCGATGTAGTTTTCCGTGAAGTATTCCGGCGCGCCGTGCGGGCCGTAAATCACCCGGATCTGCCGCACCGCCGGCAACGCGGTGATGTGCTGTTCGGCCAGTTGCTGACCGGCACTGCGGTCAGTCAGCGCAGGGATATGCAACACATCACCGGCACGCAACGCCCGACCACCGTGCCCACCAAACTGGCCAAGGGTGAAAGTGCTTTTGCTGCCCAGATAATCCGGCACCTGCAAACCGCCGCGCAGGCACAAATAGCTGCGTGCCCCGGCGCCGCTGATGCTGCCCAGATGAAGTGTCGCGCCCGCCGGTATCAGCAGAGCGGTGTTCATCGGCACGCTTGCACCTTCAAGCGTCAGGGCAATCGGCGCGCCGGTCACCGCGACCACCGCTGCACAATTGAAGCGCAACAAAGGTCCGCTCATGGTGATTTCCAGCGCCGCCGCACTTTCATCGTTGCCGAGCAAGCGATTGCCCAGACGCAGCGCGCGACTGTCCATCGGCCCCGATGGCGGCACACCGACAGCCCAGTAACCGAGGCGACCGGGATAGTCCTGCACGCTGGTTTGCGTGCCGGCACTGAGCACTTCGAAGGTGTTGGCGCGATAGATCAGACCTTCCAGGCAACGCGTCCACGGCTCACCGCTGGCGAACGGAGCATCGAGGAGAATCTGCCGCAGATAATCACGGTTGGTTTCCACGCCGTACAACAGACTGGCGCCCAGCGCTTGATGCAATTCGGCCCGCGCCTGATCGCGGGTGGGCGCCCAAGTAATAACCTTGGCGATCATCGGATCGAAATATGGCGGGATCTCGCAGCCGGCCTCGACCCAGGTATCGATGCGCAGTTGAATGCCGTTGGCCGGTGGAAACTCCACTGCCGTCAGCAAGCCCGGGCTCGGCTGAAAATCCCGCCCCGGATCTTCCGCATACAGCCGCGCCTGAATCGCATGGCCCTCGGGTTTCAGCTGATGATACAACTCGCTCAGCGGCGGCAAATCTCCCGCCGCCAGCTCAACCATCCAGCACACCAGATCGACGCCCCAGACCTGTTCGGTGACGCCGTGTTCCACCTGCAAACGCGTGTTCACTTCGAGAAAATAGAAGCGCTGAGCCTCGCTGTCGAAAACGAATTCAACGGTACCGGCGCTGCGATAGTTCACGGCTTTCGCCAGTTTGATCGCCGCCGCGCACAGCTCCTCGGCCATTCCGTCCGGCAGGTTCGGCGCCGGGGTTTCTTCGAGGACTTTCTGATTGCGCCGCTGCACCGAGCAGTCGCGCACGCCGAGGGCGATGACCTCACCGCGACCGTCGCCGAACACCTGAACTTCCAGATGCCGTGCGCGCTGAATGTACTTCTCGATGAATACGCCGGCATCGCTGAAATTGTTCTGGCCGAGGCGTTTGACTGCCTCAAAGGATTCGCTCAATTCGCTGGCGCTGCGGCACACGCGCATGCCGATGCCGCCACCACCGGCGGTGCTTTTCAGCATTACCGGGTAGCCGACCTGTTCGCCAGCGATCAGCGCGGCATCGAGGCTGTCGAGCAACTCGGTGCCTTCAAGCATCGGCACGCCGTGCTGTTTGGCCAGGGCGCGGGCGGTGTGCTTGAGGCCGAACACCCGCAGTTGTTCTGGCGTCGGGCCGATGAAGGCGATGTTGTGTGCTGCGCAGGCTTCGGCGAACGCGGCGTTTTCGGAGAGAAAGCCGTAGCCGGGATGGATCGCCGTGGCGCCGCTTTGCTTGGCGATGGCGAGGATTTTGTCGACTGCCAGATAGGTGCCGGCGGCGGCGCCTTCACCGAGGCTGTGGGCTTCATCGGCGTGCAGGATGTGCAGGCTGGCGACGTCGGCTTCGGAATACACGGCCACACCTTTGACCTGCAGTGAAGCAAGGGTGCGCAGGATGCGGCAGGCGATGGCGCCACGGTTGGCGATGAGGACTTTTTCGAACATGGCATAACCCCTGAAGGGGAAGCGGGCCGTCCCGCCGTTTTTCGACAGACATCCGGGCCGTCCCGGATGAAAAAACACATTGACTTCAAACCACCTGAAATTCCCTGTGGGAGCTGGCTTGCCAGCGATGACGTCAGCACTTCCAACATCAATGGTGACTGACACACCACCATCGCTGGCAAGCCAGCTCCCACAGGGTTTAGGGTTGTCTGGGGGATTTCAGGCACTGCCCGGAACGGGCCTGGCACAGGGCGAATAGCCAACGGCGTAAACGGCGGATAGTCAGTTCCATACCAGCAGCTCCGCAGGTGTCGGGTTGTAGGCGTTGCACGGGTTGTTCAACTGCGGGCAATTGGAGATCAGCACGATCACGTCCATCTCGGCACGTAAATCGACGTACTTGCCCGGCGCCGAAATCCCGTCCTCGAACGTCAGCCCGCCATCCGCCGTCACCGGTACATTCATGAAGAAATTGATGTTCGGTCCGATGTCGCCTTTGCCCAGTCGGCCGTCATGCACACAGGCGCGCAGGTAGTTGTCGCGGCAGCTGTGCATGTAGCGTTTTTCCTGGGCGTAGCGCACGGTGTTGCTCTCTTGTGCGCAGGCGCCGCCGAGGGTGTCGTGGCGTCCGCAAGTGTCGGCGACGATGGTCAGCATCGCGTGGCCAAGGTTGGAATAGAGCACGCTGCCGGAGGTCAGGTAGACGCTGTTCTGCCGACGCAAGGTGCGTTGTACGTCGTAGCGTTCCTTGGGATTGGCGAGGCTGTAGAACAAGGTATCGATTGCCTGATTGCCTTCAATGTCCAGAATGCGCAGGGTCTGGCCGGCCTTGACCTCCATCAACCACGGCTCACCGGCCGGGATCGTGGCGCGGTACACCGCTGCATCGGGTTGGTTTTGCGAAGTGGCGATAGCAACTGACATGGCAGCGATCCTCAGGCGAACAAACGGTCGGTGTTGATAAAGCCGCGCTCATTTTCCGGGCGCGAGGTGCGGCAGTGTTCGGCGACGCTGGCGTCGGCGTTCATCCAGCTCAGCTTCAGCGGTTTTGGCGTGTATTCCGGTGCCGGGTCCATGGGGTGTTGCAGCGCAGTGAGCACCACCAGCGTGTCCATCGGCGCGTACAACTCGATGTAATCGCCGGCCTTGGAATTGCCCTCGACGAAGTGGAAACGCCCGGCCTCATCGACATTCACCCGGCTGAACAGATTGAGGGTCATCAGCAAGTCGGACAGGCCCAGGCCCCACTTGCCGAGTTCCACCAACAGGTTGTCGGTGCCGTTGCGGAAGAAGCCGTTGCGCAGTTCCTGATAGCGGCCCTGACCGTACTTCTGCGCGACCTCTTCGGCGCAGAGCACGCCGCCGAGGCTGTCGCTCCAACCGCAGGTGTCGGCGGTGATTGCGGCCAGTACGCGGCCCATGTCCGAGTACAGGCAATGGCCGGCGGTGAGCTTGGCGGTGTGTTGGCATTTGAGGCTGTCGGGCAGGTTCAGCCGTTCGGTTTTTTCGTTGGCGTTGAGCAGGGTCAGGCTGACGTTGGCGCCGCCGCGCAGATCGGTCAGGCGCAACAATTGGCCGCGCTTCAACACGAAGGAACGGTGGCCGCCGCCGGGGAGCATTTCTTCGGCAAAGGGTGGGAACAGTTGGGTTGAATCGGTCATTGGTTTATTCATCGGAGCAATCCTCTCAAGCGGTGCGAAGGGCGCCTGCCAGTGGCAACGGCAGGGCGTCGACGGCGGCGCGTTGGGCGCGGCGGTCGCTGTTCAAAGGGATGTCGTAGGTGATGCGCGCGCCATAGGCGCCGGGGGCATGCGGGTCGAGGCGAACCTTGTCGAACACCAGCAGACGCGTGCCGAGGCTGAAGCCTTCGGACAAGTCATGGGTGACCATGAACACCGTCAGTTTGGTCTCGCGCCACAGTTCCAGCAGCAAGGCGTGCATGTCTTTGCGGATGCCCGGATCGAGCGCGCCAAACGGTTCGTCGAGCAGCAATACGCGCGGTTTCATGATCAGTGCCTGGGCAATCGCCAGTCGTTGCTGCATCCCGCCGGACAGCTGCGCCGGGTACTTGTCGAGCGCATGGCCGAGGCCGACTTTTTCCAGCAATGCTGCGGCCTGTTCGCGCGCCTCACGTTTGGCGTTACCGAACAAGCGACCCAGCAACGGCGCACGCGGCAGTTCAAGGCCGAGGGCGACGTTGTCGAGCACGCTCAAATGCGGGAACACCGAGTAGCGCTGGAACACCACGCCACGGCTGGCATCCGGCTCGCTGGCCAGCGCTTGACCGTCGAGCAGAATCTCGCCGCGACTCGCCGTTTCCTGACCGAGCAGCAGGCGCAGGAAGGTCGATTTACCGCAACCGGACGCGCCGACCAGGGTGCAGAATTCGCCCTCGTTGACGCTCAGGTTCAAGCCTTCCAGCACGACCTGATCGGCGTATTGCTGCCAGACGTTTTTTACCGTGATGAAACTCATTTGGCGGCCCCCTCATACCAAGGGAAGGCGCGACGGGTCAGGTATTTCAGGCCCCAATCCATCAGCCAGGCGAGGAGGGTGATCCACACCACGTACGGCAAAATCACGTCCATCGCCAGATAACGCCGGACCAGAAAGATCCGATAGCCGAGGCCGTCGGTGGAGGCAATTGCTTCGGCGGCAATCAGGAACAACCACGCCGAGCCGAGCATCAGCCGCAACGAGATCAGCAAGCGCGGCAGCAGTTGCGGCAGCACCACGCGCAGCATCAGCGTCCAGGTCGAGGCGCCGAGGGTCTGCGCCTTGATCAGCAGTTCGACCGGTATTTCCCGGGCGCGTTGTTCCAGATCGCGAGCGAGCGCCGGGGTAATGCCGATGACGATCAGCATGACCTTCGACAATTCGCCCAAACCGAAAACGATGAACAGAATCGGCAGAATCGCCAGCGGCGGCACCATCGACAACACCGTCAGCAAGGGCGACAACGGCGCGCCGAACAGCGGCAACGTACCGGCTGCGATGCCCAGGCACAGCCCGGCCAGCGCAGCGATGCCGAGGCCAATCGCCAGACGCCGCAGACTCGACGCGGTGTCCTGCCACAACAGGTAGTCACCGGTGCGGCTGTCGGCATTGAAGGCCAGGCGTTTTACCGCGTCGCTCATCTGCGCGGCGCTGGGCAGCAGTTTGTCGTTGGGGTTGTCCGCCAGGCGCTCGGCCGAGCCCATGAAGTAGGCGAACAACACCAGGACGAACGGCAGGATCACCAGCAACAGGCGACTCGGGCGATCCGGGTGGCGATTGATCAGGCGCATGGCCAAATCCTCCGTGGCTTACAGCTTGGCGTCGGCGGCCATCTGCACGTAGGTCGGATCGAAACGCAGCTTGAGATTGCCGGTATCGCCACTGGTCACGCCGTTGGCGAAGGCCATGCCGACCGCGCTGGTATCTTTCGCGCCTTCGCCGAGCAAGCCGTGCTGGAACGAGAACTCGGCGACCTTGCGCATGGTTTCCGGCAGTTGCTTGCTGGTGGCGAAGTTCAACGCTTCGCTTGGCGTGGCGAACAGTCTGGTGGTGTCGAGTTGCGCCTGGAATCCGGCCAGATCAGTGCCCGAGGCCTTGGCCATGTGCTCCAGCGCAGCCTTGCTTGCAGCGTTCTTGGCATTCATCAAATCGACCACTTCGAACCATGCACCGGTCAGCGCTTTGCCCAATGCCGGGTTGTCTTTGAGGGTGGCGCTGTTGACCACCATCATGTCCATGATTTCGCCGGGAATCTGACTGGAGTTGAACACTTCGGTCACGCCCGGTTTGGCCTTGATGTCCGAGAGCATCGGGTTCCACGTGGTTACGGCGTTGACTTGCGCGGTGTTGAAAGCGGCGGAGATATCGGCGTCGGAAGTGTTGACCACTTTCAGGTCTTTCTCGGTCAGATCCATAGAGTCCAGCGCCCGGGCCAGCAGGTAGTGCGAGACCGACAGTTCGACCAGATTGACGTCCATGCCCTTGAGATCGGCGACTTTCTTGCCCTCGCCCTTGAGGACGATGCCGTCGTTGCCGTTGGAGAAGTCGCTGACGATCAGTGCAGTACTGTCGACGCCGCCCGCCGCTGGAATGGTCAGTGCGTCCATGTTGGTCATGGTGCAGCCGTCGAACTGGCCGGCGGTGTACTGGTTGATCGATTCGACGTAATCGTTGAGCTGTACGACGTCGATCTTGATCCCGTACTTCTTCGCCCATTTGTCGACAATGCCCTGGCTGCCAGCGTATTCCCATGGCATCCAGCCAGCGTAAATCGTCCAGCACACGCTGAAGTGATCTTTCTGGGCGGCGGGGGCTTGGCTGCTGATGAGCGCGGCGAAGGCGGCGGCGAGCAGGGCGGGCAAACGTAGTCGGGTCATGGTGGATTCTCCAGTTGATCAAGGGCGGACAGGAAGGCAACGCGGCACCGCGAACGGTGGCTTGTCTCCCGGGCTTTTGTCCCGCCGTGTAACCTCAACTGGAGGTCGCCAACTCTCGGACCAGCCACTCGCGCTTGCGAGCCGGAACCCTAGTCAGCCATTGCAAATTGTGGTGCCGCGAACCTGTGATGACTCCTGCACGGGTTTGCTAAAGCGAGACGCGTGCCAAGTCGCGTCAGGCGCTCTGGCACGGGCGCGCGGGTTGCCTAGGGTTGGCGGCGAGGGCGCTGAGGCGCTTTGTGTTGGTGCGCGGCTGCACCGTGATGCAGCGCGTTTGCCGCTGATCCGATGGTTTTGGCGTGTTGGCACTCGGCATGGCTTCGTCAGTCAAAACAGATGTCAGCCGGTCTGTGCCGACTGCTGTCGCGGGTCTTTCAGGAGGCCGCCATGCTTATTCAAAAAACGTTGCGTCGGGTGCTGCTGGGAGCGGTGCTCGGTTTAGGCTTGTCTGGTTGTTATTACTACGCCGGTCCCTACGATGGGTATCCGTCTACTTACTACTCTCCCGGCTATTACTCGCCTTATTACTACGGTGGTTATTACGGTCCGCGCTACTACGGCGGCGCGCGTTATTACCACGGTGGCTACGGCTATCGAGGCGGTTACGGACGGGGTTATCACGGCGGCGGATATCACGGTGGCCACCATTGATCAGCGGCTGAATGACAGCGTTTTCCAAATGAACAGGATTTCATCAATCACTTGTTTCAACTTGTTGCAGGAACGCACCAGATGCCGAAAACGCTGTCTGATTTTTCGACAGTCACCGATTAAATGACTGTCGCCTGCCAGCGTCGCTGGTGTGGCCAACCCGCGGTCCAGGAGGCCGCCATGTATAGACGAATTCTTCTACTTGCTGCGTTGATGTTTTCCGTTGCCGGTTGCGTCCCGTACTCTTACGCGGACTCGTATTACAGCTCTGAGGTCTACACATCACCCGCACCGGCTTACTACAACACGGGCGGCACGTATTACAACGGTGGCAGCACGTATTACGCGCAGCCACGCTACTACCAGCCAGCCCCGCGGTATTACCAGCAACCGCGCTATTACCAATCGGCGCCGCGTTACTATCAACCGGCTCCGCGTTATTACGAAAGCCGTCGCTGGCACGACAACGATCGCGGGCGCTGGGATGGCCACCGTCGTGGCGGTTGGGATAACGATCATCGCGGTCGTGGCAATTACGACCGACACAGTGGACGCGGTGACCACAACGGACGCGGCAACCGCTGGTAATTACCCGCAAATGAAAAGCGGCGCTTGAAGCGCCGCTTTTTTGTGCCCGGGGATATCACCAGGATGAAGTCAATTGTACAACGCACCCGTAGCAGCTTTGGCGCCCAAACTATCAGCTATCAGCTATCAGCTATCAGCTATCAGCTATCAGCTATCAGCTATCAGCTATCAGGATCGGGCTTGATGGCGATATCCGGTATCGGCTGATAGGTCAGTCCATAGTCCACCAGCAGTTCTTCACCTTTTTTGATGTCGTTCAGTGCCACATAGAACGTCAGGTTTTTTCCAACTGCGATGGTAATGACGTTATTCGACTTCCATGCCGGCTGATCGCCCAGTTGCGAGGTATTGATCAGGCTCATTGTATTGCCCGTGTGCAGCGCACTCACCGAGCGTTCGCCCGAACGTGTACCGAACAAGTAGGTCAGCACCGCGCGTGAACCCTGTGTGCGCATCTCCTGAAACAACGATTGTTCTGATTCATGGAGTTTGCCTGCGTACGGTCCAAGCACTTCAAACTTGGGAATATCGCGTATCGCCCACACCGAGGTGCCGCGAGGGGGGCCGTCATCCACGGCCGTGGCCACTTCCAGATTCTTGTCAAACCGCGACTGATGATGTCCTTCGCTATGCAACCAGTCTTTGATCGATTCCTTGATCTGCTTTGCAACGCGCTTTCGTTCTGCGCCTTTGAGACCGTCAAGCAGGCCATTCCAGTTGGCGATAGCGATTTTATCAAACGACGTTTCGGCGGATAAGGTCCGGCTGATTCTCCAGTTTTTCGGATCCTGCAGAATCGGTAGCGTGTTGTCGATCTCATGAGGACGCAAGAGCGAGGTAATGCCGGGTTCAACCTTGATGGAGACAGGCAAAATGTCCGAAGAGGGGCCTGGAACTTCTTCGGCACGCTCAGGCGTTTCCGCGGGTCTTTTTGCTGGCGGTGATTCCAGCGAGTCCTGCGCCGGGCGCTTTTGTGACGTACCCGGTTCAGGTTGCCGGCCTTCAAGGCGTGGCCTGCTACTTTGCCCCGTGCCTTCGATACGCAGCAAGGCGGGTTCTTTCAATGTGCCGTCTATGTCGACGTAGCTTATCCATTGGCGTGGATCGAGTCCGTTCTGGCGCATGAAATCCTTCGCCGTAACGGTGTTGTCCGCAAGCTTGAAAATCGAGTCCCACTGGCGTAAGTGCTCGTCGGTAATCACGTTATAAGTAAGGTCTTCTACCTTCTGTATCAGGGGCTGTCCTTTAGGCCCAGGACGTCCATCGGCCCGTACATAACTGTAGAGGGTATTCGAATGAAGATGATAATGACCGGCAAATCCTTCAACGGTGATCTTGTCTCGTTCTGGCTGAGACATGTTCTGCCAATAACTGACATGTATTTCATCCGGCTTGTTGAAGGGGAGCACGGCAGGACGCTTGAACACTAGTACACCGGTCGCGCTCAGCTCGCCGTCAGGCTTCACGTAGTACTCAAATGTTTTCCAGGGCAGCTTGTTCTGTTGTGCAAAGCCCCGGCGTGTGAGCCTGTCTCGCTCCGCTTGCGGCAAGTTCTTCCAGTCCTGCAAATGTTTGGCAACGATCCTTTGCGTGCGCACTCTAGAAGTCTGGCCTGGCAGTTGCTGGGCTACATCGGGCAAAACAGTGCCTCGTGCTCCACTTCCGATACGCTGCCTGGCTTTGGTTCTGAGCGTTCCATCGACTTTGACGTACGTCTGCCAGCTAACAGGGTTGATTGCGTGTTGTTGAACGAAGTCCGCTACCTCCGTGCGGGAGTCTTTGCTCTGCCTGGAAAGCAGGTCCCACTGACGTAAATGTTCATCGGTCAATTTGTTATAGGTGCCACCGGCTGCTCGGTGCAGCAGGGATTGTCCTGTTGGCTTCAGGCTCCCATCGGCACCCACATAGCTGCCAAAGTTACTCAAGCGAATATTATGATGACCGCAAAACCCTTGAATTGTCATGGTGTCGCGTTTTATCTGGGGCATGTGGTGCCATTCACGGACATGCGTTTCGCTTATCCGATTGAATGGCTGGTCTGTCGGGCGGTCACGCACGCGTACGCCGGTTTCGCTCAATTGGCCGTCAAGCTTCACGTAGTATTCAAATGTTTTTTTCGGCAGGTTATGCTGGAACGCGAAGCTTTCACGGGTGAGCTCCGGTTGCTTTGCTTGAAGCAGTTTCTCCCATTGCCGCAGGTCCTCGGCAGTGATCTTCCGGGTTTTGCCCTCCAGAATCCGGCCGGGTACCTCGATTTCCCGAATCACCTGTGCATCAGGTTGCTGAGTGGGTACAGGTTGGTCGGTGTTTTTTCCTGCCTTGTTGAGACGTTCGACCGTTGCCTCTTTCAGGGATCCATCTCGCTTGACGTACCTCTGCCATAGAGAGGGGTTGAGCTGATGTTGATCCCTGAACTGCGTGGCTGTCATCACATTGCCCGGTCGCCTGAAGATCTCATTCCACTGCTGTAAATGGTCATTGGTAATTTTGTTATAGGTACCACCGGCCGCTTTGTGCAGCAGCACTTCGCCCTTCGGCGCCAAGCTACCGTCGGTTCTTACGAAAGCTCTGAAGGTTTGTGTGTTTAAGTGATGGTGACCGGCAAATCCCGCCATGGTCGTTTTGTTACGCTTGGCCTGCGTCATGCCCTGCCATTCAAGGATTTGCGCTTCGTTCGGCACATTAAAGGGAGTGTCGACGGGGCGCTCAAGCACCACCTTGCCGGCATCGCTCAATGTGCCGTCAAAATTGACGTAATATTCGAATGTTTTTCGAGGTAATAGATACTGTTGGGCAAATCCTTTGCGGGTAATCAGCTGCTGTTGCGCCGGCGTCAAATTTTTCCATATCCGCAAATGCAATGCAGAAATCTCCACATCACCTCCCCCTGGCGCACCCACTCGCTGCCACCGGTCACCCTCTATATTGCGAAGCAGCAAATGGGTCTTGCGGTTTTCGTGATAAACATGGGCGTCCATCGAGCCGTCCTGCATACGCTGGACTTGTCTGACCTCGTAAACAGCCGTTCTTCCGCTGCTATCGGTATGACGGATATGGGACACGTGCCCATCGGCAGCAATATACAAGCCTCTGCTGTTGGGTGAGAGCCCGGCGATTGTAGATTCGGGCACGCTGAAGTGACCGAACATCCTGTAGCTCAGATCGGCCAGATCATCGAAATCCGCGTGGTGCAACTTGCCGGCGACAGTCTGGGTGGCGACCACGAAGTCGTCGAGCGGGCTGCCGTAAGGGCGCATCGTGTCGACATCAAAGGAATACCATTGACCGCTCTTGAGCACGGCGGCACCTTCGACTGTGTCGTCGGCGACTTTGATCGCACCCGTTGCCGCAGCTTCATATTGTTTACTGATAGCCTTCAATACATCGTAACGGTCGGCGGCGCCCCTGAGCCGATTGATGGCTTTGCGACCTTTGGACAGAAGATAAAGGCCCCCGGAGCCCACGAGCCTGGCCAGATCACCCAAGCCACTGACGGGGTTGAGCGCGCCGATGGTGGCGACTCCGATGACATGAACGCTTTTCAACACTTTGGCGCCGGTGGAGAGAACCGTGCCGGCTATCTTGATCAGTTTTCCAGCGGTGGCGGCACCTGCGGTGAGAAAACCGAAAATATCCAGGGTGAGATCAAACACCGCCTCGCCGTAGTTGCCCTTCTGAATATTGGCGATGGCTGACCTGAAGGGGATCAGGTTCAACAAGAATTCGCCGAGTGCCTTGGGCTGGTAGTATTCGTCCAAGGGGGTCTGGCCGCGAGCCAGGTCTTTTATTGCCGGGTCGTCGAGATCAAGGTGTTGCACAAATGCGTTGGCAATCGCATGGGATCGAGCGCTGTTGAAGCTATTGAGGAGCGAGTTGCTCACGGCGTGTTCAAGAGCCAGATCGGATGACGCATCCCGGGGCAACAGTGCCTGGGTCTTGAAATACTTGTTCGCCTCCCTGGATTCCTTCAGCTTCGCCCGGTACAAACCCGTCCGTTCAATCGTGTCTTTGTTGATGTCGATTTCGTACGCCTGGATATTGCCGTTCAGTTCGGTCTTGATCAGCAGTTCCGGTTCATTTGGGCAGGGCGTATGGTTAAAAAAACCATCTGTCACGAATGAGCTTTGCTGGAAAAAAGTTATTTTTCCGAATTCGAAGTTCTTTCTATCCTCCAATGGCAACTGCGAGATCAGGTGTCTGACCGTTGTATTGACGGCGGCCTTTTTATCCTCGATGGCACGGGTGAACTGGCGGTCGAAGGCCTCCCGGACGCCAAACGTCGGGTTGTTGTTCAAGGCCTCCACCTGGATGCGCGAATCCCGCGACACAAGCGGCCTCGGATTCGGTAAATCCATCATGGCGTAGTCCAGCAGCGAATGGCTGCCACTGAACCCGTTTTGTTCGCTGTTCCCGCGATACACGTCAGTAGCGAGGGCTTTGACTTCGAAAAGCGCACCCAAATCTCCGAACCGTTCTATCAGCACCGCCAAGGCGATGTTTTTCCGCGTTGGTATTTCTTTGTCCAGTATTCCGGAGGCCGAAAGCCGATCATCGAGTTGTTGGTTGAATGCCGTCCTTACGCTGTCCAGTTGTTCAGCGGTGTAGGTGTCATCGTTTCTTTTCGTGATAATTCCGCTGGCGACCGCCCAATCGATCAAGGCGGCTATCTGGGCATATTGGGTGAACGTTGGCTCAGCCAGCCGGGCTTTTTCGGCCTCACTCATGACTTCGGCGAATGTCATGTCGGGAATGTTTCCCGGTGCCTGAGCTTCGATGGTCAAAGCCGCAATGGTCAGATTGGCCCAAGCCTGGCTAGCGATTCTCACACTCTGGGGAATGTCTTTGATCAGAAACTGCGGGGCCGACCTCGCCAGCAATAGGTGCGCCGCCACGGTTGCCAGCGCGGCACTGGTTCTGCCTTCACGGCTCAAGTGATCAGCCAGGCCATTCACGACCACCGATGCGCGTTGCCCCCAATGCAGGTCACTGGTCAGATCGAAGCCTGCTACTTTGCGGCGATCGGGGGTGGCAATCGATTCAGGGTCCAGCTGCAGTGCAATCCCGGCCAGGAGGTAATCCGTCACGCTGCGATCGCTGTCGATGCCTTGCATCCTTTGTTGCAGCGCTTTGCCCATCAGTTGCCCCTGCGGAGAATTGATCAGCGCTTCGAGTATCTGGACCGGATCATTGCCCACGTGCGTCGGGAGGGGCTGGCAATAACGCAGGAATTCCAGCACGCCGCCCCTGGTTTGCATCACCAGCGGCTGGTCACCCAAATGGTGCGCATGATTCATCGTGATAAGGCGCAGGCGCCGTTGTTTGTCCGCATCCAGGGGAATCGGCCAGGACAATGCCCCTCCAGGATTACCCAGCGGTTGCCGGATGGCACTGGTGCCTGCATTTGACGAGTCGGTGTCGTCAGTTCCAGGCGCGGCATGATCGTCAGGGGAGAGCAGGTGATTCTGCGAAGGTGTGAGTACGAGGGTATTGCCCGTCATTAGACTGTCCATAGTCAAAGAGTCATCCTTGGGAAGGCGCGGGTTGGCGCTTCCAGCGTTCACGAGTGTAAAAACACTCCGTGAGCAAACTCCATAAACCAAGTATGAGACTTTGCGTACAGGCCTGATAAACGCAGCGTTCTCTGGTAAATCCACGCAAATGAAAGCGGCGCTATTAGCGCCGCTTTTTTGTGCCCGTCGAAAAAGTCGTCCCGTTAGCCATCTCCTAGGGCATTCCCAGACGCTTCCTACAGTTTCATTCCATTGCATTTGTTAGCGTTTGTTCCTGCCGATCGAGGTGAGCAAAACTCAGTTCAATAGCGGCGAATAAAGGACGATGCCGCTATGAAGCTTCTTGTGATTCACCAAAACTTTCCGGGCCAGTTCCGTCATGTGGTGCTGGCGGCAATTGACAGGCGTCATGAGGTTTTGGCGATAGGTCGGGATACGGCGCCGGGTATCGCAGAGGTGAAAATATATCGATACCGCGCTGCCAGCAGAGCATCGGGCGATATTCACCCCTATCTGACCCGTTACGAACAAGCGGTGACTGATGGACAGAAAGTTTTTGAAATTCTGAGCAGGCTGAAACAGGCGGGTTATCGGCCAGATGTGATTCTCGCTCATCCCGGATGGGGGGAAACGCTCTTCGTCAAGGATGTCTATCCCGACACGCCGCTTATTCACTATTGCGAATTTTACTATCGAGCGCAGGGCGCGGATTCCGGGTTCGACCCTGAATTCCCGCGAGCCACAAGGGAGTCATCAAGGCTGCGAGTGCTCAATTCGCTGCATCTTTTGAATCTCGAGCAATGTGACATTGCCATTGCACCCACGCGGTGGCAGCGCAGTCTGTTTCCGGCAGCTTATCAGTCGGCCATTCGGGTTATTCACGAGGGCGTCATTCAAAGTGCTTACCTGGCGAAAGCTGGGGCAGTCAGGTTGCCCAATGGAGTCGAGCTGAGAGCTGGGCAGCCGATCGTTACTTATGTCGCGAGGAATCTTGAGCCCTATCGCGGGTTTCATAGTTTTATGCGAGCGATCCCGCATATTCAGGCTGAGTATCCCGATGCGCAGATAGTCATAGTGGGCGGTGATGCCGTCAGTTATGGGTGTAAGCCGGTTGGCTATGCAAATTGGCGCAGCAGGATGGAGGCAGAGGTAAGTTTCGATCATTCCAACGTTCATTTCACAGGGAAGCTTCCTTATCAGACTTACCGGGCAGTTCTGGCATGTTCAAAGGTGCATGTTTATTTGACGTATCCGTTTGTTTTGTCGTGGTCGTTACTGGAGGCGATGGCGGCTGGGTGTGTGGTAGTAGCGTCAGATACGGCTCCGGTAAGGGAGGTGATCGTTGATGGCCACAATGGAATGCTGGTGGATTTCTTCGATCATCACGGTATCGCCAAACGTATTGCCAGGGTTCTTGATTGCGTTGATGAGTACGACTGCCTGCGCAGCGCCGCGAAGTTGACGGCGAGCAGATTTGATGTGAAGTACGGCACGAAACAGTACTTTGAGGTATTTGAAAACGCGACGTCCGGGCATCTGAAGAAACAGCCTGATCCTCAGTTTGACAGGGAGATTTGAAATGCTCCGGATGTCGCGTAAGCAAACGGTTAAATGGTTTAAGAAGTTGTTGAAATACGGCGTGGTTATTTATGTCTGTTATTGCGTGGTGGATTTTTATATCCGTGAAGAAGAAGTCGCCGAGGCGATGGCAATCTATTACGCGGATCAGGAGGCCTGTCAAAAGAAGCTGGCGAGCATGAAGCAGGTGCCCATACTGGGCGGCAGCTATGTGGATAAGACTCTGGTGCCGGAGTTTTATGTTGGCATGCCTGAATTGTCGAATAAGAAAGCGTGCCTTGCCAATACGCTCAAGGGGCATTTCTGGTGGACCGGGACGGGCTTGCGCCGGTACCAGGATCAGAGCCTGAAGTCGATTCCTGAAAGTTGGCGTCTTTATAAATTGACCGCCGGGCTTTATACAAGGAAAGAAACTACCGAGCCCCATGAACGGGGTTATCGGCATGTCAACTGGCCGGACGAGTTGATTGTGAAGTTGAAAAATTATCCTGGGTTGGAGCTTTGGCTTAATGCGCCTCCGCCGCATTTCAAGAATGAGGCTTCCGTTAGAACGTTCGTCATCACTGGTTGGCCGCGGCGTGATGGCACGCCTCGGTTGATAGACTGCGACGGTTTGATTCGCCCGGCTTCCGAGGAACAACTGACTGACGAGAAAATGGCAAAGTTCAGCAGAGCCGAATTGGAGGCTTTGAATTTCGGAAAGTTAAATTTTTTCTGCACCGTGAATCTGGATAGCTTTGACTTTGCTGGGGGGCACGGTAGCGTGAGTCTCGGTCTATCGTCATTACGCGAAGCACCTGAGATGCTCAAGTTTCTCAGTGCTTATCTTTCACACTCTGTTATTACAAGGAAGTAACGATGAGTTATGTTTTTAGCGATATTGAAAAAACCGAAATATTTAATGCTGCGAATATTTGTAAAGGTATAAGTCTGCGCTCAGAAAAAATTCGGTACGATGCGCTGAAATTAGTTGGGGCTAGCTGCGCTCCCCTGTATCAAAAGCTATTCGATATTATTGGTGGAAGAATTTCTGAAGTTTTCGCCGTCAATGAGGAGTCTGGAAAAGTTCTTGAAAGCGCCAGGCTCTGGCTTGCCGTGGCCATTGATGCCAACGGTGGAAACGGTGCCTACTCCGCCCTGATTCGCGGTTATACCTCGCGGCAAGGTGAACTGAGACTGAATAAAATCTTCAGTGGAGACCTGATGCAGCTGTCATCGAATCAGGTCGCCGCCAATTTCATCAATACCTTGATCGACGGATCCCTCGCCGGTCGACTGGCACCCTGGACGGTTCCGTCCATCAGCCAGATTGCAGAGATTGATGCCAGTGCGATCGGCAAGGCACTGTTTAGTGAGGCTTGCGGAGAGAAGGATACAACCGTGAGCCATAACGCCGGCTGGTCCGGGACAGTCGGATTCAGCCTGTTGGGTGGAGCACCGCCCTATGAAACCTGGAGATTGATCACCGCTGGTGATTCGCAAGGGGAAGATGGCGGCCCGCCGACTCAAGCAAAAGCCAACAGGCTCGATGACTACAAAAATATTCTGTTCGCCATCGATTCATACAGTGTCGGCCTGCGAGCGGCGATCAGTAATTTCGGCGTCAACCCACTGCAAAGTCTGCTTTCCGTCGTGCCAGAGCAAATCAATATCGCGCTCGCCAGTGGCAGCCTCAATCCGCTGATTCAGCATGTCGTTCAAGGCACGCCGGTTTCCGTCGTGGTCGACCTGATATTGCGCTATGGCCAGAATGAATTCCTCGACATGTTCAAGCGCACCTACGACGGCGATTCAGCAGCGTCACCTACCACCGATGAAACCTTCGCCACCAACGCCTACGTATTCTTCTCGGCATTTTCACCCGAGCAGTCCCAAAGCATCGTCACCCGATCAATAGGTGAATACGGAAACGCGGATTCATGGGCAAAACTGGCTGGGGAGTCGACCCCCGTCGGCCTGTCGTTGCGCAATTCCCTGAAGCAGCTCAGTGAAATCGTCATTGAACGCGATGACGGTTATCCCGGACGCGGACTGGAGCTCTACGATCCGCTGACCGGCGAAGGTTTCATCACCGCGCAATGGCTCGCCGATCGTGCGCAAATGTTGGCCCGGTTGATTGCCCGAACCCAGGGCTCGTTTGGAGAACAATCGCTGCAGAAGTTTTCCTACTCCGATCTCGCCTCAGCCAAACAGGTGCCGATGACCACCGGTGTGTTGAACCCGCTGGTCATGTTCGGTGATGACGGCACGCGGTCTTTCGCGGGCGGTGCGAACACTGATCATCTGTATGGCGGCGCGGGCAATGACACGATCAACGGCCTGGCAGGTCACGATGTCATCGAGGGTGGACGCGGCAACGACTTGCTTGCCGGAGGCGACGGCAATGATGCGCTGTACGCAATGGCCGGTGATGATGTTTTGCTCGGAGGAAAGGGCAACGACACTTTGATCGGTGGCGCAGGCAGCGACCGCTATGAGTTTTCCAGCGGTGATGGCATCGATGAGATCTTCGACGCCAACGCCAATGGGCAGCTATGGATCAACGGCGCGCCGATTCCTTCACTCAAACGCCGCGCCCCTTTGAGCGATGTCTGGTCGACCGAGGATCAGGCCATTACCCTGACTCTCATCGAAGAACTCAGCGAACCCACGCTCAACATCAAATATGGCCTGAACGATCTCGTCGTTATCAAGAACTTCCGCCCCGGGATGCTGGGTATCCGACTTCCTGAACACCAAGACCCTACGGTCTCTGCTCCCGACCTGGTTCTCGAGGGCGACTGGAAAGCGAAAGATATCGACCCCAATGTTCCCGGGGATCAGTTCTCATACGATGAGCTGGGCAACGCCTTGCTATTGGCCAACGTAAAACAGAGAAACAAGGCCGATGTGCTGTACGGCTCTGCCAAGGACGACGTCATTCTCGGACTTGGCGGTTCTGATCGATTATTCGGCAAGGCCGGAAACGATCAGTTGTTTGGGGATAAACAGACGACGCTCGAAAAGGCCATGGCCGCTGGCGACGTTAAAGGGAAAACAGCTCGAGGTGATTGGCTTGATGGAGGGGCAGGCCACGATTTGCTCATCGGTACGGCATCCCAGGACGTGCTTCTGGGCGGTAACGATCGGGATACGCTGATTGGAGGTGCGGGAGATGACGTTTTATCAGGGGATGAAACGACCGGCGCGTTGGAGCAGAAATGGGGATTCACACGCGTCAAAGTTCTTATAGACGGTGGTGTCACCAGTCACCGAACTGTCTTTTCTAAGGCCTCCTTCAATAGTTCGACGCAGGGCGATAACGATGTTCTCTACGGTCAGGGCGGTCGCGATGTTCTCAATGGCGGATGGGGTGAGGATCTGCTTGATGGCGGAACTGAAGATGATCTTCTTTGGGGGGATGGCGGGAATGACACGCTGGCTGGAGGAAGCGGTAACGACACAATGATGGGAGACAACCTCGATTGGGGCGGTGGACTGCAAAGCAAACACCATGGCAACGATGTATTGGACGGTGGCAGTGGCGATGATTGGCTCGCTGGTAACGGTGGAGCCGATGCGATGTATGGTGGCTCTGGCAATGACACTCTCCACGGGGATGACGATGTACTGAACGGCGTTGCCGGTGACGCCGCCCACTTTTTTGGAAATGACCTGCTGGACGGTGGTGCGGGAGACGACACACTTTTGGGGGGCGGGGCGGATGATCTGCTGTTCGGAGGTGAAGGTAACGACGCGCTGGCCGGGGACAATGCTGAGCATCCGGTTCGTTATCACGGTAATGATTTACTTGATGGTGGAGCGGGCGATGACACACTTCAGGGAATGGGTGGCTCCGATACTCTGATCGGCGGGGCAGGAGCTGACGCGATGGATGGCGATGTGTCCAACCTGCAGTCAGGTGGAATCAACAATGATTACCTTCAAGGCGATGAAGGAAACGATACCCTTCTGGGAGGCTTGGGCGCCGACACGCTTTATGGCGGCGCTGATGATGACATTTTATCCGGCGATTACGAGCAGACAGCGGAGGCTGAACACGGCGCAGATTATCTGGACGGTGGATCAGGCAACGATACCTTGCTGGGCGGTGGTGGCAACGACACTTTGTTGGGCGGGGAGGGTGTAGACCACCTTCGTGGAGATTCAGGCAATAACGTTTTTGATGGCGGGGCCGGTAACGACGTGATGGAGGGCCATGACGGCGCTGATGTTTACTATTTCGGGGTGGGTGATGGTCTTGACGTTATCACCGATTCAGGTGGCAGCAATGTCATCAAGTTCGGTGCCGGGTTCTCTGCGGAAAGTCTGAAAGCCGACATCATTGATGTTTCCGTAGGCCGGGTATTGCGGCTGTTCAATGGTGAGGGGGACGCCATCCTTATCAGGAATTATGAAGAATGGAAGAATTCAACGTTCACGTTTAGCGATGGTGTCATTCTCGGCTATCAAGAGGTCATGAAAAAAACGCTGCCAGCCGTAGATATCATCGAACCGCCAGCAGGGGAAGGAGTGCTGGCCAAAGAAGAAGATAAACACATCATTGCAGACGAAGACCCGGTTGCTGTTCCGGGCCAATCAGGGATCGTTGTTCCTGGTGAGGAACGAAGTAATGCCATTGATCATAATGTTGGCTGGACAGACAGGTTCCTGGCGGAGCTCAAAGCAAAGCGCTCCGCAAGCAGGCATGCAACAGGCTTTACCTTGAGCAAACCAGGTGTCTGGGTTCGTAACCATATAACCACCAACGATACGGGTTATATCACCCACACTGATGTGATCGATGAAAGCATCGAAACGGGGGCATTGTCTGAAACGCCTCAATGGATGGGGTCTGCCACTGGCGATGCGGTATTTAGCGAAAGACAGTCAAGCTTTACATCCCAATCCAGTTTTCGAGAGGTAAAGAAAGAGGGCATTACGTCGCCGTTATTACTGGAGCCACGTTATTTTCGATCTGGCACTGCCAGCGGTTTTTCATTCAAAGTCGGCGACGTAATTATTGCAGATAGAACAGATTCAGGTGCTATCGAAGGATGGTACATCTATCCTGCTGAAAGTTTCACGGCGGGCGAAACTGTCCGCAAGGAATTTCGGCGGGATGTCACAACTGAAGCGATCAAACATAAAGTTGTCCACGGCGACGATGTCGGTGGGCGAGTTAATGTCGAAGTCGGCAATCTTTTCCAGGGTGGTGCAGGCGATGACCTGATCGTCGCCTATTCTGGTGTTCTACTTGATTACGACTATATTAATGACAGGATACCGGGTGCCTTTCTGTCCGCCGGGGCGGGCAATGATACCCTGCTCGGTTCTGAAGGCGCTGATTATTTATTGAGCGGCGCTGGGGATGACTACCTGTACGGTGAAAACGGTGCCGATACTTACATCGTGCAGGCACATGTTGGCGCAACGACCATTATCGCGGATGTGCTGAATCCGGTTTTTCTCCGACCTGAAGTAGGTGTTGCCGGATGGAAGGACGAGTATGGATTAGTCGATCAAGATACTGTCGTGCTTCCAGAGGACGCGACGCAGGAGAATTTGCAGCTCAGTTGGGGCGCAACACTCATTGAAACAGTGAATGTTGGGTTGGCAACTGATCCGCGTCGTGATGCCTATCGCCATCCGCCTCGGGCGAAAATGCTCTATTCGACACTCGATATTAAATGGGGTGGGTCGCAGAAAGTTCGCATTGTTCTACCCAATGCCGGAGATATTGAGGGTTCCGGTATCGAGGTTATAAAGTTTGCAGATGGATCAAGCGTTACTCTCAAAGAGCTGTTTGGCTCCAGTCAGCTGGGTCCTGCCCCGGATACTTATCACAATGGTCTGTTGGTCGATAATGCGGCCAGTGCCAAATCTATGAGAGATGGCCAAGCGCTCCCACTGGTGGGAAGTCACGGTAATGACACGCTAAGCGGCGCAGGTGAAATCAGAGGTATGCATGGACATGATGCGCTGATGGGGAGTGTCGACGATGATGTGCTGCTAGGCGGTCCCGGTAATGACACGTTGTCTGGTGGTGCTGGCAACGATCTCTACAAATACGATGGTCTTGGAAGAGACTTGATTAATAACACCGGGGGTGGGATCGATGGAATCGATTTTTCTGGTGTGGGTATACCTATTGAACAATTAAGGTTTCATCGCGATCAGGAAGATCTTGTCATAGTGGTCTGCTATGGCATGGGCCCCAAGGTTCGAGTGGCTAATCATTTTTCTGGAGGCGAAAGCGCGATTGGGTTCATAAGGGTTAGCGGCGAAGGAGAAACGGTTAAAGACTACACCGCAGCGCAAATTGCCGAACGACTGCATCCTCTTCCGGCACTGCGTGATGTGGAGGATATTCTTGTAAAAGAAAATGAAGAGTCGCAACTCGCGTTGGCCGAGATAATCAAGTTCTACGAACTGAATTAACTGTAATAACGTCAGTTTGAGAGGGCCCGCGATCGAAGACGAAGGTGACCATCGCGGGCAATCAGTACTTCAATACTGCGTCAAATCCGCCAACGGATGCCGCCCCTCCCAGACCTTGTGAAAGTGCGCCTCGACCACCGCATCCGGCACGTTATTGATATCCGGCCAATGCCAGTGCGGCTTCTGATCCTTGTCGATCAACCGTGCGCGAACCCCTTCGCTGAACTCCGGATGCCGGCAGCAATTAAGGCTCAGGGTGTATTCCATCTGAAAGACTTCGGCCAGCGACATATGCCGGGCGCGGATGATCTGTTCCCAGACCAGATGTGCGGTCAGCGGTGCGCCTTCACTCATGGTTTTGGCTGCCCGGGCGATCAACGGATCAGTGCTGTCGCGTTGCAGGCTAATGGCTTTCCACGCGCAGGTGACGTCGCTGACGTCGAGCAGTTCGTCGATCTGCTGCCGACGCGGTAGCCATTGCGCCTCGGGCATTTGCGCCACGGCCTCTTGCTGCAAAGCCTTGAGCAGGCTGTTGAGCTGCACGTCAGTCTGTTCCTGCCAATTGAGCTGCAACAGGCCTTCGATCAGTTGCGGCTGCTGTTCGTCGAGCAGGAAGCGGTCGGCCAGGTCCAGATCGATCGCATCACGACCGTTCATGTGCGCGCCGGTCAGTCCGAGGAACAAACCGAGCTTGCCCGGCAGCCGAGCGAGAAACCAACTGGCGCCGACGTCGGGATACAGACCGATGGTGATTTCCGGCATCGCCAAGCGGCTGCTCGGTGTGACAATCCGCGTACTGGCGCCTTGCAACAGGCCCATACCGCCACCGAGCACGTAACCATGGCCCCAGCAGATCAACGGTTTCGGATAGGTGTGCAGGCTGTAATCCAGACGATATTCCGCGCTGAAAAACTGCGCGGCCAGCGGTGGTACCTCGCCGGGATGGGCGCGACATGCCTCGACCAGGCTGCGCACCTCGCCGCCGGCGCAGAAGGCCTTGGCGCCGTTGCCGCGCAGCAACACACAGACGATTTGTGGATCCTTGGCCCAGGCGCCCAGCTTGTCGCTGAGGGCGTTGATCATCGGCAGGGACAGCGCATTCAGCGATTTTTCAGCATCCAGGCTGGCGATACCGATGCGGGCGCCGTCGGTGCCGGTGAGTTCTTCGAAGTGCAGATTCATCGTGACCTCGATCGGGAATTTGAACGATCAGTATGATCGTTGTGTGGGAAAGTGCCGGATCTGCATCAGATCAATTGACAAGCGTGGTCGGCTTTCCTAGGGTTCGCCCCATTGTTTTTGCCGGGTATGACCATGACTGCTGACGACCGTATCAAACTCGAACCGAGCTGGAAGGAGGCACTGCGTGCTGAATTCGACCAGCCTTACATGGCAGAGTTGCGCCAGTTTCTGCAGCAGGAGCGGGCGGCCGGCAAGGAAATCTATCCGCCGGGGCCAATGATTTTCAACGCGCTGAACTCGACGCCGCTGGATAAAGTAAAAGTGGTGATCCTCGGTCAGGACCCGTATCACGGCCCGGGCCAGGCCCATGGCTTGTGCTTCTCGGTACAACCGGGTGTGCCGGCGCCGCCGTCGCTGGTCAACATCTATAAAGAGTTGAAGCGCGACCTGAACATCGACATTCCCAATCACGGTTACCTGCAGAGCTGGGCCGATCAGGGCGTGTTGATGATCAACACCACCATGACCGTCGAGCGCGCCAACGCCAATGCGCACAAGGACAAGGGCTGGCAGTTTTTCACTGATCGGATCATCGAGGTGGTCAGCGAGCGCCAGCCGCATCTGGTGTTCATGCTCTGGGGCGCCCATGCGCAGAGCAAACAGAAGCTGATCGACGCGACCAAGCATCTGGTGCTGACGTCGGTGCATCCGTCGCCTCTATCGGCTTATCGCGGATTTTTGGGTTGTGGGCATTTCAGCCGGACCAACAAGTTTCTTGAGCAGAATGGCGAGACGCCGATCGAGTGGCGTTTGCCGCCCATCTGAAGGGGATCTGAAGGGCCCCATCGCTGGCAAGCCAGCTCCCACAGGATTTTGTGGGTGCCACAGATTATGTGAACACCCCAAAAACCTGTGGGAGCTAGCTTGCCAGCGATAGGGGCAACTCGGTCTCACTCGGGATTACGATTCCAGTACTTGAACAACGGCTCTGCCAGAAACAGCACAAACAACAACCGCATCACCTGCATCGCCGTCACCAGCGGCACCGACAATTGCAGGGTCTCCGCCGTCAGACTCATCTCGGCAATCCCGCCGGGCATCATGCCCAGGGTCAGCGAGCGCAGATCGAGATGGGTCAAAGCGCTCAACCCTAACGCCGCCAGTGTCGCGATCAACATGGTCAACGCCGTGCCGATCAACGTCCGCCCCATGAATGAAGGTGCGCGGCGGAAGAACTGCCGGTTGAAGTGGCAACCCAAACCACTGCCAATCAGCCACTGGCCAATCTGGCTGCCACCACTGGGTAAACCAATGTGCAGATCCCAGCCAATGCTCACCGCCGCACTCACCAGCAACGGCCCGAACAACCACGGATTGGGTTGGCGCAAACGCTGCCAGAGCCAGGCGAGCAAACCACCCGCCGGAAACAGAATGGCCAGCCAGCGGCAATCGACGCTGCCGGCATGAGCAATCGGGTTGCCATCGCCGAGCAGATACTTGAACGCCGCCGGCACACACAGCACCACCACCAGCACCCGCAAACTCTGCCCCGCCGCAACATGACTGAGCATCGCGCCATTGCGCGCGCCGAGGTTGACCATCTCCCCGGAACCGCCGGGCATGCTGGAGAAAAACGCCGTGGCGCGGTCCTCGCCGGTGCGGCGCATCAACCACACGCCGACTACCGCCGAGACACTGGTGACCAGTGCGCCGAAGAAGATCAAACCGAAATGACTGAGCACCTGCTCCATCACCACCGGGGTGAAGTGCAGGCCGATGCCGATGCCGACAATCCACTGGCCGCACTTGCGGCCGCCAGGGATTTCCGTGAGTTGCCACGGGGTCAGGCAGCGCACGAGGATGATCGCCAGCAACGAGCCGACCATCCACGGTAGTGGCCAGCCGATCTGGCTGGCGAGGTAACCGCCAAGCAGACCGACCAGCGGGGTTCCCCACCAGGATTTCAGTGAGGCGCGATCAAACATCGGCGATGGCGCGACGCGCGACCGAACGTTTGCGCCAGATGCGCAACAGTGGCATCAGCAGCATGATCGCGGTCAGTACCCAGACACCGAAGGTGATCGGGCTCGACCAGAGAATTTCCAGAGCACCGTTGGAAATCGACAGGGCACGGCGCAGGTTCTGCTCCATCAAGCCACCGAGGATGAAACCCAGCAGCACTGGCGACAACGGGAAGTCGAGCTTGCGCAGGATGTAGCCGAAGATGCCGATGCCGACCATCAGGAACAGGTCGAACGTGGTGGCGTGCACCGCGTAGACGCCGATCCCGGTGATGATCGCAATCACCGGCACCAGCGCCCAGTTCGGCACGGCAAGGATGCGGGTGAAGATGCGGATCATCGGGATGTTGAGGATCACCAGCATGATGTTGGCGATGAACAACGACGCGATCAGGCCCCAGACGATGTCCGGTTGTTGCTGGAACAGCAGCGGGCCCGGGGTGATGTTGTACAGCGACAGGGCGCCGATCATCACCGCAGTAGTGCCCGAGCCAGGAACGCCCAGTGTCAGCATCGGCACCAAAGCACCACAAGCCGAAGCACCGATTGCAGTTTCTGGCGCGGCGAGACCACGCGCGTCACCCTGACCGAATTTGCCACTGGCACCGGCGATGCGTTTTTCGGTCATGTAGGCCACGGCGCTGGCCAGCGTCGCGCCGGCACCCGGCAATACACCCATGATGAAACCGAGGAGGCCGCAACGGATGTTCACCACGAACACCGACGAGGCTTCCTTGAAGTTGAACATCATCCGCCCGGTGGCTTTCACCGCTTCCTGACCGCGATGGGTTTTCTCCAGCAGCAACAGAATCTCGCTGACCGAGAACAGACCCAGTACCAGCACGACGAATTGAATGCCGTCAGTCAGGTGGATGTTGTCGCCGGTAAAGCGGTATACGCCGCTGTTGGCGTCAATGCCGACGCTCGACAGGAACAGGCCGATCAATGCCGCGATAAAGGTCTTCAACGGGCGATCACCGGCCATGCCGCCGAGACAGACAATCGCAAACACCATCAACACGAAGTATTCCGCCGGGCCGAAGGCAATCGCCCATTTCGCCAGCAGCGGCGCGAACAGGACCATGCCGCAGGTGGCGATGAATGCACCGATAAACGAACTCCACGCCGACAACGACAGCGCCACACCGGCGAGGCCTTTGCGGGCCATCGGGTAACCGTCGAGGGTGGTCATCACGGTCGACGCTTCGCCTGGAATGTTCAGCAGGATCGAGCTGATCCGCCCGCCGTATTCGCAGCCCAGGTACACCGCTGCCAGCAGGATCAGCGCCGACTCCGGTGGCAGGCCGAGGGCAAATGCGATCGGGATCAGCAAGGCCACGCCATTGATCGGGCCAAGGCCCGGGAGCAAGCCGACGACGGTGCCGATCAGCGTGCCGGTCAGGGCCGTGACCAGGTTGTACGGGCTCAGCGCGACGCCGAAGCCTTGACCCAAATAACCGAGGGTATCCATATCAGTTCTCCAGCACGTCGAGCAGACCAAGGGGCAGCGGAACGTCCATCACACGGTCGAACAGCAGGTACAGACCGATGGCCATCAGCGTGGTCACCACGATGCTCGGCATCCAGCGACCGCCATACAGGCGCGCCATCGGAATGCCGATGAGGATGCTGCTGAGGATGAAACCCAGCGGTTCGAAGAGACCGGCGAACACCAGCAGCAGTGCGACGCAAATGGTGATCTTGGTCAGGGTTTCGCGATCCAGTGGCGGCTCGTCGTCGCTGTGTTTGATCGGCGCCGGGCGGAACACCATGTACAGCAGCGCCAAGCCCATCAGGCCGAGCATCAGCAGCGGGAAGGCGCGTGGGCCCACCGGTTCGTAGGAAAAAGCCGCTTGGTACGGCCACGCCATCAATGCCAGGCCGGCGCAAACCAGCAGCAGCACTGAGGCGAAAATGCGTTGAATAAGCATGGGAGCTCCTGGGCCGCGTCCCCGCAACCGGGAACGCAGCCGCTAGACAGAGGCGATCACTGGATCAGGCCGAACTCTTTGGCCAGCACTTTGTAGTCCGCGACTTGCTTCTTCACGTAGGTGTCGAGTTCCGGGCCGGTCATGGCGAACGGGAACAGTTCACGCTGATCGCGAAGCTTGGCGAACTCATCGGAGGCCAGCAGTTTGTCGAACGAGTCTTTCCACCAGGCGTAGTCTTCATCGCTGACTTTTGGCCCCAGGTAGAAGCCGCGCACCACTGGCCAGACGATGTCGTAGCCTTGCTCGCGAGCAGTCGGGATGTCTTTCATTTCCGGCTCGTCGAGGCGCTTGTCGGCGAACACCGCGAGCAGGCGCATGTCGCCG
This sequence comes from Pseudomonas sp. VD-NE ins, assembly GCF_031882575.1. Taxonomy (NCBI): domain Bacteria; kingdom Pseudomonadati; phylum Pseudomonadota; class Gammaproteobacteria; order Pseudomonadales; family Pseudomonadaceae; genus Pseudomonas; species Pseudomonas sp. VD-NE ins. The sequence continues at coordinate 1,591,374 of NZ_CP134772.1, forward strand.
CTCTGGATGTGCGGCATGGAGTCGGAGATGTCGGTGCTGCCGACCTGGATGTGCCCGCCGAGCAGGGCCGTGGCGATTTCGCCGCCACCTTCGAGCGCCACGTAACGCAGGTCACGCGGGTTGATCCCGGCAGCCTTGGCGATCAGTGCAGTTTGCATCCAGTCCTGGCTGCCGACAGTACCGCCGGAACCGATGACCACCGAGCTTGGATCTTTCTTCAATGCCTGAACGAGATCGTCGAGGGTCTTGTAGGGCGAATCGCTTTTCACCGCGATGGCGCCGTAGCTGGTGCCGACCGCTGCCAGCCAACGCACGTTGGTCTCATCGAAACGACCGAACTTGCCCTGGGCCAGGTTCAACAGCGAACCGCTCGACCACGCCACCAGCGTGCCGGCATCGGCCGGACGTTGCGCGACCACAGCGTTGTACGCCACCGCGCCGACTCCACCGGGCATGTAGGTCACACGCATCGGTTTGCTCAGCAGTTTCTGGTTGACCAGTGCGCTCTGCACCAGTTTGCAGGTCAGGTCGAAACCACCGCCGGGGGAGGCCGGGGCGATACATTCCGGACGTTTCGGTTCGGCCATCAGTTGGCCGGCAAACAGGATGCAACTGGCGGCCAGTGCAACTTTACGCAGTGACAGGTTCATTCGATTCTCCACGGGCATTGTTGTTATTCGACGTGTTTTTCACTTACGGGCATTTACCAAAGTGCAACGCTGTAGCTCACCAGCAAACGCACTTCGTCTGCATCGCGAGCCGAGTAGTTGGAGCGGTAAGTGGCATTGCGCAAACGCACGGCGACGTCCTTCAAGGCGCCGCTTTGTACTACATATTTGATCTCGGTGTTGCGTTCCCACTCTTTGCCTTCTTCACCGTTCTTGAGCTTGATGTTGTCACCGCTCAGGTAACGGCTCATGAAGCTCAGGCCTGGAATGCCGAGCTTGGCGAAGTCAAAGTCGTAACGAGCCTGCCAGGAGCGTTCTTCAGCGCCGGCGAAATCGTTGATCTGGACGAAGTTGACCAGGTACGGGTCGCTGCCATCGACATACGGGAAGGCGCTGTCGCCGGACATGTGCTGATAACCGGCGCTGAACTTGTGGCCGCTCAGCGCGTAGCTGACCAGACCGTTGAGCGAGCGGTTGTCGATCTCGCCGCCACGGGCTGCGCCCTGGTCATCACTGACGGCAAAGCGCAGGTCAGTGGCGAACGTACCGTGGCCCATCGGCCGCGAAGCAACGAGGCCGAAGAAGTGCTGGTTGTAGACTTCGTCAAGTTGAGCGAAGTGGTAACTGCCGGTGATCTTGTCGGTGAACTTGTAATCCACGCCGCCAAAATCGAAGTGATTGCCGGCAGCGGTGCCAGCGAAACGGCTGTTCTTGTTGTTGAGGGCGATGTCTTCGAAGTCGGTGCTGTCGCGATCCTTGGCTTTCTCCAGTCGACCACCGGTGAAGGTCAGGTTCTTGATCTCTTTGGAAGTGAGCAAGCCACCTTCAAAGGTCTGCGGCAGGATGCGCCCGTCGTTCGGTTTGAGGATCGGCAGTTCGGGAATCAGGCTGCCGATTTTAAGTTCCGTGGCGGAAATTTTCACTTTGCCGGTCAGGCCGACTTTCGAGTATTCATCGGCGGCGCGCCCGTCATCGTGGGTCGGCAGCAGGCCGGTGCCGGTGCGGTCCGGACTTGAATCGAGTTTGACGCCGAGCATGCCCAACGCATCGACACCGAACCCCACGGTGCCATCGGTGTAACCCGATTGCAGATTGAGCATGAAGCCCTGGGCCCATTCGTCACGCTTGGATTGCTGGGCGCTGGTGCCATCGCGAAAGTCGCGGTTGAAATACATGTTGCGGGTTTCGAAGGTGGCGCTGCTGTCTTCAATGAAGTCGGCAAAACTCAACGGCGAAAAGCCGGCAAGGGCGGCGGCACTGACGAGGGCGGTGTGGCTGAAACGGGAAGGGCGAACAGGCGTGGACGCCTGAGGCTGCATGGACGGCATGCGGGTGTACTCCGTTTATTGTTCTTATTGGTCGAAAACGCTTCGAGGCGTTTTTCGTTGCGCTGTGTGGCATCAGCGACGGCAGTCGGAACTGTCCGTGGGCCGACTGTAACCAGCTAACCTTTCGCTAACCTTTCAGCAGACTTTCAAGGTTTTCGGGCTTCACAGCGGCGGTTGCGGCTGTAAACTCCGCGGCAAAGCGTGGCGTTGGCCATCCCTGAACGAGGTAAAAATCCATGCGTGTCCTGCTCGTCGAAGACCATCTGCAACTGGCCGAAAGTGTCGCTCAGGCGCTCAAGAGCACCGGTCTGACCGTGGATGTGTTGCACGATGGCGTGGCTGCCGATCTGGCGCTGGGCAGTGAGGAATACGCTGTGGCGATCCTCGATGTCGGCCTGCCGCGCATGGACGGTTTCGAGGTGCTCGCGCGTTTGCGCGCACGCGGCAAGAATCTGCCGGTGCTGATGCTCACCGCGCGCAGTGATGTGAAAGATCGCGTCCATGGTCTCAATCTCGGTGCCGACGATTACCTCGCCAAACCGTTCGAACTGACTGAACTGGAAGCGCGGGTCAAAGCCTTGTTACGCCGTAGTGTGCTCGGTGGCGAACGCCAACAGCGTTGTGGCGTGCTGGCCTATGACCTCGACACCCGGCGCTTCACCCTCGGTGAAGAATTGCTGACCCTGACATCCCGCGAGCAAGCGGTGCTGGAAGCGCTGATCGCCCGTCCGGGACGAGTGATGAGCAAGGAGCAACTGGCCGCGCAGGTATTCGGTCTCGATGAAGAGGCCAGCCCCGACGCGATCGAAATCTACGTGCATCGCTTGCGCAAGAAACTCGACGGCCAACCCGTCGCCATCGTGACTTTCCGTGGTCTCGGTTACCTGCTGGAAAGCCGCGATGCATAAGCCCAGCAGCCTGCGCTGGCGCTTGCTGTGGAACCTCGCATTGCTGCTGGTGGTGTTGATGCTCGCCAGTGGTTTAAGCGCTTACTGGAATGGTCGCGAAGCGGCAGACACCGCGTACGACCGCACGTTGCTGGCCTCGGCGCGGACCATCGCGGCGGGCCTGTCGCAACGTGACGGCACACTGAGCGCCGATGTGCCTTACGTCGCGCTTGATACCTTCGCTTACGACAGCGCCGGGCGGATTTACTATCAGGTCAACGATATCCATCAAAAGCTGATTTCCGGCTACGAAAACCTCCCCGGCCCGCCGCCGGGGACACCGCGCACCGACAGTTATCCAGCGTTGGCGCGTTTCTACAACGCCACCTACAAAGGGCAGAACGTGCGCGTGGTCAGTCTGCTGAAAGCAGTGACCGAACCGAACATGAACGGCATGGCGGAAATCCGCGTCGCCGAAACCGACGAAGCGCGGGTGAGCATGGCGCGCAGTCTGGCGGCTGATACTTTGCTGCGATTGGGCATGTTGGCGATCGGCGCGTTGTTGCTGGTGTGGTTCGCGGTCAGTGCCGCATTGCGCCCGTTGGAGCGCTTGCGTACAGCGGTGGAAGAGCGGCAGCCCGATGACTTGCGGCCGCTGCCATTGGTTGAAGTGCAGCATGAGCTGTGGCCGTTGGTGCGTGGACTCAACCATTTCACCGAGCGCCTGCGTGGTCAGTTTGAACGGCAGGCGCAGTTCATCGCCGACGCGGCCCACGAACTGCGCACACCCTTGGCGGCGCTGAAGGCTCGGCTTGAATTGGGCCTGCGTTCGAACGATCCCGAGACGTGGCGCACGACATTGGAGTCTTCGGCGCAAAGCACCGACCGCCTGACTCATCTGGCCAATCAGTTGCTGTCGCTGGCGCGCGTCGAAAACGGCGCCCGGGCGATTGCCGAGGGCGGCGCGCAGTTGCTCGATCTGAGTCAGTTGGCCCGGGAACTGGGCATGGCCATGGCGCCACTGGCACACAAGCGCGGGGTGGCGCTGGCGCTGGAGGCGGACGAACCGGTCTGGCTGCGCGGTGAGCCGACGTTGCTCAATGAGTTGCTGAGCAATCTGGTAGACAACGCCTTGGCGCATACGCCGCCGGGCGGCAATGTAATTTTGCGCGTCACGGCGCCGGCGGTGCTAGAAGTTGAAGATGACGGGCCGGGCATTCCGCTGGAGGAGCGCGATCGGGTGTTCGAGCGGTTCTACCGGCGTAATCAGCAGGTGGCGGGTTCTGGGTTGGGGTTGGCGATTGTCGGCGAGATCTGCCGGGCGCATCTGGCGCAGATCAGTCTGCATGATGGTGAGCAGGCGGGGTTGAAGGTGCGAGTCAGTTTTATTGCCGGCTGATTGTGGTGGTTTTTCTGGCCCTTTCGCGAGCAGGCTCGCTCCCACAGGGGAATGCATTTCAATGTGTGAATCAGCTGTGCTCCCACAGGGGAATGCATTTCAATGTGTGAATCAGCTGTGCTCTCACAGGGGAATGCATTTCATTGTGGGAGCGAGCCTGCTCGCGAATGGGGCGGCGCGGTTTCGGATCAGTAAAACATCGTCCGCGACTCTTCCAGATCTTCACACAGCGCTTTGTTCTCAGGATCAATCCCAAGCTTTCTGAACGCCGGCACGCTCAGTGGATCAATCCGCGCAAACGGATGATCCGTGTCCTTGTGGCAATACAGGCTCGCCACCTGCACCAGATCGACGTAATCAATGGCCGTCGAATCGCGTTTGAAGTCCTGATAGCGCCCCGGCAATTCCACCAGTCGCTCCGGGAACTCCCAGACGCGCAACAACTTGTCGCCAAGCAGCGGATGAATATGGTCGATTACATGATTGAGGCTGACCGGATCCGACAGCAGCTCATAGTGATCTTCGGCGTAGGTCAGAATCGGCAACACGCCGATCTGATGCACGAGCCCGCCGAGCGCTGCCTGATCGGGTTTGAGCTGCGTGTAGCGGCGGCACAACGCATAACTGACCCCGGCAATTTCCAGGCTCTTGCGCCAGACTTCGCGCATCTTCTGTTCGACCACTTCCGAGCGGGCGTGGAAGATCTGCTCCATCACCAGGCCGATCGCCAGGTTGCTGCTGTAGTTGATGCCCAACCGGGTGATGGCCGTGTGCAGGTCGGTAACTTCCTGCGCGGCGCGCAGCAGCGGGCTGTTGACCACTTTGATCAGGCGCGCCGACAGCGCGGTGTCACGGCCGATCACTTTGCTCAGGTCGCTGACGCTGATTTCCGGGTCTTCAGCGGCCTTGCGAATCTGCAGGGCCACTTCCGGCAACGTGGGCAGAACCAGGTCATCGTTATCGATGGCCTCAACCAAATCCTGTTGGACTTTTTCCGCCAGTTCGCTCATTTAAACTCTCTAGGGTGTTGCAACAAATGCTGCGATCAGCGCTGGATTTCGCGGTCGCGATCCAGTTCGTAAGGCAGGTCGAGCAGATGCAGCGCGGGACCTTCGAGGGTGCCCAGATGCAAATCACCGGCTTCGGCAGCTTCGGCCTGCAGCACCGCCAGGAGTTCAATGTTTTGCCCGGCCTTGGCAGCCAACACCACTTCACCGATGGAGCTGTTGTGGCTTGGCGCAAACAGTTGTGTGCCAGGCTCTGGCAAATCAGCAGTGTCCAGGCTCAGGCGATACAGACGACGCTTGAGTTTGCCCAGGTACTGCATGCGCGCGACGATTTCCTGGCCGGTGTAGCAACCTTTCTTGAAACTCACGCCGCCGACGGCTTGCAGGTTGAGCATCTGCGGGATGAACAGCTCGCGGGTGCTCGGCATGACCTGGCCAATACCGGCGCGGATCTGGCCCAGCAGCCATTGATTGAGCTCAGCCTCAGGCAGGATGGTGGACAATTTGGCTTTGATGGCATCCGCCTGATCGGCCGGTGCCCAGAGTTCGGCGCGATCGGGCGAGACGCGAATCGCGATCAGGCCTTCATTACGCACGACGCTGTCGGTTTCCGCTGGCAACTCCAGGCCGAGGCTGGTCAAGGCGTCGTCGCCATTCTCCACGCCGAAACGCACCCAAGCGGCACTTTCGTCGGTCAGTTTCGATTTGGAGAACACCGCGTACTTTTTCAGGTCCGCCAGTTGCGGCTCCAGCAGCTCGCTGGCCATCGCCAGGACCACGCCGTCGCCTTCGAGCAGAATACGAAAGCTCGACTGCATCCGGCCTTTCTGTGTGCAGCGCGCACCAAGGCTGGCGCGATTATCGCTCAGGTAATTGAGGTTGCAGGTCAACTGGCCTTGCAGGAATTTTCCGGCATCCGCGCCGCGAACCGCGAGAACGCCTTCATGAGACAGGGTGCAGAAAAAAGCAGAATCGGCCATGGGTCTTCGCAGGGTAAATAGACTGGGGCACATCATAAGGGGGCATGGTTGAAATGGGTAGTTGATAAAGGATCGGTGGTGCCCGACCAAAGCCGACTGTGCGACCCGTCTCGGGGCTGTATACTTGCCGGCAAATTTGAGGAGGGCTCCATGGTCGAACAAGTTGAACTGAATCGCCTCTTTTGGCACAGCCGTCGCGGCATGCTTGAGCTTGACGTGTTGCTGGTGCCGTTTGTGAAGGAGGTCTACGCAGACCTGAATCAGGTAGATCGCGATTTGTACGTGCGCCTGCTGGAGTGCGAGGATCAGGACATGTTCGGCTGGTTCATGGAGCGCAGCGAGTCTGAAGATCCGGAACTGCAGCGCATGGTTCGCATGATCCTGGATCGTGTCCAGCCCAAGTAACACGTTCGAATGCCGCTGGCATGCCTCGCGGCAGTTGCTGGCGGCGTATCTGTTGGCCCAGGCGTTCGCGCTGGGCGCCTTGTTTCTGCTGTCAATTCCACTCTGGGCCAGTCTGCTCGGGGCTTTTGGCTGTCTGCTGCATGGCTTTTGGGTGTTGCCAAGGCAGATTCTGTTGAATCACCCTGAGGCTTTTTGTGGTTTGCGCCGCGATGCTGATGGCTGGCAGTTGTGGAATCAGGCCAATGGTTGGCAAGCCGTGCAGTTGAGGCCGGACAGCCTGGCGCTGCCGTTGCTTGTGGTATTGCGCTTTCGCTTGCGTGGGGAATGGCGAATCAGGTCGATCTGCGTACCACGGGACTCGCAGGCGGCGGACTTGCACCGGCGCCTGCGAGTACGGCTCAAGTTCAGCCGACGTAGGTGGGCGGCACCAGAATAGTGTCGAGCGCCTCGGGAAGCAGGTCGGGATAGTCGAGGGTGTAATGGAGGCCTCGACTTTCCTTGCGCTCCATGGCTGAGCAAATCATCAGTTCGGCGACTTGTGCCAGGTTACGCAATTCGATCAGATCGCGGCTGACTTTATAGTTGCTGTAGAACTCGTCGATCTCGTCCAGCAGCAGTCGCACGCGGTGTTGCGCTCGTTGCAGGCGCTTGTTGGTGCGCACGATGCCGACGTAGTCCCACATGAACCGCCGCAGTTCATCCCAGTTGTGCGCGATGATCACGTCTTCGTCGGAATCAGTCACCTGGCTGGCATCCCACGCGGGCAGGGCGTTTGGCGCGGTGACATCGTCCAGTTGCGCGAGGATGTCGGCCGCTGCCGAGCGGGCATAGACGAAGCATTCCAGCAGTGAATTGCTGGCCATGCGGTTGGCGCCATGCAGGCCGGTGAAGCTGGTTTCACCAATCGCATACAGGCCGGGAACATCGGTGCGGCCATTCTGATCGACCATTACACCGCCGCAGGTGTAATGCGCGGCCGGTACGACCGGGATCGGCTGCTTGGTGATGTCGATGCCGAAACCGAGGCAGCGCTCATAAACAGTCGGGAAGTGACTTTTAATGAACGCTTCGGGCTTGTGGCTGATATCGAGATACACGCAGTCGACGCCCAAGCGCTTCATTTCATGGTCAATGGCCCGGGCGACGATGTCGCGTGGTGCCAGTTCGGCGCGCTTGTCAAAGCGATACATGAAGCGTTCGCCATTCGGCAGCTTCAAATGGGCGCCTTCGCCGCGCAGGGCTTCGGTGATCAAAAAACTCTTGGCTTGCGGGTGATAAAGGCAGGTCGGGTGGAATTGATTGAATTCCAGGTTCGCCACGCGACAGCCCGAACGCCAGGCCATGGCGATGCCATCACCGCAGGCGCCATCGGGGTTACTGGTATAGAGGTAGACCTTGGCCGCGCCGCCCGAGGCCAGAATCACAAAGCGTGCGCCGTAAGTGTCGACTTCGCCGGTTTTACGGTTGAGAACGTAGGCGCCGAGGCAGCGTTCGCCTTCCATGCCCAGGCGTCGCTCGGTGATCAGGTCAACGGCAACCCGCTGTTCCAGCAGTTCGATGTTCGAACGCTCTTTGGCCTGAGCCAGCAAGGTTTTGAAGATTGCCGCACCCGTTGCATCGGCCGCATGGATGATGCGTCGGTGGCTGTGACCGCCTTCACGGGTCAGATGGAACTCGAATCCGCCATCCTCTGTGCCGGACTGATCGTCGCGCGTGAAGGGGACGCCTTGATCGATCAGCCACTGGATGGCTTCGCGGCTGTGCTCGACGGTGAAGCGTACAGCGTCTTCATGGCACAGACCGCCGCCGGCATTCAGGGTGTCATCGACATGGGATTCGACAGTGTCGGTGTCGTCGAGCACGGCGGCAACGCCACCCTGGGCCCAAAAAGTCGATCCATTGGCGAGATCGCCCTTGCTCAATACGGCAATGCGCAAATGACCCGGCAGGGTCAGCGCGAGACTCAAACCGGCAGCACCGCTGCCTATGACCAGAACATCATGTTGGAATTGTTGGCTCATTACAGGATTCCGCTCAAAGCGACCCGGGTCGGGGGTGGAGCAAGACAGCTGGATCGGCGAGTCAAGACAGCCACACAGCCCACTAGTATATAGAGGGGTGGGGCGGCACAATAGCCGGGCCCATATGGCATTGTGAAACTACTGTGAACGAAAAAGCCGTGTGCTTCGTCGGAAGTTTTTTTTACCCGTTTGGGGAAAAGGCGACTGTATCGGTGCTGAAACAGACTTTTTCTGCACAGGGTTGCCCAATGTCGGGTGGCGACGGCTATAAATAATTGGAACTTTTGCCAAGGGCCCAAGATCAATAGTCGGTGCCAGAGATAAGGGACAGTGTCGGCTTCAGTGCGGAATCTGTGGTTGGATTCCTGCCGGCGAAACCGATGACAAGATTATTCGCGCAGCCGGTTTATCCCGAGCTGCGTTTTTCGTGCGTGCCAAATCAGAGCCCGCAGGAAACTTGCCTTGAGGGGGAGAACTTTTGCGAAAAGCCCGAGTCTATGTTTGCAAGTCTGGTCGTTTAGTTATGCAAGTCTCCTCCGGGCTTATCGAGGAGTGTTCATGCTAACCCAGGAAGAGGATCAGCAGCTGGTCGAGCGCGTTCAACGCGGCGACAAGCGAGCTTTCGATCTGTTGGTGCTGAAGTATCAGCACAAGATTCTCGGGTTGATCGTGCGTTTTGTGCACGACACCCATGAAGCCCAGGACGTGGCTCAGGAAGCCTTTATCAAGGCGTATCGAGCACTTGGAAACTTTCGCGGCGACAGTGCGTTTTATACGTGGCTGTACCGTATTGCCATTAACACGGCAAAGAATTACCTCGTTTCACGCGGCCGCCGGCCGCCGGATAGCGATGTAAGTTCCGAAGACGCAGAGTTCTACGATGGCGATCACGGCCTCAAGGATCTCGAGTCACCAGAACGTGCACTGCTGCGGGATGAGATCGAAGGCACCGTCCATCGAACCATCCAGCAACTGCCAGAGGATTTGCGTACGGCTTTAACTTTACGTGAATTCGATGGTCTGAGTTACGAGGACATTGCGAGCGTCATGCAATGTCCGGTGGGTACCGTGCGCTCCCGGATTTTCCGCGCCCGGGAGGCCATCGATAAAGCCCTGCAGCCGTTGTTGCAGGAAAACTGAGACAGCGGCGACAGCCAAGAGAGGAACGCCATGAGTCGTGAAGCCCTGCAGGAATCGCTGTCCGCAGTGATGGATAACGAAGCGGACGAACTGGAATTGCGTCGAGTGCTTAATGCACTGGATGATGTTGATACCCGTGAGACCTGGGCTCGTTACCAGATCGCTCGGGCAGCCATGCACAAGGATCTGCTGCTTCCACGTCTGGATATCGCTGCGGCAGTGTCTGCTGCACTGGAAGACGAAACGGCTCCGGCCAAAGTATCTCGCAGCCCATGGCGCAACCTCGGCCGTCTGGCTGTTGCTGCCTCGGTGACTGTTGCCGTTCTGGCCGGTGTTCGCCTGTACAACCAGGACGAAATCGCTGGCGTCGAACTGGCTCAGCAATCCAATCAGCCAACCCTGGCGACCCCGCAGGTCAAAGGTCCGGCTGTTCTGGCAGGCTATAGTGAGAGTTCGGAAGCTACTGGTCCTATGGCCAACGGCGTACTGCAAGGTCAGCCAGGCTGGCACGATCAGCGTCTGCCAGGTTACTTGCGTCAGCACGCTCAACAGGCTGCACTGAAAGGCACTGAAAGCGCGTTGCCATACGCACGTGCAGCAAGCCTGGAAAACCGTTAAGGAGGATCATGCGCGCCATACCTCTACTTTCGCTTCTGCTGAGTGGCTGGTTCATTGTTCCAGCCCATGCTGATGAGGCCCAGGACTGGTTGACCCGTCTGGGCCAGGCCGAGCAGCAGCAAAGCTTTCACGGCACATTCGTTTACGAGCGTAACGGTAGTTTTTCTACCCATAACATCTGGCATCGCGTCCAGAATGGCCAGGTCCGCGAGCGTTTACTCCAGCTCGACGGTTCGGCGCAGGAAGTCGTGCGCATTGATGGACACACTCAATGCGTCAGTGGCACCCTGATTGCCGGGCTGGGGGATTCTCCCAACTCAGCCGCTCGTCCCCTCGATCCGCAAAAGCTGAAAAACTGGTATGACCTTGCCGTCATCGGCAAATCGCGCGTGGCTGGGCGAGACGCAGTGATCGTATCGCTGACGCCTCGCGATCAGCATCGTTACGGGTTTGAGCTGCATCTGGACAAGAAAACGGGCTTGCCGTTGAAGTCGTTGCTGCTGAACGACAAGGGACAGTTGCTCGAACGCTTCCAGTTCACCAGTCTCAATACTGACGAAGTCCCTTCGGACAAAGATTTGCAGGCCGATGCCGACTGTAAAGCGATTACGCTCGACAGCGACAAGGCTTCGGCCGTCAAGACCGCACAGGTCTGGCACTCTGAATGGCTGCCGCCGGGTTTTGAATTGACCAGCAGCACCTCGCACAAAGATCCGGAAACCAAGACACAGGTCAACAGCCTGCTGTATGACGATGGTCTGGCGCGGTTCTCGGTGTTCCTTGAGCCTTTGAACGGAGCAACAGTGACCGATACGCGGACTCAACTTGGCCCGACCGTTGCCGTTTCTCGTCGCCTGACTACCCCCGACGGCGAAATGATGGTCACGGTGGTTGGCGAGATTCCGATTGGCACCGCCGAACGAATTGCTCTGTCGATGCGTAATACCGATGGCACTGCAACCAGCAAGCAGTGAGCTGATTTCAGTCATTACCAGTCCTTCGTCGAGACGTAGATGAAATGTTTGCTGAGCATTTTCATTTGCAAATACCCCGAAAATTTTTTATAGGTCAGAGCCTCACGGCTCTGGCCTTGTTTGTTGTTCCCGGAACAAAAATGCCGGTCGGTGGTTTCCGGTGTTCCTTGCTCCATATCGCTTAACCCTGCTCGTCGTAACGGGAGCTGTATGTCGATACCAAGTTTGAAATCTTATCTCTCCATTTTCGCCACCGTGCTGTTGCTCGGTCAGGCGGTGCCTGCTGCGCAAGCGGCTGATCTGCCTGACTTCACCCAATTGGTCGAACAGGCTTCGCCAGCCGTGGTGAACATCAGTACCACGCAGAAACTGCCGGATCGCAAAGTGAACCAGCAGATGCCCGATCTGGAAGGCCTGCCGCCGATGCTGCGCGAGTTCTTCGAACGTGGCATGCCGCCTCAGCAGCGTTCGCCGGGCGGTGGTGGTCGTCAGCGTGAAGCGCAGTCGCTGGGTTCGGGCTTCATCATTTCCCCGGATGGCTACATCCTGACCAACAACCATGTGATTGCCGATGCTGACGAAATTCTCGTGCGTCTGGCTGATCGCAGCGAAATGAAAGCCAAGCTGATCGGCACCGACCCGCGTTCCGACGTGGCCTTGCTGAAAATCGAAGGCAAAGATCTGCCGGTGCTTAAACTCGGCAAATCCCAAGACCTGAAAGCTGGTCAGTGGGTTGTCGCGATCGGCTCGCCGTTCGGCTTTGATCACACCGTGACCCAAGGCATCGTCAGTGCCGTGGGCCGCAGTCTGCCGAACGAAAACTACGTGCCGTTCATTCAGACTGACGTACCGATCAACCCGGGCAACTCCGGTGGTCCGCTGTTCAACCTGAACGGTGAAGTGGTGGGCATCAACTCGCAGATCTACACCCGTTCGGGCGGCTTCATGGGCGTGTCGTTCGCGATCCCGATCGACGTGGCGATGGATGTGTCCAATCAGCTGAAGAGCGGCGGCAAAGTCAGCCGTGGCTGGCTGGGCGTGGTCATCCAGGAAGTGAACAAGGATCTGGCAGAGTCGTTCGGTCTGGATAAACCGGCCGGCGCGCTGGTTGCACAGATTCAGGACGATGGTCCGGCCGCCAAGGGTGGTCTGCAAGTCGGCGACGTGATCCTGAGCATGAACGGCCAGCCGATCGTCATGTCTGCAGACCTGCCGCATCTGGTCGGCGCATTGAAGGCTGGTGCGAAAGCCAATCTGGAAGTGATTCGTGAAGGCAAGCGCAAGAACGTCGAACTGACGGTTGGCGCGATCCCGGACGAAGACAAGGAGCTGGATGCACTGCCGAAGTCCGGCACTGAAAGCACCAGCAACCGCCTCGGTGTTTCGGTAGGCGAGCTGACCGCCGAGCAGAAGAAAACCTACGACCTCAAAGGTGGTGTGGTAATCAAGGAAGTGCAGGATGGTCCTGCGGCCCTGATCGGTCTGCAGCCAGGTGACGTGATCACGCACTTGAACAATCAAGCCATCGGCTCCACCAAGGAGTTCGGCGAGATCGCCAAAGCGCTGCCGAAGAACCGTTCGGTGTCGATGCGCGTTCTGCGTCAAGGTCGCGCCAGCTTCATCACCTTCAAGCTGGCTGAATAATCCAGCGGCAGGGTAAAAAAGAAACCGCCTCGAAAGAGGCGGTTTTTTTATGCCTGAAGCTTTTGTCCCGGCGGGTAACGATCAGCCCATCATGTCCTTGACCATCCGCTCCTGCTCCATCAGCTCACGCTGGCGGGCATCAATGCGTGAGGACAGTGGGAAGTTGCTGCCAGCCTTGCGCTTGGCAAAGTCCAACTGCTGGATTGCCTGACGGTAATCGCCGACCAATGCGAAGTACTCCGCGCGCGCCTGATGCAGGCCGATGATATTGCCGGACAAGCCACGTGTTTCGGCGACCTGATACCAGACGTCCGGATCATCCGGACGTGACTTGAGTAGCGCTTCCAGGGCCTTCTCGGCATCCGGCGCGCGGTTCTGTTTGAGCAGCAGATCCACGCGAACCTGATTCAATGGATAGTTGCCCGGATATTGCGTGAGCATCCGGTCCACCCGGGACTGTGCATCCGGCAGGCGATTATTGGTGATGTCCAGATCGACCTGAGCAAGGTTGTAGATGATTTCGTTCGGCGAGGTCGCCAGCAGTTGCTTGAGATTCTCGCGCGCCTCATTCAACTGGCCACCCTTGATCTGGGCAATCGCCAGACCGTAGCGCGCCACGTCGTTTTTCGGGTTTTCATCCAGTTGCGCACGGAAACGCTTGGCGCCCAATCCCGGGGTTTCTTCGTAGATCAGTTGCACGCGTGCGCGGATCAACTGATAGCGCTTGGAGTCTTCAATGCCGCCCGGTTTGGCCTGTTCGGCGCGGTTGCGGGTGTCGGCGATACGCGATTCGGTCACCGGGTGAGTCAGGAGGAATTCCGGTGGCTTGGCGTCGAAACGATATTGACGCATCAAGCGTTCGAACATGGTCGGCATCGAGCGCGGGTCATACCCGGCCTTTTCCAGGTTGAGAATGCCGATGCGGTCGGCTTCCTGCTCGTTCTGGCGGGAAAAGGTGCGTTGCGACTGAATCGCCGCTGCCTGCGTACCGGCGATGGTCGCAATGCCGGCATCGCCGCCACCGGCCGCCGCAATGACGATCCCGGCCAGCAGCGCAGCCATCATCGGCACCTGCATCCGCTGCGAAGCTTCGACGCCACGAGCGAAGTGGCGTTGTGACAAGTGCGCCAATTCGTGCGCCAGTACCGAGGCATATTCACCCTCGGTCTGCGCATTGAGGAACAAGCCACCGTTGACCCCGACCACGCCACCTGGCGCCGCGAAGGCGTTGAGCTGCGGGCTGTTGATCAGAATGAATTCAAGGCGCCGGTCAGTGACCTGGCTGGTCTCTACCAGTTTATAAACGCTGGATTCGACGTAGTCCTTGAGCTGCGGATCGTTGAGCTGTGAAACCTGGCTACGCAACATCGCCAGCCAGGCGCGGCCGAGCTGATATTCCTGTTGCGGCGAGACAATGGCAGAACTGGCGTCGCCGAGTGACGGCAGATCGTCGGCAAAGCCTGGTGAGGCGAGCAGGCAAGCGAGCGTCAGCAGGGTAGGGCGCAGAAAAGTCATGCACAAAGCCTTAGAAGACAAAGACCTTACTGTAGCCGGACACCGGAGCTGCGACCAGATATTCTAGGCAGCTCGACGAACCGAACCGGAGTGACGCAATGACTGACGCTGTAGCCCATGACGTGGAACTGGACGCCAGTGGCCTGAGTTGTCCGTTGCCGTTGCTCAAGGCAAAAATGGAACTCAACAAGCTCCAGAGTGGCGCCGTCCTCAAGGTCATCGCGACTGACGCCGGCTCGCAGCGCGACTTTCGCACCTTTGCCAGATTGGCCGGTCATACGCTGCTGCGCGAAGAAGACGAAGCAGGCGTTTACCGTTACTGGTTGAAAAAGGCCTGAAACCGACAGCGAAAAGACCTAAGGATTATTGATGTTCAAAGTGTTACGCGACTGGATTCAGCGCTACTTCTCCGATGAAGAAGCTGTAGTGCTGGCGGTGCTGCTGTTTCTCGCCTTTACCGCAGTGCTCACGCTTGGCGGCATGCTCGCGCCGGTGTTGGCGGGGATGGTGCTGGCGTATCTGATGCAGGGCCTGGTGGTCACGCTGGAACGTCTGCGCGTCCCGGGTGGCGTGGCGGTAGGGTTGGTGTTCGCGCTGTTCATGGGCGTGCTGATGCTGTTTATCGTCGTGGTGCTGCCGTTGCTCTGGCATCAGTTGATCACGCTGTTCAACGAGCTGCCCGGGATGCTCGCCAAATGGCAGTCGCTGTTGTTGCTGTTGCCCGAGCGCTATCCGCATCTGGTCTCTGACGAGCAAGTGTTGCAGGCGATCGAAGCGGCGCGTGGCGAGATCGGCAAGTTCGGCCAGTGGGCGCTGACGTTCTCGCTGTCGAGTCTGCCGCTGCTGGTGAACATCATGATCTACCTGGTGCTGGTGCCGATCCTGGTGTTCTTCTTCCTCAAGGACCGGGCGATGATCGGCGAGTGGGTGCGTGGTTATCTGCCGCGTGAGCGCGCGCTGATCACTCGGGTTGCGCAGGAAATGAACCGGCAGATCGCCAACTACATTCGCGGCAAGGTCATCGAGATCGTGATTTGCGGTGGTGTGACCTACATCGCTTTCGTCGCGCTCGGACTCAATTATGCGGCGCTGCTGGCGTTGCTGGTCGGTGTGTCGGTGGTGGTGCCGTACGTCGGTGCGGTGGTGGTGACCGTGCCGGTGCTGCTGATTGCGCTATTCCAGTGGGGCTGGAGCGATCAGTTCATCTATCTGATGGCGGTCTACGGAATTATTCAGACGCTGGATGGCAACGTGCTGGTGCCGTTGCTGTTCTCGGAGGCGGTCAACCTGCACCCGGTGGCAATTATCTGCGCGGTGCTGTTGTTTGGCGGATTGTGGGGATTCTGGGGGGTGTTCTTTGCGATCCCGCTGGCGACGCTGTTCAAGGCTGTGCTGGATGCGTGGCCGCGCCAAGAGCCGGCGGTGGCGCCGCTGCTGTAGCGGTTGATCCAGATTGTTCGGTGCGGCTTAAGGCCTCATCGCTGGCAAGCCAGCTCCCACAGGGTTTTCGGTGCACACAAAACCTGTGGGAGCTGGCTTGCCAGCGATGGCGTCAGAGAAGACGCCAGAGAACCATCAGGCCTTGTTCAGATCCTGAGCAGCGGCCAATACTGCATCCACATGCCCCGGCACTTTCACACCACGCCATTCCTGACGCAGCACACCGTCCTTATCAATCAGGAACGTGCTGCGATCAACGCCCAGGTATTCCTTGCCATACAGCTTCTTCAACTTGATCACGTCGAACAATTGGCAGACGGCCTCATCCTTGTCGCTGATCAGCTCGAACGGAAACGCCTGCTTGCACTTGAAGTTCTCGTGGGACTTCAGGCTGTCGCGGGAGATACCGAATATCTCGGTATTGGCTGCCTGGAACGCGGCGTACTGATCACGAAAGCCCTGGCCTTCGGTAGTGCAGCCCGGGGTGCTGTCCTTCGGGTAGAAATAGATCACCACTTGTTTGCCCTTGAGGGCGGACAGGCTGACAGTCTGCCCGCTGGTGGCAGGTGCTTCGAAATCGGCAACCGGTTGGTCGATGACTACGGCCATGAAAGCTTCCTTACATTGGGTTCTGTGGGCGCCAAGGCTCGATCAGTGCATCGAGGTTCATCGCGTCGGAGAAGTCGAGGAACTGGTCGCGCAGCCAGCTGATCTGGGTGCCGGCCGGCAGGGTCACGGTGAACGTGGCGTTGAGCATGGTGCCGCCGGTCTGTGGCGCCTGATACGTATCGCAGGTCAGGTTCTCCAGTTCGACGTTGTGATCCATGAAGAACTGGCACAGCTCATTGATGATGTCCGGGCGATACGCCGAACTGACGTAAGCCACGTACGGCAACGCCTGTGGACGATTTTCCAGCGGCGCGCTGCGCACCACGTTGGCGGTGAAAGCGTGTTTCTTGGCCAGGCCCGGCAAGCTGCCTTCCAGGCGGGCGAGGGCGTCCCAGCTACCGGAGACTTCAAGGACCAGTGCACTGCACTCACCGTGGCGAGTCAGGCGTGAAGTAACCACGGCGCAGCGATTTTCATGGCTGGCGCGGCACAGGACGTTAGTCAGCTCCATGGGGTTGGCGCCGAGGGCACTGATGACAAGGAATTGTTCGCGAACTGTGGGGGTGGACATGCAGCATTCCTAAAGCGATGAGCGGTCGGTAGGTTATCGGGCGTTGGCTGCCGGGGAGTGCCTGTTCTGGCGGTCCGTACAAAGAGGCCCGGCAAGCTCGCGGCTCGCTCCACTATAGCGGGAGCGCGTCGATGCGACGCAGGAACGGGGTCTGGGAGGCCGAAAAGGGAGGCTGGAACCCGGCGTACAAGCTGATCAGTACCGATCAAAGTCTGAAGGGTAGCGAAAAGCGACGCCAAGGGGAATGGCGGCAGCGCAGTACTTCGCTTGTGCAAGCATCTTGGCGCCAGTACCATTACCGCTCTCTTTTTCCGGCAGGAGCGGTTTCATGATTGCGGGCAGTATGGTGGCACTGGTCACTCCCATGGATGCACAAGGGCGTCTTGACTGGGACAGCCTCAGCAAACTCGTGGACTTCCATCTCAAGAACGGTACCCATGCCATTGTCGCGGTCGGTACTACCGGCGAGTCGGCAACCCTTGATGTAGAAGAACACATCGCTGTCATCAAAGCCGTGGTCAAACAGGTTGCCGGACGCATTCCGGTCATCGCCGGCACTGGCGCAAACTCGACCCGCGAAGCCGTCGAGCTGACCCGCAACGCCAAGGAAGCCGGCGCCGATGCCTGCCTGCTGGTCGTTCCGTACTACAACAAGCCGACTCAGGAAGGCCTGTACCAGCACTTCAAGTACATTGCTGAAGCGGTCGACATTCCACAGATTCTCTACAACGTTCCTGGCCGCACCTCTTGCGACATGCAGGCCGAGACCGTGATTCGCCTGTCCACCGTGCCGAACATCATCGGCATCAAGGAAGCCACCGGCGACCTGAAACGCGCCAAAGCGATCATCGATGGTGTGAGCAAGGATTTCATCGTGCTGTCCGGCGATGATCCGACTGCCGTTGAACTGATCCTGCTGGGCGGTAAAGGCAACATCTCGGTGACTGCCAACGTCGCACCACGCGAAATGGCCGATCTGTGCGAGGCTGCGCTGAAAGGCGACGCCGACACCGCACGGGCGATCAACGAAAAACTGATGCCACTGCACAAAGACCTGTTCATCGAAGCCAACCCGATTCCGGTGAAGTGGGCTCTGGTTGAAATGGGCCTGATGCACGAAGGCATCCGCCTGCCACTGACCTGGCTGAGCACACCTTGTCACGAAACGCTGCGCTCGGCCCTGCGCCAGTGCAGCGTCCTGGTTTAATTGAGGAAGTACAACGCATGAAGCGAATGGCCGGACTTTCCGCACTTGCCTTGATTATCTCCAGCACCAGCGGCTGCGGATGGGTCTGGGGGCCGGAAGGTTATTTCCGCGACCGTGGTAGCGATTACCTGCAAGCGCAACAGACTGCACCGATGCAACTGCCGCCGGAAGTCAGCACTTCCAAGCGTCTGGATCCGCTTTTGCCGATCCCGCGTAACGTCGCTGATGACACCGCCAAGGGCGAATACATTGTGCCGCGTCCTCAGCCGCTGTCGGCCGTTGCCGATGCCAGCGATTACTCACTGCAGAAGAGCGGTGACTCGCGTTGGGTCGTGGCCCAGCACCCACCGGCCGAAGTCTGGCCAGTGGCGGTGCAGTTCTTCCAGGACAACGGTTTCCGTCTGGATGAACAGCGCCCGCAAACCGGCGAATTCACCACCACCTGGCAGCATTCCGACGAACTGTCCGCGGCCATGGCCAAGCGCCTGAGCGCAGCTGGCATCGCCAGCGACAGCGAAACCCGCGTGCGTGTGCGGATCGAGCCGGGCGTGCAGCGCAACACCAGTGAAATCTACGTGGTCAGCGCCGAGCGTCCTGCCGGCAGCACTGCCGACGTGGCCTTCACCAACCGTTCGGTCAACACTGGCCTGGACGCGGCGCTGGTCGACGACATGCTCGCGAGCATGAGCCGTATCTCCGAGAAGGGCGGTTCGGTGTCGATGCTGGCCTCGCGTGATTTCGATACGCCAAGCCGCGTCAGCCTCAGCGAAGACGGCAGCGGCAACCCGGTGTTGAACGTCGGTACCGATCTGGACCGTGCCTGGTCGAGCGTTGGCCGTGCACTGGAACAAGGCGAATGGCGCGTTGAAGACATCAACCGTAGCCTCGGCCTGTACTACATCAACCTGGCCGAAAAAGCCGAGAAGAAAGACGACAAGCCTGGTTTCTTCAGCAGCCTGTTCGGCAGTGCGCCGAGCAAGGAAGAAGTTGAAGCCCGTGCCGAGCGTTATCAGGTTCGCCTGAGCAAGGTTGGCGAGAACATTCAGGTGACCGTCGAGAAAAACATTAACACCGTTGCGCCGGCTGAAGTGGCACGCAAAGTGTTGAGCGTGATTCAGGACAACCTGGGCTGATCAACCATGCGTTTTGCCGTTCTCGGCAGCGGTAGCCAAGGGAACGGCACGCTGATCGCCAGTGCTGATACGTATGTGCTGGTGGATTGTGGTTTTTCCCTTCGGGAAACCGAAAAACGCCTGTTGCGCCTGGGTGTGAACCCGGCGCAACTGAGCGCGATACTCGTAACCCACGAACATGCCGACCACGTGCATGGCGTGGGTTTGCTGTCTCGGCGCTACAATCTACCGGTCTACCTCAGTCGCGGCACACTGCGCGGGATGCGCAAACCGATCGAACCCGCAGGTTTTCTGGCCGGCGGCGAGCAACTGCAGATCGGTGCACTGAACATCGGGGTCATTGCCGTGGCCCATGATGCGCAGGAACCGACCCAGTATGTCTTCAGTGATCACGAGCAGCGGCGCTTCGGCCTGCTGACCGACCTGGGTTCCTACTGCGAGCGGGTGCTGGACGGTTATCGGGATCTCGATGCGTTGATGATCGAGTCCAATCATTGCCGCGACATGCTGGCCCGTGGTCATTACCCGTACTTTCTCAAGCAACGGGTGGGCGGCGAGCTGGGACATTTGAACAACCATCAGGCGGCATTCCTGGTGTCCGAGTTGGGCTGGCAGGGCTTGCAACATTTGGTCCTGGCCCATCTGAGCAGCAAGAACAACCTGCCGCAGCTGGCCCGGCAATGTTTTGTCGACACCCTCGGGTGCGACCCGGACTGGCTGCAACTGGCCGATCAAGATTCAGGGCTCGACTGGCGCCACATCGCCTAGCCCACCTACTTAGCAAGCGGAGCCCATCATGGAAAAACGTGAAGAACTCTACCGCGGCAAAGCCAAATCGGTTTACAAGACCGACGACGCTGACCGCTTGATCCTGCTGTTTCGCAACGACACCTCAGCGTTCGACGGCAAGCGCATCGAGCAGCTCGACCGCAAAGGCATGGTCAACAACAAGTTCAACGCCTTCATCATGCAGAAACTCGAAGCGGCCGGCGTACCGACCCAATTCGACAAGCTGCTGGCCGACAACGAAGTGCTGGTCAAGAAGCTCGACATGATCCCGGTCGAGTGCGTCGTGCGTAACTACGCCGCCGGCAGCCTGGTCAAGCGTCTGGGCGTCGAAGAAGGCCTGAAGCTCAACCCTTACACCTTCGAACTGTTCCTCAAGGACGACGCCAAGGGCGACCCGTTCATCAACGAATCCCACGTCGTGGCGTTCGGTTGGGGCACCGCCGAGCAACTGGTTCGCATGAAAGAACTGTCGCTCAAGGTCAACGAAGTCCTGACCAAGCTGTTCGACGACGCCGGCCTGCTGCTGGTCGACTTCAAGCTTGAATTTGGCGTGTTCAGCGACGGCTCCATCGTCCTCGGCGACGAGTTCAGCCCGGACGGCTGCCGTCTGTGGGACAAGGACACCAAGAAGAAGATGGACAAAGACCGCTTCCGTCAGGGCCTCGGTGACGTCATCGAAGCCTATGAAGAAGTCGCCAATCGTCTGGGCGTACCGCTTTAATCGACGCAAGCATCTGATAGCACGAAGAAAATTTCGAAAGAGGGTTTGCTTTCGGTAAAAGTGTTGTTATGATGCGCGCCGTTGGAGAGATGCCAGAGTGGCCGAATGGGACGGATTCGAAATCCGTTGTACCTTCACCGGTACCTAGGGTTCGAATCCCTATCTCTCCGCCATTATTGAACAAGACTAAGCCCCCGTAATCATTGCTGATTACGGGGGTTTTTTCGTTTCCGGGCTTTCGTTCAGGGCGTTTCCAAGGCTAAAGGCACCTAAGGGCGCCCCGGGGCATTGCGCGGTTCCCTGCACTGCAATTTGGCCTTGTTCGGTGATGAGCGACTGTCGCGCACCCCTAAGCTGCTTGAGCGGCTGCAAGGGGCCTCTGAGTCGGTTGCGTGTTCTTGGTGGGGGGTGAACTGAACTCGCTGGCAGATCGGCAGATCGGCAGATCGGAGGAGGAAGGCAGGCTATCACTCGCAAGATCAAAGGCGGCCCTGACGGGTATGCAGATCGACTGGAGTTATGGGGTATCAAAGGCGTCGGCGAACGGGGGGGGCTGATTGCCCTCGCGTGTGCCTGGCTCTTATCAATGTAATCCGTTTGCGCTCGCATTGATCATGTCGTTGCTGGCCTGACCAAAGACGTCGTGCATTCAGCAATCTTTTCCGAATGCACAAGTTTCCTATTGTCGTCCTTGATTCCAGCCAGTCAGCTCTACCCAGAGATCAATTGGCTATGGTTAACGACTAAAGTTGTGAGGTGCGCTCATTTTTTTCGTGGAGCAGAGATTTTAGAATGTAGGGAGCAACGTATTGTGAGCCATACATGGATAGATGGTTTCTGTCGTTGTATAGAACTTTTCCGCCCTTCGCAGCGTAGCAACTGTCGGAATCGCAGAACAGCGACGATAAATCAATTATTTTTACGTTAACGAAGTCTTTTGCAACGCGTTGAACAATCTCTTTATAAGCGGAATTTACACTGTCCTGATCGTACACTTCCCTCGGGAATGAGCAGCCATCATTCTTTTCGGTAATTCTAAAAGGTCTCGTCACACATGCCGATGGGTCAAATGGCAGGGTTGGATTGTCCAAAACCACCACAACGTTTTTCTTTGCTTCAGACAGCATTTCGAAGGATCTTCTCATGCCTGATTCGAGGACTTTTCTGAAATCTTTCTCAGCAGGGTTTCGAATGTCTACAGCGTCCTCCCAAGAGCATTTTGGGTTATGCGCAAGTAGTACGTTTACTACGCTGCTGTCTTTTGATGCGTAATCATAAGCCTCATTGATTAGACGATAGGCATTCGCGCGAACCTTCGCGGCGGCTTTGTCCTTTTGTGCAGTAGACGTATCATAAAAGGGTGCAGCACAACTGGCCGGAAACACAGCTAAACCTTGGTCGGCCGTAGAGTAGGTGCTTAGACCAGCAAATAGGTGTGCTGCATGTGAGTCGCCTATAACCGTGCTGGTAATCGAGCCGTCCTGAATCAGGCAGGGGTTATCAGTCATGGTGTTCCAGTCGGGAAATCTGATTGCGCAATTCGTCAGGGAAATGGCAGTATTCTTCTCGATGGCTCGGGCTACTTCGTTTTTAGTCTCTAGCGGGGTAGCGGTTGGGTGTTTATAGGTTGCAAATCCACCAAGCGCGATAACTATCATCAGTCCGACAAACGCCGGGGTTTGACGTGGCTGCTTTACTATTCCCGCGCGAAGCGGCTTCTCGATTAATGAGTAAGTAATCCACGCCAGTAATAGTGATGCTGCGACCGCTGCCGATCTTATCTCAATGCTGGTTTCTTCACTTTGGACTATGCGGGCGAACGCAAGCAGAGGCCAGTGCCAGAGGTACAGTGGAAAGCTGATCAAACCTATAGCTACAGCCATCCGTGTTGAGAAAATTCTTCTGTTAATTATAGATGAAGGTCCTGCTGCTATTAGCAGCAATGAACCCAGCACAGGAAGTATTGCGCGCCAGCCTGGGAATTGATCGCTCGACTTGAAGCTAAATAGTGCGAAAAATATGAGTGCGAGCCCGGCAGCGCTTAGCGCGTCATTGAGTCTGGCATGCTGTCCTTCGAACTTCGACACCCACCACGGCTGTAAGCAAGCCCATGCCAGCAATGTGCCTGCCAGCAGTTCCCATGCGCGGGTCGGCAGAAGGTAGAATGTGGCGTTTGGATCTATACTTATGAAGTAGAGATTCAAAAGCAGTGAAACCAATCCAATGGCCAAAATTATCTTGATGGCGCTAAGTCTTACCTTCCATGCCGCCCAAAGTATAATAGGGAATAGCAGGTAGAATTGCTCTTCAATTGCTAGTGACCATAGATGCAGTAATGGTTTTAGTTCTGCTGCGGTGTCGAAATATCCGCTCTCGTACCAGAATGAAAAATTCGCTACAAATCCTGCGCCCGCTGCGATTTGCTTGGATAGTTCGGTCATCTCATTCGGTAACAAGACAAGCTTTCCAGCGACCCAGCAAGATACTAGCACCAGGGTTAAGGCTGGAAAGATTCGACGTATCCTTCGGGCGTAAAAATCTGAAAAGCTGAAAGTGCCTCGGTCAATGCTTTTAAGTAGTATGGTGCCGATCAAGAAACCGGATATGACAAAGAATATATCAACGCCTACGAATCCTCCTGGCACCAGAGTCGGGAACGCATGAAAGATCACGACAGAAATAACAGCCAGCGCACGAAGGCCGTCTATGTCTCTTCTGTATTTTAAATTGGGGTTTGTCATTGACGTTGGCTCATTTTATTGCTAGGTGCGAGGCGAGGGCGGAAGGTCGCGATAGTGCCATTATTTTATTGCTTAGGAAACTCCGATCTACTTGCCGCTACACGCAGCAAATTGAAAACAGCTTTGGCGTTCAGCGATATCTACTGCGAAGGGGAGATTTTGTTGGGGGTTAATAAGGGCGGCGAATCCCTCTCTCTTCGCCATTACACAGAAAAAGCCCCGTAGACAAATCTAGGGGGCTTTCTCGTTTCAGCAGAAGCAACATCACTTCCGCACCAGGCATTCACGACTGCGAATGCCCCTGCTTCCTTTTGATCAAGTCATTCACATCCTTATGCGTCGAGTTAGGCGAGGACTTGTCCTCGCAGGCTGAGCTGAGGAGGGTTTTCACTTCTTCCCTGGCATTGGGGATAAAGACTGCATCGACCCGCGCAGTTAAATCTCCTTAACCGGCGTCTCCCCTTGCACAGCCTTGATCAACCCGATCACATGCAAGCAATCCGCCTTGTTCACGTAAGACTCGCCACTGGCGATGGTCTCGTGGTTACCCGCCCTCAGTCTCCAGCGCCATTGCCCTTTGCCGGTGCTCGGGGTGCCTCTGGTTTGCCTGTAAATCTCGAAATACATTCAGTTCGCTCCATGCGATTTATTTGTGCGGCAACCTCTGTGACGCATCGACGCAAGCCTAGCGCGGACGTTTTTTTTCGCTATCTGACATTTGTTTCCAATCGTTCGCGGATGTTTCTGAAGGGCGCGGTCTAGAGCGCGGCAATTGGCCTGTGGATTGGCCAATATGACGCCGTCTGATCCTTGCAACGTCGTCGACGCTCCTGCTTAATACGGGACGGCTCATGGCGTCGAATATCGTTCGACGACCGACAAACACTATAAAAAGAGCACTCCTTTTGACTGAGCACGGAACGCAACAGGACGGGCAGGTGACGTTATCGCTGGTGATCCCCGTTTTTAACGAGGAGGACAGCCTTGATACGTTTCTACGGCGTATCAATGAGGTCTTTCAGGCGCAAGCGTTGATCGATCTTGAGCTGGTGTTCGTCAACGACGGCAGCACCGATGCCACCCTCGAACGCCTGCTCGAACATCAGCGGCACGATGCGCGGCTGCGTATCGTCGACCTGAGCCGCAACTTCGGCAAGGAAGCGGCGCTGTCCGCCGGTTTGCAGACCGCGACGGGGCAGATCGTGGTGCCAATTGACGCCGATCTGCAGGACCCGCCCGAGGTTATTCTGCAGATGATCGAGCGCTGGCGAGAAGGCTTTGAAGTGGTGCTCGGTCATCGCGTCAGCCGTCGCAGCGACACCTGGGCCAAGCAGACGTCGGCCCACTGGTTCTATCGCTTGCACAACAAAATTGCCGAACAACCTTTACCTGAAAACGTCGGCGATTTTCGTCTGATGGATCGCTGCGTCGTCGATGCGTTGCTGACGCTGCCCGAATCCCGGCGCTTCATGAAAGGCCTGTTCGCCTGGGTCGGATTTCGCACCACCCGCGTCGATTACGAACGCCCGGAGCGCGTGGCGGGGCAGAGCAAGTTCAACGGCTGGCGCCTGTGGAATTTCGCGTTGGAGGGCATCACCAGTTTCAGCACCGAGCCGCTGCGGATCTGGACGTATGTGGGCGCGCTGGTGTCGCTGGTGTCTTTTGCGTTCGCCATGTTCATTGTCCTGCGCACGCTGATTCACGGTGTCGACATGCCCGGTTATGCCTCGCTGATGGTGGCCGTGACATTTCTCGGTGGGCTGCAATTGATCGGCATCGGGGTGCTCGGTGAGTACCTGGGCCGCACGTATATCGAATCCAAACGCCGACCGGTTTTTCTGGTGCGTCGCGTCTACGACCCCAAGGACTGATACATGGATCTCAAGGAAACCGACATCCTCGGCGACAGCATCAACGAGCATTGGTATTACTGCTCGAAAGCCGCGGCCACCCGGCGTTTGCTGGGAGATGCAGCCATCGGCCGAATCCTCGATGTCGGCGCCGGTTCGGGGTTTTTCTCCCACCATCTGCTGACGCACACCGATGCGCGGGAGGCGTGGTGCGTCGACATCAGTTATCCGGCCGACTCCAGTGCGACAACCGCTGGCAAACCCGTGCACTACCGTCGCGCAATCGACACTCTCGATGCCGATCTGGTGCTGCTGATGGACGTGCTGGAACATGTTGATGACGACCTCGGGCTGCTCAAGATGTACGTCGACAAGGTACCGTCCGGCAGCCGCTTTCTGATGACGGTGCCGGCATTCCAGTTCCTGTGGAGTGGCCACGATGATTTTCTCGAACACAAGCGCCGCTACACCCTGGCGCAGTTCGAAACCCTGGCGCGTGATGCCGGTTTGACGGTGCAGCGCGGTGCCTATTATTTCGGCGCGGTGTTTCCGATTGCGGCGGCGTTGCGCTTGCTGCCGCAAGGCGCGCAAGCCCAACCGCCGCGCTCGCAACTCAAGCGTCATCATCCGCTGGTGAACGGCGTCCTCAAGACTTTATGCAGCCTTGAACTGCCGTTGATGGGGATCAACCGTCTGGCCGGTTTGAGTGTGTTCGTGTTGGCGCGCAAACCGTGACCTCGGCGCAAAAATCAGCATTGATTCAGCGTGGTTTGCGCTTTGCCATAACCGGGTTGTTTGTCACCGCGCTGCATGCGCTGGTGGCGGTGCTGTTCATCAACTTCATTGCCGCGCAACCGCCGCTGGCCAACGGCGTGGCGTTTGCCGTGGCGACGGTGGTGTCCTACGTGATCAACACCACCTGGAGTTTTTCTGCCCGTTTGCACGGGCGAACGTTGCGGCGTTTTCTGTTGGTTTCCACAGGTGGTTTTTTCCTGGCGATGTTTGTTGCCTGGGCGGCGCAGATTGCCGGCTTGCCCTACCTGCTGGGCATCGTTGCGGTAGCGTTGACGATTCCAGCGTTTACCTTTGTCTTGCACAATTTCTGGACGTATCGATGAAGGCTTCACGAAACCATCCGGCGCTGGGACTTTTACCGTTGCTGTTTGGCGTGTTGGCGTTTTTCTGTGTGATCGGGCCGCAAGCACTGGATCCGCAAAACATTGCCTGGCTGGAGCAGGGTGATCCGGCGACGCATTATCTGGGTTGGGAATATTTCCGGCATTCCCCTTGGACCTTTCCGCTTGGGCTTAACCCGTTCTATGGTGTGGAGTTGGGCAGCTCGATCATCTTTTCCGACTCCAATCCGCTGCTGGCGCTGCTGTTCAAACCGTTCAATGCGTGGCTACCGGCGACCTTCCAGTATTTCGGCCTGTGGTTGCTGGCGTGCTTCGTGCTGCAGGCCTGGTTCGGCTGGAAACTGCTCGGGCTGATGACGGGCAATCCGCTGATTCGCTTGTTGGGCACAGGTTTGCTGGTGGTTTCGCCGCCGATGTTCTTGCGCATGGGCGGGCACCTATCGCTGTCCGGACATTTTCTGATTCTGGCAGCGTTGTACCTGGCGTTGTTGCCGAAACTGTATCGACGTCGTCTGGCCTGGGGCGCGCTGCTGGCGGTGACGGCGATGGTGCACGCGTACCTGCTGGCGATGGTGGCGCTGATCTGGGGGGCGGATCTGCTCGGCAAGACCTTCAGTCAACAATTGGCTCGGCGTCAGGGGCTGCTCGAAGGCGTGTTGCTGTTCGCCGTGGTGAGTGCGTGTTGTTGGCAGGCCGGTTACTTCACGATTGCCGATGGCGCGCAATCCGGTGGTTTCGGTTTGTACCGGATGAACCTGCTGTCGCCATTCGATCCGGCGGGCTGGTCGTTCATTTTGCCGGACTTGCCGAAAGCCAGCGGCGATTACGAAGGCTTCAACTATGCGGGTCTGGGCGTGCTGTTGCTGGTGCCGTTAGCGCTGATGGGGTGGCTGAGAAATCCCCAGCCACTGAAGGATGAACTTCGCCTTCGCCGCTGGTTGTTGTTGGCGCTGATTGGTTTGTCGCTGTTCGCGCTATCGAACCAGATCGGTGTCGGCGCGCACACGTTCAGCTACCCGTTGCCGAAAATCGTCACCAACCTGGCCAATATTTTTCGCGCCTCGGGACGGATGTTCTGGCCCGTGTTGTACGCGCTCATCCTGATGGTGATGTTCCTGCTGGTGCGCGGTTATCGGCCACGCATTGTCGTCGCGCTGCTGGCGCTGGCGTTGACGATACAGATTGTCGACACGCGCAACGGCTGGTTGGGGCTGCGGCAAAGCAAGATGATGACGCCGTCCGCAGAATGGGCAACGCCGATGCGTGATCCGTTCTGGGCGAGTGCGGCGGCGCATTACCTCAATGTGCGCAGTCTGATGCCACAGAATCAGTCCGAAAACTGGCAAGTGATCGCCGATTTCGCCGCGACCCACGGCCTGAAAACCGACGCGGTCTATTTGGGGCGCATGAGTTCAAAAGCGCTGGAACAGGCCCGAAAAAAAGCGCAAAGCATGCTCGAGTCAGGGCAATACGACACCGACTCGTTGTACATCCTTGACGATACGGTGCTGACCGATGCCGCGAAAAGCGTCAACAGTGAAACCGATCTGCTGACCAGAGTGGATGGTCTGGTCGTGCTGGCGCCAGGCTGGAAGCGTTGTTCACAGTGCCTGAGCATGCCTGATGAAGGGCGGCAGATGTCATTGCTGGCATTGACCCGTCCTGGCCAGGCGCTGACGTTCAATTACACCACCCGGCAGTTGGCAAGCGGTTGGTCGACCCCGGAAAGCTGGGGTACATGGACGGCCGGGCAGCAGGCGCAGATCGACGTGCGGGTGACGCCTGAGGCGCGTTCTATCGTGCTGGATGTCATGGCATTCGTTTTGCCTCAGCACCCGGCACAGCGAGTGATCGTCAGTGTGAACGGCGAGCAGGTGCTGACCACGCAACTGGTGCAGTTGCAGGATAATCATCTGGACATACCGATCACTGCCGCGATCCGTCAGCACCTGGCGGACACTGATCGACTGACGATCGAACTGCAATTGCCCGACGCCATCAGCCCTCAACAGTTGGGCTTGAACGACGACTCTCGAGTCTTGGGCCTGGGGTTGAAACGCTTGACGGTGAACTGACGCGCCGTGGCGATGGACGCCGGGGCCTCGGCCTTTCTACACTGCCGGTATTCCGGGGAGCAGGGGGCAATGGATGAACCGCAACGAACTTCGCAAGGCCGACATCAACCTGATGGTGGTGTTCGAGACCTTGATGCTCGAACGCAATGTGACCC
This sequence comes from Pseudomonas sp. VD-NE ins, assembly GCF_031882575.1. Taxonomy (NCBI): domain Bacteria; kingdom Pseudomonadati; phylum Pseudomonadota; class Gammaproteobacteria; order Pseudomonadales; family Pseudomonadaceae; genus Pseudomonas; species Pseudomonas sp. VD-NE ins. The sequence continues at coordinate 1,620,387 of NZ_CP134772.1, forward strand.
GGGCGGCCGAGAAGCTGTTTCTCGGCCAGCCGACCATCAGTTCGGCGCTCAATCGCTTGCGCACGATGCTCAACGATCCATTGTTCATCCGCGTCGGCCACCGTATGGAGCCGACGGCCCGTGCCGAAGATATTTTCCGTCACCTCAAGCCTGCGCTGGATTCGCTGTCGGTCGCGCTGAGCCTGACCCGTGATTTCGACCCGGCCGTCAGCACCATGACTTTCCGCATCGGTCTGTCCGATGACGTCGAGTTCGGCCTGCTGCCGCCGCTGTTGCGTGCGTTGCGCCAGGAAGCGCCGAACGTGGTGTTTGTGGTGCAACACGTCGATTACTGGCGCATCCCCGATCTGCTCGCGGCGGGTGACATCACGGTCGGTATCAGCCAGACCCGAGGCCTGCCGGCCAATGCCAAACGCAAACTGCTGCGGCATATCCAGCCGAGCATCCTGCGCGCCGACGCCAGCGACACACCGCTGACACTGGATGAATATTGCGCGCGTCCGCACGTACTGGTTTCGCACACGGCTAACGTCAGTGGATTTGCCGATGAATGGCTGGCAGAGCTCGGTCGCACTCGCCAGGTGGTGCTGTCGGTGCCGCAATACAGCGCGTTGCCGGCGCTGCTGGCCGGCACCGACCTGATTGCCAGCCTGCCGGATTACACCGCAGCGGCCATGGCCACTTCGGGATTACTGTTCAAGGAACCCTTTCCGTTCAAGACGCCGACGCTGGATCTGTCGATGGTCTGGCTCAGTCATGTGGACAGCGATCCGGCCGAGCGCTGGTTGCGTTCCAGGCTGGAGCAGTTCATGAGCGAACGGCCGCTGACCTCGTCCTGAGCCACAACACCGTGTAGGAGCTGCGGCACGCTGCGATCTTTTGATCTTCAAATCTCAAGATCAAAAGATCGCAGCCTCGTTTCACTCGACAGCTCCTACAGGGATTAGTGATGAGCTGCATGTGCTATATGTACGACCTTTCTGCCAACCACCGGGGACCTGTAATGCCACACCTGCACATGGAATACACCGCCAACCTGCCGCAGTTGAACGCCGACGTCGCGTTGATCAGGCTCAACAACACGCTGGTGGGCTCCGGTCAGTTCGCGGCGGAGTTCGATATCAAAAGTCGTGCGGTGAAAGTCGAGACTTTCAAAGTCGGTACCGCCATGGCCGAGCGCGCCTTCGTCTATGTGAAGCTGGCGCTGCTCAGCGGGCGTTCGCCGCAGATCAAGAAGCAGTTGTCAGAAAGCCTGTTGGCGGTTTTGCAGGACCTGTGCGAATGGCCGACTGACGTCGAAGTGCAGTTGTGTGTCGAACTGGTCGATATGGATCGCGAGTCCTACAGCAAAACCGCCATCGGCGCGTAGGACTCAGGCCGCTTCGAGTTCGCTGCAGACCTTGACCACCTGCTCGCGCAACCAGAGGTTGGCGCTGTCCTGATCTACGCTCTGGCTCCACTGCATGTCGAGGGTAAAGCCCGGCAAGCCGTTCGGCGCCTCACAGTGATTGAACACCGCCTCGTTGGTCAGCAAACGCTGGATGCGGCGGGGCAGGGTGAGGATGAAGTCGGTCCCGGTGATCATTTTCAATGCCGCGCTGTAGCTGTTCGAGCGCGCGACGATCTGGCGCTTTTGCGCCTGTCGCGCCAGCCAGCCGTCGACCATGTTGGTGGTCGAGGTCCACGGCGTCGGGAACACGTGTCGACGTTCGGTAAAAGCCTGCAGGCTCAGGCGGGGTTCCAGTGGTGTGGCGCGTTTGTCGAAGACGCAGACCAGATCATCCTCCAGCAACATCCGTGATTTCAGGTCGGTGTGATGGCGGTGGAAGTTGGGGCCGAAACTGATCACCAGATCGAGGCTGCCGTCGCGCAGCTCATCCGCCGGGACGTCGGTCTCGAACTTGTGCATGTTGACCATCACCGGCAAATTGTCGAAATCGAAACGCTTCAACAGACGCGGCAGAATCAGTTGCTCGAAGTATTCCGGGGCGCAGATGTTGAAGGTGACAGCTTGTTGGGTCGGGTCGAACGTGGGGGCGCCGGCGTGGCACAGGTTGATGCTTTCGAGGATTTTCTGCACATGCCCGTACATCGTGCTGGCCTTGTAGGTCGGACGCATGCCGGTGCGGGTGTTGATAAACAGTTCGTCTTCGAAACTGGTGCGCAGTTTTTTCAAACAGTAACTGACCGTGGACTGGCTGACGAACAGGGTTTCTGACACGTCGGTAACGCTGCTTTGCTCATAAACAGCGATAAACACCATGAGATCCTGCATGTCGAGCTTTCGTAGCAAGTTACTGTTCAGCATCCGTTCCGTCTCGCTGTGCTCCTTGCGCTGAATCCGCGCAAACGTGTGCGAATGATCCTAACGGAACGATGGTGCCAGGACAAAGGCCTGTAGGACGTTTCACAGTCAGTTGTGGGACAGAAAGTTTTACTAACACGACGTCCCGGGATAAACCGCTGAAAGATGGCCAGAAGCCTTTAGCTGGATGCGGGAAAGTGTCGGCCGTAATGCTGAGGATCGAAGCGCAGCACCATCAGCAGCATAACCGTCATTACAGCGGTCAACGACCACCATGCCCACTCGAAGCTGCCCAGTCGATCACGAATCATCCCGGCCATCAGCGGGGAGAGGCCAGCAATCAGATAGCCGATGCCTTGCACGAAGGCGGTCAGGCCGCCCGCGCGTTGCGGATTGTCGAGGTGATCGAGCGAGACAATCAGGCTCATCGGAAACAAACCACCAATACCCAAACCCAACAGGCACGGCCACAGCAGGCTGAACCGTTGCGGGCTGAGAATCAGGCCGCAAAAGCCACCGATGATCAGCATCAGCAGCACCATCAGCATCACGCGTCGATCCCGGCTGCGGTTGGCGATCGCCGGAACCACCAGACCGGAAATCACCTCCATGGCCGTCAGAAAACCCAACAACAGCCCGGCGTTTTGTTCACTCCAGCCTTTTTCCACGTAGTAAGGCGCGAGCCAGGCCAGCACACAGGTGTAGGACGCGGTTCCCAGACCAAAGAAGATGGCCAGCAACCAGGCACGGGAATGGCTGAAGAACGAATCCTTGCCGGTTATCGCCGTCACCTTGGAGGACAACTGACGGCGTTGTGACCACCAGAACACAAGCGCCAGCAACGCCAGGATCGCCCAGATGCTCAAACCGCTGCGCCAGCTCCCGGTTTGCACCATCACCAGCGGTGCGAACGAAGCGGCGATCGCTGCGCCACCCATGATCGACGTGACATACAAGCCCATGCACAGGGCGACATTGTCGGCGAAGCGCGATTTGATCAGCGCCGGCATCAACGCCTGAATCAGCGCAATACCGAGGCCGGCCAGCACGGCGCTGACGATCAACTGGGGTGCCGATTCGATAAACAGCCGTGACAACGTCGCCAGGGCGATGATCAGCAAGGACAGCAACACCGTCCGTTGCTCACCCAGCCGCTGACTGATGCCGATGCCGAAAAACATCGCCAGGCCCATCGCCATCACTGGCAGCATGGTCAGCAGTGACGCGACGCTGAAACTCAACGGGATGTCAGCGCGGATGGCCGACAGTAACGGGCCGACCGCCGCCATCGACGGACGTAGATTGAGGGCGACGAGCATGATCGCGAGCATCAGCCAGACAGCGGGGCGAGCGGTGGCGCGGACGTTTTCCATCATCAGACCTTTGAGCGGGGCAGACGATTAGGCGCGGAACCGCTTGTGCCGGGCAAACCAGAAAATCCTGAGCAGTATTTAAAAACTCGATACCCCGCCACCCTCGGTGGGAGCGAGCCTGCTCGCGAAAGCGGATTGTCTGCCAGCGAAAATATTGGATGTGCCAACCTCTTCGCGAGCAGGCTCGCTCCCACAAGGGACCGCCGTGTTGTTTTTACTGAATCAAACCTGAACCATTCTCAAATACTTCACAAGTTTCATCGCATTGCCAACAGCCAACTAATCGTTGGCGTCTTTTTCACAAAAAATTGATGGTTGCCTGCTTAAAGTTTCTCGTGCCTTAGTTAATGAAATTTTCACAATTGAAATTTCTTTCATGGACCGAGGCTCTTCTTTTCAGGAATCGCCCTTTCTATGTTGAAGTTAAAAGCCGTGCGCCCGGAATGGGTGACGTTGATTGCCAGTGCCTTTCTTTTAATCGGCTGCAATTTTGTCCTTTGGCAACACCTGTTCGAGATCACCGCCGCCGATGGCAAGGGCATCGCGATGCGCGTGGCGTTCGGGGTGATGATTCTCGCGGCATTCAACATCGTGCTGACGGTCCTCGCTTTCCGTCCAGTGCTCAAACCGCTGTTGACCGTGATATTTCTGATCAGCGCCGGTGTGGCTTATTTCATGAGTCAATATGGCGTCATGATCGATGCCGGCATGTTTCGCAACTTTGCCGAAACCAATGTGACGGAAGTACGTGATCTGCTTTCGTTGAAGTTGTTTGCTTATATTTTGTTGCTCGGTGTATTACCGTCCTGGTTGTTGTGGAAAGTTCCAGTCAACTATCGTCGCTGGCACCGTGAGTTAATCAGTAAAGTTATTGTCGGTGTTGCTTCGGTGGCGGTGATTGGCGGGGTGGCGCTGGCCAACTATCAGGGCTTGTCATCGCTGTTTCGCAATCACCACGAAATTCGTCTGATGCTGGTGCCCAGTAATTACATCGGTGCTTCGGCGGGTTATCTACGTGAGCAAGTGGTCTCGGCGCGGCAGCCATTCATCAAGATCGGCGAGGACGCCGAGCGCAATCCGGATGTGAAACTTCAACCGCGTAAATCCCTGACGGTGCTGGTGGTGGGGGAAAGTGCCCGGGCGGAGAACTTCGGCATCCTCGGTTACCACCGTGACACCACGCCGACACTCGACAAGGAAGCCGGGCTGATTGCCTTCACTGATGTGCATTCCTGCGGGACAGAAACGGCCGTATCGGTTCCGTGCATGTTCTCCAACATGGGCCGCAAGGATTACGACGCGAGCAAAGCCAAGAATGAAGAAGGCCTGCTCGATGTGCTCAAGCGTGCCGGGATCGACGTGATCTGGCGCGACAACCAGTCCGGCTGCAAAGGCACTTGTGATCGAGTCACCCTGCAAGATGTCAGCAACCTGAAGGACCCGGCGCTGTGCGCCAACAGCGAATGCCGCGACGAAATCCTCCTGCAAGGCCTGCAAGGTTTTATCGACCACTTGGACAAGGACACTGTTTTAGTCCTGCACCAGATGGGCAGCCACGGCCCCGAATACTTCAAGCGTTATCCAAAGGAATACGAGCACTTCACCCCGGTGTGTGAAAGTAACGCGCTGAACAATTGCAGCCGCGAAAGTATCGTCAACGGGTACGACAACACGCTGGTGTATACCGACCATGTGCTGTCGAGCCTGATCGATGTATTGCGCAGCAATCAGGACAAAGTCGATACCGCCATGTTGTACCTGTCGGACCACGGTGAGTCGCTGGGCGAATACAACTTGTTCCTGCACGGTACGCCTTACATGTTGGCGCCAGAGCAACAAAAGCATGTAGCGATGCTGGCGTGGTTCTCCGACAACTATCAGAAGGCTTATTCGGTCGACACCCATTGCCTGCAGATGAGCCGTGACAAACCGCTGAGCCAGGACAACCTGTTCCACTCGATGCTTGGCCTGCTCGAGGTCAAGACCAAGGTCTATCAGCCGGGTCTGGACATGTTTGCCGGTTGCCGTGGCGCGGTGATCGACGGCGTTTTGGCCAAAGACTGAATCCCTTCACCTGTAGGAACTGCCGAAGGCTGTGATCTTTTGATTTTGCTTTCAGGAGCAAAAGATCGCAGCCTTCGGCAACTCCTACGCATGGCAGGCCTTTCGGCTTGCTCTGTCGGACTATTCTTGCTCTCTGGCAGGACATTTCGTTACAGCTCTTGCCCTTCGCAGGCGCGTAAATCGCCGGTGGCGATATATACTGCGCGCCATTCTTCAAGGGAGAGCCGTGTGGCCATCGATATTCACTGGATTCGCGACAACGAAAGCCTCGCGCAGTTTTGCGCCGAGTGGCAGCAACTGCCGTTCGTTGCCCTCGACACCGAATTCATGCGGGTCGACACCTTCTATCCGATTGCCGGCCTGTTGCAGGTCGGCGACGGCAAACGCGCCTACCTGATCGATCCGCTGACCATCAACGCCTGGCAACCGCTGGCCGCCTTGCTGGAAAACCCAGCGGTGCTCAAAGTCCTGCACGCCTGCAGCGAAGACCTCGAAGTCCTGTTGCGCCTGACTGGCAGCCTGCCGGCACCGATGTTCGACACGCAACTGGCCGCCGCTTACCTGAACCTCGGGTTCTCGATGGGCTATTCGCGGCTGGTACAGGAAGTGCTCGGTATCGAACTGCCGAAGGGCGAGACCCGTTCCGACTGGTTACAGCGCCCGTTGTCCGACACGCAAATCAGCTACGCCGCCGAAGATGCCGTGCATCTTGCGGAGGTTTTCGTACAGCTGCGGCCGAAACTGTCTGACGACAAATTCGCCTGGGTGCTGGAGGACGGTGCCGAACTGGTCGCCAACCTGCGCCGCGAAACCGATCCGTACGAGGTCTACCGCGAGGCCAAGCTGGCGTGGAAGCTTTCGCGCGCACAACTGGCGGTACTGCGTGAACTGTGCGCCTGGCGTGAAAAAGAAGCCCGCGCCCGCGATCTGCCGCGCAACCGCATCGTTCGTGAGCATTCGCTGTGGCCGCTGGCCCGCACGCAACCGGACAACCTCGCCGCGCTGGGCAAAATCGAAGACATGCACCCGCGTACCGTGCGTCAGGACGGCCAATTTCTGCTTGATCTGATCAAACGCTCTGGCAGTGTGGGGCCTGATCAATGGCCGCCCGCCGTGCCGGAGCCCTTGCCGATCGAAGCCGCTACGTTGATCAAACAACTACGCGCATTGGGTCAGGCTGAAGCCGAGCGTCTGGGTATTGCCCCGGAACTGATGCTGCGCAAGAAAACCCTCGAAGCCCTGGTCAAAAGCGGCTATCCCGAGGGTCCTTACCAATTGCCTGAGTCGCTGCGTGGCTGGCGCCGCGAACTCATGGGTCAGAAGCTGCTCGACAGCCTGGCCACCGCCGGAGAACAGCCTTGAAACGTATTTGTTCCATCTACCAAAGCTCCAAGCGCAGCGGCATGTACCTTTACGTGCTCAAAAGTGACGCGCTTGAGCGTGTGCCGGAAGCGCTGATGCTGGCCTTCGGCAAGCCGAAGCATTCCTTCGATCTGGTGCTGTCACCGGAGCGCAAACTGGCCAGCGAGGACATCGTCGTGGTCCTGGAAAACCTCGACAAGCAGGGCTACCACCTGCAAATGCCGCCGGCCGAGGACGAGTACATCGAGCACTTGCCCGAAGAGTTGCTGCGACGCAACGACCCGGTCTGATCTGCGCGGCTCTGTTCTGAGTCTCGGTTTACCCTGGAACTGTTTTTAACGCGATGGCCGTCCGAATCCGGCGGCCGTCTGCACGGTTTGCGAAAGGTTTGAAGATGCGCGTTCTGATTGCCGAACACGACCACGCGATATACGCCCGGCTGCTGCGTCAGGCAGCGCCCGAGCTTGAAGTACTGACCAGCGGCGACTCCGCCGAACTGGCCCGTCAGGCCGCCGATTGCCCGGTGTGGCTGGGCCAGCCGGATCTGCTGGCGACCCTGTTGCGTCAGGGCCATCAACCGCAATGGCTGCAATCGACCTGGGCCGGTATCACCCCGTTGCTCGCTGACGGGTTGCGCCGTGATTATCGCTTGACCCGTGCGGTGGGCATTTTCGGTCAGGTGATGGCCGAATACGTGCTGACGTACATTCTTGGCCATGAGCGCGAAGTGCTGGCGCGACTGGTCAGCCAGGTCGAGCGCAAGTGGGACAACCGCAGCGGCCAGAGTCTGGTCGGGCGCAAGGTGCTGATTGTCGGCACCGGTGACATTGGCCAGAGCGTGGCGCAGTTCCTGCTGCCGTTCGGCATCGAGTTGTACGGCATCGCCAGCAGTGCCCGGGAGCAGGCGCCGTTTGTCGAAGTCGGCTCGATGGCCGATCTGCCGCGACTGGTGGGCGAAGTGGATTACGTGGTCAATCTGCTGCCGAACACCGAGCACACCCACGATATCTACGACGCGGCGCTATTCAAGCAATTCAAGCCGACCGGGTTGTTCATCAATGCCGGGCGCGGGGTTGCGGTGGTTGATGCCGATCTGGTGGAAGCGCTGAAGGAAGGCCATCTGGCGGGGGCGGTGATCGACGTTTGCCGTCAGGAGCCACTGCCACAGCGCCATCCGTTCTGGACCGCGTGGGGTTTGCTGCTGACCGGGCACAGCTCGGCACCGACGTCGCCGGCGCTGATGGTGCAGTTGTTTGTCGAGAACCTGAAGGCGTATCAGGCGAGCGAAGCGTTGCGCGGGGAAGTGGATTTCAATCGCGGGTATTGATCTCCTTGCTTCAGATCGTTCCCACGCGGAGCGTGGGAATGCAGCCGGGGACGCTCTGCGTCCCATTGGAACGCGGAGCGTCCCTTGAGTCATTCCCACGCGGAGCGTGGGAACGATCATTTGCGGTGTGGCTTAGAGGGTGAATTCGCCTTCCGCCGCCAGTTCGTTCAGCGGACGGCGCGGGCTCGGCTCTTCACGGGCCTGCAGGTATTCAGCCAGCGTTGCCTTGTCACCGAGTTTGCCGACCGCCACCGCCGCGTGCAGCGCGTAACCTTCAGGAATATTCAGCTCCTTGCGCGTCAGCTCCTGATCGAAACCGGCCATGCCGTGGGTGTGCCAGCCGCTGATGCTTGCTTGCAGCGCCAGATGCCCCCACGCCGAACCGGTGTCGAAGGTATGCCACAACGCCGGCGTTTCTTCCGTCGCGCCGGGTGCAGTGAAGGTGGTTTTCGAAATCACGATCACCAGCGCCGCAGAATGCTGTGCCCAGCTACGGTTGAATTCGTTGAGCAGGCCCAGGTAACGCTCCCAGTTTGGCGTATCGCGACGCGCATAGAGGAAACGCCAAGGCTGCGAGTTGTACGCCGAGGGCGCCCAGCGTGCCGCTTCGAAGAAGCTCAACAGGGTTTCTTCCGGGATCGCTTCGCCGGTGAAGGCGCGCGGCGACCAGCGGTCGGTGAATTGCGGGTGAATGGCGTAATCGGCAACGCGAGGGTTGGCACTCATCGAGAGATTCCTTGCTACGTTTGAGTCAGGGATTTGAATGAAAACCCGGCGGGATCAGTTGCGCTGAACGATGGGGTTTTCCGAGCCTGAGGGTTCACCACAATGCAACGCGGTCGAGCGTTAATGGCTTGCGGGCAAGGCTTCTTGCGACTGGCAAAGCTACGCGCCGCCACAAAAACTGACAAGTCCCGCGCAACCGGCAGTCGCCACCGCTTGGCCCGCCGGGTCTTGGGCACTAGACTGGCGGCCTTTTCACCACCTGATGTTGATGCTTGAGCCATGGCCGCCAAAGTCGAACCGTTCTGGATACGCAAAACCCTCGATCAACTGGATCACCAGGAATGGGAATCGCTGTGCGACGGCTGTGGCCTGTGCTGCCTGCAGAAACTCGAGGATGAAGAAGACAACAGCGTTTATTACACGCGCATCGCCTGCAAACTGCTGGACCTGAAAACCTGCCAGTGCAGCGACTACCCGAACCGCATCAAATTTGTCCCGGACTGCATCCAGCTCACCCCGGGCCAGGCCGAAGAGTTCAAATGGCTGCCGCCGACCTGCGGGTATCGACTGGTCAGCGAGGGCAAGGATTTGCCGTTGTGGCACCACCTGGTGTGTGGCGATCGCGATGCGGTGCACCATGAGCGTATTTCCCAGTCCGGGCGCATGCTTGCCGAAGGCAGCGTGCCGGAAGATGACTGGGAAGATCACCTGATTTTCCGTGCGGGTTGAACACCTGCTGATTCAAGCTTTACCAAGGAGTGTGTATGGCTGTCGGATTGCCGCGAGCGTTGATGGTTGCGCTGCTGGCGCTGAGCGCGCCGGTCTGGGCGGCGAAGAAAGTCGATCTGGATTATCACGTGCGTCTGTTGCCACAGAGCGATCAGGCCGAAGTACGCCTGACCCTGGCCAAGGGCGAAGCGGTACGCAGTCTCGATTTCGATCTTGGCGACGGCAGCCATTACAGCGACTTCAAGGCTGACGGCCAGTGGCTGCTGAGCCCGGGCAAACAAGCGCGCGGGGTCTGGCGCCCCGCCAGCGAAAAGTCCAGCCTGACCTACCGCGTACGCATCAGCCACGGCCGCAAGAACGGCAGCTTCGACACGCGCATGACCCCAAATTGGGCGTTGATGCGTGGCGACGAACTGGTGCCGCCGGCCAGACTCGATCAACAGGACGGCACCGAACTGGTCGCGCGTCTGCAATTCGAATTGCCTGATGGTTGGAAAAGCGTTGAAACCGCGTGGCCACGCATCGGCAAAAACAAATTCCGCATCGACAATCCTTCGCGCCTGTTCGACCGCCCGACCGGCTGGATGCTCGCCGGCCACCTCGGCAGCCGCCGCACACGCTTGGGCGAAACCGAAGTCACCGTGGCCTCGCCGCAGGGCCAGGGCATGCGCCGGATGGATGTGCTGACGTTGCTCACGTTTGTCTGGCCGCAGGTGCAGGCCGTGTACCCGCGACATCCGAGCAAGCTGTTGATCGTCGGCGCCAACGACCCGATGTGGCGTGGCGGCCTCGGAGCGCATGAATCCATCTACGTAAACACGCGACTACCGCTGGTCAGCGAAAGCGGTAGCAGCGCGCTGGTACGTGAGTTGGCGCAGGTGTTCGGGCGGATCAATGACGAGCAGCGCAGCGACTGGATCAGCGAAGGTTTTGCCGAGTATTACGCCATTGAACTGGTACGCCGCGCCGGCGGCATGAGTGATGAGCGTTATCAAGGTTTGCAGGCGAAACTGGCCAAGGACAGCCAGAAGGTCACGACGTTGCGCGGCGAGCAGATCAGCCCGGCGCAGGTGGCGAAAGCGGTGGTGCTGTTGCAGGAACTGGATCGCGAGATTCGCTTGAAGACGCGCAACAAGCGTTCGCTGGATGATGTGTTGCGTGGGGCGATGCATCTGGGGACGGTGAGTACCAAGGAGTTTGTGCAACTGGCCGAGAGTGTTCTCGGCGAGTCTTCCAAAGTCCTTGATACCGCGTTGCTACAGTGACACCGCTATCGCTGGCAAGCCAGCTCCCACAGTGTTTTGGGTTGGGCACAAAATCAGTGCACAACCCATAAGCCGATTTGGGGCTGGGCAAAAATTCTGTGGTCTCCACAGAACCTGTGGGAGCTGGCTTGCCAGCGATGAGGCCGTCAGCCCCACCGAAAATCTCGGATCAAACCCCGGTTTTCGGCGATTTCACCGAATCATTGCCGGTCACGGTGGCGGTATTGGTCGCCGCCTCGGCATTGGCCTTGAGCTTGCTCAGTTCTTCTCCAGCGCGCTCGATCTTCGCCCGCACGTTGTTCATGTCCTGACGACTCTTCTCGAACAGGCTCTTCACCGAACTGTGCCCGGTAATCCCGCGCGCCATGGCCACGCCGCCAATTGCCACCTGAATCAAACCGAACACACCGCCACGGCGCAGGCCCTTGCCGACCATGATCACGCCACCCGCGAGCGAGCCAATGCGCTCCCAGCCTTCGACGTTTTGCTCGGAACGGCTCTGGAACGGAGTGGATTCGATACGTTCGACACGTTTCAGTTCGGTCATGATCTTTCTCCAGGCAATGAGTAATCGATAAACAAGCTGACTGCCGAAGCGGTCAGCTTGTTCCATCGGATGTGCGCCGCTTCAGCGGAATTTCGGCCCGGAGCGCGTGTTCAGGCCCTTGGCCATGCGGTCGTAGAGCACGACGTTGACCGTGGCGGCGAGGTTCATGCAGCCGGTGGTCGGGATGTATACGACGTCTTCGCACCAGTCGCGGATATCTTTATCCAGCGAGCCATCTTCGGGGCCGAAGATGTACAGGGCGCGATCCGGATGAGTGTATTCCGGCAGCGGGCGGGCGCCCTCGACCAGTTCCACGGCGACGGGCACGCAGTTGAGCGGGAGGATCTTTTTCAGATCGTCGATGCCGATCAGCGGGATGTCGTAGTGCACGCGTTTGGTGTCGGTGACGAAGTCGGCGGCGCGTTCATAACGTTTGCCGGTGTAGAACACCGATGCCACGCCATAACAGCCTGCGGCGCGCATCACCGAACCGACGTTCTCCGGTGATTTGGGGTTATACAAACCAATGCAGCTGTACCGTTTGTCTGCCACGAGCGGGGTGCCTTCGGGAAAAAGAGCGCGATTATACGGGGATTGGGAGAGGGCGGGCAGATTCGAGATCTGTGGTGTCTGCTCTGGCCCTATCGCTGGCAAGCCAGCTCCCACAGGGATCTCGGGTGTTCACAAAATTTGTGAGCGATCAAAATCATTGTGGGAGCTGGCTTGCCAGCGATGAGGCCAGTTCAGGCAATGAAGATCAGTCTTCTTTCTTCATCAACCCGGCCAGCGCGGCAAACGGGTTATGCGTTGCCTTGGCGATCTTCGGCGTGCTCAGCGAGCCCTCGCTGAAATACTGCTGATCGGTATAGCGCGAGTGTTCGTTGTCGTGGCAATACAGGCACAACAGCTCCCAGTTCGAGCCGTCTTGCGGGTTGTTGTCGTGGTTGTGGTCGCGGTGGTGCACGGTCAGTTCGCTCAGGCGCTTGCCGGAAAATTCACGGGTGCAGCGGCCACAGACGTGCGGGTACATCTTCAGGGCCTTGTCGCGGTAGCCCATTTCCTTGTCGCGCTGGTTGTCGGCGAGGATGCGATCCAGCTTCGACGTGTTGGTTGGGGTGGACGAACTCATGGGTTCACCTTTGTAGAAGACTAATGACGGTTATGCGCAGAGTTTAGCTCAGCCCTTGAGCTTCTCGGCAATCCAGATCGTGTGGCGCGTGCCCTTGTTGCCGTGGGCGAAGACCTGGACTTCTTCGGCCTTGAAACCGGCCTTCTTCAATTTGTCGGAAAACAGCCGATCGGCGCTGGCCGACCACACCGCCAGCACACCTTTCGGTCGCAATGCTTTGGCACAGGCATTCAGACCAGCGGCGGAGTACAGCCAGCTGTTGGCCTTCTGCGTCAGGCCTTCGGGGCCGTTGTCGACGTCGAGCATGATCGCGTCGAAACCGTTCGGCTCGCTTTGCAGGACCTTGGCCACATCTTCCTGACGGATCACCGTGCGCGGATCGAGCAGCGGCCGACCGGACTTCTCGCCGAGCGGGCCACGGTTCCACTCCACCACGCCGGGCACCAGTTCCGCGACCACCACTTCAGCGGTCTTGCCCAGATGCTTGAGCGCCGAGGCGAGGGTGAAGCCCATGCCCAGACCACCGATCAGCACCCGCGAATCCGGCCGGCCAGCGACCTTGCGACACGGAATTTCGGCCAGCGCATCTTCGGAACCGTGCATGCGCGTGTTCATCAATTGCCCGCCGTCGCCGCCCTGGATCTTGATGACGAAGTCTTCGCCATACTCGAACAGGCACAGGGCACCGCCGCTTTCAGGGATCGGGGTGGTGTCGAGCAGAACGAAACGTTTCATGGAAATCTCTACAAGGGGGAAGGCAAGCAGGCCCGTTGGGAGTAGCCTGAGCGCAGACTAGAGGCCAAACGGAGCCCTTGATGAAGCGCACCATTCTAACGGTCATTGCCCTGGCCGTGCTCTCGATTACTGCAGTGCAGGCGCAACAGGCCATTCCGATCAGCCCGGCGCCGCAACCCGGCTCGCCCGGCACAGCGACACCGACGCCGTACCCGCAGATCACGCCGATCAACATTCCCAAGTCCGGCGCCGGCAGTGGCAGTCCGCCGCTGGTGCCGATCGAAATGCCCAGTCCGCCGAGCAAGGATCAGCCGGTGCCGGGCATTGAGCCGAACGGAACCAAGGCGAAATCCCCCGGCGGTTAAACCTGCTGCGCGGCCAATTGGCCGTCGGCCATGCGCAGGCGTTTCGACAGGGAAACGGCAAGGGCGCGGATGATCTTCGCGGCGATCTTCGGCGCGTCGTTGAGCATTTTTTCCAGCGAGTCTTTGCCGAGGTTCAGCAGTTGGCAGTTCGTCGCTGCCACGCAGGTGGCCGAGCGGCGTTCACCATCGAGCACGGCCATTTCGCCGAACGCCCGACCGCTGCGCAAGGTGGCCATGGTGATCACCTGACCGTCGGGCCCGGTTTTCTGCACGGCGACCTGGCCGGTGTGGAGGATGCACATGAAACTGCCGGCATCGCCCTCACGGAAAATCGCCTCGCCTTCGGCCACGGTGCTGATGCTGAAGTAGCCGGAAGCGGCCGCAAAGTCGGCCAGCTGCAATTGATCGAACAGGCCACAGTCCATCAGCCAGTCGCGGATTTCGTTGTTCAGTAAGGTCGGTTCTGACATGTCGTCACGGTCTTTTTGTTTTTACTGTTTCAGGCTTCACACGGTCTCCGTGTAGGAGCTGCCGAAGGCTGCGATCTTTTGATCTTGCCTTTGAAAAAATCAAAATCAAAAGATCACAGCCTTCGGCAGCTCCTACAGGGGATCTGTGGGGTATCGGCCTCTCGGGTCTGCAATTAAGACCCAAGTGACCGACGGAGTTCCTCAGGCCAGGCCCAAAACCTTGAAAACAAATGCGTATTCGAGCGCTACGTCACGTAATCCCTGATAGCGCCCGCTCATCCCGCCATGCCCGGCGCCCAATTCGGTCTTGAGCAGCAGCAAATTGTCATCGGTCTTGGTCGCGCGCAATTTCGCCACCCACTTGGCCGCTTCCCAGTACTGCACTCGGCTGTCGTTGTAGCCGGCAATCACCAGCGTCGCCGGATAATCCTGCGCGCTGACGTTTTCGTACGGCGCGTAAGCCTTGATTCGCTCGTAAACCTCCGGCTCCTCGGGATTGCCCCACTCGTCGTACTCGGTGACGGTCAGCGGCAGATCCGGGTCGAGCATGGTGTTGAGCACGTCGACGAAGGGCACTTCGGCAATCGCCACGGCGAACAGATCCGGACGCTGGTTAAGCACGGCACCGATCAGCAAACCACCGGCGCTGCCACCGCTGATCGCCAGTTTTTCGGCCGTGGTGATGCCGTTGAGGATCAAGAACTCGGCGCAGGCAATGAAGTCGCTGAAGGTGTTGTGCTTGTGTTCCTGCTTGCCGGCGCGATACCAGGCCTCGCCCAGTTCACCGCCGCCGCGCACATGGGCGATGGCGAAGGCCATGCCGCGATCCAAGAGGCTCAGACGGGCGTGGGAGAACCACGGATCAAGGCTCGAACCGTAAGCGCCGTAACCGTAGAGATACAGCGGCACCGCTTGGCCGACCATTTCGCGCTTCATCACCAGACTGATCGGCACCTGCGTACCGTCAGGCGCGGTCGCCCACAGGCGCTGGCTGACGTAAGCGTCGGCGTCGAACGGGCCGAGCACCGGGGTTTCTTTCAAAACCGTTTGTTCGCCGCTGGCGAGGATCAGTTGGCGAACCTGCGCCGGGCGGTTCAACGCCTCGTAACGCAGGCGAATGCGGTCGCTTTCAAACTCCAGGCTGTTTTGCACATACAGGCTGTAGGCCGCGTCCGGTAATTGCACGCGATACGGCGCCAGACCGTGTGGGTGAACTTCGATGATCGGCAGGCCACCTTCGCGCAGGCTCAGGGTCATCGCCTCGGTGTTGAGGCTGACGCCATCAAGCATGACTGTGTCGCTGTGGGGGATCAGGTTCTGCCAGTCGGCTTCGGTCGGCGCGGTGCCGGTGTCCGGCGCCTGATACAGGGCGTAGTTGATGCCGTCACGGTTGGTGCGGATAAACCATGTCCACACGCCATCGAGCAGACCGTGATCGACATCGTATTCATGATCTTCGACCCGTGGCGCCAGGCAAGTGAAGGGCTGGTGCGGCTGATTGGCATCGAGCGCCCAGACTTCGCTGGTGGTCTTGCTGCCCAGCGACAGCAGCAATTGCTGCTCGGAGCTGGAGCGGTAGCAATGCAGGAAGAAACGCCCGTCTGCCTCGTGGAAAACTTCTTCGGCGGCGGTGCCGTCGAGGCGATAGCGGAACAGTTTGTGCGGGCGGTGGGTGTCGTCGAGCACGCCGAAAAACAGGGTCAGGCTGTCATTGGCCCAGGTCATGCTGCCGTCGCAGTCTTCGAATTCCAGTTCGCTGACTTTGTCGTTGGCCAGTTCCTTGACGAACAACGTGTAGATCTCGTCGCCTGAGGCATCGACGCTGTAGGCCAGCCGCTGATGATCCGGGCTGATGCTGAAGGCACCGAGCGAGAAGAATCCGCCGTTGGCCAGTTCATTCGGGTCGAGCAGCAATTGTTCGCGGCTTTCGTCGAGGTTCAGGCTGTCATCGGCCGGACGCGGGCAGCGGTAATGCCTCGCGTATTCGTCGCCCGCCGTGGTGCGCGTGTAATACAGGTACGGCCCCCACGGCGAAGGCAGGGACAGGTCGGTTTCGAGAATCCGGCCCTTGATCTCTTCGAACAGGGTTTCACGCAATTCAGCCTGATCGGCGGTTTGCGCTTCCTGGTAGGCGTTTTCGGCCTTGAGGTAATCGAGCACCGCGTCGGTGTCGCGCTCCTGCAGCCAGGCATACGGGTCGGCGCCGGCAGCCTTGTGGGCAATCGGGGCACTGATGACGTTGGCGGATTGGGGCATGGATGGCTCTCGGACAAAGTTCGGAATAGGGTTTTTCGCGGATCTTGAAACCGCCGCAGCCCCCTGTGGGAGCGAGCTTGCTCGCGAATGCGGTGGGTCAGACAACAATGTTTCAACTGACAGTCCGTATTCGCGAGCAGGCTCGCTCCCACAGGTCGTGTGTCTATTGGGACAAGCCTGACGGACGAAAAGTCGTTACTATAAGCGCCTCTTTGCCTGCCTTGCCATGGACACCATGACCGAGAACGACTATCTGATCGCCTGGGGCCTCTACGCCTTTGCCGCTGTGGGCTGCCTGTTGGTATGGATGCGCCTGACTACCTGGATGTGGCGCTGGTTGCGCGAACCGCTGCGCGTGCTGATGGCGGTGTTGCTGTTCAGCCCGACCATCATTGATCCGGTGAAAGCCAAGGTTGCGCCGTCCATTGCCATCACTGCACTGGACCTGGCCTTCAAGGTCGGCAACAACGCCTGGCGGGCGATTTCCGATCTGTTCATGTACAGCATGATCGCTTTCGGCATCTACCTGATCTTTGTGCTGATCCGCTTCCCGATCGAGCGTGCTTCCCGTGCGCGTCGTGAACAGGCAGAAGCCGCCAAAGCCGCAGCCCGCGCCGATGACCGTGACGATGATCAACCGTTCGGCGGTGCCGGTGATGACCGCTACGGTCGTCCACCTCTGCCGAACAATCCGCAGCGCATGCGGGTCGAGCCGCGCCTGTAACCCGAGAGTCCGCACATGTGTGAATTACTGGGCATGAGTGCCAACGTGCCGACCGATATCGTGTTCAGCTTCACCGGCCTGATGCAGCGCGGCGGTCGCACCGGCCCGCACCGCGACGGCTGGGGCATTGCCTTCTATGAAGGCCGTGGCTTGCGCCTGTTTCAGGACCCGGCCGCGAGTTGCGAGTCGGAAGTCGCCAATCTGGTACAGCGCTATCCGATCAAAAGCGAAGTGGTCATCGGCCACATCCGCCAGGCCAACGTCGGTAAAGTCTGCCTGTCCAACACCCATCCGTTCGCCCGCGAACTCTGGGGGCGCAACTGGTGCTTCGCGCACAACGGCCAGCTCGCCGATTTCACCCCGATCAAAAGTTTCTACCGCCCGGTCGGCGATACCGACAGTGAAGCGGCGTTCTGCGATTTGCTCAACCGCGTGCGTGCAGCATTCCCGGAGCCGGTCGATATAGAAGAACTGCTGCCGGATCTGGTCGCCGCGTGCGCCGAATACCGCAGCAAAGGCGTGTTCAACTGCCTGCTCAGCGACGGCGACTGGCTGTTCTGCTATTGCTCGACCAAACTCGCACAGATCACCCGACGCGCACCGTTCGGCCCGGCACGCTTGAAGGATGTCGACGTGATCGTCGATTTCCAGGCGGAAACCACGCCCAACGACGTGGTCACGGTGATCGCCACCGAGCCTTTGACCGAAAACGAAACCTGGACCCGCTACGAACCGGGCCAATGGAGCCTGTGGCGACGCGGCGAATGCGTAAGCCAAGGCAAGACCGAATAAAGGATTGCACCCCATGTTGCTCAGTTATGTACGGCTGGTGTTGTTTGCGGCGGGCCTGTTGATCGGTGTCCAGGTGCCGGGGTTCATCAACGATTACGCCAAACGTGTCGAGGCGCACCTGATCGAGGCGCAGACCGGTTTGCGTGGCTTTCAAGGTACTGCCGAGCAGTTCTTCAAGGGCGATATGCAGGCGCTGGTCGCGCATTACCGCGCCAGTGAAGATCCGATCTTCCGCAGCGACGCCGACAGTCTGAACACCTTGCTCACGCGTCAGGTGGCGTTGGACAAGCAGTTCCAGGCGATGCAAGGGCCGTGGTACATCCGCTTCCTGCAAGTGGTGCTGGCCGCCGATCCGGATATCCGCAAGGAAACCTGGAACGGTTACAGCTATCAGATCCTGCTGACCCCCGAAGCGATGATCTGGGGCATGAGCGGCGCGTTGCTGCTGTCGTTTGGCATTGAATGTCTGTTCCGTTTGATCGACTGGGTTGTTCTCGGTGGTCGACGCCTGCGCCAGAGCCGACCGATCGAAGACCGCGACGTGCGCGGCCTCTGATGATCGCTCCCACGCTCTGCGTGGGAATGATCACGGTGTCAGGGCGATGTAGTCAGTGCCCACCTTGAGCGAATATCCCTCCAGCACCTGCTGACACAACGTCACAATCTCCTCGACCCACTCAACGCCCACCCGCCACGAGACCACCACCTGCAGATTCGGTGGTCGTTGATCGATGTTGAGCAAGGTCAATTCCCCCCGTGCCAATTCTTCAGTCACCAGTACCGGCGGCA
Source organism: Pseudomonas sp. VD-NE ins (assembly GCF_031882575.1). NCBI lineage: Bacteria > Pseudomonadati > Pseudomonadota > Gammaproteobacteria > Pseudomonadales > Pseudomonadaceae > Pseudomonas > Pseudomonas sp. VD-NE ins. The sequence continues at coordinate 1,639,345 of NZ_CP134772.1, forward strand.
GCACACCAATACCAAACCCATCGCGCAACAACCGCGTGATCGCCGACACTGAATTCACGCAATTCAAGCGCGGCGCCAGCACGCCGTTCGCCTGCATCAACGCCAGCAGGTCCTGATGCGGCCGGGAGTTTTTCGAATAGGTGATGATCCGCTCCTGCGCCAGTTCGCTGAGGTCGGCGTAGTCGCGGTTGTAGATCGAATTGCTTGCGACGATCCAGCCCAGCGGATGGCTGGCCAACTCCAGGCTGCGCACGCTTTCATGGCGGATCAGGTCAGTTTGCAGAACGATGTCGAGAAAGCCTTTTTGCAACTGATCGCAGAGGTTCAGCGAAGTATCCGCTACCAGTTCGATTTCCACTCGCGGATACAGATCGGTCATCTGCGCTACCAACGGGCTGAGCCAGGTGTGAATCACTGTGTCCATCACGCCGATACGTACACGGCCAACCTTGCTTGAGCGGGTTTCGATCGATTGCTTGAGTGCCGACATCGTGTCAAGCATCTGCTCGGCATACTCCAGCACTTTCAGGCCTTCCGGCGTCAGGCTGACACCGCGTGAATCGCGCAAAAACAGCTTCACCCCCAGCTCGCCTTCCAGCACCGCAATGCGGCTGGAAATCGATGCCTGGGTGGTGAACAGCTTGTCGGCGGTCAGGCGAAAACTCTTCAGTCGGGCGACCCAGACAAAGGTCTCGAGAAACTTCAGGTTCATGGGCAAGGCTCGGGTGACAAATTTTTCTTATGGCTAAGGCGGGTTTTTATTCGTTGGACGCAGCAGGGCCGCGCGACGAAAAATCGACGCATCCGGTCCCCACGATAGGCGTCGTCGGGGCTACGAACAAGACCAATAAAAAACCTGCGGAGATAAGCCATGCGTGCTCCCGACACCCTAGAAGTACCCAAGGCAACGGCGCGTCCGGGGCCGTTCGACTGGTATCGCAACATCAACCAGCAGGAGCGTCGTACGTTCTGGAGCTGCAAGATCGGCTACGGTCTGGACGGCATGGACACGCAAATGCTCAGCTTTGTCGTGCCGACACTGATTGCGATGTGGGGCATCACCACCGGTGAAGCGGGGCTGATACACACCAGCACGCTGATCGCCTCGGCCATTGGCGGCTGGGTTGCCGGGATTCTCTCTGACCGCATCGGTCGCGTGCGCACCCTGCAACTGACCGTGCTGTGGTTCGCCTTCTTCACGTTCCTCTGCGGTTTCGCGCAAAACTACGAACAACTGTTGATCGCCCGCACCTTGATGGGCTTCGGTTTCGGTGGCGAATGGACCGCCGGTGCGGTACTGATCGGCGAGGTGATTCGCGCCAAGGACCGTGGCAAAGCGGTGGGCATGGTGCAATCGGGGTGGGCGCTGGGCTGGGGGCTGACCGCGATTCTGTATGCGTTGCTGTTTTCCGTGCTGCCACCGGAAGATGCCTGGCGGGCACTGTTCATCCTCGGCATCGTGCCGGCAATTTTCGTGATTTTCGTCCGTCGATTGGTGAAAGATCCGGAGATCTACCGCGAGGCCAAGGCGCAGCAAACGCCGGAGACTCAGTCGAAGTTCTACGAGATCTTTGCCCCCGGCATGCTCTTCACCACGTTCCGCGCTTCGCTGCTGACCACTGGCGCGCTGGGCGGCTATTACGCGATTACTTCCTGGCTGCCGACCTTCTTGAAAAACGAGCGCGGTTTGAGCGTACTCGGCACAGGCGGTTATCTGGCGATGGTGATTGTCGGCTCCTACGTCGGTTACGTGATCAGCGCCTATCTGACTGACCTGCTGGGGCGGAAAAAGAATTTCATTCTGTTCGCGGTCGGCTCGTTCACCATCGTTCTGCTCTATACGCAGCTGCCGGTGAGCAACGGCGTGATGCTGTGGCTGGGCTTCCCGCTGGGCTTCTTCGCCTCGGGGATTTTCAGCGGCATGGGCACGTTTCTGACTGAACTGTTTCCTACGCGAATTCGTGGCTCGGGGCAGGGCTTTTGCTACAACATCGGTCGGGCGCTGGCGGCATTGTTTCCGCTGCTGATTGGTCTGCTTAGCCAGAAAGTACCGTTGAGCGTAGGCATTGGCGCCTTTGCGGCGGTGTCTTACGGCGTGGTGATTATCGCGGCGTTGAGCCTGCCGGAAACCCGTGGCAAGCAACTGGACGCGCAGTAACTGATAACCTGCGCAGCACAGTCCTACAGATAAAAAGACAAGCACCTACAGGAGTGTTCACCGTGAGCCGCCTGCTATTGAATTGCGACATCGGCGAGAGTTTCGGCAGCTGGACCATGGGTCTGGATGCCGAGGTCATGCCCTTCATCGATTGCGCCAACGTCGCCTGTGGTTTCCACGCCGGCGACCCGAGCATCATGCGCAAGACCGTCAGCCTGGCGTTGAGCCACGGGGTAACGATCGGCGCACACCCGGCCTATCAGGATCTGGTCGGATTCGGCCGCCGCTCCATGGCGTACTCCGCGCAAGAGCTGCAAGACATCCTGCATTATCAGATCGGCGCCCTCGACGGCATCTGCAAGGCGCAGGGCGGCCGGGTCAGTTACGTCAAACCTCACGGCGCGATGTACAACGACATGATGGCCAACCCGGCGCAGTTGCGCGCGGTGATTCAGGCGGTGGCTGCTTACGACCGCAGCCTGCCGTTGATGCTGATGGCCACCCGCGACAACGCCGTCGCGCAGCAGACCGGCGATGAGTACGGTGTGACTCTGTGGTTCGAAGCCTTCGCCGATCGCGCCTACGACAGCGCCGGCAAACTGGTTTCACGACAGCTGCCGGGCGCTGTGCATCACGAGCCTGAAAAAATCATCGAACAAGCGTTGATCATCGCCCGTGGCGACAACCTCACCGCCAGCGACGGCAGCGCCTTGCGCCTGCACGCCAACACCCTCTGCGTGCATGGCGACAACGCCAGTTCGGTGGCCGCCGTGCAGCGCATTCGCGAGGCCTTGAATCAGCAGAGTGCCTTATGAACCCAAGGATTGAAGTGGTGGCACTGGATTGCCTGATGGTGCGTCTGTTCGATGAAATCGCTGAAGCCAACATGCCGTGGATGCTCGCTGCCAGTGAGCGTTTGCGTACGGTGTTTGGTGCGCAACTGATCGATCTGGTGCCGTCGTATACGACATTGATGGTGCATTACGATCTGACGGTTTTGAGCCCGAATCAGGCGCGGGAATTGATCGGCGAAGCGTTGATCGACCTGTCACCGAATGCGCAAACCGCTGGCCAGTGCCATGTGCTGCCGGTCTGGTATGACTTGAGTGTTGGCCCTGAGCTGAGCTTGCTCGCCGAGCGCAGCGGTCTGGCGGTGGCGGAGGTCATCCGGCGGCACAGTGCGCGGGAGTATCAGGTGTTCGCGCTTGGCTTTGCGCCGGGGTTCGCCTTTATGGGGCTGGTGGAAGAGGTTCTGGCGGCGCCACGTCTTGACACGCCGCGCAAGAAAGTCGCTGCCGGCAGCGTCGGCATTGCCGAGCGGCAAACCGCTGCGTATCCCGTGGTCTCACCCGGTGGCTGGAACCTGATCGGCCGCACCCCGGCCAAATTGTTCGACCGCCATCGCGATGGCTACAGCCTGATGCAACCGGGCGACACGGTGCGATTCGAAGCGATCAGTCATGCCGAGTTCGTCAATCTGGGCGGCGACGACACGCCACTGGAGGTGCAGGCATGAGTCGACTGACGATTGAAGCAAGTACACCGCTGTGCCTGTTGCAGGATGCGGGACGTTTCGGCGTGCGGCATCTGGGCGTCACCCAGGGTGGTGCAGCGGATTGGTGTTCGATGAGCTGGGCCAACTGGTTGCTCGGTAATCAGCTGGACGCAACGGTGATCGAAATCACCCTCGGCGGGTTTGCCGTGGTGGCAGAGGAAGATTGTTGGCTGGCGTTGGCCGGCGCGGACCTTGGCGCACAGATCGACGGGCAGCCATTGGCGCCGTGGCGCAGTTTCAAGTTGAGCAAAGGTCAGAAATTGCAGCTCACTCAACCGTTGCTGGGGGCCCGGGCTTATCTGGCCGCGCCCGGTGGTTTTGATGCACCGAAGGTGTTGGACAGCAATGCCACCGTGGTGCGCGAAGAACTCGGCGGGCTGGACGGCATGGGCCTGCCGTTGGCCAAGGACGCGACGCTGAGTTATCACGGGGAATCGCAGTTGCTGCGGGAGGTACCGTTGGCGCTACGGCCGGACCTGAAATCGACTGCTCCTCTGGATCTGGTACTTGGCGCGCAGATCGGCCAGTTCAGCGGGCAGAGCCTGTTTGACCTGTTCAATACGACCTGGGCTCTGGACAGTCGCGCTGATCGCATGGGCATTCGATTGTTGGGCTGCGCCTTGCACTATCAGGGGCCACCGATGATTTCCGAGGGCATTCCGCTCGGTGCGGTGCAAGTGCCGCCGGACGGCCAGCCGATTGTGTTGCTCAATGATCGGCAGACCATAGGTGGTTATCCACGGTTGGGGGCGTTGACGCCGTTGGCACTGGCGAGGCTGGCGCAGTGCCTGCCTGGACATTCGCTGCACTTCACGCCGGTGATGCAAGAGCAGGCTTGGAGAAAGCATATCGATTATCTGAATTCCTACTGCTAACAGCCATTTTTCAGACTCGACACCAAGAATCGTCCTCTAGCGTGAGTACATGCCCCTACATAAATGTCCGGGCCCGTATGGAATGATGGTTGCTCATCTTTCACAAGGAAGTTACAGATGCGTTATATGAAAGTAGCAGTACAAGGACGAAAAAATGATGAAGACATGGGCAACACTTATGTTTTCGGACTCTACGATTCTCGTAACACAGAGGTCGTCCATGAGGCGGAAGCAGACGACCACGGGTATAAGCTGAAAAAGGGCAGTAACGGCGTCGATGAAAAGCAAGCCAGTCTATTCGAGGGTTTTATGGCGTCCCCTGCGGCGAAGGATCTGCTCGGTATGTTTGAGTTCCATCATCACGGTAACTTCCATGAATCCATAGAAGTTATCCACAAGAATGGCGCATTAGAGCTTGAATTGCGCTTCTTTCGGCAAGGTCAAAGGAGCGGGAAGGTAACTCTGCATTCTCTTAGAATGGGAGTCGCAACCGTTTGTTTTCCTGTTCCTGGACAGGAATCATGGGGTATTACGCACTCTTCCGGTGCTGTAATGGTGGAAGGCCACGATATGAGTCGTTTCTGCAACGCCTTCATTGATATGGGCTGGTAAAAATGATTCGCTCTTGAGTGAGTCTGAAGTTGACCAAGGGATGTGATTTCGACAGCAATCACATCCCTGCCTCCCGCCCGCGCACATTCCGGGCGGACGAGGCTATTTCCCCTCATGACGATATTCAACAGCAGGCGCAAAGCCTGTCTGGCGTTTCAAGAGTGGCAGGCTCGCGCAGGGTCGACGCTTCTGGCCTGTCTGGATTCCTACTTTTGATTACCCTGGTTCGTACTCGAAATCACGACGTTTCATGGCGCTTCAGTGATTTGACTTACATCGCTTTTGCAAAAGAGATGCGACGATTGACGCTCATCTTTACAAGGAAGTTTACAGATGCGTTATCTGAAAGTGATGTTTCAAGCCAGCTCTGAATGCGAACTCAGCAAGGGCCGCTTTATTGTCAAGTTTTACGATGCGAAAGAAACCGAAGCCGTTTACGAGGAGGAAATCCAGTTCTTTGACAGGGCAGATGGACGCTTTGGCGAAGGCATTGATCAAGAACAAGCCAAACGAATCGACAGTTTCATGCTGTCTCGCGCGACGAGTGATCTGATCACGGTGTTCAAACTCAATCTTCCCGGTATCCCGAATGGCACATCCATGGAACTGATGTCCGGTGGGCACGACGCGAATGGTTTCGCGACACACGTGAGATTTCGCTTTTTCGCGGAAGACGGCCGGATGATCAACGAAACGACGGTAACTCCGCCGCCGCAGGTACCACCAGTATGGAACTGTTTGCCGAGTGTGCGTGATATTCTCCGAGAGCGTGGGAGACGAGGTACGACCTATGCGGACCCTGTTGATCCTGTGAATCAACTCTGCGAAGACTATATTCATATGGGTTGGTAAAAAGGTCGCCCTTAGCGAATCTGGAAGGCGACAGTGTTCATGCTGTAGCCTTTCAGTTGGCCAAGGGATGTGATTTCGACAGCAATCACATCCCTTTCCCGCCCGCGCACATTTCGGGCGGACGAGGCTATTTTCCCTCATCCCTTTGAACTGCCGATATTGAACAGCAGGCGCAAAGCCTGTCTGGCACCTCAAGTACGGCATGCAAACTCGCGCAAGGCCGGAACTTCTTTACTGTCTGGATTCCTACTTTTAATTACCCTTGTTCGTACTTGGAATCACGACGTTTCGTGATGCTTTAGTGATTTGGCCTACATCGTTTTTGAGTAACGGATGCAACGATTGACACTCATCTTTTACAAGGAAGTTTACAGATGCGTTATCTGAAAGTAGTGGGGCAGGGAACTGAAAGCAACCTGGCCATTGGCAACAAATACAATGCTGGTTTTTTTGAGGCTGGCAAGTCTGAAGCAGTCTATGAGTCGCAACTGGGCTTCTACAGAATACAAAAACTGAAAGTCAGCGACAGTATTGACCCAGGCCTCATCGCTAAACTTGATCAGTTCATGTCTTCCAGAGCAACCCGTGATCTGGTCAGGATGTTTGACCGGAATTTTCGGGGTGATTCCACCGGGAAGGTGATGGAGTTAGTGGCCGAGGGGCATACCGAAGACGCTGGCGCAACTGCCGTAATGTTCCGGTTCTTTAACCCAGACGGCGAATTGAGCCAGGAGCTGCACTTCACGCCTGAAACGGAAGAAGAAAAGAAACGCTCTGAAGCGATCTTGATCGATATTTTCGGGCCGAGTATCGATGTTCGGGGGAAAAAGAAACGACGTAAAGAAAATCGACGCAGACAAACACCGGTACCGCAGACTGCTGCAGGTCCTGCCATGACAAACGATAATACTTATTTCGTGAGCGAACTGTGCAAGGCCTATCTGGCAACAGGCTGGTAAACAGATTGGCCACGGACTCAAGAGGCGAGCAGCGGCATGCTGCTCGCCTTTTTGCGATGAAAAACACGGCTGATGTAAATCTATTTCGACAAAAACCGCATCCCTTCCTCAAGTCCGCGCAACGTCAACGGATACATCTGATCCTCGATCAGATCCCGCACGATGTTGGTCGACGAGGTGTAGCCCCAGGTGTCTTTTGGATACGGGTTGATCCAGATGAGCTTCTTGTACTTCTCCATGAAGCGCTGCATCCACACGTAACCCGGCTCTTCGTTCCAGTGCTCGACGCTGCCGCCAGCCTGAGTGATTTCATATGGCGCCATGGCGGCGTCCCCGATGAAAATCACCTTATAGTCGGCGCCGTACTTGTGCAGCAGGTCCTGGGTGGACGTGCGCTCCGAGGTGCGGCGCATGTTGTTCTTCCACACCGATTCGTAAACGAAATTGTGGAAGTAGAAGTACTCCAGATGCTTGAACTCGGTCTTGCAGGCCGAGAACAGCTCCTCGCAGATCTTCACGTGGGCGTCCATCGAACCGCCGATGTCGAACAGCAGCAACAGCTTCACTGTGTTACGTCGTTCGGGACGCATCTGGATATTCAGCAGACCGGCGTCCTTGGCGGTGTGATCGATGGTGCCGTCAATATCCAGCTCTTCCGCTGCGCCTTGACGGGCGAATTTACGCAAGCGGCGCAGGGCGACTTTGATGTTGCGCGTGCCCAGTTCCACCGAGTCATCGAGGTTCTTGTACTCGCGCTGATCCCAAACCTTGACCGCTTTGCCTTGGCGTTTGCCGGCATCGCCGACCCGGATGCCTTCCGGGTTGAAGCCACCGGAGCCGAACGGGCTGGTGCCGCCGGTGCCAATCCACTTGTTGCCGCCGGCATGGCGTTCCTTCTGTTCTTCCAGACGCTTCTTGAATTCTTCGATCAGTTTGTCCAGGCCACCGAGGGACTGGATCTGCGCGCGCTCTTCGTCGCTCAATGAGCGCTCGAATTCCTTGCGCAGCCAGTCTTCGGGAATTAGCGCCTGCAGATGATCGTCGAGCTTTTCCAGGCCATTGAAGTAGGCGCCGAACGCGCGGTCGAACTTGTCGAAATGGCGTTCGTCCTTCACCAGAATCGCCCGCGACAAGTAATAGAACTCGTCCATGTCGGCGAAGGTCACGCGCTGTTTCAACGCGTTGATCAGGTCGAGCAGCTCGCGCACCGACACCGGCACCTTGGCAGCACGCATTTCATTGAACAGGTTGAGCAACATGGCAGCAGCCTCTTAGCGGGTGCCGCGACGGCTCATGAACGCCAGGCGTTCAAGCAATTGCACGTCCTGTTCGTTCTTGACCAAAGCACCGGCCAGCGGCGGAATCGCCTTGGTCGGGTCGCGTTCGCGCAGCACCGCTTCGCCGATGTTGTCGGCCATCAGCAGCTTCAGCCAGTCGACCAGCTCCGAGGTCGACGGCTTCTTCTTCAGGCCAGGCACCTTGCGCACGTCGAAGAACACGTCCAGCGCTTCGCTGACCAGATCCTTCTTGATGTCGGGGTAGTGCACGTCGACGATTTTTTGCAGGGTGGTACGGTCGGGGAAAGCGATGTAATGGAAGAAGCAGCGGCGCAGGAAGGCGTCCGGCAGCTCTTTCTCGTTGTTGGAGGTAATGATGATGATCGGGCGCTTCTTGGCCTTGATGGTCTCGTCGATCTCGTAAACGTAGAACTCCATCTTGTCGAGTTCTTGCAGCAAGTCGTTGGGGAACTCGATGTCGGCCTTGTCGATTTCGTCGATCAACAGAATGACCCGCTCTTCGGACTCGAACGCCTCCCAGAGCTTGCCTTTCTTCAGGTAGTTACGCACATCGTGGACTTTTTCATTACCCAGTTGCGAGTCGCGCAGGCGGCTGACGGCATCGTATTCGTACAGGCCCTGATGGGCCTTGGTAGTGGATTTGATGTGCCAGGTGATCAACTTGGCGCCGAACGATTCGGCCAGTTGCTCGGCGAGCATGGTCTTGCCGGTGCCCGGCTCGCCCTTGACCAGCAGCGGCCGCTCCAGAGTGATGGCGGCGTTGACCGCCAGCTTCAGGTCATCGGTGGCGACGTAGGCCTGGGTGCCTTCGAACTTCATCTGCTAATCCTCGAACGGTAACGCCGACCTGAACGGGCAGGGCGGGGGCGAAATAATCGGATGCCCGACTATAACGCGCAGGCCGGTCGACTGTGAACGCAGACGGCTTATTCAGTCTCTGAATGGGGCGTCACATGTTGACTCAGTCTCGGCCGATGGCCAGTATTCAGGTATCGCCGATTTGGCGATAGCCTCACGGGCATGACGACTAAATACCGATTTCGCGACAAATACCGCATTCAGTTGCGCGAGAAGGATCACCCGCCGCCCCATGTTCACCTTATCGGTGGCGGCGTGGAGGTGATGCTGAGCCTTGAAACCATTGAGGTGATGAGGGGCAAGGCGCCGCCACTGATTATCAAGGAAGCGCTGGCGTGGGTCTCGGCTCATCAAGCGCAACTATTGGAGGACTGGAAACGATGTTACCCATGAAAAGGCCTCGCCTGTCAGCAGTGCAGGCACTGTCAGACTTTCGATTGGCACTGACCTTTATTGATGGACAGGAACTGACACTTGATCTCTGCCGGGATATTAAAGCTTATCCAGGGCTGCAGCCATTGCTCGATCCCAAAGTGTTTTTGACCGCAACATTGGACGACTACGGCTGGACTGTCGAATGGCTTGAACCCGATATACAGATTGGTGCAGACACACTTTACATGGATGCGCTGGCTCAAAACGCAGCCGATGAAAACACGCGAATCTTTATCGACTGGCGCGCCCGAACGGGACTGTCTCTTAATCAGGCTGCCGAAGCGCTGGGTGTCAGCGCTCGTAGCATCAGTCGCTACAGTAGTGGGCGCGAGGCAGTCCCACGTTCACTGGCGCTGGCTTGCCTGGGCTGGGATTCACTGCAACAAAACTCAACAATGGCTGCAGAGGAGTCGGGTCGCTATATCGTCAACCGCAAAACCTAACCAGCATCCGGCTTAGGCCGCTCATACCGCGCGTTGAACGCCTGTACGAAACCATTACGCAAAATCTGCAAAAACGCTTCGAATGCGCTGATATTTTGCTGGTGGACGTTGCCGCTGAGTTCGACCTTGGTGGCGAACTGGTTTTTCGCCTGGTTCTTCAGCACGGTTTCCGTGCCGCCCACCAGTGCCTCCCAGACTGAGCGGAAGATGCTCTTGTTCTTGTTTTCCACATCTTGCTGCCAGTTGAACACTTCGACGTCACGCAGCAGCGGTTTGATATAGCCGTTGACTTGCGCCTTTTTGGCCTGGGCTTCGATCACCACGTCACCGTGGCCGGCGTTGAAGTCGAACTTGCCGTAAGCCGAGGCGAAGTCGTTCATGCTTTTGAGTTCGATGTCTTTGGCTCGCAGGCGGAACTGGAAGTCTTCGAAATTGCTCAGCGGGTCGAAGGTAGCAGTGGTTTCCAGTGGGGCATGCCCGAGCAAAAGCGCTTTGCCCTCGAAACGGGCGTCACGTTTGCCCTGCTTGTCGACCACGTTGGTCAGGTTGTAGATGCTGGCCTCGACGTTGGTGGCGTTCATGTTGACCGGTGGTTTGGAGTTGAAATTGCGGAAGGTGATTTTGCCCTCATGAATCTGGACCTCGTCGAGGGTGATCGGCAGCAATTTGCCCAGTTGCGCGCGCCAGTCGGTGCCTTGACCGGTTTGAGAGTTCTGCTTATTGGCACCGCCATCGACGAAGTTGACTTCAGGTTTGACGAATTTGACCTGCGCTACAACAGCATGGTCGTACCACAGCGAATGCCAACTGACCGCCAGATCGATCAGCGGTGCATTGACGAACGGTACCGGTACCTTGCCGTCGACCTTGACGATCTTCAGCCCATTGATCTTGTAGGCGCCGCGCCATAGGGCAAGATCGACATCAGTGATCTGGCCCCGATAGTCACCCATGTCCGCCAGTTTGCCGTTCAGGTAGTCGCGCACCATGTAGGGCAGGGCGATGTGCAGCGCGATCAGCAACACAACGATGACGACGAAAATCCCTAGTGGCCAACTGTAGCGACGCTTCATGACGGCAATTCCCTGACGATGTAAGCGATTGACTGTTACGCCGCGCAGACGTTCGACCCGACTGGACTGCGCCAGGCAACAGGCATACCTTGGAAGGCTGAATTCAATGCTGCATAAGGACCCAGCCATGAGCCGTATTTTTGCTGACAACGCCCATTCCATCGGTAATACGCCGCTGGTGCAGATCAACCGTATTGCGCCGCGCGGTGTGACCATCCTGGCCAAGATCGAGGGGCGCAACCCCGGGTACTCGGTCAAGTGCCGGATCGGCGCCAACATGATCTGGGACGCCGAAAGCAGCGGCAAACTCAAGCCGGGCATGACCATTGTCGAGCCGACGTCGGGTAACACGGGGATCGGCCTGGCCTTCGTCGCCGCGGCTCGAGGTTACAAGTTGATGCTGACCATGCCGGCCTCGATGAGTATCGAGCGTCGTAAAGTCCTCAAGGCTCTGGGCGCCGAACTGGTCTTGACCGAGCCGGCCAAGGGCATGAAAGGCGCAATCGAGAAGGCGGCCGAAATCGTTGCCAGCGATGCTGACAAGTTCTTCATGCCATCGCAGTTCGACAATCCGGCCAACCCGGCGATTCACGAAAAAACCACCGGTCCGGAAATCTGGAACGACACCGACGGCGCTGTTGATGTACTCGTGGCAGGCGTCGGCACCGGCGGAACCATCACCGGCGTTTCGCGATATATCAAGAATACCCAGGGCAAACCAATTCTGTCCGTGGCAGTGGAGCCCGTCTCCTCGCCGGTGATCAGCCAGGCGCTGGCGGGCGAAGAGATCAAGCCGAGCCCGCACAAGATTCAGGGGATTGGCGCCGGTTTCGTGCCGAAGAACCTGGACCTGTCGATGGTCGACCGGGTCGAGCAGGTCACCGACGAAGAGTCCAAGGCCATGGCGCTGCGCTTGATGCAGGAAGAGGGGATTTTGTGCGGCATCTCCTGTGGTGCCGCGATGGCAGTCGCGGTGCGGCTGGCAGAGACGCCGGAGATGCAGGGCAAGACCATCGTCGTGATTCTGCCGGACTCCGGCGAGCGTTATCTGTCGAGCATGCTGTTCAGCGATCTGTTTACCGAACAGGAGAATCAGCAGTAAGCGAATTGATTCAGATCAGCCGGGGTTCAGGATCGTTATGCTAATAAATGCTTTGTTGCGCAATTCTTAACACTGAATCTTGTGTAAGGCGGGTTTTGCCCGGCGCCGGTAGTGTTTATCATGGCCGGCTGCCATGCCGGGTAAAAGGGCATTGCGCAGCGTTGTCTTTATTCAAGGAGTCGTTGATGACCTTTTCGTTAGCCGCCAAGGTGTTGGTGTTGCTGCTGTTTGTGGGCAGCATCCTCTATGTGCATTTGCGCGGCAAGGCGCGTTTGCCGGTTCTGCGCCAGTTCGTCAACCACTCGGCGCTGTTCGCCCCGTACAACGCTTTGATGTACCTGTTCTCCGGCGTGCCGTCCAAGCCGTACCTGGATCGCAGCAAATTTCCGGAACTGGACGTGCTGCGCGACAATTGGGAAACCATTCGCGACGAAGCCATGCATTTGTTCGACGAGGGCTATATTCGTGCGGCGGAAAAGAACAACGACGCCGGTTTCGGCTCGTTCTTCAAGAAGGGCTGGAAGCGTTTCTACCTCAAGTGGTACGACAAGCCATTGCCTTCCGCCGAAACCCTGTGCCCGAAAACCGTGGCGCTGGTCAGTGCGATTCCCAACGTCAAAGGCGCGATGTTCGCGTTGTTGCCGGGTGGCAGCCACCTCAATCCGCACCGTGATCCGTTCGCCGGTTCCCTGCGTTATCACCTCGGCTTGTCGACGCCGAACTCCGACGATTGCCGGATCTTTGTCGACGGTCAGGTATACGCCTGGCGCGACGGTGAAGACGTGATGTTCGACGAGACTTACGTGCACTGGGTCAAGAATGAAACCGACCAAACCCGCGTCATCCTGTTCTGCGACGTCGAGCGTCCGCTGAGCAACCGCCTCATGACTCGCATCAACCGCGCGATCAGCGCCTGGCTTGGCCGTGCCACCGCACCGCAGAACCTTGATGACGAACGCGTCGGTGGGATCAACCAGGCCTACGCCTGGAGCAAGAACTTCAGCGACAAGTTCAGCGGCGTGGTTAAACAGTGGAAACGCCGTCATCCGAAGGCCTACCGCGTGATGCGGCCGGTGCTGGCGGTGTTGGTGTTGACGTTGTTGGGGTATTGGCTGTTTGGTTGAGGCTGGATGTTGTAAAAAAAAACCGCTCCTTGTGAGCGGTTTTTTATTGCCTGCGAATCAGCGCCGTCCAGCGAGAACGTTGGGTTCATCTACGTCAATGCCATCGACAAGAACTTGCAGAAATCGTTGCTGGTTGGTGGATAACACTAAATCCCCCAGCTTTTCATCGGCTTTGCGTGATCCCTTTTTCGAGGGGGGTCGTTTAACAACCTTACGCATTTTTTTGCCCTCGCTGATCATTAATTGAACAGTTTTCACAATACTTTACCCTCCACTGCGAGCACAAGCCGGCCATCCAAATCAAATGTGAAGCCGAGCTGTCTATATTTCGGAATGGCTCCTTGCATGGGCTCCTGAACTTCAATCAATCTGCTGCCAATAATTTGGGCAAATTCGTCAATGGCCAGCATCGCCAACGCCGCGATACGGTTTTTAAGTGGATGCGCTTCCCTTGGCCTTCCCTCTAGCCGCACGATTCGAATCCGCTGACGGCTATTGTTTGGAATGACAAAACACAGCCCGCAGAGCTCTTGTTCAAACCAGATCGCGACATCCAGAGACAAGGGTTCTCGGGCCTTCCAGGTGACGACATCTCCCCAGGAAAAATGCGGGTTATCCCAAAGCTCAAAAGCACTCATTGCCTGAGCATCGATGGCTTCGAAGCGTACTTTCGAAAAGTCTGCTCCCTCATGAAAAAGCATTTTCTTGGTGGTGATACTAGCCGCCTTTCTCGCCTCTGACCGATACAACTGATAGCGCAGATAACTCCGTTCCCTTGGCATATGATTTCGAGCATTCCATGTCTCCCCATCGATAGGTGTAGCCGTTGCTCAACAGCCTATTCAGCTCTCATGCATCCGTCGCTACTGGCCCTTTGTCCAAATCATTGCAATCCATGTCCCACGCTGGTTATAGTCGGCGCTCGTGAGCCGTAAGGCTCTCGCTCCAACCCCTTCAAAAAAGATCTGCCCAAATGCCTGCATCCCTCATCAACGCGGTAGTCGATTCAGCGGTCAACGCTGGCGTCGTGCCGTGCGGGAATCAGCAGCCCAAGCAGATCAGTCATTACCCTCCACCTGTCAGTAGCACGCCGGTGTGCGCAGTCGTATCACCGCCGGGCGTTGGCGTTTCGGGCTGATCAGCACTTTCTGCTGAGTCCTGTCGCCCGCCAGAAAAACCTACTGAATTTCAGCTTCGGCTGAGTTGGCTTCTTGCCTGACTACAGGTGGTATTCATGTTTGTCCTTTCGAAAAAGTCCGCGCTCGCGGCCGCGTCCACGAGCCTGTTCGTTCTGCTGTGGAGCAGCGGGGCGATCTTCTCCAAATGGGGCCTGGCCCATGCTTCACCGTTTGCCTTTCTGCTGATTCGCTTTGTGATTGCCCTGTGTGGGCTTCTGCTGTTGGCGCCGCTGCTCAAACTGAAGTTGCCCAAGGGTGGACGGCCGATGCTGTTTGCGATCGCCACCGGCGTGGTGTTATTGGGGGCTTATCAGATTTTCTATCTGCTGGCGCTCAACACCAAAGTCACCCCGGGGATGATGGCGACCATCATGGGCGTACAGCCGATTCTCACCGTGGTCTTGATGGAGCGGCAGCGCTCCGCGAGCCGGATGTTCGGTCTTGGCTTGGGGTTGGCGGGGCTGATCATGGTGGTTTACCAAGGCATCGGTCTGGCCGGGATGTCCTGGGCGGGGATGCTGTTTGGTCTGCTGGCGCTGGCGAGCATGACGCTGGGCTCGATCATGCAGAAGCGCATCACCGAAAATCCCCTCGGCACACTGCCAGTGCAGTATCTGGCCGGGCTGTTGTTGTGCGGGATTTTCGTGCCGTTTCAGCCGTTCCACTTTGAACACAGCACCGGTTTTATCGTGCCGGTGTTGTGGATGGGGCTGGTGGTCTCGGTGCTGGCGACGTTGTTGCTGTATCGGCTGATCGCGCAGGGCAATCTGGTGAATGTCACCAGTCTGTTCTACCTGGTGCCGGCGGTGACGGCAGTGATGGACTATCTGATTTTCGGCAATCGCCTGGCGGCGTTGAGCGTGCTGGGGATGCTGTTGATTGTGGTCGGCCTGGCATTTGTGTTTCGTGAAAGGAGGTAACAGATCGTCAGGTGGCGGCTTTTAGGCCGCCGATCGCGAGCAGGCTCACTCCTGCAGGGGAACGCATTCCAACTGTAGGAATGAGCCTGCTCGCGATAGCCTTTTTGGCAACAGCACAAATTTATCGGGCCGGCACCTCAGCCGGTTTCACCACCGCCGGCTTCAACACCAGCCACAACGCCAGCGCAATCAATACCCCGCCATAAATGTGCGCCATCGATAACGGCTCATCCAGCAACAACGCCCCCCACAACACCCCGAACGGCGGAATCATGAAGGTCACGGTCATCGACTTCACCGGACCGATCGAGCTGAGCAGGCGGAAGTAAATGATGTAGGCAAACGCCGTGCAGCCCAGACCCAGGCCCAACAGCGACAGCCAGACATTCCAGCCACCCCAACTGACCGGCGGCGCGGTGATCACGCTATAGCCGAACAGCGGCAACAGGAACAACGTCGCACCAAGCATGCTGCCCAGCGCCGACAGACGACTGTCCAGCCCGCCGGCCTGATCCAGCCAGCGCCGCGCGAGGAAACCGGCAAAACCATAACAGGTGGTCGCCAGCAGGCAGGCGAGGGCGCCCATCAATAATTGCAGATCGAACGCCACGGGGCCTGCGCGGGTCAGTACGCCAACGCCAAACAGGCCGAGGAACACCCCACCCAGTTTGGCAGCAGTGAGTTTTTCACTGAAAAACAACCCGCCAATCAGCACGCCCATCAGCGGCGTGGTGGCGTTGAAGATCGCCGAATAACCGGCCGGCAACACCTGGGCCGCGACCGAATACAGCGTCGCCGGAATCCCCGAGTTGATGACGCCCAGCAGCATCACGGTTTTCAGTTTGCCTTTGAAATCCCAGCGCACGCGCATCAGCCCGAGGATCACCAACAGGCCAACGGCTGCAATCGATACGCGAAAGAAACCGGTCGGGACCGTGCCGATCACCGGCGCAATAATGCGCATGAACAGAAAACTTGCGCCCCAGATGGCCGCCAGCGACAACATACGGAAAATATCGACAGGGCTCACGGCGGGTCTCCTTCCTTGATCGGGACGAGAGTGTTGCCGAGCGCCCTGACGAAGGCAACCGCTATTCGGGCATTCAACTCTCCGCTCAGATCACAAAGCGTGTCACCAGCCCGTTCAGGTCGACGGCCAGACGCGACAGTTCCTGGCTTGCAGCCGAGGTCTGAGTGGCGCCAGCGGCGGTCTGGGTCGAGAGATCACGGATGGTCACCAGATTCTGATCGACCTCGCGAGCGACCAAAGCCTGTTGCTCGGCCGCGCTGGCGATCACCAGGTTGCGTTGGTTGATCTGCGAGATCGACGCGGTGATTTTCTCCAGCGCCTGACCGGCGCTGTTGGCGCGGCGCAAGGTCTGGCCGGCCTGCTCGGCACTGCTCTGCAAAGCGCCAACGGTTGCACCGGTGCCTTGCTGGATGCTGCTGATCATCAGCTCGATTTCTTCCGTGGAATTCTGCGTGCGTTGTGCCAGCGAGCGCACTTCGTCGGCGACCACGGCAAAACCGCGCCCGGCCTCACCGGCGCGGGCCGCTTCGATCGCCGCATTGAGCGCCAGCAGATTGGTCTGCCCGGCGATCCCGCGAATCACCTCCAGCACTTTGCTGATGTCCTGCGCCTGCGTGGCCAGGCCCTCGGCTTGTGCGGAAGCACCGAGTACCGCATCGACCAGCTCCTGAATCGAACTGATGGTTTCGCTGACCTGCACATGGCCGTGCTTGCTGTCTTCGTTGGACGCGGCAGATGCTTCGGCGCTGGACACGGCGTTGGCTGCAACTTCATCCACTGCTGTGCTCATCTCGGTGACCGCCGTGGCGGCTTGTTCGATCTGATCATTCTGCTGTTGCAGGCCGCGAGTGCTTTGCTCCATCACCGAACTCATTTCCTCGGCAGCGGATGCCAATTGCTGCGCCGATTCGCTGATACCGCGAATGGTCGAGCGCAGATTGCCCTGCATCTCGGCCAAGGCGTCGAGCAACTGCGACGCCTCATCCTTACCGGTGCTGACGATCTGGCCGCTGAGATCACCGGCAGCAATGCGCCGTGCCACATTCAGCGCCTGATTGATCGGGGTGGTGATGCTGCGCGTCAGTTGCCAGGCCAACAGCAGGGTGGCAATCAGAGCGACCACGATGATCGTCGCCACGATCCACAATGCCCGTTGATACATGGCAGCGGCGGCATCGGCGGCGGCGTCGGCCCCTTGTTGATTGAGGGTGATCATCTGCTCCAGCGTCTTGTCGAGCACAGTGCCCTGCGGTGCCAGTTCATTGCTCAAGCGATTGGCAGCCTGTTCGTTCTGACCGGTTTCGATCTGGCTGATGATCTGATCGAGAATGCTGAGGTATTTGCCCGTGGCCACGTTCAGGCCGTCGAGCATCGCCTGTTCCTGATCACTGGCAATCAAGGCTTTGTGATCGTTGAGGCGCTTGAGCAACTCCTCACGCTGCGCCTTGAGGATGCCTTTGCTTCTGTCGCGCACCGCGGGTTGGCTGTTGGTGATCAGACGCAGGGATTCGAGACGGATGCTGGCGATGTTCGCCGCCGCGTCATGGATACTCTCGATGCTCGGCATCCACGATTCTTCGATTACCGCTGCACTTTCGCGCAGGGTTTTCATCTGGCCGAGCCCGAACAGGCCAACCACCACCAGCAGAACGGCCAAAATGGCAAAACTCAAACTGGCGCGCAAACCTATGCGCAGATTCCGGATAGACATCGGTGTGCTCCTTGATCTTTGAGGGGAGGTCGTCCTCGTGAGCGAGGATCTTGTTATGAGGCGGGTAATGGCGGGCTGTATATCAAAGTGCCACTATTTTGGTAAGACCAATCTGGAGTCGTCGCTGGCACTCTGTGCTGCCGCAGCAAAGCCACGGACTAGACGCGTTTGTCAGGTATTGGATCCGAAGCCCATAGAATTCGCGGGCTCGGGCAGGGCGGCAAGAAGGACCGTCAAGGTGATTAACTGACCGAACGGTCGATTAAAAAAACTTTGCTAAAAACTGTGTCGCCGTACAACCCTGACGCGGTTTTGGCAGAAATTGCACTTCACGCGCACACGCTTGCGTGGCTAAGCTCAGGCACAGATTTCCCCACGCACGCCGAGGTCTTATCTATGCCGCAGCAATGGCCAGCCACCGACATCGCCCGCATGATCCTCGATGGCTTTGACGATTACCGCGAGCATTTCCGACGGATCACCGACGGCGCCCGGGAGCGCTTCGAGCAGGCGCGCTGGCAGGAGACGCAAACGGCGTCGGCGGCGCGGATCAATCTCTACGAAGAAAAGGTCAGCGAAACCATCGCCCGTCTGCGCGAATACTTCGACGACGAAACGCTGATGAATGTCAGTTGCTGGCCGCTGGTGAAAAGCGCCTACATCAGCGTCATCGACCTGCGCTTCGACGATGAGCTGTCCGAGACATGGTACAACTCGATTTTCTGCGGACTGTTCAGCCACGACCTGATCAGCGACGGCTGCATGTTCATCCATACCACCCGCCCGAGCCTGCGCCGTGCCCGCGCCGCGCAAACCCGCACCTACAAACCGCAAGGCCAGTTGTCGGGGATGCTCGCGAGCATTTTTGCCGACTACCGTTTCAGCGAGGACTACGCCGATCTGCCGGGCGACCTGCGCCGCCTCGAAGCGCAACTGCGCGAGAACTTGCCGGACTGGGTGTGCAAGGATCCGGAGCTGAGCGTCGAGCTGTTTTCCTCGGTGCTGTACCGCAACAAGGGTGCCTACCTGGTTGGCCGCATCTATACCCGCGACGAGCAATGGCCGCTGGTGATTCCGCTGCTGCACCGGGAAGGGCGCGGGATCCAGATCGATGCGCTGATCACTGACGAAGCCGATGTGTCGATCATTTTTTCGTTCACCCGTTCGTACTTCATGGTCGACGTGCCGGTGCCAGCGGAGTTCATCGGTTTCCTGCGGCGGATCCTGCCGGGCAAGCACATCGCCGAGCTGTACACCTCGATCGGTTTCTACAAGCACGGCAAGTCCGAGTTCTACCGCGCGCTGATCAATCATCTGGCCAACACCGATGACCAGTTCATAATGGCGCCGGGCGTGCGCGGCATGGTCATGAGCGTGTTCACCCTGCCGGGTTTCAACACCGTTTTCAAAATCATCAAGGACCGTTTCTCGCCGTCGAAAAACGTCGATCGCGCCACGGTGATCGAGAAGTATCGACTGGTGAAAAGCGTCGACCGGGTCGGGCGCATGGCCGATACCCAGGAGTTCGCCGATTTTCGCTTTCCACTGAGTAAATTCGATCCGGCGTGTCTTGAAGAACTGCTGGACGTGGCGCCATCAACGGTGTCGGTAGAAGGCGACACGGTGCTGATCCGGCACTGCTGGACCGAACGGCGGATGACCCCGCTCAACCTTTATCTGGAAAACGCCAACGAGGCGCAGGTGCGTGAAGCGCTGGAGGATTACGGCCTGGCGATCAAGCAACTGGCGGCGGCGAACATCTTTCCCGGTGACATGCTGTTGAAGAACTTCGGCGTCACTCGGCATGGGCGGGTGGTGTTTTATGACTACGACGAAATCTGCTTTCTGACTGAGGCCAACTTCCGCCACATCCCTGCGCCGCGCACGCCCGAGGACGAAATGGCCTCCGAGCCGTGGTATTCGATTGGGCCGCTGGACGTGTTTCCCGAGGAATTTCCGCCGTTTTTGTTTGCCGATTCGGGGCAGCGCAAGTTGTTCGATCAGTTGCATGGCGAGTTGTATAACGCTGATTACTGGAAGAGTTTGCAGGAGGCGATTCGGGCCGGGAAAGTCATTGATGTTTTCCCGTATCGGCGTAAAGGTCTCGATAACGAGTAGCTCTTTTAAAAAAAACACCCTCACCCCAGCCCTCCCGAAACGTCGGACCGCCCATAGAGAGAGGGGGCCGACCGAGGTGTCTCAAGTCAAACGCCGACCTGAAAGATGTTGGCGATTATGGATTCGGTAAAGCAGTTTCAAGTCGCTGAACATCTTCAGCATCCCCCAATCGGTCCCCTCTCCCAGAGCGAGAGGGGGCCTGCCGAGGTGTCTCAAGTCGAACGCCTACCTGAAAGGGCTTGGCGATTATGGATTCAGTAATGCACGTTCAGGTCGGCGAAGCTGGCAAAGTTGATTCGGTCGGTCCCCTCTCCCTCTGGGAGAGGGCTAGGGTGAGGGCAGCAATCCCCCTGACACGCCACAAATCCCCCAAATCTGCGACAATCCGCCCCCTGCATAAATAGACGACCGAATTGCCTACCCGATGACCGACGAATCGCCCTCCATCGACAAACTGCTGAAGAACCTTGATCACGCCATGCTCGCCGACCGTCACCGGCTGCGGCGGCAGTTGCTTGAGCTGCGCAAGAAACCTGACGAGGCCAAACTGGCTCAGTGGGTGACGCGCATGCAGGCGTCCTGTGATCAGGTGCTGGCGCGCAAGGCCAGCCTGCCGGTGATTCGTTACGACGACAGTTTGCCGATCGCCGCCAAGCGCGACGAAATCAAAAAGGCGCTGGAAAAACACCAGGTGCTGATCATCGCCGGCGAAACCGGCTCGGGTAAAACCACCCAGTTACCGAAGATCTGTCTGGAAATCGGTCGCGGCCAGCACGGTCTGATCGGCCACACCCAGCCGCGCCGAATCGCCGCACGCAGCGTCGCCAGCCGGGTCGCCGAAGAGCTCGGCACGCCGCTCGGTTCGCTGGTCGGTTATCAGGTGCGTTTCGAGGATCAAAGCGATTCCAATACCCTGATCAAGCTGATGACCGACGGCATCCTGCTCGCGGAAACCCAGAATGATCGCTACCTCGAACGCTACGACACGATCATCGTCGACGAAGCCCACGAACGCAGCCTCAACATCGACTTCCTGCTTGGTTACCTGAAAACCCTGCTGCCGCGTCGCCCGGATCTGAAAGTCATCATCACCTCGGCGACCATCGATCTTGAGCGCTTTTCCAAGCATTTCGATGACGCACCGATTGTTGAGGTGTCGGGTCGCACCTTCCCGGTGGACACCTGGTATCGCCCGCTGACGCTGGAGCAGGACGAAGAGGGCAACCGCGTCGAGGATGACCTGACAGTGGATCAGGCGATCCTCGCCACCCTCGACGAAATCGCCGCCTATGAGCGCAGCGAACGCCGCAGTCCCGGTGACGTGCTGGTGTTCCTGCCCGGCGAGCGTGAGATTCGCGACGCCGCTGACATGCTGCGCAAGGCGCAAATCAAACACACTGAAATCCTGCCGTTGTACGCGCGTCTGTCGCCGGCCGAGCAGCAGCGGATTTTCCAGTCGCACCCGGGGCGTCGTGTGGTGCTGGCGACCAACGTTGCCGAGACTTCGCTGACCGTGCCGGGCATCCGTTACGTGATCGACAGCGGCACCGCGCGCATCAGCCGTTACAGCTATCGCGCCAAGGTCCAGCGTCTGCCGATCGAGGCGATTTCCCAGGCCAGCGCCAACCAGCGTAAAGGCCGTTGCGGTCGGGTCGAGCCGGGCATTTGCATTCGGTTGTACAGCGAAGAAGATTTTAACGGGCGCCCGGAATTTACCGATCCGGAGATTCTGCGCACCAACCTCGCCGCCGTAATCCTGCAAATGCTGCATCTGCGCCTCGGCGAGATCACTGCATTCCCGTTCATCGAGCCGCCGGATGGCAAGGCGATCAGTGACGGTTTCAACCTGCTGCAAGAACTCTCGGCGGTGGATCGCAACAGTCAGTTGACCCCGCTCGGTCGCCAACTTGCGCGCTTGCCGGTCGATCCGCGCATGGGCCGCATGTTGCTCGAAGCGGCCAAGCTCGGCAGCCTGCAGGAAGTATTGATCGTCGCCAGTGCCATGTCGATTCAGGACCCGCGCGAGCGTCCACCGGAGCGTCAGCAAGCGGCCGATCAGGCCCACGCGCAGTGGAAAGATGTCGATTCGGATTTCGCCGGTCTGGTCAATCTGTGGCGGGGTTTTGAAGAGCAGCGCCAGGCGCTGACCGCGAGCCCGTTGCGCAACTGGTGCCGGAAGAACTTCCTCAATTATCTGCGGCTGCGCGAGTGGCGCGACTCCCATCGGCAGTTGAGCCTGATCTGCCGCGACATGCAGTTGAGCCTGAATAAAGAGCCGGCGGATTACCCGAAACTGCACAAAGCGGTATTGGTCGGCCTGCTCAGCCAGATCGGTCAGAAAACCGAGGACGGCGATTATCTCGGCGCACGTCAGCGGCGTTTCTGGATTCATCCGTCGTCGGGCATTGGCAAGAAGCGTCCGCAATGGCTGATGACCGCCGAACTGGTGGAAACCACCAAGCTTTACGCGCGCATGGTCGCCAAGATCGACGCCGACTGGATCGAGCCGCTGGCCGGACATCTGATCAAGAAAAACCATTTCGAACCGCACTGGGAGAAGAAGCGCGGCCAGGTCGTGGCGTTCGAACAGATCACCTTGTTCGGGCTGATCGTGGTCGGCCGCCGACCGGTGCATTACGGCCCGGTGGACCCGGTGGTTTCTCGCGAATTGTTTATCCGCGAAGGCCTGGTGCGCGGCGAGATTCAGTCGAAAGCCAAATGCCTGACCGCCAACCAGCAACTGCTCGAACAGCTCGACGAACTGGAAGCCAAGGCCCGTCGTCGCGACATTCTCGCCGACGAAGAAACCTTGTACGCGTTCTACGATGCGCGGCTGCCGGCGGAGATTCACCAGACCGCGACCTTCGACAGCTGGTACCGCATCAACAGCCAGAAGAACCCGCAACTGCTGATCATGCGCGAAGAAGACGTGCTGGCCCGCGAGGCCAGTGAAGTCACTGCGCGCGATTACCCGGACACGCTGCACATCGGCGATCTGGAACTGGCACTGACCTACCACTTCGAACCCAATCACCCGCGTGACGGTGTGACCTTGCGCGTGCCGGCGCCGCTGTTGCCGATGCTGCCGCCGGAGCGCCTGGAATGGCTGGTACCGGGGCTGATCGAGGCCAAGTGCATCGCTCTTGTGCGCAACCTGCCGAAGGCCTTGCGCAAGAACTTCGTACCGGTGCCGGACTTCATCAAAGCCGCGTTGCAGCGCATGACTTTCGGCGACGGTTCGTTGCCGCAGGCGCTGGGTCGCGAATTGCTGCGCATGACCGGCGCGCGGGTCAGCGATGAGGCATGGGCAGAAGCTGAGCAAGGGGTTGAAGGGCATCTGCGGATGAACCTGGAAATCGTCGATGGCCAAGGCAAATTCCTCGGTGAAGGTCGAGATCTGGCCGAACTGACGGCGCGGTTTGCCGAAGCCAGTCAGGCTGCGCTGGCGGTGCCGCAGAGTGCGAAAAGTCAGCAACCGGTGGAGGCGAAAGTCTTCGCGCCAGTGGCAGAAAAGACTCAACAGAAGATCGCCGGGCTGTCGATGACGGTGTATCCGGCGCTGGTTGAAGAGGGCGGCACGGTCAAGGAAGGGCGCTTCTCGACACCGGCAGAGGCCGAGTTCCAGCATCGTCGCGCCTTGCAGCGGTTGTTGATGCAGCAACTGGCAGAGCCGGCCAAATTCCTGCGCGGCAAGTTGCCGGGGCAGACTGAATTGGGCTTGCTCTATCGCGAGCTGGGCCGGGTTGATGCGCTGGTCGAAGACATTTTGCTGGCCAGTCTCGATAGCTGCATTCTCGAAGGTGAAGACCCGTTGCCCCGTGATGGCGCCGGGTTGGCGGCATTGGCCGAGCGCAAACGTGGCAACTGGACCGAGCATGCCGAACGCGTGGCCCGGTTGACCCTGGAGATTCTCAAACTGTGGCACGGTCTGCAAAAACGCTTCAAGGGCAAGATTGATCTGGCCCAGGCTGTGGCGCTGAATGACATCAAGCAGCAAATCAACAATCTGGTGTATCCGGGTTTTGTCCGCGAGACGCCGATGCAGTGGCTCAAAGAGTTGCCGCGTTACCTGAAGGCGGTCGAGCAGCGTTTCGAAAAACTTGGTGCGCAGGTGCAGAAGGATCGCGTCTGGAGCGGTGAGCTCGCCGGCCTCTGGGCGCAATACCAGACTCGCGCGGCGAAACATGCCCAGGAAGGCAAACGCGACCCGCAACTTGAGCTGTACCGCTGGTGGCTGGAGGAATACCGGGTGTCGCTGTTCGCTCAGCAGTTGGGCACCAAAGTCCCGATCTCCGATAAACGCCTGAACAAGCAGTGGACCCAGGTCGAACTGTAACGTTGATCGTTCCCACGCTCCTGCGTGGGAACGATCATCCGTGTTGATCTTGAGAAAGGCGCCAAAAGTCCACGTTTATGGCAAACTTCGCGACCATAAACACCGGTTTCGCGACCCAGAGCCTTCGGCCGTGGTGCGAGACGGGATAAAGCGATGCCAGGTTTGCGTCCCCCGGATGGGAATAGACCCTTTGTGTGTTGGTACGACGGTTCCAGCACTTTCTGCCTGAACAGATTAGAGAAACGACCATGCATAACGTCGTCATCAGCGGCACCGGCCTGTACACCCCGGCCAACAGCATCTCCAACGAAGAGCTGGTGCAGTCTTTCAACGCCTACGTCGCCCAGTTCAACGCCGACAACGCCCAAGCCATTGCCAGCGGCGAAGTCCAGGCCCTGACCGAATCCAGCGCCGCGTTCATCGAAAAAGCCTCGGGCATCAAGAGCCGCTTTGTCATGGACAAGGACGGCATCCTCGATCCACAACGCATGGCACCACGCCTGCCGGAGCGTTCCAACGACGAATGGTCGGTGCTCTGCCAGATGGCCATCGGCGCTGCCGAACAAGCCCTGCAACGCGCCGGCAAAACCGCCGCTGATATCGACGGCGTGATCGTTGCCTGCTCCAACCTGCAACGTGCTTACCCGGCCATCGCCATCGAAGTCCAGGAAGCTCTGGGCATTCAGGGCTTCGGTTTCGACATGAACGTGGCCTGCTCCTCGGCGACTTTCGGCATTCAGGCCGCCGCCAACAGCGTGCAGCTGGGCCAGGCTCGGGCGATCCTGATGGTCAACCCGGAAGTCTGCACCGGGCACCTGAACTTCCGCGACCGCGACAGCCACTTCATCTTCGGCGACGCCGCGACTGCGGTGATCATCGAGCGTGCTGACACCGCGACGTCCAAGCACCAGTTCGACGTGGTCAGCACCAAGCTACTGACCAAGTTCTCCAACAACATCCGCAACAACTTCGGCTTCCTCAACCGCGCAGCGGAAGAGGGCGTTGGTGCTCGCGACAAGCTGTTCGTGCAGGAAGGCCGCAAGGTGTTCAAGGATGTCTGCCCGATGGTCGCCGAGCTGATTGGTGAACATCTGCAAGAGAACCAGCTCAACGTCGGCGACGTGAAGCGCTTCTGGCTGCACCAGGCCAACCTGAGCATGAACCACCTGATCGTGCGCAAACTGCTGGGTCGTGAAGCCACCGAGGAAGAAGCGCCGGTGATTCTCGACACCTACGCCAACACCAGCTCCGCAGGTTCGGTCATTGCTTTCCACAAATATCAGGACGATCTGGCTGCCGGTTCGCTGGCAGTGTTGAGCTCGTTCGGTGCGGGCTATTCGATCGGCAGCGTGATTCTGCGCAAGCGTTGAAAAGGGTTTAATTTCCCCTTAATCGCGCCGACCTTTCCTACATCCGAATCGGCTCAAACGCTGTAATTTTTCGGAAATGGCGGCAGGTGAAGACCTGCCGCATTCATTTTCGGAAACGGTACAAGGGGATTGAAGGATGGCGGCTGACGACACCCAACTGCTTTCGCGCCTGCTGGCCGGTGAGCAACAGGCTTTCAAGGAACTGGTGACGACGTATCAGAGCGCCATGCGCGCCGTGGCGTATGCGATTGTCGGCCAGCGCCACGTTGAAGAAGTGGTGCAGGACGCCTGGCTATCGGTGGTGCGCCACATCGCCAGCTTCGAAGGCCGTTCCAGTCTGAAAACCTGGCTGCTGACCATCACGGCCAACTCGGCCAAAAGTCGTTACAAACTAAATCGCCGTGAAGTGTTGATGGATGATCTGCCTTCGCCCCACGGCACCATCGATGACGACCGCTTTTCTCCCGGTGACGGCCATTGGCTGGTCGCTCCGTTCGCCTGGCACCAGGACACACCGGAAGCGCTGCTGACCGAGAGCGAATTGCGCGACTGTCTCGAACACACCTTGTTGAATCTATCGGAATTGCAAAGCAGCGTTTTGCTGCTGCGCGAGCGTCAGGGACTGGAGCTGGAGGAGATCTGTAATCTTCTGGAGATCTCGCTCTCCAATGTCCGTGTGCTGCTGCATCGTGCGCGGCTGAAAGTCTTCGCGACCGTGGAGCATTTTGAGGAGACCGGGGAATGCTGACCTGTAAGGAACAAGTGGCGCGCTCCAGCGACTATCTTGATGGCCAATTGAGCTTTCGCGAAAAGCTGATGGTGCGTCATCACCTGATGTTTTGCCCGAACTGCCGGCGTTTCATTCGCCAGATGCGTTTGATGCAAGCCACCTTGAAGGCGATGCCGGAGAAACCGGAGGACGGGGTGGATGCGCTGGCTGAGCGTCTGGCCGAGCAACGACGAAAAGATAATCCCCTGTAGGAGCTGCCGAAGGCTGCGATCTTTTGATCTTTGAAAACAAGATCAAAAGATCGCAGCCTTCGGCAGCTCCTACATAGGAAATAGCCCGGCGCGGGTGAAACGAACGGATGATGGGGATCGTCCCGCCCGCACCGGGCTAAAGGGTGAAGCGTTTTAGAACTTGGCTTCCGCATCCAGCTGCAGGGTGTTGGCGTCCGCATCACGCTGGGTTCGGCTGGCGAAGTCGGCCTTGGTCAGGAAGTACGTAGCGCCAATGGCGAAGTTCTTGTCGATGTCGTAACCGACCTTGAACTTGTGACCACGGGAACCGGTGGTGCCGTTGGCGAAGTCGGAGTCGGTGAAGGCGCCGACCACGGCGTTGCGCTGCACGTCACGATAGTTGTAATCGAGGTTCAGGCCGAAGACTTTCGACTTGGCGCCCAACAGCCATGCGGTGTCCTGATCGGTCACGGCATCGTTGTTCTTCACGTACTGACCGTAGAACGACAGTGGCATTGGCAGGCCGCCGATGTCGACCTGGCTGAACCCTTCATACAGACGGAATTCGTTGTTGGCCGAGTTGCCGTTGACTGCCAGCGCACATGGTGTGGAAGTGCCGGTGCAGCGGCTGTCTTCGTCGTTCTGGTAGGCGTACACACTGCCGCCCACGGTTACTTTCAGGTTGTCGGTGATGTTGAAGCGGCTACCCAACTGGCCAGCGGTCAGACGCAGGTCGTGACGGAATTGCACGCCGTCGCCGTCGACGTTGTCCTTGAGGTTGTAGTTACCCAGGCTGCCGAACAGTTCGGCGCTGCTGCCCAATGGGTATTTGTAGGTAACGGCCAGACCTTCCGGGTTGATGTCGCTATCCCAGATCACGTCGCCCATGCTGACCCACGGTTGCAGCATCTTGCCGCCGATGATGTGCAGGTTCTTGATCTGGTCAGGGTGGTAGTCGATGTAGCCCAGGTCGAGCCAGATCTGCTTCTTGTCGAAGTAGTTGTCCTGGTCCTGGTTAGTCGAACGGGCATCGTCGCCGCCGCCGGTGGCGATACGGATGCCGGTGTCGACCTGCGGGTTGATCTCGGTGTAGGCACCCAGGCGGGCACGGATGCGCTGACGATCCTTGTCGCGGCCGCCGTTGTTCGGTTCGCCGTCGATCTTGATGGTTTCCTGACGGATACGCACATCACCCTTGAACTGGGTTTTCGCAGCCCAGGCGAGTTTCTGGTCGAAGACGCTTTGTTCGTTGGTTTTCTTCGCAACAGCGGCGACTTGTTCGTTGGTCTCTTGCTGCGCCTGCTGGGCGATTTGCTGAGCCTTCTGATCCTTGGCCAGTTCAGTTTGCAGTTCGATGTACTGCGCCTGGGAAATGGAACCGTTAGCCTTGAGCATGTCGAGCAGTTTGGCGTCGACTGCAGCACTGGCCGGAACACTCATGGCCAGCAACAAGCCACCGCACAGGGCCGCCGCAGTTTTCGTGGAAGCAAGACGCATAGCAATCTCCGAAGATGAGAGGGGATGGCAAAACCATCCGGGGCACAACCGACGATTTGGTTTGTCGGAAAACAGTGTCCGGGTAGAACCCGGCGCTCTAAAAACAGGCGCCAGTATCGCGATGGTTTATGACAGAGCAGTGGCACAGTGATGGCAGGTTGATGACGATATCGATTCGCCCTGAACTATTGATCTAGAGCGCTGTCGGCCGATTACGGGTGTGCAATGCCGCGCAATCGGCGATACTCGCCGGGCGCTGAAGTCCTGTTGTGGAGAGCTTGTTGATGCCGTTGCAACGCCTGCAAAACCTGTCGCAAATCGCTCCCGCAAGTTGGGATGCGCTGGTACCTGAAACCCAGCCATTTCTGCGCCATGCCTTTCTCAGTGCGCTGGAAGACAGTGGTAGCGTTGGCCCCCACACTGGCTGGCAAGCTGAGCATTTGCTGCACATCGAAGATGGTCGGCTGATCGCCGCACTGCCCAGTTACCGCAAGTGGCATTCCTACGGCGAGTACGTGTTCGATCACGGCTGGGCCGACGCCTGCGCCCGCGCCGGCATCGATTACTACCCCAAGCTTTTGACGGCTGTGCCATTCAGTCCGGTGAGCGGCCCGCGCCTGCTGGCGGCCAATGTCGAAGACGGTTTCGAACTGCTCAAGAGCCTGCCCGGCTACCTGGAGATCGAAGGGCTTTCCAGCGCGCACATCAACTTCACCGACGCTTTCACCGATGCTGCGATGGCCGAACAACCGGGCTGGCTGCAGCGCATTGGCTGTCAATATCACTGGCAGAATCGCGGGTATCGCGACTTTCAGGATTTCCTCGACGTGCTCAGTTCGCGCAAGCGCAAGCAGATGCGCAAGGAACGCGAGCAGGTGGCGGGGCAGGGCTTTGAATTTGAGTGGCTGGAGGGGCGCGAGCTGGACGAGGCGCAGTGGGATTTTGTCTACGCCTGTTACGCCAATACCTATGCAGTACGTCGGCAAACGCCATATCTGACGCGAGAGTTTTTCAGTCTGCTGGCCGAGCGCATGCCCGAGGCGATTCGCGTGGTGCTGGCCAAACAGGGCTCACGGCCGGTGGCGATGGCGTTCAGTCTGGTGGGTGGCGACAGTTTCTACGGACGCTATTGGGGCTGTCTGGCGGAGTTTGATCGGCTGCACTTCGAGACGTGTTTTTATCAGGGTATGGATTACGCGATCGCGCAGGGGTATCAGCGTTTCGATGCCGGTGCTCAGGGCGAGCACAAGTTGATTCGCGGGTTCGAGCCGGTGATCACCCATTCGTGGCATTACTTGCGCCATCCGGGGTTGAAAGCGGCGGTGAAAGACTTCCTGCAACAGGAACGTGCCGGCATCCTCGCCTATGCCGAAGAAGCCAAAACAGCCTTGCCCTATCGCCAGACATAGACCCTGTGGGAGCGAGCTTGCTTGCGAAAGCGGTGTTTCAGTGACATGGATATCAGCTGACACACCGCCTTCGCGAGCAAGCTCGCTCCCACATTTGTTTTGTGTATGCCTTGGCTACTCTTCCTTGCCCAACCAGCGATAAACCCCGCCACCGACCACCGCGCCAATCAACGGCGCGACCCAGAACATCCACAACTGCGCGATCGCCCAGCCGCCGACCATCAACGCCGGGCCGGTACTGCGCGCCGGATTTACGGAAGTATTGGTGACGGGAATCGAGATCAGATGTATCAACGTCAGGCCCAGGCCGATGGCGATCGGTGCCAGTCCCGGCGGTGCGCGTCTATCGGTGGCGCCGAGGATGATGATCACAAACATTGCGGTCATCACGAGCTCAGTGACAAACCCCGCCGCCATCGAGCATTTGCCTGGCGAGTGTTCGCCATAACCGTTGGACGCCAGGCCGGTGGCGATATCGAAGCCCTCCTTGCCGCTGGCGATGTGCGCGATCAGCGCCGCCGCGAGAATCGCGCCGAGCACTTGGGCAATGATGTAAGCGGGCAACTCCTTGGCCGGAAACCGACCGCCGACGAACAGACCGACCGAGACGGCCGGGTTGAGATGACAGCCGCTGATGTGGCCGATGGCGAATGCCATGGTCAACACCGTCAGACCAAACGCCAAGGCCACCCCCAGCACCCCGATTCCCAGCGGTGAAGACGCGGCGATCACCGCGCTGCCGCAACCACCCAATACCAACCAGAACGTACCCAACAACTCAGTGACTGAACGTTTGAACAGAGACATGAGAGGCGTCCTTGATAGCCCTGCTATCGAGACTGCATCGAGTTGTGCATCCTTGCAGACTTACGACAGGTTCCGTTCCGGAACCTTGGCTGAGTACAGCAGGGATTTGGTGGATTTCCAGCGGTCACAAAAAACCGCCAGCGCCCGTGGTTAAAGGGCTGTGGCGGTTTTATCCAGTCGGGACTGCGCAAATCCCCTGTGGGAGCGAGCCTGCTCGCGAAAGCGGTGTATCCGTCAACATCAATGGGACTGACAGACTGCTTTCGCGAGCAGGCTCGCTCCCACAGGATTTGCGTCGGGCAGAACTGTCAGTCGATGCCGACAAACCCTCCGGTCTGATGCGCCCATAGCCGTGCATACAGACCGCGATGGGCCAACAGCTCGGCATGGGTGCCGCTCTCGGCAATCTTGCCGTTCTCCAGCACCACCAGCCGATCCATACGCGCGATCGTCGAGAGCCGGTGCGCAATCGCGATCACGGTTTTGCCCTGCATCAGGGTTTCCAGGCTTTCCTGAATCGCCGCTTCGACTTCCGAATCCAGTGCCGAGGTCGCTTCGTCCATGATCAGGATCGGCGCGTCCTTGAGCAACACCCGCGCAATCGCGATGCGCTGACGTTGGCCACCGGACAGTTTCACCCCGCGCTCACCGACGTGCGCGTCAAACCCGGTGCGCCCTTCGGCGTCCGACAGCAGCGGAATGAACTCATCGGCGCGCGCCTTGTGCACCGCATCCCACAACTCGGCGTCGGTCGCATCCGGTTTGCCGTACAGCAAGTTATCGCGGATCGAACGGTGCAGTAGCGAGGTGTCCTGGGTGATCATGCCGATCCGCGCACGCAGACTTTCCTGGCCGACTTCGGCGATGTTCTGGCCGTCGATCATAATCCGTCCGCCCTCGACGTCGTACAAGCGCAGCAACAGGTTGACCAGCGTCGATTTACCGGCGCCGGACGGCCCGATCAAACCGATTTTCTCACCCGGTTTGATGTTCAGATTAAGGTCGCCGATGATGCCGCGCTTCTTGCCGTAGTGAAAATCCACGTGCTCGAAACGCACTTCGCCACGGGCGACTTCCAGCGGTTTGGCCTGCTCGTGATCGGTGACGCTGACCGGTTGCGAAATGGTCTGTAAGCCGTCCTGGACCATGCCGATGTTTTCGAAAATGCCGGTGACCACCCACATGATCCAGCCGGACATGTTGACGATGCGAATCACCAGACCGGTTGCCAGGGCAATCGCCCCGACAGTGATCAGCGATTGCGTCCACAGCCACAAGGCCAGGCCCGTGGTGCCGACGATCAACAGGCCGTTCATGGTGGTAATGGCGATGTCCATGCTGGTCACAACGCGGCCCGCCAGTTGGGCTTTTTCGGTTTGTTCTTCGATTGCTTCGCGGGCGTATTGCTGCTCGTAATTGGTATGGGCGAACAGCTTCAGGGTGGCGATATTGGTGTAACCATCGACGATCCGCCCCATCAGTTTGGAGCGTGCATCGGAGGACACCACCGAGCGCTCCTTGACCCGCGGCACGAAGTAACAGAGCGCGCCAATGTAAGCGGCGATCCACGTCAGCAACGGAATCATCAGGCGCCAGTCCGCCTCGGCGAACAGCACCAGCGAGCTGATCGCGTAGATCAGCACATGCCACAACGCATCCACTGCTTGCACCGCAGAGTCACGTAGCGAGTTGCCCGTCTGCATGATGCGTTGGGCGATACGACCAGCGAAGTCATTCTGGAAAAAGTTAAGGCTCTGCTTGAGCACGTAGCTGTGGTTCTGCCAGCGAATCATGCTGGTCATGCTCGGGCTCAGGGTCTGGTGCACCAGCAGGTCGTGCAGGCCGACAAAGACCGGGCGCAAGATCAGCGCGACCACGGCCATCCAGGCCAATTCCAGGCCATGCTCCTGAAAGAAATTCGGATTCGGTGCACCTTGGGCGAGGTCAATGATGCGACTGAGGTAGCTGAACAACGCCACTTCGATCAAGGCGCCGAACAGTCCGACGGTGAGCAGGGCGGCAAAACTCGGCCAGACCTGCTTCAGGTAATAGGTGTAGAAGGGCAGCACGCGATCCGGCGGGGATGCCGTGGGGGCGTCGCGGAACACGTCGATCAGTTGTTCGAAACGGCGATAGAGCATCAGATAACCGCCCGGAGTACGGGCTCTCCTTTTATCGGTGTGAGCGGCGTGAGATTGAATTCATGCCGCTCGATACGCCCTGTACAGCTTAGTCGATGACTTTGGCCGACTTGATGATCACAGGGTCGACAGGCACGTTTTGCATGCCGCTTTTAGTGGTGGTTTGCGAGTTGACGATGACGTCGACCACGTCCATGCCCTTGACAACTTTGGCGAACACCGCGTAACCGGCGTCACGGCCCGGATCAAGGAACGCGTTGTCAGCCACGTTGATGAAGAACTGGCTGGTGGCCGAATCCGGGTTGGAGGTGCGCGCCATCGACAAGGTGCCGCGAACGTTGTGCAGGCCATTGCTGGCTTCGTTCTTGATCGGTGCCTTGGTGTCTTTCTGTTGCATCTGCTGGGTGAAGCCGCCGCCCTGAGCCATGAAGCCCGGGATCACGCGGTGGAAAATGGTGTTGGTGTAGAAACCGCTGTTGACGTAATCGAGAAAGTTCTTGGTACTGATCGGCGCCTTGACCGGGTCCAGTTCGATTTCGATCTGGCCGTTGGTGGTGTCCAGCAGCACGTGCGGTGCTTTGACCGGCGTGGCAGCCATCAGGTTGGCGGCAAACAGCACAGTACCAGCGGCGAGGGCGAGTTTTTTCAGCATGGGTCAGTGATCCTGAGATTGAATATCGGCTGCGGCGAGAAACTCCAGCAGCGTTTGGTTGAAGCGTTCGGGTTGATCGAGCGGGGTGGCGTGGCGTGAATCGGCGATCACCACCAGCCGCGCATTCGGCAGCAGTTTTACATAGGTTTCTTTCAGTGCGACCGGTGTGTAGTCACGGTCGGCGCTGATGACGAGCGTTGGACAGGACACTCGGGAAAGTCGTTCCTGAACCCCCCAGCCAACAATTGCATCGAAGCTGGCGAGATAAGCACGTTTGTCGTTTTTTGCCCAGCGTTCGGCCATTTTCTGCCGTAGATCGGCTTGTTCCGGTTTCGGAAAAAGTTTGCCGCCGAGGGCTTTGCCGATGCTGGCGAGGCTGAGCAGTCGCATCAGGCTCCAGCGTTTGAACCACTGCCAGTAGTCGTCGCGGCTGCGGATTTTGACTTCGGGTGCGCTGTTGACGATGGTCAGGCTCTTGAGCTGGTCAGGATGATCGACGCCAAACTGGAAGCCGATCATCCCGCCCATCGACAGCCCGACGTAATGCACCGGGCCAAGATTCAGATGCTCGATCAGCGCCAGCATATCGGCACTGAAACCGGCGATGCTGTAGCGCTCGCGCGGTTTGTCCGAGCGCCCGTGACCACGGATATCCGGGACGATCACCCGATAGTGCGCGGCCAGGGCCGGGATCTGCATTTCCCAGTCCAGGGTGCTCGAACCAAGCCCGTGAACCAGCAGCAACGGCGCGCCGTGGCCATATTCCTCGTAGTGCAAGTTGCAACCTTCATGTTCGAACCAGGCCATCGGTGAACTCCGTGTCAGGCTTGTTCAGGTGCGGCGAACGGTGCATCCAGCGGCAAGGTGTCGAAGGTACGCAGCAGTTCGATGAGGATTTGCGTGGCCGGGCCCAAGGGTTTGTCCTTGTTCGAATACAGATAGAAGCTGGAATTGCGGTTGCCGCCCCTGTCCAACGGTAGCAGCTTGAGCGAACCATCTTTCAGTTCTCGTTCGATCATGTGCCGGGGCAGCCAGGCAAAACCGAGGCCGCTGCTGACGAACGTGGCCGCCGTGGCGAGGCTGCCGACAGTCCAGCGCTGTTCGGCGCCGAGCCAGCCGACATCCCGTGGTTGCTGGCGGCCGGAGTCGCGGATCACCACCTGCATCTGTGTTTCCAGATCCTGAAAACTCAGTTCGCGATTGAGCCGATGCAGCGGGTGATCGGGGTGGGCGACGGCGACAAACTCGACATCGCTCAATTCCGCGCCGAGATAACCGGGAATGCTCAGGCCAGTGATGGCCAGATCGGCCACGCCTTCAAGCAGCACTTCTTCGACACCCGACAATACTTCCTCACGCAGACGCACGCGGCAGCCGCGACTCTGTGGCATGAACGCGGTCAACGCGCGGACGATGCGCGCACTTGGATAGGCGGCGTCGACCACCAGCCGCACTTCGGCTTCCCAGCCTTGCTCCATGTGATGGGCAAGATCTTCCAGTTGACTGGCCTGTTTCACCAATTGCCGCGAACGGCGCAGCAATACGCCACCGGCTTCGGTGAGCACGGCTTTACGCCCGTCGATGCGCAGCAACGGCACGCCGAGTTGGTCCTGCATGCGGGCGACGGTGTAACTCACCGACGATTGCGAACGGTGCAAGGCCTCGGCGGCCTGGGCGAATCCGCCGTGGTCGACCACGGCCTGCAATGTTCGCCATTGATCAAGGGTCACGCGGGGCGCTTTCATCAATAGCTCCTCTTGTCCTAAGCTGGCCGTCCCTCATGGAGACTGCCGAATGAAAAAATTCTGTTGTGTGCTGCTGGCGCTGCTTCCGCTGACCGCTTTTGCTTATCCGATTGATGTGCAGAAAGATCTCAACGGCATGAAGATCGATTACGAGCCTTACGACACCGACAATGACATCGGCTCCATTCGAGTGGCCAACTACGGTGACGTCGATGCAGTGTGCAAGGCCGTCTTCAACAATGGCCCGGAAGCACCGCGCACCCGCACAATCGATGTACCGGCCGGCAAACATAAAAACGCCACGGCCAAGTTCACCCGCGAGATCATCAAGCTGCGCATCACACTGACCTGTACTCCGAAATAACACCATATTTACCTGTGGGAGCGAGCCTGCTCGCGAAGGCGTAGTGTCAGTCGACACATTTTCTGACCGATATACCGCCTTCGCGAGCAGGCTCGCTCCCACAGGATACAAACTGCATCTAAACGAATTATTCGATGCTTTGCAGCAATTATTTGCGCTTTTTCATCGATTCGACTCTGTTTAACCTTCACTCCATCGACTTACAACATTCTCGGATGGAG
The DNA here is from genome assembly GCF_031882575.1 of Pseudomonas sp. VD-NE ins. Lineage (NCBI taxonomy): Bacteria > Pseudomonadati > Pseudomonadota > Gammaproteobacteria > Pseudomonadales > Pseudomonadaceae > Pseudomonas > Pseudomonas sp. VD-NE ins. The sequence goes on from NZ_CP134772.1 coordinate 1,675,148, forward strand.
GCTACACACCATGTCCCGCGTTCTGATCATCGAAAGCAGCGCCCGCCAGCAAGACTCGGTATCCCGTCAACTGACCCAGACCTTTATCAGTCAGTGGAAAGCGGCGCACCCGGCCGATCAGATCACCGTGCGTGACCTCGCCGTGAACCCGGTGCCGCACCTGGACAGCAACCTGCTGGGCGGCTGGATGAAACCCGCCGAGCAACGCAACAACAGCGAGCAAGCGTCGCTGGATCGTTCCAACGAATTGACCGATGAATTGCTTGCCGCCGACGTGCTGGTGATGGCGGCGCCGATGTACAACTTTGCGATCCCGAGCACCCTCAAGGCCTGGCTCGACCACGTACTGCGTGCCGGCGTGACCTTCAAGTACACCGAAACCGGCCCGCAAGGTCTGCTCAGCGGCAAACGTGCCTACGTGCTCACCGCTCGCGGCGGCATCTACGCCGGCGGCCCGGCAGATCATCAGGAACCGTACCTGCGTCAGGTCATGGGCTTCATCGGCATCAACGACGTGACGTTCATTCACGCCGAGGGCATGAACCTCGGTGGCGACTTTCAGGAGAAGGGCCTGAATCAGGCCAATGCCAAGCTGTCCCAGGTCGCTTGATAGGTTAATCCCCAGATAATCGCCGATTGTTTAAGTGACCTGGCGCAACCCCTTCAAGGCTCTACGCGCATCGAACCTCCCTTTGCACTAGTTGCTCCTGAGTGCTGTAGCCCGATTGAACGCTTTAGCGAGATCGGGCTTTTTTTTGCCCGTGATTCGTTGAATGTCATCAGATCCTTGTGGGAGCGAGCTTGCTCGCGAAAGCGATATTTCATTCAGCGACGATGTTTACTGACACGGCCTCTTCGCGAGCAAGCTCGCTCCCACAGGAATCGGTGTTGTTCGAGGGTTCGCGGTCTTGCGCAAAAACCGCTATCGTCGCCGCCATTCGATTTCGAGGCGAGCATGGGCTATCTACTTTTTGTCACGCTGATCCAGGCGTTTTCCTTCAGTCTGATCGGCGAATACCTGGCCGGTCACGTCGACAGTTATTTCGCGGTGCTGGTGCGCGTCGTGCTGGCGGGGCTGGTGTTCATTCCGTTGACCCGCTGGCGCTCTGTCGAACCTTCGTTCATGCGCGGCATGCTGGTGATCGGCGCGTTGCAGTTCGGTGTGACTTACGTTTGCCTCTATCTGAGCTTCCGTGTGCTGACGGTGCCCGAGGTGTTGCTGTTCACCATCCTCACACCGCTGCACGTGACACTGATCGAAGATGCGCTGAACCGACGCTTCAACCCGTGGGCGCTGATCGCTGCGCTGGTGGCGGTGAGCGGGGCGGCGGTGATTCGTTTCGACAGCGTCAGTCCGGACTTCTTCATGGGCTTCCTGCTGCTGCAACTGGCCAACTTCACCTACGCGGCGGGGCAGGTGATGTACAAGCATCTGGTGGCGAAACACCCGAGCGACCTGCCGCATTACCGCCGTTTCGGCTTCTTCTACCTCGGCGCGCTGGCGGTGGTGCTGCCGGCATTCCTGATGTTCGGCAAAGCCAACTTCCTCCCGGAAGCGCCGCTGCAATGGGGCGTGTTGCTGTTCCTCGGCCTGGTCTCGACCGCGCTGGGCATGTACTGGTGGAACAAAGGGGCGTGCATGGTCAACGGCGGCACGTTGGCGGTGATGAACAATTTGCATGTGCCGGTGGGATTGCTGCTGAACTTGCTGATCTGGAATCAGCATGAGGAACTGGGACGGTTGTTGCTTGGCGGGAGTGTGATACTGGCAGCCGTGTGGATCAGCCGGTTGGGGAACAGGCACGTTCCTCAATCAAGGTAGGCATCGTCGTTGGCGCAGGATTTGATTTTGATGGACCAAGGAACACCACAACCGGTGGTAACGAACCTTGCGGGCATTCATGGACAACCGGACTAAAGGATTGACTGCGTGAGATGTGCGTACTGCACAGTGATTTTGGCTGCTTCCCTAGTGGGCAGCCTGACGGAGTTTGGCTATATAGGAGTGACTCAGGGTTCTGTATTTGCTGATGAGGCGAGCACGAATAGATTTGCAGAGTCGGCAATCAGAGACCTTTCTGCCGTTCACCAACTTATAGTCACCTCTCATCCGGGTGCCATAGATAAAGAAAATACAAATTTTGCTGGCTGGGTTGAATACGGGTATTTGCAAGCAAAGAAACTCAGCCTGCTTGTCAGCTCAAGAAGGGATGCTCAAGCTGTTCTGGGTTTTTATATTTCAGGCTTCAAGGATGGCCATGTAGGTATTTATCATTCTGAAAAAGGCAGATCTTCGTGGGCCGGTTTTATCTTGGACAAGAGAGGGGAGGACTTCGTTGTCAGTCATGTTGCAAAGGGCTGGCCAGCCTCCTTGCCTCCAATCGGTTCCAGCGTCCTCTCATGTGACGGGAAAGAGCTCCATGAAATATTGGCTGATGAGATATCACCCTATGTCGATCGCAGACTGGATCTGAAATCTACCTGGAATCATTTGGCCAAGCATTTGACTGTTGATGATGCGGACTATCCTGTGCTGGGCAGAAAACCGGCGAGCAACTGTCAAGTTGTTCTGCCGAGCGGACTAAAGCAAAACTTTGATCTGCTGTGGCTGGAGGATAGCGGGCAATTGGCGGATTTTCTGCTTCAGCCTCAACCGCCTCAGACTGTCCAGAACCTCGGGGGTGGACGGTATTGGGTGCATGCGTCGAATTTCGCACCTTCGGCGGACGAGAATGCGTCCCTCGAAAAAATGCTTGAGGCTCTCGAAAGAATCGATAATGCCCAGTTGGTTGTACTTGATACGCGCGGTAATCGAGGTGGCAACAGCCTGGTCGGGATCAGGATTCTCTCGGCTTTGTTGGGTGACAAATATGTCAAAAGTCTGGATCGATCCTCCCGTTCGTATGCAATGTGGCGAGTTTCGCCTCTTGCACTTTCAACGCTCAACAATGCCCTGGCCAGTACGGAACGCGATTACGGAAAGAGCAGCGATGCCTACACGTTTGTTGCAGGCTTGCGTGAATCGATGAACGTTGCGCTGGTTGAGAACAGAGAGTGGTTGCAACAGCCCGATACGTCTTCGCTCGAGCATGACCGTTCGAAAGATTCAAACCACAAGAATTTCAGGGGCCGACTTGTGCTGGTGACGGATTCGTTCTGTGCGAGTGCTTGTCTGGATTTTGCAGATACCGTTCTAGCTGTTCCTGGAGCGATCCACTTTGGGTTACCGACGAGTGCTGACACGGTGTACATCGATATCGGTGCTGAGGTTCTACCGAGCGGGGCCCAGTTCTGGTTGCCGTTGAAAGTCTGGAGAGGTCGAGTGCGGGGAAATAATCAAAGCTATGATCCGCGATATGTTTTCGATGGCGACATAAATGACACGGCTGCTGTTCAAAAATGGGTTCTTGGTCATTTTTGAACAGACAGTTCCTTGCCCCCGGTAACTCGCAACAGTTCGGCAGACGTTACCGGAGGAGATTGTGGCATTACATGATGTGTTTCTCGGTCTCGGGAATATGGCTTGCACCAAGGACTGCCGGTAGCAACCCGGAACGCAAATCCCCACCACTCGGCTGCTGATACAGACTCAGCCCGAACTCCGGCAGCACCGCCAGCAGATAATCGAAAATATCCCCCTGAATCCGCTCGTAATCGGCCCACACCGTGGTGCGGGTGAAGCAGTAGATCTCCAGCGGAATGCCCTGCGCAGTGGTCTGCATCTGCCGGACCATGCAGGTCATGTTTGGCTGAATCTCCGGATGACTCTTCAGATACGCCAGTGCATAGGCGCGGAAGGTGCCGATATTGGTCATGCGTCGGCGGTTGGCTGACATTGCCGCGACATTGCCCTGCGCCTCGTTCCAAGCCTTGAGTTCGGCTTTCTTGCGGCTCATGTAGTCGGTGAGCAGGTGCACCTGGGAGAGCTTTTCCTCTTCGTCATCGCGGATGAAACGCACACCGCTGGCATCGATGAACAGGCTGCGCTTGATCCGCCGTCCGCCGGATTGCTGCATGCCGCGCCAGTTCTTGAACGACTCGGACATCAGGCGCCAGGTCGGGATCGAGACGATGGTCTTGTCAAAATTCTGCACCTTGACCGTGTGCAGAGTGATGTCGACCACGTCGCCATCGGCGCCGACCTGCGGCATTTCGATCCAGTCGCCGACGCGCAGCATGTCGTTGCTGGTCAGTTGCACACTGGCAACGAACGACAGCAGCGTGTCCTTGTAAACCAACAGAATCACCGCCGACATCGCACCCAGACCGGACAGCAACAACAGCGGTGAGCGGTCGATCAACGTGGCGACGATGATGATCGCGCCGAACACGTACAAGACCATTTTCGCCAGTTGCACGTAGCCTTTGATCGAACGCGTGCGCGCATGCTCGGTGCGCGCATAGATATCGAGCAGGGCATTGAGCAGGGCGCTGACCGACAGCAGCAGGAACAGAATGGTGAACGACAACGCCACGTTGCCGAGGAACGTCATCGCGGTTTTGCTCAGTTCCGGCACCAGATGCAGACCGAACTGGATCACCAGCGACGGCGTCATTTGCGCCAGACGTTGAAATACCTTGTTGTGCCGGAAGTCATTGATCCAGTGCAGCGACGGCTGGCGCCCGAGCATGCGGCTGGCGTGCAGGATCAGGTAACGCGCCACTCGTCCGAGCACCAGCGCGATGACCAATAGCAAAGTCAGCGCGAGGCCGGCCTGCAAGAGCGGATGCTGTTCGAGGGTGCCCCAGAGGTCCTGGGCGTTGAGCCAGAGCTGTTTGAAATCCATATGAGCAACGATTCTTCTGTAAGACGCGATGGGTGATTAGAGCATTTAAGACGCCGTGTATTACCGTTGAAGACAAATCGAGCAACAAAAAAGCCACTGATTATGTCCGTTTGTATAAAGAAACTCGGCCTGAGCGCTCGAAACCGGTAACCTATGCAGCTGTTTTTTTGCATATCTTCGAGGTAGCACCCGTGTTTTCCCAATTCGCCCTGCACGAACGCCTGCTTAAAGCTGTGGCCGAGCTGAAATTTGTCGAGCCAACGCCTGTGCAAGCCGCGGCCATTCCGCTGGCGCTCCAAGGGCGTGATCTGCGGGTGACGGCGCAAACCGGTAGCGGCAAAACCGCCGCTTTCGTTCTGCCAATCCTCAATCGCCTGATCGGCCCGGCCAAGGTCCGCGTCAGCATCAAGACGCTGATCCTGCTGCCGACCCGTGAGCTGGCCCAGCAGACGCTGAAGGAAGTCGAGCGCTTTTCGCAGTTCACTTTCATCAAGTCCGGCCTGATCACCGGCGGTGAAGACTTCAAGGTCCAGGCGGCGATGCTGCGCAAAGTGCCGGACATCCTCATCGGCACACCGGGCCGGATGATCGAGCAACTCAACGCCGGCAACCTCGACCTCAAAGAAGTCGAAGTGCTGGTGCTCGACGAAGCCGACCGCATGCTCGACATGGGTTTCGCCGAAGACGTGCAGCGTCTGGTTGACGAATGCCCGAACCGTCAGCAGACCATGCTGTTTTCCGCCACCACCGGCGGTTCCGGCCTGCGCGACATGATCGGCAAGGTGCTGAACAACCCTGAGCACTTGCAGCTCAACGCGGTCAGCCAGCTGAACTCGACGACCCGTCAGCAGATCATCACCGCCGATCACAATCAGCACAAAGAGCAGATTGTGAACTGGCTGCTGGCCAACGAGACCTATCAGAAGGCCATCGTCTTCACCAACACCCGCGCCATGGCCGACCGTATCTACGGCCGTCTCGTGGCTCAGGAATACAAAGCGTTCGTACTGCACGGCGAGAAAGACCAAAAGGATCGCAAACTGGCGATCGACCGTCTGAAGCAGGGCGGCGTGAAGATTCTGGTGGCGACTGACGTCGCGGCCCGTGGTCTGGACGTCGATGGTCTGGATCTGGTGATCAACTTCGACATGCCCCGCAGCGGCGACGAATACGTCCACCGCATCGGTCGTACCGGTCGTGCCGGCAACGACGGTCTGGCGATCTCGCTGATCTGCCACGGCGACTGGAACCTGATGTCGAGCATCGAGCGCTACCTGAAGCAGAGCTTCGAGCGCCGCACCATCAAGGAAGTCAAAGGCACCTACGGCGGACCGAAAAAGGTCAAGGCTTCGGGCAAAGCCGTTGGTGTGAAGAAGAAAAAGACCGACGCGAAGGGCGACAAGAAAAAAACTGCCGCCAAGACGCCGACCAAGCGCAAGAGCGCCAACCGTCCGAAGCCGGATTCGTTGGTGAGCAGCGACGGCATGGCACCGCTGAAGCGCCGCAAGCCAGCAGAACCTGCGGCTGAGTAAGTTTCAGGCGCGCATAAAAAACCCGGACAATGTCCGGGTTTTTTTTCAGCCATCAGTTACCGAGTTGGCCACTGGTGTCGGCATCGAAGCGCCGTTTGGCTTGATCCCCTGCCGGTTTCAGCGCGGCGAGCAAGGCGCCCTCGCTGTACAACCGAGTGGTCGCCAGTTCTTTCGGGCTCGGCTCGATCGGTATCAGCACGTCCTCACCGTCGGCATGCAGCCAGATCGCCACAACATGCAGCGCCGAGACAAACAGCACGCGCAGTTCAACGGTTTTGCCCTGAAGTTGCGGCGCTTGTTCAGCGAGTTTCAGCGCAGCCACCGTCGCGGCGGCGTGATCGCCGTGATTCAACGAGGCGAACTCGACATGCCCGCGCACCTCGGCCAGTTGCGCATCGGCAATCGTCACGCCGTCGGCAAACACCAGGTAATGCCAGTCGCCGATCCGCGCGTCTTGCAGACCTTTGCCTTGGCTCAGGTCCTCCAGATTCAGCGAGTAGCCGCGATAGGCCTCACTGAGGCTGATCTTCGCAGGTGCTGCGTTGGCGAATTGGCGATTAGCGCCAAAGCCCTGGGTTTGCAAAGCGGCTTGCAGCGCCGGACGCAGGGTCTGTACGCCGTTGGAAGGCGCCTTTGGATAAGTCAGTTGCATGATGTCGCCCTCCTAGTTTTTTACTGTGAAGTAGGTGTGAGTCCAGTTGCCGCCGCCGTTGTAGGCGCGGGGGAACGCGTTCAGTGCACGGGTCGAATAGCCGTAGATCGAATCCGCCACCAACAGGTAATCGCCGTTGGTGCCGTAAATCGTCAGGAAATGCGCACCGCCGCCGTACCAGGCGCAGCGCAAACCGACCGGGCGGCCCATGCTGATCTGGTTCTGGATGGCCGACATCTGCAGCGAACCCTGATTCATGCCGTTATAGCTGCGGGTGGTTTGCAGGGCCGAATCCAGATAGCCGTAAACGTTGCACGGCCCTGGCTGATTGCAACAATTGCGATCGAGCTGGGTGCTGGCGACACCGCACTGCGTCCAGTTGCCGGTGCCGTAATAGTTGCCGACCGAGGCGGACAGGGCGGCCCAGCACCAGTTGGTCTGGGTCTGTTTCTGCATGTTGAAGTTGAGGCTGCCGGCGGCGAGGGCGCTGAGCTGTTCAGCGGCTTCGACTTCAGCGAGTTGCGGGTCGAGCAGGTGACCGGACAGGCACCTTGGCAGTGATTCGCCGGTGAATTGTGTTGCTGCTGTGGTTAACATTTTTCAATCCTCCATGAGTGAAAACAAGCGTCCAGCTTGTGTGGGTGTTGCGGTGTTGCCGAGCGATCGGTGTTCACGGGTTGCCATGTCATATGGCGGGTTCCGATCTCGTTGCTCGATGTAACCGTAGATGCGGTTATGCGTTTGTGCAAATAAATAAATGCATTTATGCATTTTCAAGGGCAAAAAGATCGCAGCCTTCGGCAGCTCCTACAGGGATCGATGTAGGAGCTGCCGAAGGCTGCGATCTTTTGATCTGGCTTTTAGCTTTCCGCTTTTTTCTCAGCCGTGCCCAACTCTTTCAAGCGCTGATCAATCAACTGACATTTGTCGGGCAGATCCGCACTGGCCGTGCCCAGATCCATCTTCTGCAATTCGGCATTGATCTCCTTGGCTTTGGCCGGATTCTGCTCGGTCAGCCTCGAGACTTCCTTGGCCAGTTGTTCGCGCTTGGCGGTGGCTTCTTCCGGCGTGCAGGCCCAGACGGGCAGGGCGCAGGCCAGGGTGGCGGCGAGAGTGAGCTTGATCAGGGTTTTCATCGGGGCAGGCCTCAGTTCCGGTTAAGGCGGGTTAACCGGTTGAGGCCTTGAGCGGGGGAAAAGTTCAGTGCTTATCGCTCTTCGTGGCAGCAACTGGATTTTGTCGCTTGCGCATACCGATCATGATGCCGCACCCATTCCATGATCTCGTCTTCATTCCTGCCCTTGGGCGTGAGGTCGAGGTAGTTGTAGGCGCCGACCAGCATGTCGAGGCCACGCGCATACGTTGAATAGGTGTGGAAGATGTCGCCATTCGTGTCGCGATAAAACACGCTCAGCCCGGGCATTTCTTCCTCGGCGCTGTCAGTTTTTTCGTAGTTGTAGGTAGCCTTTCCCGCCGCGACATCGTCTGCCCGGGCGCACACGCCGAAGTCATAGTTGAAGTCGCAACCCTCTGACGACACCCAGTCAAACTTCCAGCCCATGCGCCGTTTAAAGTCCTGGAACTCGTTGAAGGGGGCGTGAGAAACAGCCACAACGGCGATGTCGTGATGGGCCAGATGCTGATTGGCACCGTCGATGTGGTCACTGAGGAACGAGCAACCCTGGCACCCTTCCTCCCAATTCTTGGCAAACATGAAGTGGTAAACCACCAATTGGCTGTGTTTGCCAAACAGATCGGTGAGTTTCAACTCTCCGTTCGGGCCTTGAAAGTGATAATCCTTGTCGACTTTTACCCATGGCAACGCGCGACGCTCGGTGCTGAGGCGATCGCGTTCTTTGGTGAAAGCTTTTTCGTCGGCGAGATGTTGCTTACGGGCAACCAGCCATTCTTCGCGCGATACCACCGGATGATTTTCAACGTTCATGATGATTTCTCCTGCGGGGTTGAAGCCTGTTTCAGACTAGTCGTTTAACCCTGCGCAGGATCGACAGACCGCCGGTCGGTCGGCTCGGGAAATACGGCTGAACGGTGGCGGGCTACTCCGGTCACAACCTATGAACGCGCCATAAATCACGCGCACCGGAGGTTGTATCAGGATGACGACTTATAACTGGGATTTGATTGAGCGCTTGCTGCATGAAGTGCAGAACAGCGCCGGCCATAGCTTTGCCCCTCGCGCCTACGCCGAAGACTATGCGGCGGCGAAGGCCGGCGCGGGCGAGCCGATCGAGAACCTTGATCACCTGAAAACGCTGGCCTGCGACTATGAACGGTTGCTGCTGTTGCGCGGCTACATCGCACCGCGTCCGGACGAAGAGGGCAGCACGGGAAACAATTTTGTCCTGACCCCGCGCGGCTCTAGCCTGCTGAGCCTGATCGACAGTAGCATTCCCGGCAATGACCATCCGCGTCAGGTGCTGGATGAGCAGGAGGATGCGCTGGCTGAGGCGACTTTTGATGAAGTGGCTTCCAAAGCCCAGATCGCCTGAGGTTCTGAAAGCAAAAGATCGCAGCCTTCGGCAGCTCCTACAGGGATTGGTGTAGGAGCTGCCGAAGGCTGCGATCTTTTGATCCTCTAGTTCTGTTTCGCGGCCTTGAGGCACTTGAGGTCGGTGAAGTCTTTACGCACCCCCTCGATCTTCTTCAACAACCGCTGACGCTGTTGCGGCGTACTTTCGGCCATCAGGTCCACCGCCAGCGATCGAGCCTGCGCCTCGGTGTTGGCGTAGGCCTTGCGGTAATCCGCTGTCCATAAACTCTCGCGATTGACCAGAAGCGTCTCGATTCTCTGTGGGAATTCGGGGCTTTTGCGTTGCGCGACAGCCGCACTGAACTGCTTCTGCCAATGGGCGCGGTTGGCAATCCATTGGGTGTACTGATCGCCCAACGCGGTCGACCACGCCATGACGCGCTGCTCTTGCGTGGCACTCAAGGGCCCCAGCCAGTCGTTCAGACGTTTGACCATTCGCGCCCCGCGCTCGGCAATTTGCTGATCAAGCGGCGGTTTAAGGTATTCCTGCTGACGCTTGCGCAAATCCTTGGCAAACGCGTCATTCATCTCGGCCACCTGTTTGTCATCCAGCCCTTGCAGCAACTCGATTGCCGACGGGGTGATCTCTCGAGCGGTTTCGGCAATGGCCTGCTTGGCTTCCGTAGTGCGCGCCTGCAACGCGGCATCGGTGATCTGATTGGTCTCGACCATTGTTTGTAAACGATCCAGCCAGTCCAGATAACCCGGTAACTGCGTGGTGCAGTGCCAGTTGAGGTGCTCCTTGAGCCGCTCGTTGAACCAGTCTTTCTGCTCGCCGTTCATGTCCAGGTAATCGCCGAGCGTCCATGGAATGATCACGTCGAGATTGCGATAGGCCAGGCCGACGCGACTGCAAGCGCCGAGGGCGAGGGTGAAAATCAGTAGTGTGGCGATGTGCGTGAACCAGCGAGACATGGGCGAATCCTTGCGTGAGCCTGGCTTCGAGGGACTGATTCCTATGTGAACGCAGAATGAACCCGGCAGTTCAGCCAATCAATAGAACGCGCGGGCAGCCTTGAGGGTGACGAGACCGTCGCACTCGCTGTTGTGCCCGGAATAGGCTGAGCAATCGCTGCCGCTGAGGCTGGAGTTGCTGTAGATCAGGTCGAGATCGACGCCCATGAACGGCCGGGACAATTTCACCGACCAATCGGTAAAACTGCCGACATAACCACCGTCCACGGCCACGGGCGTGTTCAGTTGGTGGGTGGTGTATTTCATGCTGACGCCGATGCCGAATGGCTGGTTGCCGCCAAGATCGGCAAACAAGGTGTTGTTCTGTTTGTCCGGGTCATTGCTGAAGGCCACGCCGAAACGGCTGCCGAGCAGGGTCAGGCCACCGAACAGCTCCTGGCTGTCGAGGGTGTCTACCTTGGGATAGCTGTAGTGGATCATCCCGACTTCATAGCCGAGGGTTTGATCGAAAGGTTGTTTAAAACCGACGTAGGAATCGATTTCGAGGTTCTTGCCCGGGCTGATGCCCATGCTCGGTGCGTACTGGCCGACATAGAGGCCGCTGTCGTGGCTCAGGTCGAGGCCGCCATGGAACGAACCAACGGCTGCCGGTTTGACCAGGCCCTGGGCCATGCTGCGCGTCGGTGTGGTGCCAAGTTTGAGATCGAAATCGCCGAGTTCACGCTGGAAAATCTGTGCGTGCGCGGTCGAGCCGGCCATCAGGCTTGCGAGCAATAAACAGGAAGATTTGCGCATGCGTCACTCCATGAACGGCGAGCGCAGGACGGCGGGCCTGCTGAAACGCTTGATCTAGACGCGTGCAAGGATACCGGCGAATGATCGGCGTTGATGGCCGTTCGTCGATTTACAAGGATTTTTGTTTAAAGCGAAGGGATGTTGCGCGGTGCCAGTCCAGACGCTTCGAAGCTCAAAGCGCCTCTGGACGGGTGTTAAACCGGGTGTTACTTCTTGCCCAGGCTGATCTGCTTGGACGGGCCGAATGTCTGGCCACTGACGCCTTTGGCAATTTGCTGGATCTCGCCACCAGACTTGAGGAACGCTGCGATCTGATCGTTGATCGATTCGCTGGTTTCAACGGCTGGAGCTGGCTTTGCTTTGCTGGTGGATGCTTTTACACGCATGGCGGCCATTAACCTGTAGAAAAGTAACTCGGCCAGGCATCGTACAGGAATAACTTGACAATTGCTTGGTAAATATCCCCGGGAATAACCAACCGCTGTGCTGCATTATTCTCGATTCAATATTCGAAATATCCGGCTAACCTGCTGTTTTAAATAAGAACATTTAGTCGCAGGCGCATTGAATTGTTCCACCGCCAGCGCAAGCGCCTGCCTGACGAGCGGCACCTCAATCCAGCCGCGCACAAGGAAAATCAAGGCGTTGCGCAGGTTTCCGACGCGTACGGATCTGCCGCCCGACGGCCACGCCAAAAACGGGTAGAATGCCGCCCACGCAATGAGGGTTTCGGAAAATGGCTTTAGTCGGGCGTTACAACAGTTTGCAAGTGGTTAAACACACTAACTTCGGTTTATATCTGGATGGCGGTGCCGATGGCGAGATTCTTTTGCCTAATCGGTATATCCCGAAAGATATTCCGACCGAAGATGAAGATTGGCTCAACGTTTTTGTTTATCTGGACAGCGAAGACAAACTTCTCGCTACTACGGAAAAACCAAAAGTTCAGGTCGGCGAATTTGCCAGTCTGAAAGTCGTTGAAGTCAACAGCATCGGTGTGTTCCTCGATTGGGGGCTGCCGAAGGATCTGTTGCTGCCGTATTCCGAAGAAAAGCGCCAGATGACCGCCGGCGAATACTGCGTGGTGCACGTCTACCTCGACAAGCACACCCGCCGCATCACCGCCACTGCGCGTCTGGATCGCTACCTCGACAAGACCCCGGCCAACTACAGCCAGGGCCAGGAAGTTGACCTGCTGGTTGCCGAAGCCACCGACATGGGCTTCAAGGCGATCATCAACAACAAGCACTGGGGATTGATCCACAAGAATGAAATCTTCAAGTTCATGCGCGCTGGCATGATCGAGAAAGGCTACATCAAGGAAGTCCGTGCCGACGGCAAGATCGCCCTGAGCCTGCAACCGGTTGGCCAGGAAGCGGCCAGCAGCCTGAACTCGAAGATCCTCGCCAGGTTGCGCGACAACAGCGGCACGCTGCCGGTCAGCGACAAGAGTGATCCGGCGTTGATCAGCAGCCTGTTCGGCGTCAGCAAGGGCAACTTCAAGAAGGCCATCGGTGCGCTGTACAAGGAAGGCAAGATCGTCATTCACGCCGATCGCATTGAACTAACCTGAGACACCGCTGGCCCCATGTAGGAGCTGCCGAAGGCTGCGATCTTTTGACTTTGAAGATCAACAGATCGCAGCCTTCGGCAGCTCCTACATGAGGGCGGGTGTGATGAAGAAGTCTCTGGTTGCCTATGCTGCGACGCTGATTGCGTTTCTGCTGCTCGACGGTATCTGGCTGGGCCTGCTGATGGCGCCGACCTACCGTGAGCTACTCGGTCCGCTGATGCTCGAAAAACCGCTGCTGGTTCCGGCAGCGGTTTTTTATTGCCTGTATGTTTTTGGCTGTGTGGTGTTTGTGGTGATGCCGGCAGTGAGCTGGCAGCGCGCCGCGAAGATGGGCGCTTTGCTGGGGCTGGTGGCGTACGGCACGTATGACCTGACCAATTGGGCGACGTTGCGCGGGTGGTCGGTGCAGGTGACGTTAATGGATTGGGCCTGGGGAACGTTCGCTACTGCTGTGGCTTGTAGCGTCGGGTTTTTGTTGGCTAAACGACTGCATTCAGATCCATGAGCAGGGTTGATTGAACTGACGTCATCGCTGGCAAGCCAGACTCCCACAGGGTTTTGTGTCGAGCAGAGGATCGGTGGTAACCCGGTCCCTGTGGGAGCTGGCTCGCCAGCGAAGGGCGGCGCAGCCGACAGCCATTCACCACTGCCGCCGCTGAAGCACAAAATGTCTTTTCCAGACGGCTTTTTCCGTCTGACTGATTGATAATCCTCGACACTGTTTTCTGATCATTGGATAGCCTGCCATGTCGTGTGTATTCAAGGTGTCGCGGTGAGTGTCGAGCGGCGCAATGTCGACCGTTTTGCCTTGCAGGTGATGGTCGGCCTCTGCCTGATCTGGGGCGTGCAGCAAGTGATGATCAAGTGGGCAGCGCCGGACATCGCGCCTGTCATGCAAGCGGCCGCGCGCTCGGGGATCTCTGCGTTGCTGGTGGGGTTGCTGATCTGCTGGAAGGGCGGCTGGGATCAGGTCGGGACGACTTGGCGCGGTGGTTTGCTGGCCGGTGCGCTGTTCGGTCTGGAATTCTTTTTCATCGCTGAAGGTCTGCAACTGACCACCGCCGCACACATGTCGGTGTTCCTCTACACCGCGCCGATTTTCACCGCGCTGGGCGTACATTTCCTGCTGGCCAGTGAACGCTTGCGGCCGTTGCAATGGCTGGGGATTCTGCTCGCGTTTATCGGTATTGCGATTGCCTTCGCTGGCGGCGTGTCGTGGGACAACCTCGACCGGCGTATGCTGCTCGGGGATGCCTTTGGCGTGTTGGCTGGCGCCTGTTGGGGCGCGACCACGGTGGTGGTGCGCGCCTCGCGGCTGTCGGAAGCTCCGGTGACGCTGACCTTGTTCTACCAGTTGATCGTCGGTTTCGTCGGCTTGCTATTGATTGCGCTGTTCAGCGGCCAGATCACCCACCTCAGCCTGACCCCCGTGGCGGTGGCCAGCGTGTTGTTTCAAGGCCTGGTGGTGTCGTTCTTCAGCTACCTGATCTGGTTTTGGCTGCTGCGCCGGTATCTGGCAGCCAACCTTGCGGTGTTTTCATTCATGACGCCGTTGTTCGGCGTGACCTTTGGCGTGTTGCTGCTCGGCGAACAGTTGACGGTTAACTTCGTCGTCGGCGCCGTGCTGGTGCTGCTCGGCATCACGTTTGTCAGCGCCGAGCAGTGGCTGCGTCGGCGTTTGCGCAAAGCGCTGGGCCAGCGCTAGTCGACTGGATCGCCAGTCCGCCGGCAATCAGTAAACCGCTGCCGGCGATCACCAGGGCCGGGTGCAGGCTCCCGCTGTAATGACTGCTCAGTGCTGCCAATAGAGGGCCGCTGAGTTGGCCGACGGCGAAGCAGGCGGTGAGCATCCCGGCATTGCGTTGCGTGGAGTGCGGTGCCAGTTCCCGCGAGCGCTGCATGACCAGTTGCATGCAAGCCAGAAATGGCGTGCCGCAGAGGATCACCCCCAGCGCGAGGCCAATGCCGCTGCCCAGCAGGCAAGCGAACACACCGGCCGCTTGTAGCCACAGCGTCGCCATTAACCAGTGACGGGTGGTTGCGGGATCGTGACGACGCAGGCTCACCAGCACCACACCGATCGCGGCACCCAAACCAAAGCACGGCCAGAACAAATCGGCCTGCCACTGCCCGTGGAACTGCGCATTGGCCATTTGCGACAGGAAGGTCGCCGGAATGATGTAACCAACACCATACAGCGCATAAATCACCGCTAACCGGCCGATGCCCCGATTCGATGGACTGACGGCCGCCACTGCAACCGTAGCCGTTGCAACGGGCGTTGGCAGCAGTCGCCAGACACCCAGCATCATCAGCAGCGCAGCCGCTGCATAAATCAGCCACAACGTCGTGGATGTCTGATTCAGCAGATGTGAGACCAGCGCCAACAACCCTGTCAGAAAGATCCCCAAACCCGGTCCGGCAAAAACCAATGCGCCCAAACGCGGACGACCCGCTGCGGCTGCCAAGGGTTGGCTTAAAGACGTGATCATCACCAGCACCCAGGCACTCGCCACCCCGGTGCCGAAGCGCAGCACCAGGTGCGACCAGAAACCATCCGCCCAGAACGACGCCAGCGTCAGCAGCACGCACAACCACAGGCCGCCATGCAGGCGCCGCTGAACCTGCTGCGGGCGATGGGCGAACATCGCGTCCACCGCGCCGAGCAGGTAGCCGAGGTAGTTGGCCGCCGCAATCAGACCGGCGGCCGTCAGGTCGATCTGCCCTTCGCTGAGCAGGTGTGGCATTTGCGGGGTGAGGGCGAAACGTCCGATGCCCATGGCCATCATCAGGGCAACGAAGCAAGCGGATAAGCGAATCAGTGGCGACATGGTCGGGATTCCTTGGAAGGATCAATGACCGTCAGGCTAGGACTGATTGACTTTCTTTAAAATTGAATAATAGTGAGTAACTTGTTCTGTTCTGGAGAAAGGTTGTGGAATTCAGCCAACTGCGGATCTTTCAGGCCGTGGCCGAGGAGGGTTCGATTACCCGCGCCGCCGAACGCCTGCATCGAGTGCCGTCGAACCTGTCGACGCGGCTCAAACAGCTTGAAGAACAACTGGGTGTAGAGCTTTTCGTCCGTGAGCGTCAGCGTTTGCAGCTGTCGCCTGCGGGAAAAGTCCTGCTGGACTACACCGGCAAACTCTTCGCCCTGCGCGATCAGGCCAGTGCGGCGGTGATGGGCGGCAAACCGGCCGGCGATTTTGCGTTGGGCACCATGTACAGCACGGCGGCGATTCACCTGCCGGCGCTGCTGGCGCGTTATCACAAACAGTATCCAGCGGTGAATCTGCAGGTGCAGTCAGCGCCCAGTGGGGAGTTACTGGAGGGCTTGCTCACCGGTCGTCTTGATGCCGCGTTGGTCGATGGCCCGTTGGAACTGGCCGGGCTCGACGGTGTGCCGTTGTGCGAGGAGCGGCTGGTGCTGATCACTGAAATCGATCATCCGCCCGTGCGCAGCGCCCGGGATGTGGAGGGGCGCTCGGTGTTCACCTTCCGCCGAGGTTGCTCTTACCGGATGCGTCTGGAGGCGTGGTATGCGCACTACCACGCGACCATGGGCCGGGCGATGGAGATCGAGTCGTATCAGGGCATGCTCGCCTGCGTGATTGCCGGCAGTGGCGTGGCGCTGATGTCGGAGTCGATGCTGGCCAGTCTGCCGGGGCGCGACAGCGTGGCGATGCATGCGTTGGCCGAGCCATTCGTGGGTGCGAAAACATGGCTCATGTGGCGCAAGGGCATGGTCGGCGCCAACCTCAATGCCTGGATCGAGGTGCAGCAGGCTGTCTATCCCGCGGCTCAGATCGAAACCCGGGAAACAGCCTGAACCAATGACGGCGAACTCTGTTCAATTCAGTAACAGATCATTGCGGATTTGGTCGAGCATTGCGTAGGACTTCGGACTATTATCAGTGCGAAGCGACCTCAGAATTCCGGCCGCTCAGCACCACCCTGAAGGGGGCATGACGATGAAAGAGAAAATTCAAAACTGGCTGCACGATTTGGGTGTTGCCCTCGGTTTGATCGAACCGCCTCTGCAACCTGTACCGATCCGCTCCGATGACGAGCAGCGCCGCCGTCAACAACGGCGCCGGTAACGCCCCCGATCCGAGATCAAAGGATTCAAGATCAAGAGATCGCAGCCTTCGGCAACTTCTACACGGATTAATGTAGGAGCTGCCGAAGGCTGCGATCTTTTGCTTTTAATGACGGCCAATCTCAAGCAAAAACCGGCTCAAGTCATTCGCGGTCTTCGCGGTCTTGAGCATGCGGTCTTCCTCGGCGGTGAACGCCGTCAGTCCGAATTCATCTTCCAGATGAAAAATCAGATCTTCGATATCGGCTTTCTCCAGCCCCAATTGCACCAGGCTGGTGTTGTCGTTGAATTCGCGGGTTTCCAGCAGACGCCGGATATACCGGTGCACGGCGGCACGTACGGCAGCTCTTCTCATGGCAGATATTTCTGATGGTTGTTGTGCTTGAGTGAAGCAGGCCTCAGGCGTGGCCGCGCAACCACTGGTCAATCATCGAGCGCAAATGCTCCCCGGAAAAACTGCCGAAATGCCCGCCATGCACCGTGCGTATTGGCAATTTCTGCAAACGCCGCAGACTGGTGGCGTAGTCCTGCAGATCGGAGTGGTAGGCGTCTTCGATCAGCGGGCCGTCGTAGATGATGTCGCCGCTGAACAGGGTTTGCGTCGCCGCCTCATACAGGCTGATCCCGCCCGGCGAATGCCCCGGTGTGTGCAGCACCTGCAGCGTGCGATTGCCCAGATCGAGCACATCACCGTCCTCGACAAACCCGGTGGCTGGCGCGGCTTTGACCCGGTATTCGGCGTAGCACAATGGGCAATCCGGATGCGCTTCAAACATGTCGTCGCCGACGAAGGCGCGGCTCAAATCATTCTCGCCATTCGGCGCGGCCAGAATGTCCGCCTCGGCGCGATGCACCAGTCGTTCAGCAAATTCATGATGGCCGGCGATATGGTCGAAATGGCAATGACTGGCCACTGCCACCAGCGGCCGCTCGGTAATCCACGGCAACTGCTCGCGCAGGCTGACCAATCCCGAACCGCTGTCGAGCAACAGGTCTTTATCGCGGCCCTGAACATGCCAGAGGTTGCAGCGGTAGAAAGGCCGAATATACGGCTCGTGAATAAGCCGGATGCCATCGCTCAGGTGCTGCACTTCAAACCACTGATCGCGGGAAACGATCTTCATATTCACTTTTCTCCAGACGAAAAAAACGGGTGTGGCAACCGACGCCACACCCGTCGAAGAAAGCATCAAGTCGTTACATCAGAGCTTAGATCGCACTTGCCACGGTTGCCGGGCGAGGGGAGACCAGGCTGACCACCACGAAACTCACCAGACCCACAGCCAGGCTGTAGTAGATCGGCGTGTTGGCATCCAGACCATCCTTGAACATGAACAGCAGTGCAGTGGCAAAACCCAGGCCCATGCTGGCGATGGCGCCGGCGGTGGTCGCGCGTTTCCAGAAGATCGCACCCATCAGCGGGATCAGCATGCCGCCCACCAACAGGTTGTAAGCAAGAGTCAGGGCGCTGATCACATCGTTGACCACCAGCGCGATACCCAGCACGACCACACCGGTCAGCAGGGTGAACAGGCGGTTGATGCCCAGGCTCGACGGTTTGCCGCCACGCAGTTTCGGCAGCAGGTCTTCAGTCAGAGTAGTGGCCGCGGCAAGGAGGCCGGCGCTGGCGGTGGACATCATCGCCGCGAGTGCAGCCGCGATCACCAGACCCCGGATGCCGTCCGGCAGCGACAGTTTGACGATGGCGGCGAAGGCGTTGTTGACGTTGTCCAGATCCGGGATCAGCACGTGCGCAGCCATGCCGATCAGCGCGCAGGCCAGACCGTAGACGATGCAGTAGATGCCCGCGATGCTGCCGGCGTATTGCGCGACTTTGGCGGTCTTGACGGTGAACACCCGTTGCCAGATGTCCTGACCGATCAGGATGCCGAAGAAGTAGATCATGAAGTAGGTGATGATCGTGTCCCAGCCGATGGTGGTGAAGCTGAAGGCAGTGGCCGGCAGTTTCAGCACCAGTTCGTCCCAACCGCCAACGCGGTACAGGCAGATCGGCAACAGGATGAACATCAGGCCCACGGTCTTGATGATGAACTGGACGATGTCGGTCAGGGTCAGCGACCACATGCCGCCGATCGCCGAGTAAACCACCACGACACCACCGCCGAGCAGTACCGAGATCCAGAAGGGCAGGCCGAACAGCACTTGCAGCACGGTGCCGATGGCGAGAATCGAGGTCACGCCGATCATCAGCGCGTAAGCCAGCATGATCGCCGCGCTCGCCGAGCGGGCCATCGGGTTGTAGCGTTTTTCCAGGACCTGGGTAACGGTGTAGATCTTCAGTTTCAGCAGCGGTTTGGCGAGGAACAGGTTCAGCGCGACGATGCCGCAACCGAGTGCCGCGCACAGCCAGAAACCGGAGATGCCGTGCACGTAGCCCAGACGCACGGTGCCGACGGTGGACGCGCCACCGAGCACGGTCGCGGCCATGGTGCCCATGTACAGGCTTGGGCCGAGGTTACGCCCGGCGACGAGAAAGTCCTCGTTGGTCTTGGCCTTGCGCATGCCGAAGTAGCCGAGCAAGAGCATGCCGGCGGCGTAAATGAGGACGACGAATAAATCCAAAGCCATGATGGCGTGTCTCCGATTGTCTTTTTTATGTGAGGCTGAATTCGAATCTCACTGTGGGAGCGAGCCTGCTCGCGAAGGCGGTCTGTCAGTCACATCAATGTTGAATGTGCTGAAGTCTTCGCGAGCAGGCTCGCTCCCACAGGGGATCTGCGTCAGGCGGCCTGACGCAGTTGAGGTTTTACTGCGGCTTCACTTCGGGCATCCTTCGGGCCGAACACTTCGCGCGGTTCCGGAAACAGGCTCAGCAGCGTCAGGTACACCACCGAGGCCAGGCCGAGAGTCACCGGCAAGCTGACGTCGATGCCGCCGGCCATTTCACCCAGCAGGCCGACGAATTGCCCCGGCAGGTTGACGAAGCACAGGCCAACCGCCGCGCTCGGAATCCACGCACCCAGACCACGCCAGTTCCAGCCGTGGCTGAACCAGTAGCGACCGCCCTGTTCGCCGCGCGTGAACACTTGCAGGTCATCCGGGCAGTAGAAGCCGCGACGCACCAAGAGGCCGATGATCATGATCACCATCCATGGCGTGGTGCAGGTGATGATCAGCACGGCGAAGGTCGACACGCTCTGCACCAGGTTCGCTGCAAAGCGACCGATGAAGATGAAGGCAATCGACAGCACGCCGATCAGCAGCGTCGCCTTCACCCGCGACAGCACCCGCGGAAACACGCTGGACATGTCCAGCCCGGTGCCATACAGCGAGGTGGTGCCGGTGGACATGCCGCCGATCACCGCAATCAGGCACACCGGCAGGAAGAACCAGCTCGGCGAAACCGCCAGCAAACCGCCGACATAGTTGTTCGCCGCGATGTAGTCCGGCGCCTTGATCGCGACGATGGTCGCGGTGGTCAGGCCGAACAGGAACGGGATGAACGTGGCGATCTGCGACAGCACCACCGCCGCCATGATGCGTTGCTTGGAGGTGTCACGCGGGATGTAGCGCGACCAGTCGCCGAGGAACGCGCCGAAGGAAATCGGGTTGCTCATCGCCACCAGCGCGGCGCCGATGAACGCGGCCCAAAAGCCTGGCTGACCGAGGCTCACCGTACCGGCGTAGTTCACATCGAAAGGACCGGCGAAGGCGAAGATGCCCAGCAGGAACAACAGGCTGGCGCTCCACACCGCGATCTTGTTCACCCACAGCAAAAAGCGGAAGCCGTAGATGCACACGGTCAGCACCAGAATCGCGAACAGACCGTAGGCCAGGCCCAAAGTCAGGTCGGTTTCCGGCAGACCGATCAGGCGTTTTGCACCGCCGATCAGCGCATCGCCCGAACTCCACACCGAGAGCGAGAAAAACGCGATAGCGGTCAACAGCGACAGGAACGAACCGACGATCCGCCCGTGTACGCCGAAGTGCGCACCGGACGACACGGCATTGTTGGTGCCGTTGAGCGGGCCGAACAGGCCCATCGGTGCGAGGATCAGCGAGCCAAGCAGCACGCCCGACACAGTCGCCCAGACGCCGGCCTGAAAAGACAGACCGAACAGCACCGGGAAACTGCCGAGCACGGCGGTGGCAAAGGTATTCGAACCACCGAAGATCATCCGGAACAAGTCCGTCGGGCCTGCGCTGCGTTCGTGGTCCGGGATCTGTTCGACCCCGTGGGTTTCAATTTGCGTAAGGCTTTGGTCGTTGTTGTTGTTATTCATGATCTGCTCCGATCATAAAGGCGCGCCTCATCGTGCGTGAGGCGTCACCTATTTGGCTAAGGGGATGGCAGCCCTTCCGGCATTGCGGACAAATGTTCGTGACAGGCCAGCCAAAGGCCTTGTTGTTCTAGGCTCGACGTTTGTTTCTTGAAAACAATCGTCTCGCGCTCCTGGCTGAAGTGTTGCTCCCCTTGCATGCGCAGCTCGGTGGCCACGTCATGGATGAAAATCGCCACCTCACCTTGCAGGCTGACGAAAGCGTTGCTCGAGGTGCACGCAAGCACCTCGAAGCCATCCTCGGCGCGCCAGCTGTCCCACAAGGCCTGATAGGCATCGCGCGACAGCAGCGGCTGTTCGAGGGTGTAGAAAACGAAACTTGCATCGGCGCTGAACGCGCCGAAGTAGGCTTCGCGATCGTTACGGGCGAAGGCGGACACCAGATCGGCGGCCGCTTGCAAAACCTGATCACGTTCGTTCATGACCCGACCCTCAGCGATGGACCACGCCAGGCAGTACGCAGAGCATTTCGTACAGCAGGTTGGCGGCCAGCAGCGAGGTGTTGCCGGTGGTGTCATAAGCGGGCGAGACTTCTACCAGATCGCAACCGATCAGGTCGAGGCCTTGGCAGCCGCGAACGATCTCAATTGCCTGAATGGTCGTCAGACCACCGATTTCCGGGGTGCCGGTGCCAGGTGCCCAGGCCGGGTCGATGCCGTCGATGTCGAAGCTCAGATACACCGGACCACCGCCGACTTTCTCGCGCACTTCAGCCATCAGTGGCGCCAGCGACTTGTGCCAGCACTCTTCGGCTTGTACGACGCGGAAGCCCTGATCGCGGCTCCAGTTGAAGTCATCAGCGGTGTAACCCTGTGCGCGCAAACCAATTTGCACCACGCGGTCGCAGTCCAGAAGGCCTTCTTCGACGGCGCGACGGAAGGTCGTACCGTGAGCGATCTTCTCGCCGAACATGTGATCGTTGACGTCAGCGTGGGCATCGATGTGCACCAGACCGACCTTGCCGTGCTTTTTATGAATCGCCCGCAGGATCGGCAGGGTGATGGTGTGGTCGCCACCCAGGGTCATCGGGATCACGTTGTGCTCGAGAATGTTGTCGTAGGCTTCTTCGATGATGCGCACGGCGTCGAGCAGGTTGAAGGTGTTGATTGCCACGTCACCGATGTCGGCCACCGACAGCGAGTCGAATGGCGCCGCGCCGGTGGCCATGTTGTACGGGCGGATCATCACTGATTCGGTGCGGATATCGCGCGGCCCGAAGCGGGTGCCGGGGCGCAACGAAGTACCGATGTCCAGTGGCACGCCAACGAAGGCAGCGTCCAGGCCGGCAGCGGTCGGTACATGGGGGAGTCGGAGCATGGTGGCGATGCCGCCGAAGCGCGGCATTTCGTTGCCGCCCAGTGGTTGGTGAAGAATCTTGTCCACGGGTAAGGCCTCATCGTCTTTGTTTTATTTATGTCGGCGCGCCGTTGAGCAAAGGTTCGGACGCCGCTGTGGGGCCGATGATGCGAAATGTAGTGAGGGGAAAGAATCGCTACGGGCAAAAACTTAGTTCAGATTTTTCTAAACTAATGGGCGAGGGGCGATTAGACTTTGTCGGGTTCGGGTCGTGTGATCGACAGGAGATCGTTGCCCTCACCCCAGCCCTCTCCCAGAGGTAGAGGGGGCCGACCGAGTTGTTGGCGGAATCTGCATCGACCTGAAAAATCGAGTCGAACTCAGGATTTGAAAGCCATGGAGATCAGCTCCCTCTCCCTCACTACCAGAGCGAGAGGGGGCCGACCGAGTTGTTGGCGGAATCTGCATCGACCTGAAAAATCGAGTCGAACTCAGGATTTGAAAGCCATGGAGATCAGCTCCCTCTCCCTCACTACCAGAGCGAGAGGGGGCCGACCGAGTTGTCAGCGGAATCTGCATCGACCTGAAAAATCAAGTCGAACTCAGGATTTGAAAGCCATGGAGATCAGCTCCCTCTCCCTCACTACCAGAGCGAGAGGGGGCCGACCGAGTTGTTGGCGGAATCTGCATCGACCTGAAAAATCGAGTCGAACTCAGGATTTGAAAGCCATGGAGATCAGCTCCCTCTCCCTCACTCCCAGAGCGAGAGGGGGCCGACCGAGTTGTTGGCGGAATCTGCATCGACCTGAAAAATCGAGTCGAACTCAGGATTTGAAAGCCATGGAGATCAGCTCCCTCTCCCTCACTCCCAGAGCGAGAGGGGGCCGACCGAGTTGTTGGCGGAATCTGCATCGACCTGAAAAATCGAGTCGAACTCAGGATTTGAAAGCCATGGAGATCAGCTCCCTCTCCCTCGGGAGAGGGCTGGGGTGAGGGGCATTTCCCACAGACACACACAGTTGCAAAGCCCGGAGTAGACATGGCCAACGCTTTACCCGACCTGAAACTGTTGCGCATCTTCGTCAGCGTCGTGCGTCATCAGGGTTTTGCCAACGCGCAGCAGGAACTCAACCTGTCGACCTCGGCGATCAGCACCTACATGAGCCAGCTCGAAGCCGCGCTCGGCCTTGTGCTGTGCCATCGCGGGCGCGGCGGGTTCAGCCTGACCAGCAAGGGTGAGCTATTCCATCAGGAAACCCTGCGCCTGCTCGCCGAACTCGAAGGCTTCGAGCAATACGCCGCCACGCTCAAGGGCGAACTGCGCGGTACGCTCAACCTCGGCGTGATCGACTCCACCGTCAGCGACAAGGCCTTGCCGTTCGCCGAAGCCATCGGCGCCTACAGCCAGGAACACCCGGCGGTGCATTTGCATCTGTCGGTGATGAGCCCGTACGAACTGCAACTCGGCGTGCAGGACAACCGCCTCGATCTGGCCATCGGTGCGTTTTCCACGCGCATGAGCGGCCTGATCTACATGCCGCTGTACCGCGAGCAACACTGGCTGTATTGCAGCAGTCGTCACCCGTTGTTCAACGAACGGCGGATTCCCGAGCAAGTCATCACCCAGCAACGCATGGTCGGACGTGGTTACTGGAGTCAGGCGGAACTCGCACGGCACGGTTTCAAACACAGCGCCGCCACCGTGGAAAGTATGGAAGCGCAGCTTATTCTGGTGCTGTCCGGCGCCTACATCGGTTACTTGCCGGAGCACTACGCTCAGGCCTGGGCCGATAAGGGTGATTTGCGCGTCTTGCTGCCGGCGACGTTCGGTTATCAAGCGCCGTTTTCGATGATCATGCGCCGGGGCCGCAGCCGCGAGCCGCTGATCCAGACCTTCCGCGATTTGCTCAAAGCCCAGCTCAATCAGGCTTAGCTTGTAGGAAAAAGAAGTATGTCCAGACCCCAATGCCCGCGCTGCCTGCGCCCCCAGACCCATTGTCTGTGCCCGCTGATCCCGAGCCTCGACAGCCGCACGCGGGTGTTGCTGTTGCAGCATCCGAGTGAGGTCAATCATGCGTTGAATACCGCGCGGTTGGCGGCTTTGGGACTGACCAATGCCGAGCTGATTGTTGGTGAAGTATTCGAGGATTTGCCGGCGCTGTTGAATCGGCCGGGGTATCAGGCGCGGTTGTTGTTCCCTGCCGATGATGCGCAGCCGATGCAGGCTTATGGTGCATCCGACGAGCCGTTGTTGCTGGTGGTCCCGGACGGCACATGGCGCAAGGCGCGGAAGATGTTGCACCTCAATCCGCTGCTGGCGGCGTTGCCACGCGTGACACTGGCCGAGGGTGGCGTGTCGCGCTATCGGCTGCGCAAGGCGCCGGGGCCGGGGGCGTTGTCGACCATCGAGGCGATTGTGCAGGCGTTGCAAACACTGGAGGCGCCGGCTTCATTCGAGCCGTTGCTCAAACCGTTCGAGGCGTTGATCGAGGGGCAGATTGCGGCGATGGGGGAAGAAACGTTTCAGCGTAATCATGCTGAAAAATAGTCGGTGTTCTTGCTGGCCTCATCGCTGGCAAGCCAGCTCCCACAGGTTCTGAGGTGTTCACAGGTTTTGTGGCCGACACGGACACTGTGGGAGCTGGCTTGCCAGCGATGGGGCCAGTCAATTCATCACAAAATCCGCATATCTCTAGCGTTCGCGCATCGCCTCGGTCCGGGCTTTCAGCACCGGTTTTAGCAGGTAATCCAGGACACTTTTCTCCCCGGTAATAATGTCCACCGTCGCCACCATCCCCGGAATGATCAGCAACGGTTTCACATCCCCGCCCAAGTGGTTTTTATCGGTACGCACCTGAATCAGATAGAAGCTGTTGCCCTTGTCATCGGTGATCGTGTCGGCACCGATCAGCTCAAGCTTGGCGCTCAGCCCACCGTAAATCGTGTAGTCGTAAGCACTGAACTTGACCATGGCTTTCTGGCCCGGATGCAGGAACGCAACATCCTGCGGCCGCACTTTAGCTTCGATCAGCAGGTTGTCTTCCAACGGCACGATTTCAACCATGTCGCTGCCCGGCTGAACCACGCCGCCGATGGTGTTGACCTTCAATTGCTTGATCACGCCGTGCACTGGTGAGGTGACGGTAGTGCGGGTGACGCGGTCGTCGATGGCGATGCTGGTCGCGGTGATTTTCGACAGGTCGGTGCGTTTCTCATTCAGCTCTTTCGCCGCCTCGGAGCGGAAGGTTTGCTCAGATTCATCGATCTTGCTGCGGATCTCGGCAATCGCCGATTCGGCGCGGGGAATCGCCAAAGTGGTGGCATTCAGCGAGCCACGAATTTCCACGGCGCTGCGCTTGAGGCGGAGGATTTCCACGGGGGACACCGCACCGGTTTTCACCAGCGGTTCGGACATGTTCATCTCTTGTTGCAGCAGCGCCAGGCTGGAACTGAACTGGCCTTGTTTGGAGCGAAATTCGGCGAGTTCCTGAGTCTTCTGCCGCAGTTGTTCGCTCAGCGTGCGCTGCTCGCTGGCCAAGCGGCGCTGGCGTTGTTCGTACAGTGAGCGTTCGTCCTCGGCGACTTGCGGTGCCTTGGCGATCACCTCATCGGAAAGCTTGAACGGCCGGCCCTCGGCCTCCGCCGATAGCCGTTCGACCTGCGCGGTCAACGCATAGCGATCGGCCTCGCTCTCGCCCTTGTTCGAGCGAAAGCGTGTGTCATCCAGACGCAGCAGCGTGTCGCCCTTGTTCACCATCTGGCCTTCACGCACGAAGATCTCGGTGACGATGCCGCCCTCAAGGTTCTGGATTACCTGAACCTTGCTCGACGGAATCGCCTTGCCTTCGCCCATGGTCACTTCTTCGAGCACGGCGAACTTGGCCCAGACCACCGCGCTGATCAGCAGCGCTGCGGCCAGCCACACGGTGATCCGCGACCAGCGCGGCGAATCCTGCAGGGACGCGCCGGCGGTTTCCGGCATGAATTCGGCTTCGGCGCTTTTGCCGAAACTTTCGAAGTAGCCGCGCTCTTTGCTATCGGTGGAAGCAGACATGGGGCAACTCCTAGACCGCCGCCGAGCCGACACGGCCCTTGCGCAGTGCATCGATGACCGCTTCTTTCGGACCGTCGGCGACGACCCGGCCGTTGTCCAGTACCAGCAAGCGGTCCACCAGACTCAACATCGAGGTACGGTGGGTGACCAGCAGCAATGTCTTGCCTTGCACCCAGCCGTGCAGCTTCTGCCGCAGTTGGTCCTCGCTGCTGTTGTCCATGGCACTGGTGGGTTCGTCGAGCAGCATGATCGGCGGGTCGAGCAGCAGCGATCGCGCCAGCAAAACGGCCTGACGTTGGCCGCCGGACAGCAATTGTCCGCGCTCACCCACCGGTCGATCGAAGCCTTGCGGATGCTGGCGAGCGAGTTCGGTAACGCCGGTCAGTTCAGCCACTTCGAGCATTCGCGAATCGCTGATGTAGCGCGCGCCGAGGGTGAGGTTGTCGCGCAAGCTGCCGGCCAATAGCGGTAGGTCGTGGGCGACATAGCCGATTTGCTGGCGCAGGTCGGCGACATCGAGTTGGCGCAGGTCGAGGCCGTCGAGCAGCAGTTGGCCCTCCTCGGGTTCATAGAAACCCATGAGCAAACGCGCCAGGGTGCTTTTGCCCGAGCCGCTGCGGCCGATGATGCCGACCCGTTCACCGGGTTTCAGGCTGAAGCTGACGTTGCTCAACGCCGGCGCATTCTGGCCGTTGTAATGAAAGGTCACGCCGCTGACGTCGAGCGCGCCTTGCAATTGCGTGCGCTCCAGCGGCCGCTGTTTGCCGTCGCGCTCCTGCGGCAGGGCCATCAGTGCGTCGGTGCTTTTCATGGTCAGTTGCGCTTGCTGATAGCGGGTGATCAGCCCGGCAATCTGCCCCAGCGGCGCGAGCACGCGGCTGCCGAGCATGTAGCTGGCGACCAGCGCACCGACGCTGAGGTTGCCGGCGATGATGCTGTAGACCCCGGCAACAATCGTCGCCATCCCCGAGAATTGTTGAATGAACAACGTGCCGTTGGTGGCCAGCGCCGACAGATTGCGCGCGTGGCTGTCGAGGCGGGTGAGGGCGCCGTGGGTGCTTTCCCATTTGTGCTGGCGCTCACTTTCGGCGCTGCAGGCCTTGAGGGTTTCCAGGCCGCCGAGGGTTTCAATCAACACCGCTTGGCGTTCAGCGCCGAGGCTCAGGCTCTTTTGCACGGTGTCGCGCAGGCGCACCTGAATGATCATCGCGAAGACGATGGTGATCGGAAACGCCAGCAGTGGAATCACCACCAGCCAGCCGCCGAGCAAGCCGATGACCACCAGCATCAACACCACGAAAGGCAGATCGATCAGGCTGGTCAACGTCACCGCCGTGAGAAATTCACGCAGGCCCTGAAAGTCATGAATGCTCTGGGCGAAACCGCCGATTGTCGCCGGCCGTGCCTTCATCGACATGCCGGTAATGCGCTCGAATAAAGTCGCGGAAAGGATCACATCGGTTTTCTTGCCGGCAGTGTCGAGCAGGTGCGCACGCACCACCCGCAACACCAGTTCAAACCCGGTGCCGATCAGCAGCCCGATCGACAGCACCCACAGGGTCGAGGTGGCCTGATTGGGCACCACGCGATCGTAAGTCTGCATGACGAACAGCGGCACCATCAGGCCTAAAAGGTTGATCAGGAAACTGGCGAGAATCGCATCGCTATACAACCATTTCGACAGCTTCAGGGTGTCGCGAAACCACGCATGCACCCGTGGCACCAGCGGCGAGCGCAGGTCTTCGAGTTCATGGCGTGGGCGGGCGAATAATGCCTGGCCGCTGTAGTGCTCGGTGAGTTCTTCACGGCTGACCCATTGCTCGCCGCCATCGGCTTCACTGGGCAGGATCAGCGCTTTGCCGTCGTCGCCGAAACGCCGCAATACGGCGGTGCGGCCGTCGTTGAGCAGCAACAGAATCGGCAGATTGAGTGGCGAGATGTCTTTCAGATCGCGGCGCAGAATACGCGCCTGCAACCCGGCCCGGGCGGCAGCGCGGGGCAGCAGATCCAGACTCAGGCGCTGCTTGTTCAGGGGCAGCCCGGCACTCAGGCTGGCGCGGCTGACTGTCGCGCCATGCAGTTTGCAGAGGATCAACAGACCGTCGAGTAACGGATCATCGAAGCTCAGCCGCGGATCGACCCCGGTATGGCCGGGTTCCATGCTGGTCATATTGATCGCCTCTGTTGAACGGGCACGGGAATCCACACATTGATCGTTCCCACGCTCCGCGTGGGAATGCAGCCCGGGACGCTCCGCGTCCCAAAGCGGACGCAGAGCGTCCATTGAGGCATTCCCACGCAGAGCGTGGGAACGATCAACAGTGGACTTATTTCAGCTCGGGCAGGCGCGCTTCGTTTTTGACCTCGGTCGCAGCGATCGCATCGGCCGGCAGCACCACCCGTTGTTTGCTCAGCAACTGGCCCATGTTCGCCAGCACGCGGTACATCGAGTATTCCTCGGTGTAGCGGATTTCGGTGTAGCGACGGTTGGCGTTGTAGAGCTCGTTTTCACTGTCGAGCAAGTCGAGCAGGGTGCGTTGGCCGAGGCCGAACTGATCCTGATACGCGGCGCGTACACGTTTGGTGGTTTCAGCGTATTCGCGGGCGGTCGGGGTCTGTTTCTTCGCGTTTTCCATGGCGTTCCACGCCAGGCGGATGTTCTCGTTGAGTTGGCGCAGGGCGTTGTTGCGGATGTCCATCGCCTGGTTGATCTGGTGCGCATCGGAGGCCAGGCGCGCCTTGTCACTGCCGCCACGGAACAGGTTGTAGTTCATCACCACACCCACGCGCCATTCGTTATCGTGGCCTTCATCGCCCTGCACGTTGTTGTTCGCGCCGACGGCCGCTTCCGCGTCGAAGCGTGGATAGAACGGCGACTTGGCGACTTCGTACTGGCTCTCGGCCGATTGCACGTCAGCCTGGGCGGACTTCAGATACGGGTTGTTGTCGACCATGCTCTGCTGGGCTTCACGCAATTGGGTCGGCAGTTCGCCACGGGTCGAGGCCGGGGTTTCCAGCTCATCAGGCATGCGCCCGACCACGCTGTAGAAGTTGGCTTCGGCGTCAGACAGATCGACTTCAGCGGTGTCGAGGTTGTTCTGCGCCAGCGCTTTACGCGCGACCGATTGATCCGAGTCGGCGGTGCTGCCAACGCCACGCTCGGTGCGCAGGCCGATCTGATCGTTGACGCGCAAGTGCGCCTGCAGGTTGTTGCGGGCCAGGGTTACCAGCTCGCGACGCTTGAGCACTTCGAGGTAGACCTCGATGGTGCGCAGGGCCAGATCCTGAGCGGTGCCTTGCGCGTAGTACGCACGCGAATTGGACACGCCCTTGGTGCGCTCGACTTCGTTGGCGGTGTTGAAACCGTCGAACAGCATCTGCCGCAGGCGCAGCTCGGACTGGGTGTAATTGAGGATTTCGGTGTGGTGATTACCGAAGGCTCGGGTATTGGTGTTGTCACTGTAGCCACGGCCATAGGCGGCGTTCAAATCGACGGACGGATAGAAGCCGCCCTTGGCGACTTTGACTTGTTCATCAGCCGACAGGCGGGCGTCTACGCGCGAGGCCAGTTCCGGGTGAGTGGCGATGGTGCTTTGAATGGCCTCGGTGAGGTTCATGGCCTGGGCTTGAGAAGTGCAAGCCATGGCCAGCAAAACCGCGCTGCAGAGGGGGGTTAGAACGCGCATGGGTGCATCTCCCTGAGTCCTGATGGTGTGTTACTGTCGCCAAATATTTGACGATATTTTTAGGTGTAAGCGTTTCACTCTTGTAACAACAGAGCTAAGAACATCCTGAAGCGTAGCTAAGAAAAAATTTTCATAAGGCTTATGCCGAAAAAAACTTATGCGCTTTGTAAAAACCGGCACATTGTTCAGCATGAAAGCCTTTGTTTTATGCGCTTTAGGGAGCGCAAAAAGGCTTGAGGAAAGTTCCACTCACTTTGCGACATACGGCGAAGTACTGCTGAAGGGGAGGGACGCGTAACGGTTGATGAGCGACAGATTTTTGTCACTCGGGTGATTCACAACCGTTACGTAGCGTTAGTAGGCGTATTGCTTTGATCAGGATGCGGAAGTGCTTGATAGCACTGATGTTTCCGAAAGAAGCCACCTGCGAAACGAACTGTTGAAGGTGCGAGCGTCGCCTCCAACAACCCGATTGAGCCATGGGCTGCTTCGCTTACCAGTGCCGACGGTGGTCGGCAGCGGAGGATTTCACATGGCAACGCTCATCGGTACAGTCACTAAAGTCATTGGCCAGGTTTTCGCTCAGTCAGCGGACGGTGCTAAACGCGCACTGGTTGAAGGCGATCGCCTGTATGCCGGCGATCAACTGATCACCGGCGCAGAAGGCGCCGTCGCCGTTCATCTGCAAAATGGCCAGGAACTGACCCTGGGTCGTGACAGCAGCCTGACCATGACCGGTCAATTGCTGGCCGATCAGGCAGCGCATGTGAATGCGCCAGAGGCGGTGACCCCGAGCGAAGCGCAGCTCACTGACGTCGAGCAAATCCAGAAAGCCATCGCTGCCGGTGACGATCCGAGCAAAACCGCTGAAGCCACTGCCGCCGGCCCGAATGCACCGGGTGGTGCGCCGGGTGAGTTGGGCGGTGGTCACAGTTTCGTCTTGCTGACGGAAGTCGGTGGCCGGGTCGATCCGATCATCGGTTTTCCGACTGCCGGGTTCGGCGGTATTCCTGAATTCCCCGAAGAACGCCACAACGCGGTGATCGACAACGGCGACAACACCCCGGCAGTCGTGGTGCCGCCACCGGTCAACAATCCCGTGACCCTCACAGGCCTGAACGTGGCTGGCGGCGAACTCAATCTCAATGAAGCCAATCTGCCTGACGGCTCGGCGGCCAATCCTGGCGCACTCACGCAAAGCGGCAGCTTTACCGTGTCGGCGCCGGACGGTCTGACCAGCCTGAGCATCGGCGGCATCAACGTCATCGTTGGTGGCGTGTCGATCGGCTTTCCGCAATCAATCACCTCGCAACTGGGCAACACCCTGACCATCACCGGTTACAACCCGGCGACTGGCGTTATCAGCTACAGCTACACCCTCAACGGCAACGAAAGCCACGCTGCGGGCGATGGCGCCAACAACCTGAGCGAGCAGTTCACCGTGATTGCCGGCGACAGCAATGGCGACACCGCGACCGGCACGCTCGACGTCAACATCACCGACGACGTGCCGAAAGCGTTCGATGACAGCAATGGCACGGCGTCAGAGACTCAGCTGACGCTGACCGGCAACGTTCTGACCAACGATGTGCAAGGGGCGGATCGCGTACCGAGCGGGCCGGTAACCCCAGGCACGTTCACCGGTACTTACGGCACCTTGGTGCTCAATGCCAACGGCACGTACACCTACACGCTGAACACCAACGACGCCGACTTCAAAAACCTGCACGGCGGTGGCAACGGCACGGAAACTTTCGCTTACACCATCACCGATTCGGACGGTGATACCAGCACGGCGAATCTCGTTCTGCAGATCCACAACAACGACGATCCGGTGATCATCAACGGCCTTGACGTGAATGGCGGCGAACTCACCGTCTACGAGAAAAACCTCAGCGACGGCAGCGCACCGGATTCCAGCGCACTGACCCAAAGCGGCACATTCACCATCACCGCACTCGATGGCGTCACGACGCTGACTGTCGGTGGCATCGCCGTCGTTACCAATGGCGTGGCAGCAGGTTTCCCGCAATCGGTCACCACGCCGCTGGGCAGCACGCTGACCATCACCGGTTTCAACGCCACCACCGGTGTCGTCAGCTACAGCTACACCTTGGTCGACAACGAAGCCCACCCAACCGCCAATGGCGCGAACAACCTGCCTGAGCAGTTCGCGGTCACCGTGGTCGATGACAACGGCACCACCGCCAATGCCACCCTCGACGTAAACATCGTCGACGACCTGCCCAAAGCCGTAGATGACAGCAACTCCGGCACCGCCTCGGAAACCTTGCTGACCCTGACTGGCAACGTTCTGACCAACGATGTGCAAGGGGCGGATCGCGTACCGAGCGGGCCGGTAACCCCAGGCACGTTCACCGGTACTTACGGCACCTTGGTGCTCAATGCCAACGGCACGTACACCTACACGCTGAACACCAACGACGCCGACTTCAAAAACCTGCACGGCGGTGGCAACGGCACGGAAACTTTCGCCTATACGATCACCGATTCCGACGGCGATACCAGCACCGCCAATCTCGTGCTGCAGATCCACAACAACGACGATCCGGTGATCATCAATGGCCTGAACGTCGAAGGCGGCGAGCTGACGGTTTACGAGAAAAACCTCAGCGACGGCAGCGCACCGGATTCCACCGCACTGACGCAAAGCGGCACGTTCACCATCACTGCGCTGGACGGCGTGACAACCCTGACTGTCGGTGGCATCGCCGTCGTTACCAATGGCGTAGCGGCAGGCTTCCCGCAATCCGTGACCACTCCACTCGGCAGCACGCTGACCATCACCGGTTTCAACGCCACCACCGGTGTCGTCAGCTACAGCTACACCTTGGTCGACAACGAAGCCCACCCAACCGCCAATGGCGCGAACAACCTGCCTGAGCAGTTCGCGGTCACCGTGGTCGATGACAACGGCACCACTGCCAATGCCACCCTCGACGTCAACATCGTCGACGACCTGCCCAAAGCCGTAGATGACAGCAACTCCGGCACTGCATCGGAAACCTTGCTGACCCTGACTGGCAATGTCCTGACCAACGACGTGCAAGGCGCCGACCGCGTACCGACTGGGCCGGTAACCCCAGGCACTTTCACCGGGACTTACGGCACCTTGGTACTCAACGCCAACGGCACATACACCTACACGCTGAACACCAATGACGCCGACTTCAAAAACCTCCACGGCGGTGGCAACGGCACGGAAACCTTCGCTTATACGATCACCGATTCCGACGGTGATACCAGCACGGCGAATCTCGTTCTGCAGATCCACAACAACGACGATCCAGTAGTCATCAGCGGCCTCGACGTGAATGGCGGCGAACTCACTGTTTACGAGAAAAACCTCAGCGACGGCAGCGCACCGGATTCCAGCGCACTGACCCAAAGCGGCACATTCACCATCACCGCACTCGATGGCGTCACGACGCTGACTGTCGGTGGCATCGCCGTCGTTACCAATGGCGTGGCAGCAGGTTTCCCACAATCGGTCACCACACCGCTGGGCAGCACACTGACCATCACTGGTTTCAACGCCACCACCGGTGTGGTCAGTTACAGCTACACCCTGGTCGACAACGAAACGCATCCAACCGCCAATGGCGCGAACAATTTGCCTGAGCAATTCGCCGTCACCGTGGTCGATGACAACGGCACCACTGCCAATGCCACCCTCGACGTAAACATCGTCGACGACCTGCCCAAAGCCGTGGATGACAGCAACACCGGCACCGCGTCGGAAACCTTGCTGACCCTGACTGGCAATGTCCTGACCAACGACGTGCAAGGCGCCGACCGCGTACCGACTGGGCCGGTAACCCCAGGCACTTTCACCGGGACTTACGGCACCTTGGTTCTCAACGCCAACGGCACGTATACCTACACGCTGAACACCAACGACGCCGACTTCAAAAACCTGCACGGCGGTGGCAACGGCACGGAAACTTTCGCTTACACCATTACCGATTCGGACGGTGATACCAGCACGGCGAACCTCGTTCTGCAGATCCACAACAACGACGATCAGGTCTACCTCAACGGCCTCGACGTCAACGGCGGCGAACTCACCGTCTATGAGAAAAACCTCAGCGACGGCACCAGCCCCGACACCCCGGCGCTGACCCAGAGCGGCACCTTCACCGTGACCGCGCTCGATGGTTTGCAAACCCTGACTGTGGGCGGCATCAACGTGGTCACCGGCGGTGTGGCCGCAGGCTTCCCGCAATCGATCGTCACCCCGTTGGGCAGCACGTTGACCATCACCGGCTATAACCCGGCCACCGGTGTGGTGAGCTACAGCTACACCCTGGTCGACAACGAAACCCATCCGAACGCCAACGGCGCCAACAGCATCACCGAGAACTTCAACGTCGTCGCCACCGACACCGATGGCAGCACGGCCAGCGGCCAGATCAACGTCAATATCGTCGATGATCTGCCGAGCGCTCATCCTGATGCCGCATCGGTGGCGGAGGGCGGCACGGTCAGCGGTAATGTGTTGGACAACGACATCGGCGGCGCCGACGGCCCAGCCGTGACCGGTGCAGTGGTCGGCGTGCGCGCTGGTGCCGACACCTCGACTTCGGCCATCGGCGGCCTCAACAGCAACATCAACGGCACCTACGGCTACCTGACCCTGGACGCCAATGGCAACGCCGTCTATCACAGCAATCCCAACGTTGTGAACGGCCCGGGCGCAGTGGATGTGTTCACCTACACCGTGCGCGATTCCGACGGTGATGAAAGCACCACCACCATCACCATCGATGTCGCCAACAGCAAGCTGTGCGCGACCAGCGACACCGACGTCACCGTGTACGAGAAAGCGCTGGACCTGACCAAGGACGGCGCGGATCTGGCGCCCGGTACGGTCACCGGCAGCGACCCGACCAGCACCGGCGAAACTGCGACCGGCACCTTGGTCGGCTCGGTCACCGGTGCGGTCGGCGCGATCAGCTATGCGCTGGTCGGCAGCGCGACCGGCAACTACGGGCAGATCGTCCTCAACCCCAACGGCACGTACACCTACACGCTGACTTCGCCGGCAAGCACCACACCGCATGCCGACGACGGCGCCAACAGCCTGACCGAAACCTTCACCTATCAGGCCACCGATTCGCTGGGCAACATCGTCACCAGCACCATCGTTGTGAGCATCGTCGATGACGTGCCAAAAGCTGTGAACGACAGCAACGCCAACACGGCTGCGGAAACCCAACTGACGCTCACTGGCAATGTGCTGACCAACGATGTGCAAGGCGCCGACGTGGTCGCAACCGGACCGAATGCCGGGCCGATCACCGCCGGCACCTTCACCGGTACTTACGGCACGCTGGTGCTCAACGCCAACGGCACGTACACCTACACGCTGAACCCCAACGATGCCGATTTCAAAAACCTGCACGGCGGCGGCAACGGCACCGAGACGTTCACCTACACCCTGACCGATGCCGACGGCGACACCAGTACCGCCAACCTGGTGCTGAACATCCACAACAATGACGATCCGGTGGTACTCAATGGCCTCGACGTCAACGGCGGCGAACTCACCGTTTACGAGAAAAACCTCAGCGACGGCAGCAGTCCCGACACCCCGGCGCTGACCCAGAGCGGCACCTTCACCGTCACTGCGCTCGATGGCCTGCAAACCCTCACCGTCGGCGGCATTGCCGTGGTCATCAACGGTGTTGCCGCTGGCTTTCCGCAATCGGTGGTTTCGCCGCTGGGCAGCACCTTCACCGTCACCGGTTACAACCCGGCCACCGGGGTGGTCAGTTACAGCTACACGCTGGTCGACAACGAAACCCACCCGAATGCTAACGGTGCCAACAGCCTCACCGAGAACTTCAACGTCGTGGCCACGGACACCGATGGCAGCACGGCCAACGGCCAGATCAACGTCAACATCATCGATGACCTGCCGACCGCCAAACCCGACACCGGTTCGGTGGCCGAGGGCGGTACGGTCAACGTCAGCGTGCTGGGCAATGACATCAGCGGTGCCGATGGCGCGGCGACAGTGGTCGGCGTGCGCGCCGGCAGCAATACCGGCACCTCGGCCATCGGTGGCCTCAACAGCAACATCAATGGCAACTTCGGTTACCTGACCCTTGATGCGTTGGGCAACGCCGTCTATCACAGCAACCCGAACTCGGTGAGCCCACCGGGCGCCACCGACACCTTCACCTACACCATCCGTGACAGCGACGGCGATGAAAGCACCACGACCATCACCATCAACGTCGCCGACAGCAAACTGGTAGCCTCGGTCGATCAGGACGTGACGGTGTATGAAAAAGCCCTCGACCTGACCAAGGACGGCGCGGATCTGGCTCCCGGTACGGTCACCGGCAGCGACCCGAGCAACACCGGCGAAACCGCGACCGGCACACTGGTCGGCGCAGTTACCGGCGGTACGGGCGCGATCACTTACACCCTGGTCGGCAGCGCCACCGGCAGCTACGGGCAGATTCAGCTCAACGCCGACGGCACCTACACCTACACGCTGACCTCGGCGCCGAAAACCTCGCCGGGCGCCAACGACGGGGCGAACACCCTCAGCGAAAGTTTCACCTACAAAGCCACCGATGCACTGGGCAACAGCACCACCAGCACCCTCGTGGTCAACATCGTCGACGATGTGCCAAAAGCCGTGGCGTCGGATCGTTCGGTGGCAGCGGTGGAAATCGATTCCAACCTGCTTATCGTCCTCGACATCTCCGGCAGTATGGCCGACGCCTCCGGTGTGCCGGGCCTGTCGCGGCTGGACCTGGCCAAGCAGGCAATCAGCGCCTTGCTCGATAAGTACGATGACCTCGGCGATGTCAAAGTCCAGCTCGTCACCTTCAGCAGCAACGCCACTGACAGAACGTCGGTATGGGTCGATGTGGCGACCGCGAAGACGATTCTCGCCGGTCTGTCGGCGGGTGGCGGCACCAACTACGACGCCGCGGTGGCGGTCATGCAAACCGCGTTCAACACCTCGGGCAAACTCACCGGGGCGCAGAACGTCGGTTACTTCTTCTCGGACGGTAAACCCAACGAGGGCGACATCAACGCCGCTGATGAAGCCGCGCTGAAAAACTTCCTTGATGCCAACAACATCAAGAACTACGCGATTGGCCTGGGCAGCGGCGTGAGCAACGCCAACCTCGACCCGCTGGCGTATGACGGCATCAGCCACACCAACACCAACGCGGTGGTGGTCACCGATCTCAATCAACTCAACTCGGTGCTGTCCGGCACCGTACAGGGCGCGCCGGTCACCGGTTCGTTGCTGGGCGAGGGCGGTACGTTCGGCGCCGATGGTGGCTTCATCAAATCCATCGTCGTTGACGGCACCACTTACACCTACGATCCGAAAGCTCTCAGCGGCCAAGGCTCGTTGACGCCAAGTGGTGGCGCCAATCACGGCACCTTCAACACCGTCAACAACACGTTGAGCATCGCCACCAATAACGGCGGCACACTGCTGATCAACCTCGACACCGGCGATTACACCTACACCTCGCAGAAAACCACGGCGGTGGTGATTACCGAGAACATTGGCTTCACCGTCAGCGACAACGACGGCGACCTCGCCAGTTCGACGCTGACCGTGAAAGTGATCCCGAACGCGCCACCCGTGGCAGTCGACGACCACGTCATCACCAACGTGCTGTCGAGCAATATCGTCGTGCCGGGCGAACTGTTGCTGGCCAACGACACCGATCCGAATGGCGACACGCTCAACGCCACGCCGACCACCTTCAACACCGGTTGGATAGCGAAGGGCGCGGACTTCACCGGCACCGGCGCGATCACATTCAACGGCAACAGCAACACTGCCGCCAACCAGACCCTGGCCGATGTGCGCAATGCCTTCGCCGCCAACACCGCAGCGATGACCGCGGTGCTGGTGATCAGCGGCTACCTCGGCGCGGTGACCAACGCCAATGCCAACGATGAAGACCTGATCACCGTCAAACTGAAACAGGGCGAAACGCTGAACCTGGATCACAACCTGGCGGCCGGGCACATCACCATGGAGTACTCGCTCAATGGCGGCGCGTTCGTGACCATTGCCGACGGCGGCACCATCACCGCCAGCGCCGATGGCACCTACCAGATCCACGTCACCAACATCAGCAATACCAGCGGCAGCAACCCGAATGCGGCGGAAAACTATCAACTGACCATGACGGTCAACTACGCCGGGGCCCACGACGTCACACCGGACTTCCACGGCACCTACACCGCCAACGACAACCATGGCGGCAGCGACACCGCCAATGTGACCATCAGCTATCAGGATGGCCATACCCTCACCGGCACCTCGGGGGATGACGTGCTGGTGGCCGGCACCGGCAACAACATCATCAACGCTGGCGACGGCAATGATGTGCTCACCGCAGGCTCGGGCAACAACGAGCTGCACGGCGGCGCCGGCAATGATTTGCTGTACAGCGGCCCGGGCAATGACTTACTCGACGGC
This sequence comes from Pseudomonas sp. VD-NE ins, assembly GCF_031882575.1. Lineage (NCBI taxonomy): Bacteria > Pseudomonadati > Pseudomonadota > Gammaproteobacteria > Pseudomonadales > Pseudomonadaceae > Pseudomonas > Pseudomonas sp. VD-NE ins. The sequence goes on from NZ_CP134772.1 coordinate 1,713,883, forward strand.
GGTACTGGCATCGACACCGCCAGCTACGCCCACGCCACGGCCGGAGTGACGGTCAACCTCGGCCTGCTCGGTGCGCAAAACACGATCGGCGCGGGGACGGACACCCTGACTGGCATCGAAAACCTCGTCGGCTCGAACTTCAACGACACCCTCACCGGCGATAACAATAACAACGTGATCAACGGTGGTCTGGGTAACGACATCCTCAACGGTGGCGGCGGTGACGACCTGCTGATCGGCGGCATGGGCAACAACACCATGACCGGCGGCGCAGGGGCCGATACCTTCCAGTGGCTCAAGGGCAACAGCGGCCATGACCTGATCACCGACTTCACCCCCGGCACCGACAAACTCGACCTGTCGCAACTGCTGCAAGGTGAAAACGGCACCACCGCCTCACTGGATGACTACCTGCACTTCACTGTCAGCGGCAGCGGCGCCTCGGTCCTCACCAGCATCGACGTCAGCGCCATGGCCGGTGCAACGCCGAACCAGACGATTGATCTGGCCGGCGTCAATCTGGCCAGCCATTACGGCGTGACGCCAGGGGCGGGCGGCGTGGTTGCCGGTGGGCATGACACGGCGACGATCATCAGCGGGATGCTGAACGATCATTCGTTGAAGGTGGATACGGTGTAAGCGAAGGCTGAAACGAAAAAAAACCGCCGTCCCGTTCAACCGGGGCGGCGGGTTTCTTCTGCCACACGTGATCGCTACTGCGGCAACTCCAGATTATCCATCACCCGATTCACCGCCAGCTCCCCCAGCATGATCAATTGCGCAATCCCCAGAAGCGTCCTGCGCTGCGACGCGGGTATGAGGTGGGCGAAGTCATGGGCGATGGTTCTGGCTGAGGCGAGTGTTTCGCTGGCATCGGCCAGCAGTTCTTCGTTTTTGAAGTCGGCGGTGACGGCGTACATCCGGCGGGTCTTACGCGGTGGTGGCGTGGAGCCTGGTGGGCAGAGGTAGTGGTCGAGCGCGCGGTCGGCGGCTTCGTGGAGTTTTTCGAATCGAGGGATTCGTAGGGGGAGGTGGGGTCGGTTTCGGGCGGATTGGGTGTTGGTTTGATCATGGTGAAGCTCCTGGAGTCGGGGGAGCCGCCACATTTCGCTGCGATACGAAAAGAAGGTGGCAGCTATACGCGGGTCGCAGACCGGGACTCTAGAACCGGCAGACCCTAAGGTCTCCCACGTACAGCCGCCATAAAAAGCACGGGTGTTGTGCGTCCAGAGATCGACGGGCTGCGAGACCCGATCACTGATGTGTCAGCGACCGACCCACAATAGAACCCACCCCGAAGACGCACAAGTCGGCGGATTCTGGCTTAGCTGTAGGCAAAGGCGCAAGGATGTGTAGCCTTGATGAGTGTATGTAGTAAGTCGTTACACGGCGTTGTTTAAAATGCCGGAGACGCCTCCGGCAATAGTCGTTCGCCTTTTTTCGACCCCCGAGACGCGCAAATTTCAAGCGCTTCTGTCTATCCATAAACGGGATACATACACCATGGAGCCCATCGGGCGTTCAGGTCCGAATGGCAGTAAATCCCGCCATTGGCATGCGCATATATCGCGCGCAGGTTGCCGGGACAACCGCTTTCATCACACATCCGGTAAACGCCACCGGCAGCTATTGGCCAATACGGATCGGGTCCGTATACCGCTTGCATTGCGGAGACTGCACCGCCCATGGATACCGCGCCCGGAATACTGTATCGCCAGTTGAGTGCCTCGTGATGCGTCATGCCATGGCCTCCCATAACCAGCTGATAAACATTCCTGACATCAACGTTATAGGAAAAAGAACTGAATCGGTCTTGCACGGTGATGTATGTATTGCCGTTACGCAGGCCTGTGACTTTCCCGTTGCCGTCAACATAAGCCACGTTCGGATTGCTGCTTCTATAGGTAATTGGGGGAACCCCTGTGGACGGGACAGCCGCACGGATTTGAGTGTTGCCTGGAAAGTCCGCACTGTGGGCCCATGCATAAACTCTCGTGCCATGCAGGGCCATGGCGCCATTGTTGACTTGCAGCGCTCGGCGCAGTGTGAACGAGCGTAAAGGCGAGAGCAGGCGGTCGCCATAGAGCGCTCTAATCTGGATGACTGTCAGTACATCGACAATGAGCCCCTTCAATAGCGATGAGAATTTCCCGTCCTTGTCCGTGGTCTGTGTCTCCACTGGCTCGCCATTCACCAGAATTTCAATAGGCTGCTCTGCGCTCGCTGTCCCCTCGACAGTGACATTAGGGTCAATGGTCACGTCGTTGTGCGGGATGTCCCTGTTCTGTGAGTCCTTTATCAATGTAATGACCGGTTGTAGCTCAACCAGAGATTCGATTTGATATGTCTGATGGGGAAACTCTACCGGTTTACCGCGCAGCCCCAAGCGCATGGAAAATATCAATGTCGCCGTAGTGCCGTCCTTGAGATTTTTGAACACATCCAATGTCAGTCTCGGCAGCTCCCGTATCAGCCCGGCGCTGTTGACGGTCGCCTCCCCATCGATGATGACGTGACGAACAGGGTTATCGTTGGTGTCCATGCCGATAAGCACCAGCGTCATGCTCTGTCCCGGCCGTTGTCCATGCCAGAGGTTGACTGCCAATTTGTCTGCGCTGGTCAGTTTTTTTACGTCCAGTACTCCGTCAACACCAATGATTCTCGGCCTTGGAAACCTTGGATCCTGATCAGCGATCAACTTGAAAGCTATCTCTACCTCCGGAGACGAGCCGATTTTTTTTCCATTGAGGTTCAGATTCCATTTGAACCTCACGGTTTCGCCGTGGAGCGCCATTATCAGGTGTCTGTTCAGCAGAAATTTGGCTTGCTTGGCCGAATCCAGATCTACCAGCGGGAAGCGATCAAACCCTTGGGGCAGTGGTGTGCAAACCAGACGGACTTTTTCGGTCTTGGCATCGAGATACTCCACCAGCATGCTCGGCAGCGCTGCCAGTGGATCAACAGGGTTAGTGAAAGGCGATACGAGAGAGGGCGGCGTGAGAACAAGCTCCTTGGGATCGCCGATCCTCAATTGCGTGACATCAGAAAAAACTTCACTCTCGCCGGGATTGGTAATGCTGGCCTGCACGGCCAGATTCGCGCTGGCGTAGGGCTTGATGTATTCGCTCTCGGCCTCGAAAACAATGGGTTTTGCTGGATCGGTTACCGTTTGCCCCCAGGTGAACCGTACCAATTTGCCGTTGATGTCGGTCGTCTGCCAATGCAGCTTGACCTCTGCTCCTTTTTTCAAAGGCCAGAAACTGGCGACGTTTACAAAGGCTTTGGCAGTATCTATCGCCAGTTCACCTTCCACCAGTGGCGTGACCTGCGGCGCGCCAAGTGGCAGCGAAGTGCCCGCAACGTTAACGTCAGCGGGTTTGGACAATTGGGTCTTTCCTCCTTTGATCAAGGTATAGGTTGCTCGCAAACTTCCACCAATCACATTCTGAACGCGAAAGTTTTCGACTGGAAATTTCAGTGTCTTGCTGGCAACGGTTACCGTGAAAGGATAGGAATGAGTGACTCGCTCGCTGTTTTTGGTAAAACCGTCCAGCGTCAAGGTGATCACGTCGTTTACCGAAAAACTACCCGTGAGCAGAATGTTCGTCGGGCCGCCCGCAAGCCAGTCATGGTGCAATATGTTGTCACCATCGGACTGCTCGAAAATGGGGGCAGTCAGGAGGATAACTCCCGGTTTGAACGTCAGAGTGAGCGAATCCGACCAGCCACTGGTGTTCTCTACAACGTCAGATACGCACCAGCGCACCACCAGACTGTTGGTTTTTGGTAGTTTGGCGAGTAGCTCCGGCGTCAGCTCAAAAACGATGTCGGCCGAGTCGTCGGTCACGACTGACTTCAGCCGAAGCGAACCAAACGCAAGTATGACCGTATCGCCAATCTGCTGATTGAAGTAGTGCTCAACCGTGCAATACATGCCCTCATCGATGATGGTCTGGTCGACGATAGTTTCCGTTGCGATCGGCAGCTTGAGGCCCTGATTGAAAGGTTTGCCGCCGTCAATGTCCGCTTCGCCCGGAGCGGGATGTTTGAACCAGAGCTGTGCGTGTGGCGATGGATCCGAGGTGTTGCCGCTCACTCTCGTGATGTTGGTCCAGAAATCCAGCCTGACGTCTGCCAAAGGCGCAAATTTTTCCTCGAGAGTTTCAGCTGAAATATAAAATGTTACGGGTTTGGGCGTTTGTCCGTCAGCCTCGAAATCGTCTTCTGTCAGTTTGAAAAACACCACAGGCAGAGGCTCAGGCACGTCGGACCTATCGAGGAATACCTCGATGAGATCACCAATGGATTCATCAAGATACTGCGGGAGATGGCACCACAATCCCTCAAGGTCGCTATAGGCCATGGCGATGTTGATGCCCCAGCTCCCGTCAACCTGTTCCTTGTACCCGATTGGTTTCGGTGGATAGACGGCGAGCACGCCGATACCAGAATGAGGAGCTGGAGGAAATATTACGTACTGTGAGTCGCTCATGGATGTAGATCTTCCGCAAGGGGGGCATGACCTGGGTTGTCAGGGCCGATACGGAAAATTAAACATGCGGCGGTAAAGTGCGCACCTGTCAACTCTGACAGGTGCGGGCAGGTATCAGATAAACGGTAACAGGCAATGGTGGGGTGATCAGCTTTTTCCCAAGGTCTTCTGCCGCAAAATATAAACCGTCACCAACACCGCACTCGTCAACATGAACCCCCGCGCCCACGGCAGTGGCACCAGGTAGCAGGAGAACAGAATGCTCGCCCACATCAGCCCGATCGCGTAGACCTTGCCCTTGAGCGGTATGCCATTGCCATCGAGGTAATCGCGGATCCATGGCCCGAGTCTTGGATGCTCGACCAGCCATTGATAGAAACGCGGAGAACTGCGCGCGAAGCAGGCTGCGGCGAGCAGAAGGAAAGGGGTGGTGGGCAGGACGGGCAGGAAAATCCCGATCACCCCCAATGCCACGCTGAGCCAGCCGACGGCCAGCAGGAAGTAGCGCAACATCAGGGGGCGGTTGCCTATGGGGTTGTCCATAGGCCGGATCTTAGTGGTGACGTGGCTTGAGGATCGCCGGTTTTTCGTCTGGCGCCTGGCACAGCAGGTACAGCGCGGTCAGGGCTTCCGGAATCTGCACGATCATGTCGTCCATCAGGCCGGCATCCTTGGCGATGTCTTCGAATTCTGGCTGTTCGTCGAACAGGCCCGAACCGACCATGATCGGCAGGAGCATTTCGCTGACTTCTTCTTCGGCGGTTTCGAACCAGGCCGCTTCACGCAGGAACACGCCTTCCATGAAACCGATGCACCAGCCGCGCAGCTCGGAATCGTCCGGCTCGTCGCCCAGGTCCAGTTCGCATGGCAGTTCGAATTCTTCATCCGAAGCCAGTTGACGGGCGATGTGCGCTTTGAGGCCGATCAGGGTGGCTTCGATCTCTTCGCGCTGGGCGTCGCTGCTGTAATGCGGCTCTTCGGCGAACAGGGCGTCGATCCACTCACGCTCCGGTACGTCCTCGGCGCAGATCGACAGCGCGGTCAGGTAGCCGTGAGCGGCCACGTAATCCAGCGCCTCGTCATGCAGCTCGTCGGCGTCGAGGAAAACTTGCAGGCGGGTCAGTTGCTCAGCGAAGGACATTACGGGGCTACCTTGGGGAATAAACAATGCGTGAATTCTAGGCGTTCTTGCGCGCTCAAGCCAGCCGCATGGCAGATTTGCCCCGCCGTGCCTTGCATAACCCCTGTAGGAGCTGCCGAAGGTTGCGATCTTTTGCTGTTGATCCGTTAAAGCAAGATCAAAAGATCGCAGCCTTCGGCAGCTCCTACAGAGGTATCAGAGATTGTATCGACGGGTGTCGCCCTGTGCAGGTTAGGGCTCGGGTATACTGCCGCGTTTTGCGATCCCTGCCCGCATTGCGGTTGTCGTGCAATGCGCTCTTACGTTTTGTTTAAGCAGCCCTGGCTGTTCTGAACCAGCCTGCGCAGGGATGTATCGGTAGAATTTTGGAGTTTTTATGCTCGAACAGGCTCAACGCGTCCTCAAGGACATCTTCGGCTACGACAGTTTCCGTGGCCGTCAGGGTGCAATCATTGAGCGCGTGGCCAGCGGCGGTGATGCGCTGGTGCTGATGCCTACCGGTGGCGGCAAGTCCCTGTGCTTCCAGGTGCCGGCGCTGTTGCGCGAGGGCCTGGCGGTGGTAGTGTCGCCGCTGATCGCGCTGATGGACGATCAGGTTGCCACCCTCGAAGAGCTGGGTGTAGCCGCTGCCGCGTTGAACTCGACATTGAGCGCCGAACAGCAGCGCGATCTCGCGGCGCGGATCAAGCGCGGTGAAGTGAAGATGTTGTATCTGGCGCCCGAGCGTCTGGTACAGCCGCGCATGCTCTCATTCCTGCAGAGCCTGAACATCGCGTTGTTCGCCATCGACGAAGCGCACTGCGTGTCGCAGTGGGGCCACGACTTCCGTCCGGAATACCTGCAACTGGGCCAGTTGGCCGAGATGTTCCCCGACGTACCGCGCATCGCCCTGACGGCCACTGCCGACAAGCGTACCCGCGAAGAAATCGTCACCCGCCTGCACCTGCAAAATGCCGAGCGCTTCCTGTCGAGCTTCGACCGCCCGAACATCTTTTACCGCATTGTGCCCAAAGAGCAGCCGCGCAAGCAGTTGCTGGCGTTTCTGGCAGAGCGGCGCAGCGATGCCGGCATCGTCTATTGCCTGTCGCGCAAGAAGGTCGAGGAAGTCGCGGCGTTCCTGAGCGAGCAGGGCTTCCCGGCGTTGCCGTATCACGCCGGTCTGCCAAATGATCTACGTGCCTTCAACCAGAAGCGCTTCCTCAATGAGGAAGGTCTGATCATGGTCGCCACGGTGGCGTTCGGCATGGGCATCGACAAGCCCAACGTGCGCTTCGTCGCACACCTCGATCTGCCGAAATCCCTTGAGGCGTATTACCAGGAAACCGGTCGCGGCGGCCGTGACGGCCTGCCAGCGGATGCGTGGATGGCCTACGGTCTGCAAGACGTGGTGATGCTCAAGCAGATGCTGCAGAACTCCGAAGGCGACGAGCGGCACAAGCGCCTGGAGCAACACAAGCTCGACGCCATGCTGTCGCTCTGCGAAGAGACCCGTTGCCGTCGCCAGACCCTGCTGGCGTACTTCGATGAAGACATGCCTGAGCCATGCGGCCATTGCGATAACTGTGTCGATGGCGTGCAGACCTGGGACGCCACCGAGCCTGCACGTCAGGCGTTGTCGGCTATTTTCCGCACCGGCCAGCGTTATGGCGTTGGCCATCTGGTCGACGTGCTGCTGGGCAAGGACAACGAAAAAGTCCGCAGTTTTGGCCATCAGCATCTGTCGGTGTACGGCGTCGGCAAGGCACTGAGTGAGAGCGAATGGCGCTCGCTGTTCCGTCAATTGGTGGCGCGCGGTCTGGCGGATGTCGATCACGAAGGTTATGGCGGTCTGCGTCTGAATGACAGTTGCCGGCCATTGCTCAAGGGCGAGGTCACGCTGGAGTTGCGCCGCGATCTCAAACCACAGGTCACCGCCAAAACCGCCAGCAAGAGCCCGGCCAGCCAACTGGTGCGTGGCGAAGAGCGCGAACAGTGGGAAGCCCTGCGCGCGCTGCGACGCAAATTGGCCGAAGAACATGGCGTGCCGCCGTACGTCATCTTCCCCGATTCGACCTTGCTGGAAATGCTCCGCAGCCAGCCAACCTCGCTGGCAGAAATGGCCCGGGTCAGCGGCGTCGGCGCACGCAAGCTTGAGCGCTACGGCGATGCCTTCCTCGAAGTGCTTGGCGGCGAAGTCGAGGCACCGAAAGCGGTGGCCGACGTGCGCCACGAACTGATCACCCTGGCTCGCGCGGGGATGACGCCGTTGCAGATCGCCGGTCAGTTGCAGTGCTCGGAAAAGAACGTCTACACCATGCTCGCCGAGGCGATCGGCAAGCAGCAGTTGTCGCTGGAACAGGCGCTGGATTTGCCGGAAGAGTTGATGGGCGAAGTGCAGGACGCGTTCCTCGATGGTGAAGGTGAGCTGCCGTCGGTCGCCGAAGTGGCGGAGCTGTTTGCCGGGCGTGTGCCGGAAGGCGTGCTGTATTGCGTGCGGGCTGCATTGCAGTCGGAATTTGAGATGTAATTTGACCGCCAGCCCTCATCGGAACGCCGCCCGCCCAACCCTCCCGAAACGTCGGACCGCCCCGAGGGAGAGGGAGCCGACCGAGGTGTCTCGCGCTATCCATCGACCTGAAAACCCGAGTCGATTATGGATTCAGCGCTGAGCTGTCACGTCGGCGTAATTCCCGAGTATCCCCCATTCAGTCCCCTCTCCCCGCGGGAGAGGGCTAGGGTGAGGGCCGTCCAATTCTGGATTCAGCAAAGCACTTCCAAGTCGCTGAATATCTAAAGCATCCCCCATACAGTCCTCTCTCCCTTTGGGAGAGGGCTAGGGTGAGGGCCTTCCAATTCCGGATTCAGCAAAGCACTTCCAAGTCGCTGAATATCTAAAGCATCCCCCATTCAGTCCCCTCTCCCTTTGGGAGAGGGCTAGGGTGAGGGGGGCCTCAAGATGTAACGATTCAGTACAGGCCGCCACTTGCCTATAACTGCAGCTCATGCTTAGCTGGCTAATAATTAGATTTTCTTTATTTTCAGTCTAACCGTGAGTGTTTTATGCCGTTAACCGATCAACACCGCTTTGGCATGCAACTGGCACAGATGTCCCGTGGCTGGCGTGCCGAACTGGACCGCCGACTGGCCGGGCTGGGGCTGTCCCAGGCGCGCTGGCTGGTGCTGCTGCATCTGGCGCGTTTTGAAGAGGCGCCGACCCAACGGGAGCTGGCGCAGAGCGTCGGCGTCGAAGGGCCGACCCTCGCTCGATTGCTTGATAGTCTGGAAAGCCAGGGGCTGGTGCAACGTCAGTCCGTGATGGAAGACCGCAGGGCGAAAAAAATCGTTCTCTGCGCACCAGCGCTGCCGCTGATCGAACAAATCGAAACCATTGCCACACAACTGCGTCACGAGCTGTTCGAAGGCGTCGACGAGGCGGATTTGAAGGTGTGCATGCGGGTTCACGGGCACATTCTGGCCAACCTGGAAAAATCTTGAGGCACATCCACGTGCCGGATCTTTGAGAGATCGCGCTGAGCCGACTATAAGAACTACTGGGCAATATCGTGTTCGTACCGGATGTGCGAACGCATAGAAGTCGGTTTTGCTTATTTAAGGGATGCTCATGCTCGCAAGTCGGCACGTGGTACTGCGCGGTGGCGCCAAATGGCTGCTGGTCGCCGGTGTTTTCAGCTATTCGGCCTGGTCGATGGCCTTGGGGCTGGGTGATATCACCGTTCATTCAGGCCTCAATCAGCCGCTCAAGGCCGATATCGCGTTGGTCGATGTCGGCGGGCTGACGCAAAACGATCTGGCGGTACGCCTGGCCACGGTGGATGAGTTCGCCGAAGCCGGGGTCGAGCGGGTGTTCTTCCTCAACGACCTCAAGTTCATCCCGATTCTGCATGGCAATCGCCAGATGATCCGGGTGACCTCAAGCAAACCGGTCAACGAACCCTTTCTCAACTTCCTCGTGCAGCTCGATCAGCCCAATGGCCGTTTGCTGCGTGAGTACACGGTGTTGATCGATCCACCGGGTTCACCGGGTATCGTGCCGGCCACCGATGAGCCGGATCCGCGTGCGCAATCCTCCGCGTTTCCCACTGTCGAACCTGTCGTGGCAGCGCCGCAGGCACCTCAGGCCAAGCGCGATAGCGTGCCAGCGCCAACGCCTGCAACTCCACCCGCCAACGATGCGCTGACCGAGCAATTGGCAGCCAGTGTGTTACTCAATCAGCAACTGCAAAAAAGCCTCGACGAACTCAACGCGAAACTGCAGACCCAGGATGTGCAGATTGCCGACGGCAAGAAGCAGATCACTGACCTGCAAACGCGCTTGGTCGAACTTCAGAAAGCACCGCCACCGGCCGCAGTGACACCGACAGTTGCTCCGGCACCGGTTGTGGCAACCGTCGAGTCCGGCGATGACAGTCTGAACTGGCCGCTGCTCGGCGGCCTGTTGCTGTTGCTGGGGGCCTTGGCGGGGTTGTTTGTGCACCGTCGACGGCAACAACAGATGCCAGCTGACGAACCACTGCCGCTGGTGCCGATGGGCAATGAGCCGGATGTCACCGAAGCGCAACGCGCCGACCCCGTCAGCACGCACTCAGCGCAGCATCGCGAAGAACCGGCGGCGGGCGATGTACTGGAGGCCGTGGGAATCTATCTGGCATATGGGCGATTGGGCGAAGCTGCCGGGTTGCTGCGCGATGCCTTGCACAAGGAGCCGGAACGCATCGATATCGCTTTGCAGTTGCTTGAAGTACTGGGGCGCCAAGGTGACAGCGTCGCGTATGAGCAGCATGAGAATCATTTGCGTGAGTTGGGCGTGGATGCCCAGACGTTGCAGGACGTTCGCGCCCGCCATCCGAAACTGGCGAGTACCGCACCGTTAGCCGCGCTGTCGCCGGTCATTGCGGCAGCCCCCATCGTTGCTGCGCCGCCTGCGCCAGAAGGTGATTTCGAGCTGAATCTGGGTGAGTTGTCGATGGATTCCAGTTGGGATCTGGAAGACAGTCGCCCGGCCACCGCTGAGGCTCAGGCAGACATCTCGGCGCTGGGTTCCGGCCTGCAAGTATTGCCTCAGGACTTTGAATTGCCGGAGGCGGCCGGCGAAGACGCCGAGCTTGAGTGGATTCCTGAACCGGACGCCGGACCGCTGGATGAAGATTTTCTCAATGAATTTGCTGATGCCGAGCCATCACTGGCGTTGCAAACCCTGGATTTGCAAGTGCCGGAGCCGGTACACGGCGAACACTCCGGCAAGCTCGAACAGGCGCAGACGTGCATTGATGACGGCGACCTCGACAGTGCGATTGCGTTGCTCAACGAACTGCTCAAGGAAGGGGATGAGCCGTTAAAGCAAACAGCGCGGACGTTGCTGGCGGGGATTCGCTGAACCCCTGATCGATTTGCGGTGGATCCGATACCGATTTCGCGAGTAGGCTCGCTCCCACATTGAAATGCGTTCCCCTGTGGGAGCGAGCCTGCTCGCGAAGACTGACCTTCAGTCAATATCAATTCCGAATCTGGATCAGAAGGTCTGCCCCAGATTCAGATAAACCGCCTGCTCATTCGCATCATTCAACCCGTAACTGAAATTCAACGGCCCCAGTGGCGTGTCAAAACCTATAAACACGCTGGCCGCGTTGATGTAGCCGCTGTCGAACTCATTGTCGTTGTTCCATGCCCGTCCGCGTTCCAGCGAGGCACCGGCGTACAGCGGAAAATCCAGCGGCAGATACGAGCGCGGCGTCAGCCGGCGGTAGTACACCGCGCGCATCAGGCTGACGTTCTGCCCGGAAATCGCGTCTTCACGGAAACCCGACAACTGCCGCGCACCGCCGAGCAGGAAGCTCGAGGTGACCACGTTGGCATCGTCCAGCGTACGCCCGTAGCGCCCGCCGAGAATCAGCGTGTCCGGGCCACGGCTCATGGCTTTGTCGAGTTTGAATTCCCACTGTCGATAACGCGTGTCCGAACCCAGCCCCGGTTCGAACTGCATCAGCGTCAGGCTGACGTCCTTGCCTTCGTGAGGGAAGTAGACGTTATCCAGCGAGTCGTAGGAATACTTCAGCGTATAGAAGCCTTCGTTGAAGTTTTCACTCGGCAGATCCTGATCGCCAATGCGCACATCGGCCTTGCCCCAGGCCTCGCCAACACCGAACCGCACTTCGCCGTTGTTGCCGATCTGGCGACCGAAGTTAAGGCCGAAACCGTAGCGCTCGACGCGGTATTGCGCGATCGGATCATTGTCGAGCACCGCGTCGACGTTCTGCGCTTCGAACGAGGCGTACGGCGCAACGAAGTAGCGCGAACCGACGTCCAGCGGTTGATAGAACTCGGTATACAGCTCTTGTTTGTCACCAATCTGCGCGCGAGTCAGCCATTCCGCGCCGAGACGGTTGATGCCGTTGATGCGGTAACTGGCACCGAGGTTGAAGGCGCTATCGCCGCGCATGTCGTCGGACAGGTTGAGCCCGACCCGCAAGTAATCGGTGCCGCTGCGTTTGCCCCGGGCACTGATCACCAGTGTGTGATCCTGGCCTTTGTGCACCACGCGGTATTGCACCTGCTCGAAGTAATCGAGGCCATACAAGGTGCCCATGTCCGAGTGCAGGCGCGCCAGATCCAGCGGCTCGCCAATGTGCTGGCGGATGTAGTAACGAATGACATCGTCGTCGACTTTCGAGTCATTCTCGACGCGGATGCCCGTGATGATGGGTGTGCGTTGACCCGGTGAGCGCGCGGCATTGAGTTCGGCGTCCTGGGATTCCTTGGGTTTAAGCACGGCGAGGCGCGCGTCGAGGATTCGGGTGGCGCGGTAACCGGCGTCGATCATGTCCTGGGCTTTACCGAAATCGGTGACGCCGAACGCCGCCAGCGCTGGCTGAATCAGCACATCGGAGGATTTCAGCGCAGCCAACTGTTCTTCGGAGTTACTGCGGGTCATCAAGGTGATCGACTGGTTCAACACATCGACCACCGTGGTCAGTTGTTTGCGATTGCGCAGCGGTGTGCCGATATCGACGACGATGGCCACGTCAACGCCCATCTCCCGCGCGACGTCGAGGGGAATGTTGTCGGTCATGCCGCCGTCGACCAGTAGCCGGCCATCGAGTTCGACCGGGGCGAACACCGCCGGGATCGACATGCTGGCACGGATCACCTGGGGCAAGTGGCCTTTGCGGAACACCACTTTTTCGCCATTGGAAATGTCGGTGGCGACGGCGCGAAACGGGATGGGCAGTTTGTCGAAATCCCGGGTGTCACTGGTGTGGGCCAGCAGGCTTTCCAGCAGCAGCGAAAGGTTCTGGCCTTGAATCACGCCCAGCGGCAGGCCGAGACTGCCGTCGTCGCGAAAGCTGAGTTTCTGTTTGACCAGAAAGTCGCGGTCATCCTGTTTACGCCGAAACGGCACGTCTTCACGTGGCGGGGCGTCGGACAACGCGGCTTGCCAGTCGATGTTCAGCGCTAGTTTTTCCAGCTCATCGATCTTGTAACCCGACGCGTACAGGCCACCTACCACCGCGCCCATGCTGGTGCCGGCGATCGCATCGATCTTGATGCCTTGTTCTTCCAAGGCCTTGAGCACGCCAATATGCGCCAGTCCGCGCGCAGCACCGCCAGACAGCACAAGGCCGACCTTTGGTCGCGGCGCTTCACTGGCGTGGACAAGCAGTGGAAGAAAACCAAGCAGCAGGCAGAACAGCAGACGGCGCATTGTGAGTCTCGGGGCAAGCGATAAAGCCGGCTATTATAGCGGCGCCCTCTGTCTCAGGAGTTTCAGCGAACATGACTGTCGCAAAAGCAGAAGTTGTCATCACCTATTGCACCCAATGCCAGTGGCTGCTGCGCGCCGCGTGGCTGGCGCAGGAACTGCTCAGCACCTTCGGCGATGACCTCGGCAAAGTCTCATTGGTGCCGGGCACCGGCGGGGTGTTTCACATCAGCTGCGACGGCGTGCAGATCTGGGAACGCAAGGCTGACGGCGGTTTTCCCGAGGCCAAAGTCTTGAAACAGCGGGTTCGCGATCAGATTGATCCTGACCGCGATCTCGGTCACAACGACCGCACTCAGTGAGACGCGGCCTCGGCGGCAACGGTTTTCTTGTCGGCATGGCCTGACATCCGCGCCGACACAACGATGGCGATGATGATCAGTGCGCCGCCCATCAACATCCGTAGCGTCGGGTTTTCGTTGAAAAGTAGCCATGCGATGGTGATGCCGTAAACCGGCTCCATCGCGAACACCACGGCCGCCGTGCGCGCCTTGATCACCGCCAGACTGGCGACGAACAGGCTATGAGCGACGCCGGTGCAGAACACCCCGAGCAAGCCGATCCACAGCCAGTCCAGTGCCCGCACCTCGCTGAGTAGCGGTGCTGCAACCGGCAGCAGACACAGCGCCACCACGACGTTTTGACACAACGCCGCCTGCACCGCCGGGATGCGCCCGGAACTGGCGCGGTTGGTCAGTGACAGCAGCGAGAACAGCAGGCCCGACAGCACCGACCAAAGCAAACCAACGGTAGCGCCGCTGCCCAGGTCGAAGGCCGGGGTCACCAGAATCAGGCCGATGCTCACCAGTACCACCAGCAGAATCTCGTTGGCGCGAATGCGTTCGCGGAAGATCAGCCCTTCAAGAATCACCGTGAAGGCCGGGAAACTGGCAAAGCCCAATGTTGCGATGGCGACACCGGCGATCTTCACCGAGATGAAGAAGCTCACCCAGTGCCCGGCCAATAACACACCGCTGAGGGCCAGGCGCCGCCAGTCTACGGCCTGAAGTTTCTGCCAGCCGTGCTGACTGGCAAAACGGGCGAAGAACGCCAAGGCGACAACGGCGAAAGCCGCGCGACCGAAGACGATCACAGCGGGGGACGCGGCAGCGAGTTTGCCGAACACGCCGGTCAGGCCAAACATCAAAGCACCGATATGCAGAGCGCCGAGGGCGGTACGCGGAGTCATTGCAATCCTTCTATCGCAAACATAATCTCACTGTAGGAGCTGCCGAAGGCTGCGATCTTTTGATCTCGCTTTTAAAAAACAACATCAAAAGATCGCAGCCTGCGGCAGCTCCTACATTGAAGCGCGTCGCGGCGAATAAGTCTGTCGGCAGACTATCGTCTTTTATCGCGGGAATCGCGCCGAAGCTGTCCGGGTGACGAACCGAACTCCCGCAGGACGGCGGCCGAGAAGGCACTCTGCGAGCTGTAGCCGACGCGACTGGCAATCTCGCCAATCGGCAGTGCGGTGTCGCGCAGCATTTGCACCGCCAGATGCAGACGCCGACTGCGGATGTAATCCATCGGTGTCTGCCCGCATTCGGCCATGAACCGTGTATGCAGGCGCGCATTGGACAATCCGGCGACCCGTGCCAGATCGGCGACTTGCAGAGGGTAAGCGGCGTATTGCTCGATGTGCGCATCCAGCGCGGCATAGGGCAAGCGGCGGGCGGCGAGTTCGGCAGGATGCGCGTGATTGAGGCTGGCCAGCAGCAACACCGCACCTTGCTGGGCGATCAATGGATCGCTGACCGGACTGTTTGCCAGCCAACTGACTAATTGGCTTTGACCTGAGTCGAGTGACAGGCGCGCAGGCTGATCAAGCAAGCGGTGACTGGCCTCGGCATGCTCGCCGAGCGAATCCGTCAGCCATGGCCCTTCAGGGATATCGAGCACCAGACAGCGGCTGCCGTCGGGACTGCCGCAGGCATGATGCGCACCGGACGGAATCACCACAAAACTCTGCTGGCGCACCTGACTGCCACAGCCTTCGACCTCGAAATCCAGCGCACCGGACAACCCGAACACCAATTGCGCGTGCTCGTGGCTGTGGACGATCAAATCGTGGGTGTACTGGCGCAGGGTGAGGATCGGTCGCATGGCAGGTGGTCTCCGAAGTGATCGCCAGTCTACACCGACACACGCCGGATGCGTTGTCACAGGACTGACTCACGCTTGTCATGATCGATTAACCGGGTGCGCGCACAGTGGCGAAAACATCGCAGAGGGTTGCCCATGACCAGCGCCGAGCTCGCCCGACCCAGTCGCAAACAACGGGTGCGAACCCTGTGGATCTCCGACGTGCACCTGGGCACGCGAGATTGTCAGGCCGAGCACTTGTCGCAATTTCTCAAGGGCTATCACGCTGACAAGATTTACCTGGTCGGCGACATCATTGACGGCTGGAAACTGCGCGGCGGCATGTACTGGCCGCAGGCGCATACCAACGTGATCCGCCGCTTGCTGACCATGAGCAAGCGCGGCACAGAAGTGATCTACGTCACCGGCAACCACGACGAATTCCTGCGGCGGTATTCGAAGCTTATTCTGGGCAATATCCAGTTGGTCGACGAGGCGGTGCACGTCACAGCGGATGGCCGGCATCTGCTGGTGATTCACGGCGATCAGTTCGACGTCATCACCCGCTATCACCGCTGGCTGGCCTTCCTCGGCGACTCCGCCTACGAATTCACCCTGACCCTCAATCGCTGGCTCAACCATTGGCGTGCGCGCTATGGCTACGGCTATTGGTCGCTGTCGGCGTACCTGAAACACAAGGTGAAAACCGCGGTGAGTTTCATCAGCGACTTTGAAGAAGCCATTGCCCATGAATGCGTGAAGCGCGAGTTGCATGGCGTGGTGTGCGGGCACATTCACCATGCCGAGATCCGCAAGGTCGGGGAGGTGGATTACCTCAATTGCGGCGATTGGGTGGAGTCGTGCACGGCGTTGATCGAGCACTGGGATGGCACGATCGAGTTGTATCGGCTGGCGGATGCGCAGGCGCGGGAGGCAGAACTCAAGGCTGCCAAAGTCGCCGAACTCGCCTGACTCTCGGGTGTTTTAGAGGGCCTCATCGCTGGCAAGCCAGCTCCCACAGGTTTTGTGAAAGCCACAGAACCCTGTGGGAGCTGGCTTGCCAGCGATGAGGCCAGAGCAAACAACATCAAGCGGTGGTGTGTTCTTCCATTGCGGCTTTGTAAATCGAGTTCTTCGGCTGTGCAAACAACCGCTCCATCATCGGCTCGAAGAAACTCAATGGCAGTGTGTCGTACTCCGGATCAAACGCCGCCGCATCGTATTTGGCACAGAACTCGGCGGTCGCCTGATACTGCGGATGACCGGCGAACTGCTCGCGCAGATGCCGATCCATGCCCAGATGATGAAAGAAGTAGTAACCCTGAAACACCCCATGCTTCTCGACCATCCACAGATTCTCGGCACTGACGAACGGCTTTAAAATCGCCGCAGCAATGTCCGGATGGTTATACGAGCCCAGGGTGTCGCCAATGTCATGCAGCAACGCGCACACCACGTATTCCTCGTCGCGTCCGTCACGAAAGGCGCGGGTGGCGGTCTGCAGTGAGTGGGTCAGGCGATCCACCGGAAAACCGCCGAAATCGCCTTCCAGCAGTTTCAGGTGCGCCAGGATTCGCGACGGCAATTGCTTGGCGTAGGCGCTGAAGTCGGCGGCGATGATCGCCCAGTCTTCCTGCGTACCGTCCTTCATATGGGTGAAGCGGGCATTGGCATTCATTGGCTGACCCTCATTCAGAACGCCACGCGACCCAGAATCATGTCGCGGTACATGACGAAGTCGCCGAGCAGGCTGTACAGCGGATGCTGAAAGGTCGCCGGTCGGTTCTTTTCAAAGAAGAAGTGCCCGATCCAGGCGAAGCTGTAACCGGCCAGCGGCAAGGCCAATAACAGCAGCCAGGCGCCCTTGGCGATGGTCATCGCCATAATGAAAATGACCAGTGTGGTGCCGATGAAATGCAGGCGCCGGCAGGTGCTGTCGCTGTGTTCGCTGAGGTAATACGGATAGAACTCAGCGAAGCTGTTGAAATGCTTGATGTTTTCCACGACCGCGTTCTCTGTGGTTATTGTTCTGGCGACGAGTTGTTCTGCGGGTAGCTTATTTGAGTCTAGAGTGATCATTGGCGTGGGCCAGTGACAATCGGCGCCACTTTAGTATCCTTGGCAAATCAGGCCGTAGCATGCGGCCCCTCATGTAAAAGAAAAACGCCATGAGCGAACGAACGACTTCTGCAAGCTGGGCGATGGGGATTGTCAAAGCATTGGAGATGGACGGCCTGGATTGCCGGGTTCTGTTCAAGCAACTGGGGCTCGACTACGCGGCTCTGGATGATCCGGATGCGCGCTTCCCGCAAGATTCCATGACCCGACTCTGGCAACGGGCGGTCGAGCTGTCCGGTAACCCGGCGATCGGCCTGAATATGGGCAAAGTGGTGCGACCGGCGTCGTTTCATGTCGCTGGCTACGCGTTGATGTCGAGTAATACCTTGGCCGAGGGCTTTCAACGATTGGTGCGTTATCAGCGCATCATCGCCGAGAGCGCCGACCTGAGTTTCCGCTTACTCGACGAAGGTTATGCGCTGATTCTGACCGTGCACGGCGACCATCTGCCGCCGACCCGGCAGAGCGCCGAAGCCTCGCTGGCCTGTGCGCTGGGCCTGTGCGGCTGGTTGAGCGGGCGCACGCTGCATCCGGTCAAAGTCTTGGTGCAGGGCGCTGAGCCGGATGACCTGGAACCCTATAAACAAGCTTTCCACGCACCGCTGATGTTCAACGCACCTTACGATGCGCTGATCTTCGAGCGTGCCGACATGGAAGCGCCGCTGCCCACCGCCAACGAGGCGATGGCGCTGCTGCACGACCGCTTTGCCGGGGAGTATCTGGCGCGATTTTCGGAAAGCCGCGTGACCCACAAGGCGCGGCAGGTGTTGTGCCGGTTGCTGCCGCAAGGTGAGCCGAAGCGCGATACCGTGGCGCAGACCCTGCATTTGTCGCAGCGTACTTTGCAGCGTCGCTTGCAGGAGGAGGGCACGAGTTTTCAGCAACTGCTCGACGACACCCGCCGTGAACTGGCCGAGCAGTATCTGGCGCAACCGAGCATGACCTTGCTGGAAATCGCTTATCTGTTGGGTTTCGCCGATCCGAGCAACTTCTTTCGCGCGTTCCGCCGCTGGTTTGATACCACGCCCGGCGATTACCGGACGCGGTTGTTGCAGGCGCCGAACGCGGTCAGTGACGCCAAAAGGCCGGAATACACAGCACAAACACCGTAATGATCTCCAGTCGGCCGAGCAGCATGCCGAACGACAGGATCCACTTCGCCGCGTCCGGCAAGGTAGCGAAGTTGCCCGCCGGGCCGATGGTTTCGCCAAGGCCTGGGCCGACGCCGGAAACGGTGCTGGCAGCGCCGGTCAGCGCGGTCATCCAGTCGACACCGAGCAGCGACAGCAGCAGGGCGATCACGCAGATGGTGATGGCGAAGAAGAACGAAAAAGTCAGAATCGAGCGCACGATCTCTTCGTCGAGGCGGTGACCGTTGTACTTCTGCTTGATCACCGCGCGCGGGTGAATCAGTTGATTAAGGTTGGCCTTGAGCAGGATATAGGCGACCTGGAAACGGAAGATCTTGATCCCGCCCGCCGTCGACCCGGAGCAGCCACCGACAAAGCCCAGATAGAAAAACAGCATCAGCGAGAAGTTGCCCCACAGGCTGTAGTCGCCGAGGGCGAAACCGGTGGTGGTGACCACCGACGTCACGTTCAGCGCCACGTGGCGCAGCGCGTCGAGCCAATGCAGATTGGTTGTCCACCAGTACCAGGTGCCGAGCACCAGCCAGGTCACCAGCAACATGCCGAGCAAACCCTGCACCTGCTGATCCTTGATCAACGCCTTGCGGTTGCCGCGCAATGTCGCCACGTACAGGGTGAACGGCAGGCTGCCGAGAATCATGATAACCACCGCGACCCAGTGCACCGCCGGTTGCGTCCACTTGGCCAGGGATTGATCGGAGGTCGAGAACCCGCCAGTGGAAATCGCCGACATCGCGTGGTTGATCGCGTCGAACGGACTCATCCCGGCCCACCAGAACGCCAGGCTACCAAGAATGGTAATGCCGACGTAAGCCGCCACGATCAACCGCGCCACCATGTGCGAACGCGGCATGACCTTTTCCGAGCGGTCCGAGGATTCGGTCTGGAACAGGCGCATGCCACCGATGCGCAATAGCGGCAGAATCGCTACCGCCATGCCGATAAAACCGATGCCGCCGATCCAGTGCAGCAGTGAGCGCCACATCAGAATGCCGGGGGACATGTTGTCGAGGCCGTTGAGCACCGTCGAGCCGGTCGCGGTGATGCCCGACATGCTTTCGAAGAACGAGTCGGTGTAGCTGATGTGCTGGGTCAGCAGAAACGGCAGCGCGGCAAAAATGCACACCACCAGCCAACTGCTGACCGTCAGCAGGTACATGTCGCGCGGGCGCAGATGAATGTGTTCCGGGCGGCCGGGGATCACCAGCGCGAGGCCGGCGACGAAGGTGATCATGCTCGCCCAGAGGAACGACGGCAGGTCGTTGGTGCGCTCGAAAATCACCAGGGTGGCCATGGGCACGACCATGGCGACAGCCAGGGTGATCAGGAAGATGCCGATGATAAAACCAATGATCCGTAAGGTCGGCAACGCCATGAAGTCCGCTCGGGCTGATGTGAGAAGGGCGCCATTCTACCCGTGGGGCAGGGCATGTAAACCGGCATCCTGTGTACAGATAAAGCTAGAATAGCCGCACATATTTTTCAGGAGGTGGCCGATGCAGGCTCTCGACGCGTTGCTCAACCGTGTTTCCGTTCCACGACTGGTCGAACCGGCCCCCACTGCCGAGCAGCGCGAAGCCCTGTTTGGCGCCGCATTGCGCGCGCCGGATCACGGGCATTTGCAGCCGTATCGTTTTCTGACCGTCGAAGGCACAGCGCGCGAGCAAATGGGCGAGTTGCTGGCCGAGGCTGCGCAGCAGCAGGAAGGTGAAGTCACCGAAGCGATGATCGACAAGGCCCGTAACGGTCCGCTGCGGGCGCCGCTGGTGGTTGTGGTGATCGCCAAATTGCAGGAACACGTTAAATATCCGAAGGCCGAGCAGTTGTTGGCGGCCGGGTGTGCGGCGCACGGGATTTTGCTGGCGGCGTATGCGCAGGGGATTGGTGCGGTTTGGCGTACGGGGGATCTGGCTTATTCGCAGCATGTGGCGAAAGGCTTGGGGCTGGCGGACGGTGAAGAGGTGATTGCGTTCCTGTACCTCGGCACGCCGCAGAAAGAGCCGCGTGTGGCAGATAAAGTTGACCTGACCGAGTTCGTCAGCGCCTGGCCCGGTAAGGCGTAAAGCGAAGAGCCCCTCACCCTAACCCTCTCCCAGGGGGAGAGGGGACTGATTGGGGGATGCTGTAGAGGTACGCCGACCTGAAAGTGCTCGGCTGAATCCAGAGTCGATAACGGTTCCGATACATTTCGAGCTCGGAGTCGATAACGGTTCCGATGCATTTCGAACCCAGAGTCGATAACGGCTCCGATGCATTTCGAACCCGGAGTCGGCGACGATTCACGTGCCTTCCGGGCTCATAATCAACTCGGTTCTTCAGGTCGATGTATGACGCCAGACCCCGCGGTCGGCCCCCTCTCCCTCCGGGAGAGGGCTGGGGTGAGGGCGGCTTTTAGGGTTGGACGACGGCGCCGGGTACAAGCGGCAATTCCAGACTCGCAACAAACCCGCCCTGCGGATGATTGGCCAACGTCAAACTCCCGCCATGCCGCTCCGCCGCCCTTCGCGCAATCGCCAGCCCCAAACCATGCCCCGCCGCTGTCTGCCCCGGCGCCCGGTAAAATGGCTCGCCCAACTGGCTCAAATGTTCAGCCTGCACGCCCGGCCCGTGGTCGCGCACGCTCACGATGATTTTTTCACCCTGACGTGAAGCCTGCATCTCAATCACTTGACCTTCCGGGTTGAAGCGCTGGGCATTGCGCAACAGGTTATCGACGGCGCGCTCGATCATGGTCGGCCAGCCCTTGAGGTTCAGCTGCGGTTCGGCCTCGAAACGGACAATCTGCTCGGGCGATGCAAGTTTCGCGTCTTTCTGTAGCGTGCCGAGAAGTGCATTCAAATCCACGTCTTCAGCGCTGGCGTTGTCGGCATCGACGCGTGCCAGCACCAGAATTTCACTGATCAACGCTTCCAGCCGATCGCACTCGCGGGTCAGTCGTGGCCAGAGTTTCTCGCGTTCTTCAGGATTCGCCCGCTCTGCCAGCGCCAACGCAATGCGCAGTCGCGCCAACGGTGAGCGCAATTCGTGAGACACGTCGCGCAACAACTGCCGCTGGCTGCCAATCAGGCTCTGCAGGCGTGCGCCCATGCGGTTGAAATCGGTGGCGAGTACGCCGAATTCATCGCGACGGTTGGCCAGTTTCGCCAGGCTGTTCTGCTGATAAGTGGTCTGCCCGAGATCATGCACCGCGCCGCGCAAACGGCTGAGCGGGCGGGTGATGGAGAAGGTCACCAACAGACTGAACAAGGTCAGCACCACCAACGCGATGCCCAGCGCACTCAGCGGCCAGAGCAGGCTTTCGCGGTGCCAGGCGTCGAGTTCCGGGTGTGGGATGCGGTAGATGAACAGGTAGGTGTCGCCGGTTTTTTCACTGGTGAATTCGTCGGTCAGACGTCGCCATGGCAGACGTCGGTCATCGTTGTTCTGCCGCGCTTCGAAGGCGGCGGCGCGACGCGGGAAGGTCCCGCGTACCACCGGATCGCCGCTTTCGTTGAGCACCTGAACATCGATGTGATATTGGCGTTTGCGTTGTTCGAGGATGTCCTGAGCGGCTTCTTCGCCCTGGGCTTCGTAGGATTGCGTCCACTCGCTGGCGAGGGTGTTGAGGCCCGGATGGCGGCTGAGGATCCACGCGTCCTGATTGAGCATGTGCCCGAGCAGAATGGACAGCCCGGCCACCAGCGCGATGGCCAGCCAGAAGCTCGCGAGAATACGCCAGAACAATGAACGCACAGAAAATCCTCAAAACAACAACAAAAACCCCTGTAGGAGCTGCCGAAGGCTGCGATCTTTTGATTTTGTTTTTTAAGATCAAGATCAAAAGATCGCAGCCTTCGGCAGCTCCTACAGGGTTCCAGTGAAAACAGGCCCGACGGGGTGAGCCGTCGGGCCTGAAGTTAGAACATTATTGCGCCTTTTGCGCCTGCTGCGCTTTCCACGCCTTGAACTCGGCCCATTCGGCGCGACGCTCGGCCTGTTTCTTCTGGATCTCGTCGAATTTCTTCTGTTGATCCGGTTTCAACACGGCGCGAACATCCGTCTCGGCTTTCTTGTGGTTGGCCGCCATCTCGTCTTTCATGGCTTTCTGGTCAGCCGGCGAGAGTTTTTCCAGGTACTTGTCGACCACTTGCTTACGCTCGTGCATCTGCTCGCCCATGATCTTGCGGATCTGCTCACGCTGTTCGCGGGACAGGTCGAGTTGGCTGTACGGGCCTTTGCCGTGCATGCCGTGCATCTGACCGCCGTGGCGTGGGCCGTCGAGCGGACCACCCATCGGGCCGCCGTCTTGCGGCATGGCCATGGCGACGGTTGGCAGAGCGGCAGCGAACATCAGAGCGATAAGAGTCTTGCGCATGGTGTATCTCCTTGTCTCGTTCCCGGTACGTTCCGGATGAGTTCAGATTACGGAGATCAAGGTCAGCGGCGGTCAGCACTGCGTAAAGCTTGGGTAAAGACGTTTTGTTGTAAGCCTTACACATATCCGGTGTAGGAGCTGCGGCACGCTGCGATCTTGAGGCTGTGGGACGCAGAGCGTCCCCGGCTGCATTCCCACGCAGAGCGTAGGAATGATCGATCGCAGCGTGCCGCGCGCGGTTCAGAGGCTATAGAAGTAACCGCGGCTACGCAGGGCGACGATCCGTGGGCGGCCGTCCGGGTGCGGGCCGATCTTCTTGCGCAGGTTGCTGACGTGCATGTCGAGGCTGCGGTCGTACAGTGTCAGCTTGCGGCCGAGGGCGAGCTGCGCCAGTTCCTGTTTGTCCAGCGGCTCGCCGGGCTGCTTGAGCAGGGCTTCGAGCAGGCGGCTTTCGGAGACGGTCAGGGTCAGTTCTTTTTCGTCAATGCTGACCACGCCACGCACCGGGCTGAAACTCAGGTCGCCCAATTCAAGCTGCGTCGAGACTGCCGCCGGATGGCTGCGGCGCAATACGGCGCGCAGGCGGGCGGTCAATTCGCGCGGGTCGCACGGTTTGGCCAGGTAATCGTCGGCACCCAGTTCCAGGCCGAGGATGCGATCCAGCGGCTCGCCACGGGCCGAGAGCATCAGCACCGGCAGGTCGGCGTGGTCGTTGCGCAATTGCTTGAGCAGTTCCAGACCACTGCCATCGGGCAGCATCACGTCCAGCACCACCGCCGCCGGGGCCGTTTCGGCCAACGCCTTGCGGGCGCTCTGGCCATCGTGACAGGCGCGCACATGGAAGCCTTCCTGGCTCAGCCAGCTACTCAGGAGTTCGCATAACTCCTGGTCATCATCAATCAGTAACAGCTCGCTCATGACTCACTCAATTTAGCCATTGCCGACGTTTTCGGCTTGCTCCACTGGCAAAGATACCGCAGAGCAGCGCCAATAGCGCTACTCCGGCGCCCGTGACGAACCACTGCTGCTGATCGGTCAACAGACGCGGCAGCGGGCTGGCCTGGGCTTCCTTGAGTTGCAGCTTGAGACGCTGGTTCTCCTGGCGCAACCGGGCAAGCTGGGCGCTTTCGCGGGTGTTGTCGGCATTTTGCAGTTGTTTGTTCAGTTCTTCCCGCTGCTGCTCGCTGGCCTTGAGGCGCTGCTGCAACTCGGTGATCTGGCTGCCGGCGCTTAACGACAATGGCGTGGAGCTGCCGCCTTCGGTGGTTTCCTCACCATGGGCGGGGGCCATGATCGACAACGTGACCAACATCAGACACAACGGACCCTTGCGCATCGCGACACCTGTTTCCAAATGGATATTGGGCAGGTTGTCGGCAGGCAAACGAGAATAATGAGCGATTGAGAACGCGATGGACCGAGAAGGTTCATCGCGTGGGGATAGCGTTACGGCAGGACTTGCTTGAACGGCTTGACGACCACGTTGGCGTAGACGCCGGCGGCAATGTACGGATCGGCATCGGCCCACGCTTGCGCAGCACTCAGCGAATCGAATTCGGCAACGATCAGGCTGCCGGTGAAACCCGCTGCGCCCGGATCATTGCTGTCGACGGCCGGGTGCGGGCCGGCCAATACGATGCGGCCTTCGCCCTTGAGCGCTTGCAGGCGTTCCAGATGCGCAGGACGCGCGGCCAGGCGTGCTTCCAGCGAGTTGGCGACGTCGGTGGCAATGATTGCGTAGAGCATGTCAGTCCTCGGTTTTTGGTGTTGTTGTGGTATCGGCATCGTGCAGATGGCGCGACAGGTAAATGCCCTGTGCGACCAGGAACACCAGAGTCATGCCCAGGCTGCCGAACACCTTGAAGTCCACCCAGTAGCTCTGGAAGGTGAAGGCGACGAACAGGTTGGCAGCGCCGCAGAACAGGAAAAAGGCGATCCAGGCGATGTTCAGGCGGGTCCAGACCGGATCCGGCAGGGTCAGCGCGTGGCCCATGATGCGTTTGATCAGCAGGCGGTCACCGATGAAGTGGCTGCCGATGAAGGCCACGGCAAACAGCCAGTTGACCACTGGCGCTTTCCATTTCAGGAAGGTTTCGCTGTGGAAGGCCAGTGTCAGGCTGCCGAACACCAGGCAGGCGATCAGGGTCAGCCATTGGCTCTTTTCCAGCTTGCGCTGTTTGATGAACAACGCGCCGTAGACCACCAGGGAACTGATGATCAGCATCGCCGTGGCGCTGTAAATACCGCCTACAGTCACTTCATGGCCAGCGATGTCGACGACCCGTGGATCAAGTTTGTAAACGATGAAAAACAGCAGAAGCGGGATGAAATCGATGAATTGTTTCACAGTGAGAGCCAGAAGCTGGATGTGGCGGCATAATAACAAACATATGGGCGCGCGATAGCGCCAGCTGATTTGAGGTTACAACTCCCCGTGAATGTTGATTTGCACTGCCATAGCACGGCCTCCGATGGCGCCCTGGCGCCTGCGGTTCTGGTTGCGCGTGCGTTCGAGAACGGCGTGCGAGTCCTGGCGTTGACCGACCACGACACCCTCGAGGGCCTCGCCGAAGCGCGCACGGCCGCCAACGAGTTGGGCATGCAACTGGTCAACGGCGTCGAGTTGTCCTGCACCTGGGGCGGCGCGACCATTCATGTATTGGGCTACGGTTTCGACGTCAATGCGGCACCGTTGGTCGAGGCCATCGCCAAATTGCACGATGGCCGCTGGCTGCGGTCGGAAGAAATAAGCCGCAAGCTCGCCCTCAAGGGCATGCCCGGCGCCCTCGACGGCGCGCGGAAAATCCAGCAGGAACTGGGCGACAGCGGCAACGCCCCGGCCCGCCCGCATTTCGCCGACTGGATGGTGCGTGAAGGGTTTGTAAAGGATCGCGCTGAGGCATTCCGCAAATGGCTCGGCGCCGGCAAGCTGGGTGACGTCAAGTTGCACTGGCCGACACTGGAAGACACCGTCGGCACGCTGCGCGCGGCTAATGCCTGGGTCAGCCTGGCGCATCCGTGGCACTACGATTTCACTCGCAGCAAGCGCCGAAAGCTGATTGCCGACTATATTCAAGCAGGCGGGCATGCGATCGAGGTGGTCAATGGCCATCAGCCCGCGGAACAGGTGGGCAGCCTGGCAATCCTTGCCCGTGAGTTCGGTCTGCTGGTCAGCGCCGGCAGTGACTTCCATGGCCCTGGCGGCTGGTCCGAGATCGGCCAGTACCGGCCGGTTCCCGAGGACCTTCCACCCCTGTGGTGTCGGTTCAAACATGACACAGATATTGCCGCCGTCTGAACAGGTAGAGAATGTGAGTCAATTTTTCCAGATACATCCGGAAAACCCGCAAGCGCGCCTGATAAAACAGGCGGTCGAGATCATCCGCAAGGGCGGGGTGGTGATTTATCCCACGGACTCTTCCTACGCCATCGGTTGCCAAATCGGCGACAAGACTGCCATCGAGCGCGTGAGACGCCTGCGTCAGCTCGATGAAAAGCACAACTTCGCGCTGATCTGCAGCGACCTGTCGCAACTGGGCAATTACGCCAAGATCGACACCGGCACCTTCCGTATTCTCAAGGCGCATTTGCCGGGGCCGTACACCTTCATTCTCAACGCCACCCGCGAAGTGCCGCGTCTTTTGCTGCATCCGAAGAAGCGCACCATCGGCCTGCGTGTGCCGAGCCATCCGATCGCGCTGGCGCTGCTGGCCGAACTCGGCGAGCCACTGATGAGCGTGACGCTGATCATGCCCGGCGACGAAGACCCGCTCAGCGATCCGTACGAAATGCGCCAATTGCTCGAGCACCAAGTGGACTTGATCGTCGACGGCGGCTTCGGCGGTATCAAAGCTTCGACGGTGATCGACCTGACCGGTGACGATCCGGAAGTGGTCCGCGTCGGTTGTGGCGATCCGACGCCGTTCATGGTCGAGGCCTGAATGTCCGCAGTGGAAACCGTGGTCGATCCTCAGGCCGGCGCTCAGCAGGAGCTGCCGTTTGCCATGGTCTATGGCCAGGCGGTCATGGAAATGCCGCTGGACCTGTACATCCCGCCGGATGCGCTGGAAGTCTTTCTTGAAGCCTTTGAAGGCCCGCTCGACCTGCTGCTGTACCTGATCCGCAAACAGAACATCAACATCCTCGACATCCCGGTGGCGGAAATCACCCGTCAGTACATGGGCTATGTCGAGTTAATGCAGTCGGTGCGCCTGGAACTCGCGGCCGAGTATCTGGTGATGGCCGCGATGCTCGCCGAGATCAAGTCGCGCATGCTCCTGCCGCGCGCCGAAACCGTCGAAGACGAAGAAGACGACCCGCGCGCCGAGCTGATCCGCCGCTTGCAGGAATACGAGCGCTTCAAGGCTGCTGCCGAAGGCATTGACGGCTTGAGCCGGGTCGGTCGCGATGTCATCGTGCCCAAGCTCGACGCACCGGAAGCCCGGGCGCGCAAGCTGTTGCCGGATGTCGCGCTGGAAGAGATTTTGATGTGCATGGCCGAAGTGCTGCGCCGTGGCGATATGTTTGAAAGCCACCAGGTCAGCCGCGAGGCGCTGTCCACCCGTGAGCGCATGAGTGATGTGCTGGAACGGCTCAAGGGCGGCGGTTTTGTGCCGTTCGTCGAGCTGTTCACCGCCGAAGAGGGCAGGTTGGGTGTGGTGGTGACCTTTATGGCGATCCTTGAACTGGTCAAGGAATCCTTGGTCGAGCTGGTGCAGAATGAGCCGTTCGCTGCGATCCACGTGCGAGCCCGAGCCGAATAACGAGTCGAAACATGAACCTGACTGAACCCCGCGAGCTGGCCCCCCTGCTTGAAGCCTTTCTGTTGGCCTCGGGAAAGCCGCAATCCCTTGAGCGCCTGTTCGAACTGTTCGAAGAGGGCGAACGGCCCGAGCCTGCGGTTTTCAAGAAAGCCCTGACCCTGCTGGGCAAGTCCTGCGAGGGCCGCGCGTTCGAACTCAAGGAGGTCTCGTCGGGCTATCGCTTGCAGATCCGCGAGAAATTTTCGCCGTGGGTCGGCCGCCTCTGGGAAGAGCGCCCGCAGCGTTATTCCCGTGCGCTGTTGGAAACCATTGCGCTGATTGCCTATCGCCAGCCGATCACCCGTGGCGAGATCGAAGACGTGCGTGGCGTGGCGGTAAACAGCAACATCGTCAAAACCTTGCTGGAGCGTGAGTGGATCCGCGTCGTCGGCTACCGCGATGTGCCGGGCAAGCCAGCGATGTTTGCCACCACCAAGATGTTCCTTGATCACTTCAACCTGAAAAATCTCGAAGACCTGCCGCCGCTGGCTGAACTGCGCGAAATGGAGACCGACCCGGTGCTCGATTTCGACGACGTGCCGGTGCCGCAAGGTTTGCAGGAACTGGCCGATGCCAGCGCCGAGCCGGAGGAGGAGAAGGAAGAAACCAGTTTCCATACGTTGCTGCTGGAACTGGACAGCATGGAGGAGGGGATCAAGACCGACTTTGACGATTTGCTGCGGGATGCGGTGGATGGTGAGGCACCGACGGTTGATGCAGAAACCGAGACTGAGCCTGAGCCACAGATCGCCGAGCCCACCATCGAAGTTGAACTTGAAGCCGAGCCAGAAGCCGAACCGGAAGAGGACATTCTTGGCGTCGCCGAAGCCCGCGAAAAGCTGTTGGCTGCCGTCGCCGCCCTCGAACAACCGGCGCCAGAACTCGAACCGGAGCTGAGCGAAGAAGAAGCCGAGGCCCGCGCCCTGGCCGAAGCCATCGAAGCCGAACGCCGCGAGTTCGAAGACTGAGTGGCGCCGAAAAGATCGCAGCCTTCGGCAGCTCCTACATTGGAATGCGTCCCCGGTAGGAGCTGCCGAAGGCTGCGATCTTTTGATCTCCCAAAGGTACCCAAATGAGTTCGACAAAAGACCCGTGCATCAGCCTCTGCAAATTCAGCGACGACATCTGCCTCGGCTGCGGCCGCAGCAAGCGTGAAATCAAAGCCTGGAAGAAACTCGACAAGGACGACAAGCGCAGCGTACTGGCCGAAGCCGCACTGCGCCTGATCAAACTTGGCGGCGCCGGTCGGCGGAAAAAGAAATAACTGTCGATCGATCAGCTAGTCTCTGATGCGCGACGGCGCACATCCGCGTATGATTCGCGACCCTTCGCCGATCCCTTCGGCCGAGAACCCAGATTTCAATGCTTCAGGCGCCCAATTCAGAGTGCTTGAACAGACCACACCGGGAGGTGCCCAGATGAGTGACATCAATCAGAAAGACGACCAGGAAATCGGCCCAGCAGGCGAAAAGCTGCAGAAAGTCCTCGCCCGTATCGGCGTCGGCTCGCGCCGTGACGTGGAATCCTGGATCAGCCAGGGCCGGATCAAGGTCAATGGCAAAGACGCCACCCTCGGTCTGCGCGTCGACATGCACGACGCCATCACTATTGATGGCAAGGTGATCAAGCGCGAAGAGGCTGCCGAATCGGTGCGCCGCGTGATCATGTACAACAAACCCGATGGCGAGATCTGCACCCGTGACGACCCGGAAGGCCGTCCGACCGTGTTCGACAAGCTGCCGCGCCCGAAAGAAGGCCGCTGGATCAACATCGGTCGTCTCGACATCAACACCACCGGTCTGCTGATGTTCACCACCGACGGTGAGCTGGCCAACCGCTTGATGCACCCGTCCTACGAGATGGACCGTGAGTACGCCGTGCGTGTACGCGGTGAAGTCGACGACGAAATGATCGAGCGCCTGAAGGCCGGCGTTGTGCTGGAAGACGGCCCGGCCAAGTTCACCGACATCAAACAGGCACCGGGCGGCGAAGGCTTCAACCACTGGTATCACTGCGTGGTGATGGAAGGTCGTAACCGTGAGGTTCGTCGCCTGTGGGAATCCCAAGGTCTGGTGGTCAGCCGTCTGAAGCGCGTGCGTTTCGGCCCGGTGTTCCTCAACTCCGACCTGCCGATGGGCCGCTGGCGCGAAATGAGCCAGTACGAAGTCGACATCCTCAGCGCTGAAGTCGGCCTGACGCCAGTAGCGATGCCGCAACTGAACGCCAAGAGCAAAGACAAGCTTGAGCGCATGCAGCGCAAATCGTCGCGTCCGATGGGCAAGACCGAGCGCGTGCGCACCCTGCGTCCAGCCGCTGGCGCGCCGACCGGCCCACGCCCGAGCCGTGAACCGCAGATCGAAGGCGAGCGTCCGGGTCGCAAACCGGTTGCCCGTGACGGCGAGCGCGCACCGCGTCCGGCCAACGGTCGCACCGAGCGTGGCGAACGTGGCGCACCTGCTGGTCGCGGTACGCCAGTGGCTGATCGTCCAGCGGACACCACCAATAAGCGTCCGGCCAAGCCTGCGCCGAAGCGTCCGGGGATCAAGCTGGTTGACGGTGACAAGCCGTCGGGCAAGCGCCGTGGCGCGCCGGCCGGTTCCGGTCAGCGTCCGGGGTTTGGTCGCAAAAAGCCGGAATAAGGCAGTTGTGAGCTTCTAGCGGCAAGCTTCAAGCCAAAGCAGAAACGCCAACCTCAGGGTTGGCGTTTTTTTTCGTCTGGCGAAAGGTATGTGGTGCTTTTGAGGGCCTCATCGCTGGCAAGCCAGCTCCCACATGGATCTGCGGTGTTCACAGGATTTATGCAGCGCAACAAAAAACTGTGGGAGCTGGCTTGCCAGCGATGAGGCCAATGCAGCCACCTAATTTGCAGGATCAGAACACAAACCGGCCATCAAACACCGGCTTGTCATCCAGCGCCAAAACACCGCCAGAAAAGATCAAGTCCAGGTGATGGCTGCCCTTGGCCCCGCCACCCAACCCCAGATGCAACCCGCAATGCCGCTCCTCAAACCCGGCATTACGCGCATACAAATCCTTCACGCCTTCATTGGTGCCAATCCCCAACTCTTCAATCCGCCGGTTCGAAGGATTGGCGTCCAGGTATTTGTTGAAATCATGCTCCAGCCCCGGCACCTCGGTGGCGATGCGGAGGATGGTCGAGTTCTCGATCCATAGCTCCAGCGGCGATTCCAGCACGCCGTACTTGCGCGCAAACGGGATGGTGCTGAGGAACGTGCCCTTGAATTTCACATGGCCGTTGATGGCCTCGCTGTGCGTGGCGATTTCGCCGGGGGCCAGGTCGAAGTTGCCGACACCGTTGATATCGGTCCACTTCTTGATGCTGCTCAGCGGCGTTTCAAACCATGAGCCGTCGTCGTCCTTGAAACTCAGCGTGGTCGCCTGAGACATGCGCTGGATCAGGTGGCTGTTGAGCCCGGCAATCCGCTGCGGGGTGACGCTGAACGTGTCGTAGAAATAATCGCCGTAATCCTTGAACAGCAGCGACTTCTTCCAGTTTTCCGCCATCACGCCTTGCAACGCGCGGACGAATTCCGGGCCGTCGGGGCGCGGGTTGGGCAGGGTGGAAGAGTCGTAGAAGAAAATGTACAGATCGCTGTCGGTGATAGCCGAGGTCAGCGTTGCGGTGCTTTCCAGGTCCAGACGTCGGGCGCTGAACTGGAAACGAGGATGATCGTCAGCCTGCTCGGCGATGGCGCCGGTCAGCGCTTCGTAATCAGCCGTGTGGCCGAGCAATACCTTAGCCGAGTCGATGCCGGCAAGGGCAGGGTGGTGTTCGAGGTAGTAAAGGAAATGCGAGATCGCGCGGGGCTTATCCATGAGTCCTCCCTGACTGACCGTGAAGAAAGCGGCAGACACGACCGGCCGGATCGTGCCTGCCCGGGGATGTCTTACAGAGGCCACATCGCCGTGCCGAACGGAACTACCGCGTCGGCTTGCATCATTTCTACAGCCGCCTCGTGGGTCGGTGCTTCAAACCATTCGTCCAGTTGCAGTTCGGTATCCAAGTCTTTTTCCAGTGCTTGCATGGTCGATCTCCTAGATGACTTTCACGGTTGTGACTGGCCGGTCGAGGTGGCCGGCAAGACGTGAAGAACCTAGTTCAGGGACTTTTGTAATGCAAAAAATTATTCATTTAATTTTTAAATAGACTTTTTATTCTGTTTTTCAGCAGCGGTTTTCTTATTTGAAAACAAAAAACTAAGTCGCGTTTTTCATTAGCAAGCTAGCTACCGTCAATTTGCAGACGTCCGACAGAATTTTCTGAAATGGAAACCTTGCGTTACGCATCGTAAAGAAATGTTTACGAAAAACACGATAAAACCGAGTGAAACCAACCCGCCATGAGCGCTGTAAGGAAAAGCTGCCGAAGCCTGCATGACCGTGGGCTGCGAGGGGCTCTGGCGCGCTTGTTTCAGCCGCGTTTGCAGGGTGAGATGCGCCTCATGCCTGTCGTGCAGGTGCATAACAAGAAGGAGGCGCAATGAACGCCGTGACTGATCTCCACCTCTCTCCGTGGGACGGTTTTTTCCTCGTCCACGCCGATGGCCTGCAAAGGCCTGACTCAATTTTTGCAGCCGCTCGAGTGTCTCGAGGCGGACACACGCAATCCCGGCAAACGCCACGCTGATCCAGCGGGGTCTGGCAGCAGGGGGTTAGCGGTGTACAATGCGCCGCGTTTTAACTGTGACCCTCTGCGTAATCGCGCAAATCTCAAGGCTACCCGCCTTGTTCACTCCGTGGCGCCACAAGCGTTTCGGGTTCGATTTCGTCACAGATAAAAACAAACAGGTGACGCATGACCGTTGTAAACAAGCTGAACTCCTGGTGCCTGCGCTGGGGTTTGATCGGGGCTGCCTGAAATCGCAACCTTGCAGCAACGTCTACTGAACACCATCAAACCTTGCGTGAGACCTTTTTCATGAGTGGACAACCCTCGCAATCAGGCGAGCTGAAACGCGGCCTGAAAAATCGCCACATTCAACTGATCGCCCTTGGTGG
Organism: Pseudomonas sp. VD-NE ins; assembly: GCF_031882575.1. Classification (NCBI taxonomy): domain Bacteria; kingdom Pseudomonadati; phylum Pseudomonadota; class Gammaproteobacteria; order Pseudomonadales; family Pseudomonadaceae; genus Pseudomonas; species Pseudomonas sp. VD-NE ins. Next base: position 1,746,798 of record NZ_CP134772.1, read on the forward strand.
CGCGATCGGTACCGGATTGTTCCTCGGCTCGGCCGGGGTACTGAAATCCGCCGGCCCGTCGATGATCCTCGGCTACGCCATCTGCGGCTTCATCGCCTTCATGATCATGCGCCAGCTCGGCGAGATGATTGTCGAAGAGCCGGTGGCCGGTTCCTTCAGCCATTTCGCGCACAAGTACTGGGGCGGCTTTGCCGGCTTCCTGTCGGGCTGGAACTGCTGGATTCTGTACATTCTGGTGGGCATGTCGGAGCTGACCGCGGTCGGCAAATACATCCACTACTGGGCGCCGGACATCCCGACCTGGGTGTCTGCGGCAGCCTTCTTCGTGCTGATCAACGCGATCAACCTGGCCAACGTCAAAGTCTTTGGTGAAGCCGAGTTCTGGTTCGCGATCATCAAGGTTGTGGCGATCGTCGGCATGATTGCGCTCGGCAGCTACCTGCTGGTCAGCGGCAACGGCGGCCCGCAAGCGTCGGTAACCAACCTGTGGTCGCACGGCGGGTTCTTCCCGAACGGGGTGAGCGGTCTGGTGATGGCCATGGCGATCATCATGTTCTCCTTCGGCGGTCTGGAAATGCTCGGTTTCACCGCTGCTGAAGCCGACAAGCCGAAAACCGTGATCCCCAAAGCGATCAACCAGGTGATCTACCGGATCCTGATTTTCTACATCGGTGCACTGGTGATCCTGCTGTCGCTGACCCCATGGGACAGTCTGCTGGAAACCCTCAACGCGTCCGGCGATTCGTACAGCGGCAGCCCGTTCGTGCAAGTGTTCTCGATGCTCGGCAGCAACACCGCCGCGCACATCCTCAACTTTGTGGTGTTGACCGCAGCGTTGTCGGTGTACAACAGCGGCACCTACTGCAACAGCCGCATGCTGCTGGGCATGGCCGAGCAGGGCGATGCGCCGAAAGGTCTGGCGAAGATCGACAAGCGCGGCGTGCCGGTGCGGTCGATCCTGGCTTCGGCGGCAGTGACACTGGTCGCTGTGTTGCTCAACTACTTGATCCCACAGCACGCGCTGGAACTGCTGATGTCGCTGGTGGTTGCAACGCTGGTGATCAACTGGGCGATGATCAGCTTCTCGCACTTCAAGTTCCGTGAGCACATGAACAAGACTCAGCAGACGCCGCTGTTCAAGGCGCTGTGGTACCCGTACGGCAACTATATCTGCCTGGCGTTCGTCGCGTTCATCCTCGGCGTGATGCTGCTGATCCCGGGCATTCAGATCTCGGTGTATGCGATTCCGGTGTGGGTCGTGTTCATGTGGGTCTGCTACGTGATCAAGAACAAGCGCGGCGCGCAGCAGGCCGTGCACGCGACAGGTGCTGCCAAGTAAGCGCTGACGCAGAAACACAAAACCCGGCCGGAGTGCCGGGTTTTTTTATGGATGCAAATGTTGGGGCGCTATTGATAGTCGATAAAAGGATAGTCCCTGCACAGGGTTTCGACCTCTGAGCGAAACTGCGCAAGGAGCAAGGGCTCCAGGGTGTAATCCTGTTCGCCGAGCGGCGCCACGGTATTCAGAATCCGCACGATCAAATCGACGATCTGGCGGCTGCCGTGGACATCGACCCGGCGTTGCGCCAGAGCGCCCGTGCCGATACGCAGTCCGCTGGTAACCAGTGCCGAACGGTGATCGTCGGGTACGCGATGTCTGTTGACGATGATCCCGCAGTGCCCCAACGCCGCCTCCGCGATGGCGCCGGTAATGCCTCCACGCAAACGAACCAGCACGGTATGGTTTTCACTGCAGCCGCCGACCACCTCATAATCCTTGGCCTGAAACGCTCTGGCCATTTCATCCGCTGTACTGCGGATCTGCGCCATGCAGGTATCGAATGCTGCTGACATTGCGTAACCCAGCGCGGCAGCCTTCGCGGCGATCATATTGGCGGCCGGCGCGCCTTGCATTCGCGGGTAAACGGCTTGATCAAGCAGGCGACTGAAGGTGGTCCGCAAACCGGGAATCTTGGTGTTCGCATCAGCACCGCTGAGAATCACGCCACCCCGAGGCCCGGCGAGTTGCTTGTGCGTGCAGGTGACGGTGACGTGTGCGGCGTCGATCGGACTTGGATGGCGCCCGGTGGCGACCAGCCCGGCGATATGCGAAATGTCGGCGAGCAGGATGGCTCCGGCCTCATCGGCAATTTCACGAAACCGCTGGAAGTCCACCACGCGGGAATAGGCGGTGGCGCCGCAGAGGATGACGCGTGGGCGATGGGCGAGTGCGAGCAGGCGTACCTTGTCGTAATCGATCAGGCCGTCCGATGTCGTGCCGTACTGAATCGCCTTGTGGTAGGCGCCGGAAAACGCGGCGAGGCTGCCATGTGTGAGATGGCCGCCGTGCTCCACTGCCATGCCTAGCAACGTATCGCCCGGCTCAAGCAGCGACGTGAGCACCTGGTAAATGGCGTTCGACGCTGAGTGTGGCTGCACGTTGGCGTATTGAGCCGTGAACAGTTGCCGCGCCCTGCGGATGGCCAGCGATTCGACCAACTCGACATTCTCGCACCCTGCGCTGTGGCGCTTGCCGGGCATACCTTCGGCGGTCACGTTGACCAGCACGGAAGCGCAGGCCGCCAAGGTTCGCGGCTGGACTGCGCAGGAGGACGAGACCAGTGAAAGCGTGTGCTGTTGACGCGTGACTTCAGCGTCGAGAATCGCCGCCAGTTCGGCGTCTTCTGCGCGAAGATCCGCGAGGCCACGTTGCAGTAAGTTCGACTGGTTCTCGAGCGGTTCAGTTATGACTGCCATTGCTTTATTCCTTCCCTGGTTTCGCGAGATTTGCGCATGTCCTTGCTTGCCAGATCTGTACAGGCGAATCCGTGTTCTGACGGCTGTGCGTGCAAAACTAAACCCTGTACAGGCCTCCCGTTTTTGTTCTTTCACTCACTAAAAATGAGAAGCCGGCTCCACGCATCATAAATTTTTCAGTGAGGAACGCCACAGAATTAATCAAAAAAATGAACATTCTTCAAAGAAAATGATTCTTTTTGTAGTCGCGTCGGGTGTAAAACAGGCATTGCCCGGGGCCGATTTTCAGGCCTGGGGTGGAAGTCGACAGGAACTGACGAGTCATTACCAAGGCTGAAATGGCCCGGCACGTTGGCGGAAGCGGCCTGTGAAAGCTGACTTTTTATACCGAACCCAGGGAGGGAGAATGCTATGATCCTGCGCGGCACTGACAGGGATATAACTGCAATTTCCTACCTCACTTGTGTATGTCCGGAATGATCATTCGGGACGTGACATTGATTGCAGTTAAAAATGGATGATAAGCATGTGATGCACAGAAGAGAAAGATCGGAGAATCTGAAGAACAACATCAAATACCTGATAAAGAGTCGCGGGGAAACGCAACTGTCCTTGTGCAACTCCAGTGGTTTGACCCGAACGACCATCTACAACATCCTTGAAGGCAAGGTGGTCAATGTCCAGCAGTCTACTGTGCGCAAGATTTCTGATTTCTTCGGGGTGTCTTACGAAGAAATAGAGACGATTGATTTTGAAGAGAAGGAAATCATCGAAAGCAGTATTTCGCCACAGGGGAACATGAATCCGGCGGCGGTGCCTGTCATCAAGGAAAGTATGCTGCTGCAAAGTCTGGATAAAAGAATTGGCGAGTTAGCCACTATCTATCCGCTGACTTACTATTTTGGCGCGTCCTTCAACCTGATTGGCGTGCTTCTGGAAAACGAAATCAGCGGCATGAATGAACCCGGCGATCTATTGATCGTGCAGAAAGGAGCATCGACCAGCGACAGGGAAAAGCTGGTGTATGACAAAATCACAGCGAAGTTATCTATAAGCCATGAAGGCAACTTTGATACGGATCGTGTATGCGTGATCGGAGATGTAATCGAGGAACGATTTAATGGATTGCAGTTTTGAAGTTGAAAACAGCAAGTACAAGTTGCTGGGATTCGAGAATGGAAAAAGCCTGGCCGTCATCATGGTCATCGCGACAGGCAAAATAATTAAAATAAAGCTAAGTGAAGTGTTGAATAGTGAGATTATGGATAATCTGAATAAAATCGAAGTGAAAAACCTCTACAAGAAGTTTTACTCCCAGGGCGGCGCACTCACCGCTTACGAAATCAATGACCGGCATGAGAGTTCCTGGATGATCTACATCATCCTGAACCTGATGCTGTTCACGCTTTACATCTTCACCAGCATTGCTGCGACAAAACCGATCTACCTCGAGTATTTCGATATTGTCGTCACGCCAGGCACCTTTCTCTATCCGCTGACATTCCTGATCGTCGACTTGCTCAACGAAACGTTTGGCCTGAGGCTCGCGCGAAAAGCGATCCTGTTCGCGTTCATCAGCAACGCCGCGATTATCATTCTGCTGGCCATCACGACCCATCTTCCGGGTCTGCCGGGCTGGAAGCTCGATGGCGCTTACAATGATGTTATCAGTCAGTTGTCAGCAGTTCTGGTAGCGTCTTCTATATCGTTTCTGGTTTCCGAGAATATAAACTCGTACCTGTTGTGCAAGATTAAAGAGCTGACAAATTCCAGATTTCTGTTCTTGCGAGTGTTTTTAAGCACATTGTTTGCTGTGATCATCGACAGCTTTCTGTTCTGCTATATCGCTTTCTACGGGACGATGGAAAATAGCGCGATACTGGGCATGATCTATGTTCAGATCGCAATCAAGGTAGGTTTTGCCTTCTTTAATATCTTGCCAGCCTACGGCGCAAGATCATTGTTCAAGAAATACCTGACGGGTGCGCAGACGCAATAAAGAAAGGAGAGCGCTCACTCGGCATGCTTGAGTGAGCGCTTCTTGTTGCAGTATTACTTTAAGCCAAGTTTCCCTTTCAGACTTTGAGTCACCTGCACTTTATTGTTCAGAAACTCGTTCAAGCCTTTGGCACGAAGATTACAGGCATCACAATCGGAGCATCCAGTGCCTTTGATGCCGTTGTAGCAAGTCAGTGTTTCTTCGCGAACCAGGTCCAGCTGATGGTGGTAATCAGCCAAGGCCCAGGTCTCGGCCTTGTTCAGCCACATCAATGGCGTATCCAGTTGCAGCTTGTAATCCATGCCTAATTCAAGGGCTTTATTCAACGCCTTGACGAATTCATCCCGGCAATCGGGATAGCCCGAGAAGTCGGTTTCACAGACACCGGTAATGACCGTTTTGGCCCGGACTTGATAGGCATAGATAGAAGCCAGGGTCAGAAACAGAATGTTCCGCCCCGGAACAAAGGTGCTTGGCAGGCTCTCGCCGGAACTGTTCACGGTCGGGACCGGAATGTTATCGCGGGTCAGGCTGCTGATGGCCAGTTCATTGAGCAAGGACACATCCAGCGTTTTATGCACGGTCACACCGAGCTTTTTCGACAGCTGCTGCGCCACTTCAATTTCTGCGTGATGACGCTGACCATAGTCGAACGTGATGCAGTGGACTTCATCGTAGTGGGTCAGGGCGTGGATCAAGCATGTGGTGGAGTCCTGCCCGCCGCTGAATACGATAACTGCTTTGTTGGTCATGGGTATGCTTCCTGCATTGAGGTCTTGAGGGCAAAGGTGGAGATGATACTCGAAATAGGGCTGGAACTCGGTGCAGAGTCCAGATGCGCACGTGAGTCCGTGAGCGGCGATCTCAAGGTGGAGTGAGGCTTCAATACCTGAATAATAGGCATGTTAAATAGGAACCCTTTTTAGACCGTTGCTAAAAGCAGAGGGATTTAATCAACTGGCACGGCGCCCGGTGTGGCCAGCGCCACTTGCTCACCGCACTTGCGCCCAAACACTAGCTTTTCCATCGCCTCGACAAAATTTCTGCCCTGCAGCCAGAACCCGTCATGAATGAAACTCAAGGCGTAGCAGTGACCTTTTTCGTCCATCAACAGTGCAGCGTCGCCATGATGAATTTCGGCGATGTTCACCAAGGTGCTGCCCAAGCGTTGCTGCCAGGCCAAGAAGTCTTCATCTCCATACAGGTGCTCAAAGGCGCGAAACGCTACATCGCTGGTAGCGCAGTCTTCGCCTGGGCCGCAGGTGCCGACGGTCAGGCCGGCCAGTTGTTCGAGCAGAGCAGCGGCCGGATGTTCGCGCGGGACGAAATCCGGCAATGGCTCGATATGGGTGACAGGCCAACCGGCAGCCAGGAACAGTGGGTGGAGAGTCTCGGGAAGTTCGATCAGCGGGTGCATTGGGAGCGTCCAGGCGTAGGCAGCGTTTCTGCATTAACGGTCGCCCCGATGAAGTTGGTTTCAAGAGTTATTTCTATATTGTCTATATTTTCAGTTGAAATAGGTCATTAAGCATTAACTTGAATTCGTCAGGCTTCATAATTCGAATGTAAAAAATATTTTTTATCTAGGTGTTTGATATTGCACATGCGTAACACCTTAATGCTCAGAGCTTAAAGAGTTTGACTCCTTAATTTTACTGCTCGATATTTTTGGGACGGCAAAAATCCTAACAATTTCATCTTTGGATGCGGAGTCATAAAACCTGCTTTCATGAAAGTCAAAAACAGTCTCAAAACCTAACATGTGAAAGTTCTTTTTTACTTCTTTCATTTCTCGTGACACTGCTTTTCTTTTTTTTACGCGTATCTTATCCACAAACCCGTTTGAAGCAGATCCTGGATAAACAAAAATATTTGGAATAATGACGTCACCCTCATCTAGTCCATCAAAATCGGTGAAAGTAATGGCGTAGAAATCTGGCTTGTCTGTCGTCCCCATTATCTTTATAGAATTCATTAAAAAGATAGCGGTACTCACTAGGAGTTCCGAAACTTTATCGTTGTTCATCTCCTCTTTTAAAAAATCCAAGCGGCTGTATCTGGATACGATCGGTATCTCTTCGAAGCTTTCGTAGCTTTCAAAGAACACGTTCATGTTGTTGTACGGTTCTTTACTTATGATTTTGTTATAAAGTTCAACCAGTTTCATTTAAGGGATACTCCATCCATGATCGTTTAGCCATTCTTTTGTTTTCTTGGAAAAAGTCACGTCCCCTTTTCCTTTATCATGTATTGACCCATCAAGATTGTATCCGGACCCGCACTTGCAGTGTGCATGCCATTGGCTGCTAGGTACACTCTGTTCAGGCTCGTCAATTCGAGTAATTTCCGCAGGTGCTTGGCCTCTTCTAACCTTTGATTGAGCCTGTTTGGGTGTGCCTCCAGATTGTGCACCTTTTTTAGCCAATCCTAATGGATCGACCCAGTTCGAAGGATTCGGAGCGTACTCGAAGAGGTTCAAACCTCCAGCGTAGCCAATCGGGTCTTGGCTGATAAAACGACCTACGCTTGGATCGTAATAACGATACCGGTTGTAATGCAGCCCTGTCTCATGATCGTAGTACTGCCCCTGGAACCGTATCGGGTTCATCACGCCATGCTGCCGCGCCCACTGCGAACGCTGCTCCGTCACCTGCCCCCACGCCTTGTATTGCGCGGTCCAGGCCATGTTGCCGTGCGAGTCCGTCAATTCCTGCGGCGTACCCAGGTGATCACACTGATACCAGGCCAACGCATCAAACGGTAATGCCGTCGCCTTGTGATTCCACACCGGGTCGTCATCGAGGCTGTATTCACCGAGACCTCAACGAGCGGGCGACAACAAGCCGCCTCTCGGAGGTACGCATCAAAGTCAAAAACGGGATTAGCTGACGACAGCGCCTTTCGGGCCACTGGCGATCAGCGCGGCGCCGCAGGCGGTTTTCATGCCGTCCAGTGCGATGGGGGTGCCATCGACGGTGTAGGTGCTGCTGCCCTCGGCAATCGGGAAAACCCCTTTGCACAATGGGCAACTGACCTTGTGACCGACCCCGGCAATCGGCTTGCCGTTGAGGTCGGTCTGAGAGAAGGCTTCGAGGACCTTGCCACCGTGCGTGGTGGAGTCGCCCAAGCGAATTGCGTCTTTCATTGCGTCATTCCTTTGACCGAGGGTGGCTGGCTCGGCGAGCTACCCTGTCTTTCCTGCCTGCGTTCAGCACGCGTTAGTGCCGATTTGATATCAAAATCCGTGCCAGCCACTATATGGCCACTACCCTGTAAGGGTTTGCGGCGGATGCCTGTGGGATAAATCGATTTTTACTGGGGAAACAGCCTCAAAGTGCGCAAGAAGTTGCGCAGTGCTGTGCAACTTCTTGCGCACTCGGCTACAGGGCCCGTGTGACACGGGCTGCAGGCGATTGGTGGGCGTTTTTTCGAAGGCAGGTGCGCAAGAAGTTGCGCACTTGGGCGGCTGATGATTTCTGACAAATCGATGGCGATTGCACTGACCTCAGCGTGAACAGGCGAAGGTCTGCAGTGGATCTTCAGCAGGTTCTGGGCCTGTTTCGCGGTATCCTGCGCGTTCTGATTACGGACGTTTTTCCATGCTGGTGATTTCCAACAACGTGCATCTGCCGGATGCCGAGATCGAACTGACGGCCATCCGCGCGCAAGGCGCCGGTGGGCAGAACGTCAACAAGGTCTCCAGCGCCATGCACCTGCGCTTCGACATTCCTGCCTCGTCGTTGCCCGAGTTCTACAAGGAGCGGCTGCTGGCGCTGCGTGACAGTCGCATCACCAGCGACGGCGTGCTGATCATCAAGGCCCAGCAATATCGCACGCAGGAAGCCAATCGCGCCGATGCGCTGGAGCGTCTGGTCGAGCTGATTCTCAGCGCGACCAAAGTCGAAAAGAAGCGCCGTCCGACCAAACCGACCCTCGGCTCAAAGAAGCGTCGGCTCGAATCGAAAACCAAACGCGGCAGTATCAAGGCCGGGCGCGGCAAAGTGGACTTCTAGTCTTCGCGGTACTTGGCGGTGTGCTTGTACAGATACACGCTCAGTGCCAATCCACTTAGCGAGGCGAGGGCGGCGAAGAGGAAGATAGAGGCAAAACCGAATCCCGCCGCAATCGCCCCGGCCAATGGCCCGGTGATCCCCAGCGACAAGTCGATGAACAGCGAGTAAGCCCCGACGGCTGCGCCGCGACTGGACGCCGGCACCAGATTCACCGCTTCCACACCCAGCGCTGGGAACACCAGCGAGAAACCAAACCCGCTCAACGCCGCACCGGCCAGCGCCCAATGTGCGTCCGGCGCCAGCCACAACAGCAGCAGACCAAGGGTTTCCACCGACAGACAGGCAATCGCCACGCGAAAGCCGCCGAGACGGTTGATCAGGTTGCCAAACAGCAATCGCGCACCGATGAAGCTGGCACCGAACAGGCTCAGGCACAGCACCGCGTTGTCCCAATGCTGGGTGGCGTAATAGAGGGTGATGAAGGTGGCGATGGTGCCGAAGCCGATCGAGCCCAGCGCCAGACCGCAGCCATGGGGAAACACTTTGCCGAGCACATGCATGAACGGCAGGCGTTCGCCGGCGACAATCGGTGCCGGCGTTTTCGGCCAGGCCAGCAACAGGCCCAGCGCGGCGAGCAGGATGATGCTGACGCCCATGCTCCACAGACCCAACTGGCCGACCAGCCACACACCGAACGGGGCGCCGACCGCCAGTGCGCCGTAACTGGCGATGCCGTTCCAGGAAATCACCTTGGCGGTGTTTGCTGCGCCGACCCGGCCAATGCCCCAGCCAATCGAGCCGGAGCCGACAAGGCTTTCCGCGCTGCCCAGCACCAGACGACCGATCAACAGACTGATCAAACTGAGCATCGGCATGCTCGGAGTCCACGCCGAAATCAGCATGAACACACCGCTCAAGCCGCACCCGGCCAGGCCAATCATCACCGCACGTTTACTGCCCTGATTATCGATGATCTTGCCGGCATACGGGCGGCTGAGCAGGGTCGCGAGGTATTGCACGCTGATCACCAGACCGGCGATCACCGCACCAAAGCCCAGGTCACTGTGGACGTAGCCCGGCAACACCGCGAGCGGAATGCCGATGTTCAGGTAACCGATAAAGGTGAAGAGGACGATGGAAACGACTTGCAGCGTGACCGCCAGGGGGCGCTGGGGTTCTGGCATAGAGGATGACATGGGTAACGATCCACGGGAGCGGCAGATTAGATAGGCTGCTTATGATACCGGCGCGGACGGATCTGGGGCGGGAAAAGTAAAACTATTTGCCGGGTGGGCGTTTCAGGATTTGGCCGGGGCAACCAGTTGTGTGGTGACCAGCGCCGCCAGGGCATTTTCTTCGCTGCCGAAACGGGCGAGCAGGGCGGCTTGTTTCTCGGGCGAGAGACGGTTCCAGATCTCGATCATTTTCTCGGTGGCGCCGATCAGTACGGCAGCTTGGCTTTCGGAGAATTCGTCGGTCATGGCGGGCTCGGGGTTCAGGCGGTGTGGAAAGCGCATGTTAGCGCTTTCCACACGGTCTGTACGACGGGTCTTACTCTTCGTTGTCGGCCGGGCGGCTCTCAACGGCTTCTTTCGGCTCGGGCTGCGCGCCGGCTTGTTGCGTGGTCGTCTGCTCAGGTACGTGCAGGCTTGGGAAGGGGAGATTAGGAATCTCGTGCATGGTTGCGCTCCTCGCTAAGTCTGTTGATAGATCTGGTAGATCCGCGCTTTTGGAAAGCCTGCGCAGGATACAGCAGGAAAAATGACAATCAGACTTTTAATTCAAATTAATGCGACAGATGGCCGCAGGGGGCAAAAATAAGGTCACCACAAAACAAATGTGGGAGCGAGCCTGCTCGCGAAGGCAGTGTGTCAGGCAACATTTTCGTTGAATGACACGCCGCTTTCGCGAGCAGGCTCGCTCCCACAGGGTTTTGTGTTGCAGTAACTATTTGCAGACGCTGGCGATGGCTTCGGCCAATAGGGCGAGCCGCGTGGCGTCGATACCGGCGACGTTGGCCCGGCCCGAGCTGACCATGTACACGCTGTGATGCTCGCGCAGTTGTTTCACTTGCTCCGGCGACAGGCCGGTGTAAGAGAACATCCCGCGTTGCACGCCAATGTGCGCAAAGCGTTCACGCAGGCCGTGCGGTTCCAGCGCTTCGACCAGGCCGCTGCGCAGTTGCGCAATACGCAGACGCATGGCTTCCACCTCATCGGCCCAACGGGCTTTCAGTTCTGGATCGGCGAGGATGGTCGCGACCACCGCCGCACCGTGATCCGGCGGTGTTGACCAGAGGTTGCGGGCGATGTTGGCCAGTTGACTGCGGATGTCGATGAGCTTGTCGGCAGTTTTCGCGCAGACGATCAGCGCACCGGTGCGGTCGCGGTACAGGCCGAAGTTCTTCGAGCAGGAACTGGTGATCAGCAGCTCGGGCATTTCTGCCGCGAACAAGCGGGTCGACCATGCATCCTGTTCCAGACCGTCGCCAAAGCCCTGGTAGGCAAAGTCGATCAGCGGCAGCAGATTGCGCGCGCGCACCACGTCGAGCACGCGCTGCCAGTCGTCATGATTCAAATCGAAACCGGTCGGGTTGTGGCAGCACGCGTGCAGCAGCACCACATCACCGTTCGGCACTTGATTGAGCACGGCGAGCATGGCGTCGACGTCGAGGCGGTTGTCACTGCCCACGTATGGGTAGTGACTGACCTTGACTCCGGCCGCGGCGAAAATGGTTTCGTGGATCGGCCAGGTCGGGTTGCTCAGCCACACGCCTGTGCCCGGCAGGCACTGGGCGATGAAGTCGGCAGCCAGACGCAGGGCACCGGTGCCGCCCGGGGTCTGGGTGGCGCCGGCACGTTGTTCGGCGATCAGCTTCGAGTCGGCACCAAGCACCAGCTCATTGATGACTTTGCCGAACAGCGGGTTGCCGTGGCCACCGATGTAGGTCTTGGTGTCCTGGCTTTCGACCAGCCGTGCTTCGGCGATTTTCACCGCTTCCGGGATCGGCGTCAGGCCCTGGGCGTCCTTGTAGACGCCAACGCCCAGGTCGAATTTGCGCGGGTTGCTGTCCTGCGCATACGCCTCCATCAAGCCGAGGATCGGGTCGCCGGGTACCCGGCCGATGGCGTCGAAGTGCATTACTTGCGTCCTTCTGCGGTCTTGGCCACTTCGTCAGTGCGCGCGGCCATGATGAAGTCGTTGCGGTGCAGACCTTTGATCGAGTGGCTCCACCAGGTCACGGTGACTTTGCCCCACTCGGTCAGCAGGCCCGGGTGATGACCTTCGGCCTCGGAGATCTCGCCGACAGCGTTGGTGAAGGCCAGTGCGTGTTTGAAGTTCTTGAACAGGAAGACCTTCTCCAGTTGCATGATGCTGTCGCGTACTTCGATGTTCCAGTCAGGGATCTGCTTGATCAGGATCGGCAGTTCTTCGTCGCTGACTTGTGGCGCATCGGCGCGGCAGGCTTCGCAGTGGGCTTGGTTCAAAGTGGACATGGTGTATTCCTGAAATCGAGTGTGTTTTTTTTATTAAAGCGTTTGAGCAGTCAGTACCGTCACGCTAAACCAAAGTGGCGGCGACTGACAGGCTCAATTGTCAGCAAAAGTCGCGGTTCACGCGGCTTTCGGTTTCGGCGGAAATTTCGGTGCGTGCAGACCCAACTGCATGCCTTGGCGAACCATGGCCATGATGTCTTCATGGGCCACATCGAACAGACGCTTGAGGTTCGGCAGGACAAAGTACAGCGGTTGCAGGATGTCGATGCGATACGGCGTGCGCATGGCTTCGAGCGGGTCGAAGGCCTGATGCTCCGGTTCGTCCGACAGTGAGTAAACGGTTTCTTTTGGCGAGGACAGGATGCCGCCACCGTAGATGCGTTTGCCTTGCGGGGTGTCGACCAGGCCGAATTCGATGGTCATCCAGTACAGGCGCGCCAGGTACACGCGTTCTTCCTTGGTCGCCTGCAAACCGAGCTTGCCGTAGGTGTGGGTGAACTCGGCGAAGTACGGGTTGGTCAGCAGCGGGCAGTGACCAAAGATCTCGTGGAAAATATCCGGCTCTTGCAGGTAATCCAGCTCTTCGCGGGTACGAATAAACGTAGCGACCGGAAATTGCTTGCTGGCCAGCAGTTCAAAAAACGTCTGAAAGGGGATCAGTGCCGGCACGCGGGCGACCTGCCAACCGGTGGTCTCGCCGAGCACTTTGTTGATTTCGCCGAGTTGCGGAATGCGGTCGTGGGGCAGACCGAGTTTTTCGATACCGTCCAGGTACTCCTGGCAGGCACGCCCTTCGATCACTTTCAACTGGCGAGTGATCAGCGTGTTCCAGACCGCGTGTTCTTCGGCGGGGTAGTCGATAAAACCTTGCGCATCGGGCTCGCGGGCCACGTATTGCGTCTGCTTCATACTGCTCTCCTGCTAGGGGAATTCGTTCTTGTTATGTCCAGCGATGGATTCAGAATTACCTGAGAGCGGGTTGATGTGCAGCAGGTTGAATGGCCTGTGCGTAGGAAATTTCTCTTTAATTCGTAAAATAATCGTTACGGTTTGACGGATATCTCGCGTTTGCGGTGATTCACGGGTTTGAAAAGGCTGTTGGCTGTCACATAATCTTGACAACTATCTGTGTGCCTCGACAGAAAAGTCGTGGTGCTGACCCTTGTGGGAGCGAGCCTGCTCGCGAATGCGATCTGCCTGACACATTAATGTTGAATGTGCCGCCGTCTTCGCGAGCAGGCTCGCTCCCACAGGTTCTGTATTTAACCTTATGACTGGTTTGGCGGGTTTTCTCTTATGCGCATCAAAGTCCACTGCCAGAACCGCATCGGCATCCTGCGCGACATCCTCAACCTGCTGGTGGCCTACGGGATCAACGTCGCGCGCGGTGAGGTCGGTGGCGAGCACGGCAATGCGATCTACCTGCACTGCCCGAACCTGATCAATATTCAGTTTCAAGCGCTACGCCCGAAATTCGAGGCGATCGCCGGGGTGTTTGGCGTCAAGCGGGTAGGGCTGATGCCCAGCGAACGACGGCACATGGAGTTGAACGCCTTGCTCGGCGCGCTCGAGTTTCCGGTGCTGTCGATCGACATGGGCGGCTCGATCGTCGCCGCTAACCGCGCGGCGGCGCAGTTGCTCGGTGTGCGGGTCGATGAAGTACCGGGGATTCCGCTGTCGCGTTACGCCGAGGATTTCGATTTGCCAGAGCTGGTGCGCGCCAACAAATCGCGAATCAACGGCATGCGGGTCAAGGTCAAGGGCGACATCTTTCTGGCTGACATCGCGCCGCTGCAATCGGAGCACGACGACAGTGAGGCCATGGCCGGTGCGGTGCTGACCTTGCACCGCGCCGACCGCGTTGGTGAGCGCATCTATAACGTGCGCAAGCAAGAGCTGCGTGGCTTCGATAGCATCTTCCAGAGCTCCAAAGTCATGGCCGCCGTCGTGCGTGAAGCGCGGCGTATGGCCCCGCTCGATGCACCGCTATTGATTGAAGGCGAAACCGGCACCGGCAAGGAATTGCTGGCGCGCGCCTGCCACCTCGCCAGTCCGCGCGGACAATCGCCGTTGATGGCGCTCAACTGCGCAGGTTTGCCGGAGTCGATGGCCGAGACCGAGTTGTTCGGTTATGGCCCGGGCGCTTTTGAAGGGGCACGGGCTGAAGGCAAACTCGGCCTGCTGGAGTTGACCGCGGGCGGCACATTGTTTCTCGACGGTGTCGGTGAAATGAGCCCGCGCTTGCAAGTGAAATTGCTGCGTTTTCTGCAGGACGGTTGCTTCCGTCGGGTCGGCAGTGATGAAGAGGTTTACCTGGATGTGCGGGTGATCTGCGCCACCCAGGTCGACTTGTCGGAGCTGTGCGCGCGCGGTGAGTTTCGCCAGGATTTGTATCACCGCTTGAACGTGCTGTCGCTGCACATCCCGCCGCTGCGCGAATGCCTCGACGGCTTGACCCCACTGGTCGAACACTTCCTCGATCAGGCCAGTCGGCAGATTGGCTGTTCGCTGCCGAAACTGGCCCCGGCAGCGATGGATCGCCTCAGTCATTACCACTGGCCGGGTAACGTGCGCCAACTGGAGAACGTGCTGTTCCAGGCGGTTTCGCTGTGTGATGGCGGCACGGTGAAGGCCGAGCATATTCGTCTGCCGGATTACGGCGTGCGTCAGCCGCTTGGCGATTTCTCGCTGGAAGGGGGGCTGGACGAGATTGTCGGGCGCTTCGAGAAAGCGGTGCTGGAACGGTTGTATTCCGAGCATCCGAGCAGTCGGCAGTTGGGTAAGCGGCTGGGGGTTTCACACACCACCATTGCCAACAAGCTGCGCGAATATGAAGTCGGTAAAGACCCCGGCAGCAGCGAATGATCGTTCCCACGCTCTGCGTGGGAATGCCTCAATGGACGCTCTGCGTCCGGTTTTGGACGCGGAGCGTCCCGGGCTGCATTCCCACGCAGAGCGTGGGAACGATCATTGGTCGGGATTGCCGCCAAGCGGCATAACACCGCCGGTTTTTCGACTTCGATACATTTCAAGTTTCCCCTCGCCATCCCCCAAGTCCTTTGTTTACCGGGTCTTTGCCCGCCAGAAAAAAGTTGGTCTGCAAATTGCTTATGGCTCAGCAGTACAGCGGTGGGCGGCAAACGTCCGGCATGCAGAGGAAAGAGTGTGGACAAGTACCTTTATGTGGCAATGACCGGCGCCAGCCAGAACGCACTGGCGCAGAAGGCTCATGCCAACAACCTGGCGAACATCTCCACCAACGGTTTTCAGCGCGACCTGGAGCAGGCGCGTTCGATGCCGGTGTTCGGTGACAGCTTTCCGGCGCGTGCGTTTGCCATGAGCGAACGGCCCGCCACCGACTTCACCCCGGGCTCTCTGGTGCAGACTGGTCGTGACCTCGACGTCGCGGTGACCGGCAACGGTTTCATTGCCGTGCAGAACCCTAACGGCGGCGAAAGCTACGTGCGTACCGGCAGCCTCAATGTTGACGCCCTCGGCGTGCTGCGCGCCGGCAACGGCATGCCGGTGATCGGCAATGGCGGTCCGATCGCCGTGCCGCCCGAGCAGCAGATCGAAGTCGGTGAAGACGGCACCATCAGTATTCGTGCGATGGGCGAAGGCCCGCGCGTCATGGCGGAAGTCGACCGGATCAAACTGGTCAACCCGGACATCAAGAACATGAACAAGGGCCTCGACGGCTCGATCTACACCAAGGACGGCCAACCGGCGCCGGCCGATGCCAACGTCAAACTGGTGTCGGGTTTCCTTGAGTCGAGCAACGTCAACGCCGTTGAAGAGATGACCTCGGTGCTGGCCCTGGCCAAGCAGTTCGAGTTGCACGTCAAGATGATGAACACCGCCAAAGACGACGACCAGGCCATGGCTCGGGTCTTGCAGATCAGCTAATTATCAGAACGTCGCGCCGAAAAACAGGCGCACGAGGAGAATCGAATGCTTCCGGCTCTATGGGTTGCCAAAACCGGTCTGTCCGCCCAGGACACCAACCTGACCACCATTTCCAACAACCTGGCGAACGTGTCGACCACGGGTTTCAAACGTGATCGCGCCGAGTTTCAGGACTTGCTCTACCAGATCAAGCGTCAGCCAGGCGCTCAGTCGACCCAGGACAGCGAACTGCCGTCGGGTCTGCAATTGGGTACCGGTGTGCGCATCGTCGGCACCCAGAAAAACTTCACCGCCGGTAGCCTGCAAACCACCGAGCAGCCGCTGGACATGGCCATCGACGGTCGCGGTTTCTTCCAGATTCTGCAGCCGGACGGCACCACGTCCTACACCCGTGACGGTACCTTCCACCTCGATTCCAATGGCCAGATCGTTAACGCCAGCGGTTTCGCTCTGGAGCCGGCCATCGTCATTCCGAACGATGCCCAGACCTTCACCGTCGGCCGTGACGGCACCGTGTCCATCACCGTCGCCGGCAACGCCGCGTCGCAGGTGATCGGCAACCTGCAAACCGCCGACTTCATCAACCCGGCCGGTCTGCAAGCCGTGGGCAACAACCTGTTCCTGGAAACCGCCGCTTCCGGCGCGCCGCAAGTCGGCACCCCGGGTCTGGCCGGTTTCGGTACCACCCTGCAGAACACCCTGGAAACCTCCAACGTCAGCACCGTGGAAGAGATGGTCAACATGATCACCACTCAGCGCGCTTACGAGATGAACTCCAAGGTGATCTCCACCGCTGACCAGATGCTCTCGTTCGTAACGCAGAATCTGTAATCAAGTCTATGAGGCGGCCATGAGGTCGCCTGCAACACCGTGAGGTAGGGTCATGAATCGCTTTGTATCTGTTCTGGCATTGAGTGGGGTCGTCTCGCTCGCGGGCTGCGTCGCCCCGACGCCCAAGCCCAATGACCCTTACTACGCCCCGGTGTTGCCGCGCACGCCGTTGCCGGCTGCGGCCAATAACGGCTCGATCTATCAGGCCGGTTTCGAGCAGAACCTGTACAGCGACCGCAAGGCTTTCCGGGTCGGTGACATCATCACCATCACCCTGAACGAGCGCACGCAGGCGAGCAAGAACGCCAACTCGCAGATGGACAAGAACAGCGACAACAAGGTCGGTCTGACCTCGTTGTTCGGCTCCAGCCTGACCACTAACAATCCGATCGGGGGCAACGACCTGAGTCTGAACGCCGGCTACAGTGCCGACCGCTCGACCAAGGGTGATGCCAAGTCCGGGCAAAGCAACAGCCTGACCGGTTCGATCACCGTGACCGTCGCTGACGTGCTGCCCAACGGCATCATCGCCGTGCGGGGCGAGAAGTGGCTGACGCTGAACACCGGTGACGAACTGGTGCGCATCGCCGGTCTGGTGCGCGCCGATGACATCGCCACGGACAACACCGTGTCGTCGACCCGGGTCGCCGATGCACGCATCACCTACTCGGGTACCGGCGCGTTTGCCGATACGAGTCAGCCAGGCTGGTTCGACCGTTTCTTCCTCAGCCCGCTGTTCCCTTTCTAGGTGGCTACGTTGAATTTCAAGAGCCTCATGCTGGCTGCGGCGCTGATGTCCGCAGCCTTTGGTGCCCACGCCGAGCGGCTGAAAGATATCGCCAGCATTTCCGGCGTGCGTTCCAACCAGTTGATCGGTTACGGCTTGGTGGTCGGGCTTAATGGCACCGGTGACCAGACGACGCAAACCCCGTTCACCCTGCAGACCTTCAACAACATGCTCTCGCAGTTCGGCATCAAGGTACCGCCGGGATCGGGCAACGTGCAGTTGAAAAACGTCGCGGCGGTATCGATCAGTGCCGACTTGCCGGCGTTCGCCAAGCCCGGTCAGCAGGTCGACATCACGGTGTCCTCGATCGGTAACTCCAAGAGCCTGCGCGGCGGCACCTTGCTGCTGACCCCGCTCAAGGGTATCGACGGCAACGTCTACGCAGTCGCTCAGGGCAACCTGGTGGTTGGCGGTTTCGATGCCGAAGGTCGTGACGGTTCGAAGATCACCGTCAACGTTCCGTCGGCCGGTCGCATCCCTGGCGGTGCTTCGGTGGAGCGTTCGGTGCCGAGCGGTTTCAATCAGGGCAATAGCCTGACGCTGAACCTCAATCGCTCCGACTTCACCACGGCCAAACGCATCGTCGACAAGATCAACGACATGCTCGGCCCTGGCGTCGCGCAAGCCATCGACGGCGGCTCGATCCGCGTTACCGCGCCGCTCGATCCGAGCCAGCGCGTCGACTACTTGTCGATCCTGGAAAACCTTGAAGTCGATCCGGGTCAGGCGGTGGCGAAAGTCATCATCAACTCGCGTACCGGCACCATCGTCATTGGCCAGAACGTCAAGGTTTCGCCAGCGGCCGTGACCCACGGCAGCCTGACCGTGACCATCACCGAAGATCCGATTGTCAGCCAGCCCGGCCCTCTGTCCAATGGCCAGACCGCTGTCGTGCCGCGCTCGCGGGTGAATGCCGAGCAGGAAGCCAAACCGATGTTCAAGTTCGGCCCTGGCACCACCCTCGACGAGATCGTGCGTGCGGTGAACCAGGTCGGCGCGGCACCGGGTGACTTGATGGCCATCCTCGAAGCTCTGAAGCAGGCCGGCGCGTTGCAAGCCGACCTGATCGTGATCTGAGGCCGACCCTTATGGATATGCGCAAAAGCGGTCTGGTCAGCAGCAGCGATTCGGGTTCCTACTCGGACCTCAATCGCCTGAACCAACTCAAGGTCGGCGACAAGAACAGCGATGCGAACCTGCGCAAAGTGGCGCAGGAATTCGAATCGCTGTTCCTCGGCGAGATGCTCAAGTCGATGCGCTCGGCCACTGAAGCGCTGGGCCAGGACAACCCGCTCAACACGCCGGCGGCCAAGCAGTATCAGGAAATGTACGACCAGCAACTGGCCGTTTCCATGTCCCGCGAGGGCGGTGGTATTGGCCTTGCCGACGTGCTGATGCGGCAGATGTCGAAGAACAAACCGATGGCGCCGGGCGAGGCCGCTGCCGCGTCCGCCGCCAAGCAGGAAGAAGCCAAGGCAAAAGCCGCGGCCGTGGTCACACCGGTTGCCGCTGGCACAGTTGCCACCAACGGCCCGTTGTCGCGGCTCAATGGCGAGCGTCCGCTGTGGGCGTCGCGTTCGGTGAGTGCACCGAATACACAGTTGGCCCATCGCAACGACATGGAACTGATCAATCAGCGTCGTCTGGCTCTGCCACCGAAACTGGCCGATCGTTTGCTCGCAGGGCTGGTACCGTCGGCGACGCCGGCAGCGGCCACGCAATTGCCGCAACGCGCCACGACCGCTGCCACGACCGGGGCCGGGCCGCTGTACAACGGCGACTGGCTGGCGCGCGCCGAAGGCGAAAAAGCCGCGGGCGGGCAGATGCAGGTCTACGGTCGCGCCATGGCGCAGATTCCGCTGGCGCCGGCGAAGAAAGCCTTCAGTTCCGCCGACGAGTTCGTCAACACCATGCTGCCGATGGCCAAGGAAGCGGCCGACCGTATCGGCGTCGATCCGCGTTATCTGGTGGCGCAGGCTGCGTTGGAAACCGGTTGGGGCAAGTCGGTCATGCGTGCCCAGGATGGCAGTAGCAGCCACAACCTGTTCGGCATCAAGGCGAGCAGCAACTGGAAGGGCGATTCGGCCCGGGCGATCACCAGCGAGTTCCGCAATGGCGCGATGGTCAAGGAGACGGCCGAGTTCCGTTCCTACGCCTCGTACAAGGACAGCTTCCACGATCTGGTGACTTTGCTGCAGACCAATAATCGCTATCAAGATGTCGTGAAGTCTGCCGATAACCCAGAACAGTTTGTACGCGAGTTGCAAAAGGCCGGTTACGCCACCGACCCGAACTACGCAAGCAAGATTTCGCAGATAGCCAAGCAGATGAACAGTTTCCAAAACTACGCTGCGGCGGGTGTATCCACCACGCCTTTATAAGGCACAAGGTATAAGGTCTGAACCATGAGTTTGCTCAATATCGGGATGTCGGGACTGTCGGCCAGCCAGTCCTCTTTGGCTACGACAGGCAACAACATTGCCAACGTCGACACCGCCGGTTATTCACGTCAGCAAACCGTGCAGGGCACCAAATCCTCGCAGCAGTACGGCACCGTGTTCATCGGCACGGGCACGACCCTGGCTGACGTGCGCCGGGTCTACAACTCCTACCTGGAATCCCAGCTGCACACGGCGACCTCGCTCAACAGCGAAGCGGCCTCGTACCTGGCTCAAGCCACGCCGCTGGACTCCATGCTGTCCGACACCAACACCGGCCTGACCGGTGTGCTGCAAAAATTCTTCACCTCGATGCAGAGCGTATCGACGTCCGCGACCGATGACACCTCCCGTCAATCGGTGCTGACCGGTGCGCAGGCGCTGACCAGCCGCTTCAACTCCATCGCCAAACAGCTCAACGACCAGAACACCACCATCAACGGCAGCCTCGGCGATATGACGGCCCAGGTGAACAAGCTGGCCACCTCGATTGCCAACCTGAACCAGAAAATCGGCGAGATCTCCACCAGCGGTGGGGCGCCGAACGATCTGCTCGACAGCCGTAACGAAGCCGTACGCCAGTTGTCCGAGCTGACCGGCGCGCAGGTCGTCGAGCGTGGCACCAGCTTCGACATCTACGTCGGTAGCGGCCAGCCACTGGTGATCGGCAACTCCGCCAACTCTCTGAGCACCGTGCCGCTCAAGGATGATCCATCGCGCGTGGGCATCCAGATGGATCGCGGTTCGAGCACCATCGACATCACCTCGGTGATCAGCGGTGGCGAAATCGGTGGTCTGCTGACTTATCGCAAAGAAGTTCTCGATCCTTCGCTCAACGAACTGGGCCGAGTGGCGCTGGTGATCGCCGATCAGATCAACAGCCAGCAAGCTCAGGGTATCGACAAGAACGGTGACTTCGGCGCCGCGATTTTCAACAACATCAACAGTGCCGCGCTGATCAGCCAGCGCAGCATCGCGAAAGACGGCAACAGCGCAGGCTCGGGCAACCTTGATGTCACCATCAAGGACAGCGGCAAGCTGACCACCAGCGATTATCAGGTGACGTTTACCAGCGCCACCGACTACTCGGTCAAGCGTTCAGACGGCACCGATCTGGGCACCTTCAGCACCACGACCAATCCACCGCCAGTGATCGACGGTTTCACCCTTGCGCTCAAAGGTGGGGCGTTGAGCGCCGGTGACAGCTTCAAAGTGACGCCGACCCGCAATGCCGCCGCGAGCATCCAGACGGTGCTCACCGATCCGAAGAAAATCGCTGCGGCCGGTCCGTTGACCGGTGTGGCCAGTGCTGCCGGCCTGGGGACTTACACTCAGCCGACGCTCAGCGACAAGATCGATATCTACAACCCGACTGCCCAGGCTGACATGCAGGCGGCACTGAAGAATTCGACGCCGGTCAAACTGGTGTTTGGTGATGTCACCGGTGGCAGCCAGTCTTACAAATTTGTGGACGCCAAGGGCGGCCTCATCAGCAGCGGCACCATCGTTCCCGGGCAATCGAACACGCTGGACCTGAAAGTCGGCATCGTTGATGCCAGCGGCAACCCGGTGCTGGACACCAGCGTGACGCCGAACGTACAGAAAACCTTCTCCGTGCAGACCACCGTCGGCGGCACGCCGAAGTCGGGCGAGTCCTTCACCATGAATCTGACCGGTGCGGCGTCTTCGGACAACCGCAACGCGCAATCGCTGGTCGCCCTGCAAACCAAGCAGACCATCGACACCGGTTCGGCCAGCAAGGGCATCAGCCTGACTGACGGCTACAACAAGCTGGTGACCAACGTCGGCACCAAGACCGCTCAAGGCAAGTCCGACAGCACCGCGACCACAGCGATTCTGGACAACGCCAAAGGCGCGCGCGATTCGCTGTCCGGGGTCAACCTGGATGAAGAAACCGGCAACCTGGTCAAATACCAGCAGTACTACACAGCGTCTTCGCAGATCATCAAAGCTGCGCAGGAAACTTTCGCCACGCTGATCAACAGCCTTTAAGGAGTCGTAATTCATGCGCATTTCTACCGCCCAGTATTACGGCACGCAAGCGTCGGACTATCAGCGTAACTTCAACAAGGCTGTTGCCTCCGCCAGCGAGGCGAGCAGCCTGACGCGCATCAACACTGCCGCGGATGATCCGGTTGGTGCCGGTCGCTTGCTGCAACTAGGTCAGCAGGCCGCGATGCTGGATCAGTACAAGACCAACGTCGACACCACCAAAAGTGCGTTGACGGTGCAGGAGTCCACGCTGGATTCCATCACCACCGCGTTGGCGCGTGCCAAGGAACTCGCCCTGGCCGCCAACAACGGCACGGCCACCGACAAGGATCGCCAGGCGTACGCTTCGGAGTTGGGTCAGATCCAGCAGCAAGTGCTGGGCCTGATGAACTCCAAGGATGCCAGCGGCAATTACCTGTTCTCCGGTTCGAAAACCGATACCGCACCGTACTCGCAGAATGCCGACGGCACCTACACCTACAACGGTGACCAGACCACGATCAATCTGGGCATCGGCGACGGTATGACGGTTGGCACCAACACCACCGGTTGGGCCGCTTTCCAGCAGACCATCAATACCGCGCGCACCAACGTCACCATGACGGCGCCGGCTGTGGACGACGGCCGCGTTGTGCTGTCCAACGGTACGGTCGGCACTGCCGCCACCTATGATTCCAAATTCACTGCCGGCCAGCCGTACACCGTCAGCTTCCTCAGCAGCACCCAACTGCAAATCACCGATGCCCTGGGCAACGACGTGACCGCTGAAGCGAGCCAGAATGGTCTGGTCAGCAACAGCAGCGGTGCCAACCAGACGGTGAGTTTCCGTGGCGTCGACATGAAGTTGAATATCAACTTGAAGACCGGCGACACCAACCCGGACGCGGTGATTGCCGGCCACAGCTTCCAGTTGTCCACCGCGCCAGACTCGTTCACCACGACGCGCAGCCCGGGCAACCCGTCGACGGCCGTGATCACTGGTTCGAGCATCACTGACCAGGCAGCTTACACCGCGGCATTCCCGCAGGGCGGCGCCGTTCTCAAGTTCACCAGCGCCACTGCTTTCGATCTGTACGCAGCGCCGGTCACTGCCGACAGCAAACCCGTGTCTTCGGGCACTATCGTCGGTAACAACGCTACCGCGGCGGGCGTCACGTTCGCACTGGGCGCTGCCCCGGCTGCCGGTGATCAGTTTTCGATCCAGCCGAACGACCACCAGACCCAGAACGTGCTCGACACCCTGGGCCAGATGATCACGGCGTTGAACACTCCGATCGATGGTGATCCGGTGGCCAAGCAGAAATTCCAGGGCGCGATGGAGGCGGGTATCGGCAACATCGATGCGGCCAACAATCAAATCGGCAGCGCAGTCACCGAGATCGGTGCCCGTGGTCAGGCTCTGGATATGCAAGCCATCACCAACGACAGCCTGAGCACTGCGAACACCACCACCCAAGGTTCGATCCGTGATTCGGATCCGGCCGAAGTGATGACTCGTCTGACCCTGCAGCAAACCATGTTGCAAGCCTCGCAACTGGCGTTCAGCAAGATCAGCCAGTTGGGTCTGTTCAACAAGATCTGACCGTCAGCGGGCGTGTAAGCGCCCGTTTGGCCTGCCCCTCAGTTATGTTTTTTAGCGGTTTCAAGGGCTCGCTTTTCCGAGCGGGCTGGTACCGCCTGTGAGCCCGCCGTGAATTCACTTCCTCTTGTCAGCCTCGTCATTCCCGCCTTCAATCCGCGCTTCTTCGAGCGGACGCTGAACAGCGCCGTCAGCCAGACTTACGCGCACCTTGAAATCATTGTCTGCGACGACAGCCGGGGCCAGCAGATCGAAGGGATTGTCGCGGCCGTGGTCGAACAGTCCGGTGTTGCCGTACGTTATGTACGCAATCCGCGTACCCTGGGCATGGTCGGCAACCTCAAGGTGTGCCTCGATCAGGCGCAGGGCGAACTCATTAAGTTCCTGTGTGACGACGACCACCTTTATGCGGCCTGCATCGAACAGCAGGCGCACGAGATGTTGCGCGAAGAGGTCAGCCTGGTGCTGGCTCAGCGACTGTTCTGGGACGCCAACGACATCATCCTGCCGGCGCGTCTGGAAAACACGTCGTTGTCGCCCCACAGCGGTCTGTTCAAGGGTGACGACCTGCTGGGCATTTTTGAAAAATTCCCGGTCAATGTGTTGGGCGGCTTCACCAACGCTTTGTTTCGAAGAGCGGACCTCGTCGAGCTGTTGCCAGCGCTGACTCAGGATGGCCACTGCTTTGTCGCGACCCTGGATTTCGCCCTGTATGTCTGCCTGATGCGGCGCGGCAATCTGGCGGTATCCAACAATGTGCTCAGTGCCGAGCGGCTCTACCCGGAGCGTCTGAGCGCACAGCAACCGATGAAAGATGCGGTTGAGGTCGAGCGCGAGTGGATTCTGCAAATGCTCAAGGCCCGCAGTGGTGAGTCCGCGCCGGCGCCGGGCTGGGTGCGCTATATCCCGCTGACCAAGGCTGACGAATCGCCGCGGGTCTGGGAGGAGCTGCCGCTCAGCCGTACGCTCGGCACCAAGCAGAGTCGCCAGGAGTGGTGTGTCGGTATCGACAGCTGGAGCTTCGCCGAACTCTATGCACACTGGCTGCAATGCCGCAGTCTCAGCGAGGGGCAACGCAAGTTGCTGCCAGAAACCCTGGCCGCCTGGCCGCAGCAGCCGCGAATCGTGCCGATCATCATTGATGCCCAAGGCAGTCGCGATGGCGTTGAACGCACGCTGCAAGCGCTCGCATCCCAGGACTATCCGCCGGAGTTGATTCTGCTGTTGTCTGCGGACTGTACCGATGCGACGCTGGACGGGCGGGTGTTCCGAATGCCGTTGCAGGATGACGGGTTGGCACAGATCAACACTCTGTTACCGCAACTCGAAGGTGCCGACTGGTTCTACTTGTTGCAGGCCGGTGATCGACTGGTGGCGCCGGCCTTGCTGGTCATGGCTGACCGCATAGCGCATTCGCCATCGCTGAGCTGCGTGTACAGCGATGAAGGCAGCCTGCGCGATGGCGAATCGGCAGAGCCCGCCTTCAAACCGGATTTCAATATCGACCTCATGCGCAGTTATCCGTACGTCGGGCGCGCCCTGGCGTTCAAGTGCGAACGCTTTCTGGCGCTCGGTGGATTCGACACGACGTTCGCCGAATTGGCGCCTCACGACATGCTGTGGCGCATGGTCGAGAGCGGCGGTACGCAGGTGGTCGGACACGTTGCCGAAGTCCTCCTGGAGTCGCCTTTCGATCTGTCCGGGTGGCTGGCCAAGCCAGCGGTGATCGAGCAGAACCCACGGGTGCTCGAAGCGCATCTGCAGCGTATGGGGATTGCTCACAGCATTCGTCGTGGCAGTTGCGAGTTGCTCAATCGTGTCGACTACCAGCATGGCTGGCGTCCGCTGGTGTCGATCATCATCGTCACCCGCGATCAGACCGCAGCCTTGCAGCGCTGTGTCGAGACCTTGCTGGAGAAAACCGCTTACTCCGAATACGAGCTGTTGCTGGTCGACAACGGCAGCGAAAGTGCCGAGGCGCTGGCATGGCTGGACGGCATGGCGCAGTTGGGTGGTGAGCGGATTCGAGTCCTGAGTTGCCCACAGCATGACAACATGGCGGCCCTGCTTAACTTCGCCGTGACGCAGGCCCGTGGCGAGTATGTGTTGCTGCTCAATACCTTCGCGGTGATCACCCACACCGACTGGCTGGACGAACTGCTCAATCAGGCGCAGCGCCCGGAAGTCGGCGTCGTCGGCGCCAAGTTGTTCAACCCGGACGGGTACGTGTTGCACGCCGGCATGATCCTCGGCCTGCAAGGGGCGGTCGGGTTGCCGTTTTATGGGCAGTCGCTGCAGTCCGACGGCTATATGTTCCGGCTGCAGGCGGCCCACGACCTGAGTGCCGTCGGCGGTGATTGCATGATGGTGCGCAAGGCTGTTTTCGAGTCTGTCGCAGGGCTCGACGAGCAGGACTTGAAGCAGGCGCTGAATGTCATCGACCTGTGCTTGCGCATCGGTCAGGAAGGTTATCTGGTGGTCTGGACGCCCTATGCCTTGCTGGCTCAGGGTGCGCGGCCAGCCGTCGAGGCGACCGCCGAGGAAGGCCAGCAGCACATGCACGAGCAGGAGACCTTCTACAAACGCTGGTTGCCGCGCATTGCCCGTGATCCGGCGTTCAACGTTAACTTGTCATTGCAGGGTGTCGGTGCAACGAGCTTCAGTCTGGAGCCGGGCCTGCGCACCGGCTGGACGGCGTTTTCCCGCCCGCAACTGCCCAACGTACTCGCCGTGCCAATCAACGCTTCTGCGATTGGCCACTACCGCATGAGTCAGCCGCTGATCGAGCTGGAAGCGGCCAACCGCGCCGAAGGGTGTATTCGTTACGGCTTGCCGTCGCTCATTGAAATCGAGCGTCAGTCGCCGGACGTCATCGTCTTGCAAGGGCGCTACTCGCAAGGCGCCATCGATGAAATTCCACCGCTGAAGAAGTTCTGCCATGCCCGGCGAATCTTCGAGCTGGATGACTATGTGATCGATGTTCCGCATCGTAATGCCCATATCCGCAACATGCCCAACAAGCAGGAGATGGAGCGCATGGTGCGCCAGGCGATCGGTTTGTGTGATCGCGTGGTGGTATCGACGCAGCCACTGGCCAATGCGCTGTCGGACATGCATCACGACATTCGCGTCGTGCCCAACATGCTTGCCCAGAACCTCTGGACCGGCCTGCGCAGCCAGCGCCGTACTTCGAAAAAACCGCGTGTCGGTTGGGGCGGCGGTACCAGTCACCACGGCGACCTGGCGGTGATTGCCGATGTCGTGCGTGAGCTGGCCAATGAAGTCGACTGGGTGTTTTTCGGCATGTGCCCGGATGATCTGCGGCCGTACATGCACGAATTTCACGGGGTAATTGCGCTAGACGTTTACCCGGCCAAACTGGCCAGCCTCAACCTTGACCTGGCGCTGGCACCGCTGGAGTTCCACATCTTCAACGACTGCAAGAGCAACCTGCGCTTGCTGGAGTACGGCGCCTGCGGTTACCCGGTGATTTGCACCGACACCGAAGCCTATCAAGGCTATCTGCCGTGCACGCGGGTCAAGACCAACAGCACGGATGAGTGGCTGCAAGCGATCCGCATGCACCTGGCCGACCCGGACGCCAGCTATCGCATGGGCGATGATTTGCGCGAAGTGGTGATGCGCGATTACGTGTTGCGCGGTGACAACTTGCGTTACTGGGAGAATGGCTGGCTCGCCGATTGACCGAGCCACGCATGATCTACGGAAAAACAGGCGACCTGGCAATCGCCTGTTTTTTTTTGCTCTGAAAATCGTACTAGCATCCTTCTCGATACATTTTTGTACCGAGGCTCAAGCTTCGCCTGCTGGTAGTCGATACCTTTTTATTCGTTCATCCATCAGGCAGGGATCGCAAGCTTGAACGGTATCTCACTGCCCGATCGGTCCGGATTAACAACAACGCAAGGAAGACGTAAATGTCAGTAGTGAATGGAACGGGTGAAGCGGATGTCCTGTTGGGCACCGAGGGCAATGACGAACTCTATGGACTGGAGTCGGATGATGTACTGATCGGCAGTGCAGGTTCTGATGTGCTGGATGGCGGGGAGGGGGTCGACACAGCGACCTATTATGCGATGTCGTCGGGTATCAGTGTCGAGTTCGGCAAAGATGCCACGACTGTCGCAGGGGCTGAAGGCAAGGTCGACACCCTCATCGGTGTAGAGAAAGTCTTCGGTACGTTTCACAACGATACGTTTACCAGTTCGGTCGGCGGTGTGACGTTCGAGGGTAGCGTCGGGGATGATCTGTACATCGTCGACAGTGAGGGTGTGACAGTTGTCGAGGAAGACAACGGGGGTTATGACGAACTGCGCACCAGCCTCAACACCCTCAAGATGGACCCGTTCATTGAAAAGCTGACCTTCACCGGCACCGGCGATTTCAAGGCTTACGGCAATGCCAGTGACAACGAAATCATTGGCGGTGCCGGTAGCGACTGGCTGTGGGGCGGTGATGGTGCCGATCATTTCGTTGGTGGTGATGGCTACGATACCGTCAGCTACAGCGACAGCCTTGAGGGCGTGAGAGTCGAAGACTTCGCCAACTTTGACGGGCTGACCATTGCCTACGGTGACACCTTCACCGGCATTGAAGCGCTGCAGGGTTCGAGCTTCGATGATGTGATTTATCGTCACAAAGACTTTATGAGCATCGATGGTAGTGACGGCCATGACACCGTGAGTTATCGCTACGCTTTCGATCCGGTCAACATTTTGATCGGCGGCGGTGTCAACGCGGCGGGCGACACACTGATTAATGTGGAAGAGGTTATTGGTTCCATCGATGCCGACCACTTCACCGTGAACACCAGTGGTGTGGTCGTCGCTGGCGGTGGCGGTGGCGATGTCTACACGATCAACAGCGCCGGCGTGACCGTCGAGGAAATCGACGGCTACATGGGGGGTACCGATCGCGTGTACACCAGCCTGTCCGAGTTTAGGCTGAGCGCGTTCGTTGAAAACCTGACCTATACCGGCAGCGCTGACTTCGTCGGCTACGGCAATGACGAGAACAACACCATCGTCGCCGGTGCCGGCAATGATGTGCTGTTGGGCGGTGCGGGTGCCGATAACTTTGAGGGTGGCGCTGGTATCGACATCGTCAGCTACGACGACAGTAGCGAAGGCTTGAGCGCTTCGCTGAAATGGGGCGTGCAGAGTGGTATTGCGTTCCACGATGTTTACATCGATATCGAAGGCTTGCGTGGTAGCCAGTTCAATGACGTTCTTGAGGGTGACTGGGGCGATAACATTCTTGAAGGCGGCGCGGGCGACGACCAGATTCAGGGTGGCGATGGCAACGATCACCTCTATGGTGGCCTGGCCTCCGGTCTCGATGTCGCCGGTCAGTCCGACAGCCTGTCGGGTGGCGCCGGTGATGACGTTATCGTTGGTGCGGCCAATGATCTGTTCACCTGGGCCAGTGGTGACGATGGCAATGACAGCATTACGCTGGGGCGAGGGTTTGCTTTCGGCGGCGAGGGTAATGACGTGCTCACCGGCACTGGCAGCGACTACATGCTGCAGGGCGATGGGGGGAATGATGTGTTCATTCTTAACCTTGCCGATCAGTCGAATTCCAGCGGCAGTGCGTTTGGCGGGCAGGGCGATGACAGCTACGTGGTGAATACCACAGGGCTGGTGACGATCCAGGATGAGGGCTGGGATCTGAACGACACCCTGATCCTCAACACGATCGCCAACGCCAGCCAGTTGAACGTTACCCGCATCGGTGATGACGCTTATTTGCACAGTGCCAATGACGGCAGCACTGGTGTGCCGGACAACGGCGTGAAACTGGCGGGCTGGTACGCCGGGTTCAACAACATCGAGCACATCCAGACCGCCGATGGTCAGGCGTTTGAGCTGCCGGTGAGTGGTGATGGGTTTGCCATGTTTGGGTAGTCGTTTGCATTGTTGATCTGGTTTGTGAAAAGGGATGGATCTTTGGGTTCATCCCTTTTTTTGTCTGGGGCTTGGCGGCCTTTGGGCCGACCATGCTCTTGGGGTTTTGGGGGGTGTATCCGTTGCTGCGGGTGTTGCTGATCAGGGTTCCGCCCTTACGGCGGGTCACTTTTTCCAGGCGCCCGGAGTGCCGGCCCAGAAAAAAGCAACCAAAAAGGCTTGCTCCTACGTGCGGCCCGCTCGCTGGGGCTCGGGGTTCCTTCGCTCCGGGATTGATCCGGGCGCAGCGCCTACGGTTTGCTTCGCTGCACCTCCTCTCGCTGTGTTTGGCTGCGCCAAACGGTCGCTGCGCTCCCACGCCCGGATCAATCCCTCCACTCAGCTTTCCGACGTCGCCTTACAGATCAAGAGCTGCAGCCGAGCTAACGCTCATCCTGTTGAGTGGTGAAGGGCGCAGCGTGGTCGGCTTTGGATTTGTGGTGGATTCTCCCCTCATCGGAACGCCGCCCGCCCAGCCCTCTCCCGAGGGAGAGGGGGCCGATTTGTGGGCTTCTCAAAGCTTGAATTCGACTCGGTATTTCACGTCGGCGTACTTCTCGCAAACTACTCGATCAGTCCCCTCTCCCTTTGGGAGAGGGCTAGGGTGAGGGGCTTTTGATCTGTTTCAGAATCTGAGTTCGACTCGGTATTTCACGTCGGCGTACTTCTCGCAAACTACTCGATCAGTCCCTCTCCCTTTGGGAGAGGGTTAGGGTGAGGGGCTTGTGGAGCTGGCGCGTTTCCTGCAAGTCCCCTGTAAATCGCCATAAAACGAGCGCTCGCGGTCACTCCAGCGGCGCACGGATCGGCAAAAGGTTTAGCCAGAAGGCCCGCAAAGCTCAAGAAAGCTCTGCGCAGCCCGGTGACGAACAAGAGGGGAGACGATGAAGGCAGTAATTTTGGCGGGTGGCCTCGGCACGCGCATCAGTGAAGAGTCGCACCTCAAGCCCAAGCCGATGATCGAGATCGGTGGCAAGCCAATTCTCTGGCACATCATGAAGCAGTATTCCGCTCACGGAATTCACGACTTCGTGATCTGCCTCGGCTACAAGGGCTATGCGATCAAGGACTTCTTCGCCAACTACTTCCTGCACACCTCTGACGTCACCTTCAACATGCGCGAAAACCGCATGGACGTGCACCAGAACTACAGCGAGCCGTGGAGCGTCACCCTCATCGACACCGGTGAAGAAACCATGACCGGTGGCCGTCTGTTGCGCGCCGGCCGTTATCTGCAGGATGAAGAAGCGTTCTGCTTCACCTACGGCGATGGCGTTTCCGACATCAACATCGCTCAGCTTGTGGATTACCACAAAGCCCACGGTCGTCTGGCGACCGTCACTGCTGTGCAGCCGCCAGGTCGTTACGGCGCGCTTGAGCGTCAAGGCGATCAAGTGCTGGGCTTCACCGAAAAACCTCGCGGTGACGGTGGCTGGATCAACGGTGGCTTTTTCGTGCTCTCGCCGAAAGTGCTGCCGTACATCGCCGATGACGCCACCACTTGGGAAGCCGAACCGCTGGCACGTCTGGCGGCCGACGAACAGTTGAAAGCCTTTGAGCACGAAGGGTTCTGGCACCCGATGGACACCCTGCGCGACAAGAACCATCTCGAAGCCCTGTGGCAGAGCGGGGAGGCCCCATGGAAGCAATGGGCCTGAGTGCGGATTTCTGGCGCGGCAAACGCGTTCTCGTCACCGGACATACCGGTTTCAAAGGCAGTTGGCTGACGCTGTGGCTGCAAAGCCTCGGCGCGCAAGTCAGCGGTTTTTCCCTTGAACCTTCGACCGAGCCGAGCCTGTTTGAATTGGCGCGCGTGCATGAAGGCATCAACGATCAGCGCGGTGACTTGCGTGATCTCGGCGCCTTGCTGGAAATAATCGCTGACACCGAGCCGGAGATCGTGCTGCACCTGGCTGCTCAGCCGCTGGTGCGCGAAGGCTATCGTGATCCGCTCGGTACCTATTCCAGCAACGTCATGGGCACGTTGAACCTGCTCGAAGCGATTCGTCAGGTCGGCTGCGTGCGCGCCTGTGTGCTGGTCACCACCGACAAGGTCTACGCCAACAAGGAATGGCTGTGGCCGTACCGCGAAGACGAAGCCCTTGGTGGCCACGATCCTTACAGCAGCAGCAAGGCTTGCTGTGAATTGCTCGCCCAGTCTTATGCCGCGTCGTTCTTCCCGGCCGACAAGTACGCTGAACACGGTCTGGCTCTGGCCACGGCGCGTGCCGGCAACGTCTTGGGCGGCGGCGATTTTGCCCCTGAGCGACTGATTCCCGACGTACTCAAAGCGTGGACGGCAGACGAGCCGGTGACCTTGCGCTACCCGCAAGCCGTGCGCCCGTGGCAACACGCGCTGGAACCGCTGGCCGGTTACCTGCAACTGGCCGCCGGCCTCTACGAACAAGGGCCGGAATACGCCGGGGCGTGGAACTTCGGCCCGGGCGAGGCGGACATGTGCAGCGTTGGCGAAGTCGTCGAATTGCTCGCCAGTCGCTGGCCGCAGGCGCGCGGTTTGCGCATCGAAAAAAGCGAACTGCACGAGGCGGGCCTGCTGCGTCTGGACAGCAGCCGCGCCCGCCAGGTACTCGGCTGGCAGCCGCGCTGGACCTTGCAGGAGTGCCTGACCCAGACCCTCGATTGGCACCTGGCCTGGCAGAACGGCGATGACATGCGCAACGTCACCCTCGGCCAACTGAACCTGTACCGAGGCGCGCTGTGAGCGAGTTTTCCCTGAAGGCGTTGCCGCTGGCCGGCCTGTTCAGCGTTCAGCACAAACGCTTCGAAGATCAACGCGGGCACTTCGCCCGGCTGTTCTGCGAAGGCAGCTTGAGTGCGTTCGGCAGTGAATTCCATATCCGTCAGATCAACCATTCCTGCACTCGCGAGAAGGGCAGTGTGCGCGGTCTGCATTATCAGAATGGCAACGCCCCGGAAGCCAAACTGATCACCTGCCTGCGCGGTGAAGTGTGGGACGTGGCGGTGGATCTGCGTCCCGACTCGGAAACGTTTCTGCACTGGCACGCCGAGCACTTGAAGGCCGGCGATGGTCGCAGTCTGCTGATTCCGGCCGGCTTCGCCCACGGTTTCCAGACCCTCAGCGAAGATGCCGAATTGCTCTACTTGCACAGTGCCGATTACGCGCCGGAGCACGAGGGCGGTCTGTCGGTGAACGATCCACGGCTGGCGATTGCCTGGCCGTTGCCTGTCAATAATTTGTCAGCGCGTGATTCCAGCCATCCCGCGCTCGATCAACACTTTGCTGGAGTGCGTCTATGAACTGCCGTGGGTGCGCCGCACCGCTGAGCCTGCCGCTG
This sequence comes from Pseudomonas sp. VD-NE ins, assembly GCF_031882575.1. Lineage (NCBI taxonomy): Bacteria > Pseudomonadati > Pseudomonadota > Gammaproteobacteria > Pseudomonadales > Pseudomonadaceae > Pseudomonas > Pseudomonas sp. VD-NE ins. Next base: position 1,779,901 of record NZ_CP134772.1, read on the forward strand.
ATCGACCTCGGCACCTCGCCACCGTCCAACGCCTATGTGCACGCCGATCGTCTTGAACAGGCTGAGCAGTGGGTGCCGCTGAAGGTCGCGGTGTGCCAGCAATGCTGGCTGGTGCAGACCGAGGATTACACCCGCGCCGACAGCCTGTTCGACGCCGAGTACGCCTACTTCAGTTCGTTCTCCAGCACCTGGCTGGCCCATGCCGAGCGCTATGTCGCCGAGATGGTTGAGCGCTTTGGTCTGACTGCCGACAGCCGTGTGGTTGAAGTCGCCGCCAACGACGGTTATCTGCTGCAATACGTGGCCGCTCGGGGCATTCCGTGTCTGGGCGTTGAACCGACGCGCAGCACCGCGCAAGCGGCTCGTGAAAAAGGCCTGGAAATTCGTGAATTGTTCTTCGGTCGTGAGACTGCCGCGCATTTGCAAGCCGAAGGCTGGGGCGCCGATCTGATGGCGGCCAACAACGTGCTCGCGCATGTGCCGGACATCAACGATTTCCTCGGCGGCTTTGCCACTTTGCTCAAGCCGACCGGCGTAGCTACCTTCGAATTCCCGCAACTGCTGACGCTGATGGCCGGCGCGCAGTTCGACACGCTGTATCACGAACACTATTCCTACCTGTCGCTGACTGCCGTTCAGGCGCTGTGCGAGCGCAATGGCCTGCAAGTGTTCGACGTCAGCCAACTGACCACCCATGGTGGATCGCTGCGCGTGTTCGTGCAACGCAAGGACGGCGAACGTCGTCCGGTTCAACCAGCGGTGCAGCAACAGTTGCAGGCCGAACTGGATGCGGGGGTGAAAACCGCCGAGTACTACGCGACGCTCGCGCCCGCCGCTGAACGCATCAAACACGAACTGCTGCGCTTTCTGCTGCAGGCCAAGGCTGACGGCAAACGGGTTGTCGGTTATGGCGCGGCGGCCAAGGGCAATACCTTGCTCAACTATGCCGGGGTCAAACCCGACCTGCTGGCCTGGGTCGCCGATGCCAACCCGCACAAGCAGGGCAAATTTCTGCCGGGCAGTCGCATTCCGATCGTGGCGCCGGCGCAGATCGACCTCGAAAAACCCGACTACGTGTTGGTGCTGCCGTGGAACCTGCTGCACGAAGTCAGCCAGCAACTGGCGCAAGTGCGTCAGTGGGACGGCGGCTTTGTGATCGCCGTGCCTGAGTTGAAAGTGCTGTGAAGGTTCTGGTCACGGGAGCTACCGGTTTTGTCGGCCGCCATCTGGTCGTGGCGTTGCTGGCGCGCGGCTGCGATGTTCGCGCCGTGGCGCGTAACGCAGAAACCGCGCAAGGCATGCCGTGGATCAACGACGTCGAGTTCATCAGCGCCGATATTCACGCGCCTGATCTGGATGTCGCAGCACTGGTAAAAGGCATCGATGCACTGGCGCATCTGGCCTGGCCGGGCTTGCCGAACTACCGGGCGCTGTTCCATTTCGAACACAATCTGATGGCCGATTACCGCTTTATCAAAAGCGCGGTCGAGGCGGGCGTGCAGCAGGTGCTGGTCACCGGCACCTGTTTCGAATACGGCCTGCAAAGCGGCCCAATCAGTGAAAACACCGAGCCGCAGCCGAGCAATCCTTACGGTCTGGCCAAGCACACGCTGCACCTGTTTTTGCAAAATCTGCAGCAGCAGCATCCGTTTACTTTGCAGTGGACGCGCCTGTTCTATCTGCATGGCGAAGGGCAAAACCCCAACAGTCTGTTGGCCGCACTGGACCGGGCGATCGATGCCGGTGAAGCGTCGTTCAACATGTCCGCCGGTGAGCAGCTGCGCGATTTTCTGCCGATTGAACGCGCTGCCGGTTACCTCTCCGCGATCCTGCAAAAAACCGGCTTCAACGGCGTGATCAATTGCGCCAGCGGCCAACCGGTGTCCGTGCGTGCGTTGGTCGAACAACGCCTGCGCGAACGCGACGTGTCGCTGCATCTGAACCTCGGCCACTACCCATACCCAACCCACGAACCGCTGGCGTTCTGGGCGGTGACCGAGCGTTTGCAACAGTTACTGGGAGAGCTGCAATGAAGCACGAGTTGTACCGGGTCACCGACCTGCCAGTGTTGCAGAACCGCACCTTTGCCGATGCCGCATCGGCACAGGCCTCGGCCAGTGCCGACATGCTGTTGGTGCAGGACGAGCGCAGCGGTTTGATCTACAACGCCGCGTTTGACGCCGACAAACTCAGCTACGACGCCGATTACCAGAACGAGCAGGCGCATTCCGGCCAGTTCCAGAAGCATTTGAGTGACGTCGAAGGCATCATCGCCAAGCACTTCAAGGGTCAGGAACTGATCGAAGTCGGCTGCGGCAAGGGCTACTTTCTGGAGTTGCTCAAGGGCCTCGGTTATGCGATCACCGGCATCGATCCGGCTTACGAAGGCGAAAGCGCCGACGTGATCAAGGCGCCGTTCACTCGCGGTCTTGGTCTGGCGGCCGATGCCATCGTGCTGCGCCATGTGCTGGAGCATATTCAGGATCCGGTGAGCTTCCTCGCCGAAATCGCCAATGCCAATCAGGGCGGGCAGATCTACATCGAAGTGCCGTGCTTCGACTGGATTATCGAGCACAAAGCCTGGTTCGACCTGTTCTACGAACACGTCAATTATTTCCGCCTCGATGACCTGCGCCGGATGTTCGGCACTGTGCACGAAGCCGGGCACCTGTTCGGTGGCCAATACCTGTACATCGTCGCTGACCTTGCGACGTTGCGCCTGACCCCGGAACAACCGGTGCCGCGCCTGACGCTGCCTGACGGGTTTACCGCCAGCCTCGATCGTGCGGTGCAGATCATTCAGTCGGCGCCTGAGCAGGGTTCCGCGATCTGGGGCGCCTCGTCCAAAGGCGTGATCTATTCGCTGTTCCTGCAACGCGCAGGTGTCGCGGTGGATCGCGTGGTGGATATCAACCCGGCCAAACAGGGGCGTTATCTGCCGCTGAGTGGTGCCCGCGTTTCTTCACCGCAAGAGGCGATGGACGCGCTGCCTGAAGGTGCCCACCTGTTTGTGATGAATTCCAATTACCTCGAAGAGATCAAGCGGATGACCGGTGGACGCTACGTCTATCACGCCGTCGACAGCGCTTCGTTTCAGTGACCCTTGAGATTATTAAAATGACCGACAACAGCATCAACCAAGCCTTCGAAGCCGAGTGCCGGGAACAGATTGCCCAGCAGGGTGACGACCAGAAACTCACCGGCCTGGCCCGCGATTTCTTCAATCAATCGGCCAAGCACAAATACAGCTACCACTTCTCGTGGATGGGCCGTCCGATCATCCAGTTGCCACAAGACATGATGGCCATGCAGGAAATCATCTGGCAGGTCAAACCGGATCTGGTGATCGAGTGCGGCATCGCCCACGGCGGCTCGATCATCTACTACGCCTCGTTGCTGGAACTGCAAGGCCACGGCGAAGTGCTGGGCATCGACCTCGACATTCGCCCGCACAACCGCGAAGCGATCGAAAGCCACCCGATGGCCAAGCGCATCAAGATGATCGAAGGTTCGAGCATCGACGCCGGCATTGCCGCCCAGGTGCAGGCTGCGGCCAAAGGCAAGAAAGTCATTCTGGTACTCGACTCCAACCACACCCACGATCACGTCCTAGAAGAACTGCGTCTGTACGCTCCACTGGTGTCGGTCGACAGCTACTGCGTGGTCATGGACACCGTGGTTGAAGACATGCCGGCCGATTTCTTCCCGGATCGTCCATGGGGCCCGGGCGACAACCCGAAAACCGCCGTGTGGAAATACCTGGAAGAGAACCAGGATTTCGAGATCGACCAGCAGTTGCAGAACAAGCTGTTGATCACCGTGGCGCCGGACGGCTATCTGCGTCGCGTCCGTTAATTCGCAACATCACCAAGCGTTGTTTCGGCGAGTCGCCGGTTGTGGAGAGAAGTTATGCAAGGCAAGTACAGTTCTGAACTGGCGCTACCGCTCAACGAGCTATTGACGGTGGTGCTGATTACTCACAATCGTCCGGCGTTTCTGCGCCGGGCGGTGAAGTATTACAGCAGCTTGCCCTGCAAAATCATGGTGCTGGACTCCACACCGGAACGTCCCGAAGGCGATTTTTCCAGCGTCGATTATCACCATGTGCCGCAATTCGCTTACTGGGGCATGCAGGCCAAACTGGCTTATGGCGTGGAGCAATTGACCACGCCTTACATGGTGCTGGCGGCCGACGACGATTTCATCCTGCACGATTCGCTGACCGAGTCCGTAGGCTTTCTGCATGCCAATCCGGATTACGGCATGTGCCACGGCTATTGCCTGATGTACCTGACGTTGGCCGGTGGTGTCAGCTACTACCGCCGCGACAAGAAGGTTCAGGAAGACTATTGCGCCGAGAAGGCTGAGGATCGGGTCGTCGATTACATGAGCCAGTACATCCCGCCGTTCTACGCGGTGACCCGTACTGATCTGATGAAGAGCTGGCACTCGGCGCTGCCGCCGGGCACCAGTTTCCAGTGGCAGGAAATCGGCCATGTCTACTACCTGCTGGCCAGTGCCAAAGCGCGGATTCTGCCGATGCCTTATGTGGTACGGGAGATCAACTATGGCGCGTCCGAACACAGCACTGAGGTGTATCACTCGCTGACCTACGTCGATACCAAGTCAGTGGCAGAGCGTGAAGCGTTTGCCGAATTCCTCGCCGCGCTGCCGACTGAAATCAAGGATCTTGATACCGAGCAGGGCAAGGCGTTCGCCCTGCAAAGTTTCGAAGCGATGGTTGACAGCCTGCAATCGGGTCGGGCGCTGACGGCGGAACTGATCATCCAGTCCACCTGGAATCAGGAACTCAAGTATCCGGATCGCCGGTTCGGGCCGTTGCAGTACGTCGAAATGCCGTTCTACAACGAGGCGTTCTTCGACCGCTTGGCGCAGTTCGAATTCATGCTGCACGCCATGCCGGCGGGGCGTATTCAACTGGAAGGACTTGAGGGTATCTGGACCCGTCAGGCGCATTTGCTTCAGGCGCGCAACAATGACACACCGGAAAGCGTGCTTGATCGTTTGTGGCAGGCCCATGACCTGAATGCGTTCAATCGCACGGTGGTCAAACGTCTCGCCGCTCAACTGGCGTCGATGGGCGAAGCTCAAGAAGCGCAAGACATGCAGGCATGGATCGAGCGTCTCGAAGCGTTGACCGTTGAAGATCATCATGCGGTCATGGACAAGATGCAGTCCGGTCGCTTGCTCAAGTGGCTGGCTGCGCGCCGGCCGGGCGGGCAGCAGGTCGAGGCGATCAGCCAACATCTGGCGCAGAATGGCGGTGGCCCGCAGTTCGGCATTTTCCTGCTGGATCTGGACGACGATATCGACAAGCTCCAGGTCTCTCTCGACAGTTTGCTGGAAGGGCAGTGCAAGGCCTTCCGGATTGTCGTGTTCACCACCGGCGAAGCGCCGGCCGCCACCACCGCGCAGAACACCTTGCACTTTGTTCGGGTGACACCGGGCAATCTGGTCGACAAGCTCAATCAGAGTGCGCGTGAATCGCCGTGCGACTGGCTGCTGTTGGCTGAGGCCGGCGATGAGTTCACCGCCAGCGGCCTGTTGCGCGCCAGTCTGGAGCTGATGAACGCCGGCGATTGCCGTGCGGTGTCCACAGACGAAATCCAGCGCCAGGAAAACGGAGCACTGCTGGACGTGTTCCGTCCGGGCTTCAATCTTGACTTGTTGCTCAGCCTGCCAGCCTTGATGGCGCGGCACTGGCTGGTGCGCCGCGATGCGCTGGTGGAAGTCGGTGGTTACCGCGCCGACTTCAGCAAGGCGCTGGAACTTGACGTGCTGTTACGTCTGATCGAAGAGCATGGCCTCAACAGCCTCGCTCACCTCGATGAGCCGTTGCTGATTACCGAGGCGCCGGAGCTGGTCGAGAACCCTGACGAGCGTCTCGCGTTGCTGCGTCATTTGGGCAATCGCGGCTACAAAGCCAAGGTCACTTCGGCAGTACCGGGGGTTTACCAGATTGATTATCACCACAGTGATCGCCCGCTGGTGTCGATCATTATTCCTGCGGGTAACGATCTGGCAGCGCTGCAACGCTGCGTCGAAGGTGTGCTGCTGCGCACCCGCTATCACCAATATGAAGTGCTGATCGCCGCCACGGCGGATCAGGTGGCTGAGGTCAATGACTGGCTGGGCACTTATCGGCATTCGAAAGTCCAGGTGCTGCGTACCGATCGGGCATTGAGCGAAACGGCCTTGTACAACGCGGCCAGCCGCCAGGTGCGAGGCGAATATCTGGTGCTGTTGGCCGCCGATGCCGAAGTGGTCAATCCAAACTGGCTCGACTCTCTGCTCAATCATGCCCTGCGCCCGGAGGTCGGCGTGGTCGGCCCGAAACTGATCGACCGTGATCGCAAGATCAGCCAGGCCGGCCTGATCCTGGGCATGAACGGTGGTGTCGGTTCGGCCTTCGTCGGCGAAAAACACGATGCCGACGGTTACCTGCATCGCCTGGCGGTAGGGCAGAATTATTCGGCGGTATCGAGCGTCTGCCTGATGGTGCGCAAAGATCTGTTCGACGCACTGGGCGGTCTCGACGACAGCACCTTCAACGACGGCTTCAGCGACGTCGATCTGTGCCTGAGCGCGGCTCAGGCCGGTTATCTGACAGTCTGGACGCCAGCGGTGCAGGTCATCCATCAGGGCGAGTTGCCGCAGGCACCGAAAGCGCTCGCGGCCCTGAAGGAAAAATGGGCAGCCGCTTTCGCCCAGGATCAGGCCTACAACGCCAACCTGAGCCTGGACGGCAAAGGTTTCGCGCTCAATGCCAGCGCTGCGCTGGACTGGCCACAGTTGCTTGCTTAAGCCTGCCGGACAGGGAAGAGGAATCAGTACATGTTCAACGGTAAATCAATCTTCATCTCCGGCGGCACCGGTTCGTTCGGGCGCAAATTCATCGCCCGACTGCTCGAGCAATACCAGCCCAAGCGCGTGGTGGTGTTCTCCCGTGACGAGTTGAAACAGTACGAAATGCAGCAGACGTTCAACGCGCCGTGCATGCGCTATTTCATTGGTGACGTGCGCGACGCCGATCGTCTGCGTCAGGCCATGCGCGGCATCGACTACGTGGTGCATGCCGCGGCGTTGAAGCAAGTGCCTGCGGCGGAATACAACCCCACCGAATGCATCCGCACCAACGTCAATGGCGCGGAGAACATCATCGCCGCTGCCATCGATAACGGCGTGAAAAAAGTCGTCGCGTTGTCCACCGACAAGGCGGCCAGCCCGATCAACCTGTACGGCGCGACCAAGTTGCTCTCGGACAAATTGTTCGTCGCCGCCAACAATATTGCCGGTGAGCAGGAAACCCGTTTTGCCGTGGTGCGCTACGGCAACGTGGCCGGCTCGCGTGGTTCGGTGGTGCCGTTCTTCAGCAAGCTGATTACCGACGGTGCTACGGAGTTGCCAATCACCGACGAGCGCATGACGCGATTCTGGATCACCCTCGACCACGGCGTGCAATTTGTCCTCGACAGCTTTGCGCGGATGCACGGTGGTGAAGTGTTCGTGCCGAAGATTCCGTCGATCCGCATCGTCGATCTGGCGCGCGGCATGGCTGAACATCTGCCGCACAAGAACGTCGGCATTCGACCCGGTGAAAAGCTCCATGAGTTGATGGTGCCGCTGGACGATGCGCGGATGACCCTTGAATTCGAGGATCACTACACCATCCAGCCGTCGATTCGCTTCACCAGCGTCGATGTCGATTTTGCCGTCGACAAAGTCGGTGAGCGGGGGCGGGCGGTCAGCGAGGATTTCGAATACCGCTCCGACACCAACCCGCATTTTCTCTCGGTCGGGCAGATCGCTGATCTGCACGCGAAGCTCTCGGTATGATTCCCTACGGTCGGCAAAGCCTCGATCAGGCAGACATCGATGCCGTCGTCGAAGTGCTGCAGTCGGACTGGCTGACTCAAGGGCCGGGCATCGAGCGTTTCGAGCAGGCAATGGCCGAGCGTTGCCAGGCCGACTTCGCCGTTGCGGTGTGCAACGCCACGGCGGCGCTGCACATTGCCTGTCTGGCCGCAGGTCTGGGGCCGGGTGATCGTTTGTGGACGACGCCCAATACCTTTCTCGCCTCGGCCAACTGTGGACGTTATTGCGGCGCCGACGTCGATTTCGTCGACATCGATCCGCTGACCTGGAACCTTGATGTCTTCGCCCTCGAAGCGAAACTCGATCAGGCCGAGCAGGACGGCAGTTTGCCGAAAGTGCTGGTGGCGGTGGCGTTCTCCGGGCAGAGCTGCGACATGCGCAAGATTGCCGAACTGGCCGAGCGCTACAACTTCACCGTGATCGAAGATGCGTCTCACGCGGTCGGTGCGTCTTATGCCGGACGCCCGGTCGGTTGCGGCGAATTTGCGGCGATGACGGTGTTCAGTTTTCACCCGGTAAAAATCATCACCAGCGCCGAGGGCGGCATGGTGTTGACCAACCGCCCGCAACTGGCCGAGCGCCTGCAACGTTTGCGCAGCCACGGCATGACCCGTGATCCGCAGCAAATGACCGAGGCCAGTCATGGCCCGTGGTACTACCAACAGATCGAGCTGGGCTTCAACTACCGGATCACCGATCTGCAGGCAGCACTGGGTTGGTCGCAACTGGGCAAGCTCGACGACTTCATCGCCCGGCGTCGTGAACTGGCGGCGCGATACGATCGCTTGCTGACGTTTCTGCCGGTGACGTTGCCCAGCCCTCAGCCCGAGGCGCAATCGGCGTGGCATCTGTATGTGATTCGCTTGCAGACCGATCGCATCAGCCTCAGTCACCGTCAGGTGTTCGAAGGCTTGCGAGCCGCCGGGATCGGCGTAAACCTGCACTATATTCCTGTGCATTTGCAGCCCTACTACCGTGATCTGGGTTTTGCAGAGGGCGATTTTCCCGAGGCCGAACGTTATTACGCTGAAGCAATCAGCTTGCCGCTGTACCCATTGCTGAGTGATCAGCAGCAGGATTATGTAGTCGAGCAATTGCGTCGGCTGACCGAATAAATGCCGCTGAGGCAATGGATGAGTATCTGCAATGCGTCATTTGAGTGAGCAGGAAAAGTTCTGGCAGGGCGACTTCGGCAACCAGTACGTCGCGCGCAATGTCGGTCAGCCGCTAGTGGCGGCGAACCTGGCGTTGTTTGCCAAAGCGCTGAGCCGGGCTGCAGGTATCGAGAGTCTGGTTGAGCTGGGCACCAATGCCGGCAACAATTTGCAGGCGTTGCATCAACTGCTGCCGCGTTGTGAACTGTTCGGCGTCGAGATCAATGAAAGCGCTTGTGCTCAAGCTCGAACGTTGGACATTGCCCAGATCTGGCAAGGCTCGCTGTTCGATTTCCCGCGCGAGCGCCGCTACGACCTGACCCTGAGTAAAGGCGTGCTGATTCACTTGGCCCCGGAGCTGTTGCCGACCGCTTATGCGCAGTTGTATGAGTTGAGCCAGCGCTACATCCTGATCGCCGAGTATTACAATCCGGCACCGGTGGAGGTGTCCTATCGTGGCAACAGCGGCAAGCTGTTCAAGCGCGACTTTGCCGGTGAAATGCTCGATCGCTATGCCGATTTGCACTTGCTGGATTATGGTTTCGTCTATCACCGCGATCCGCAGTTTCCTGTGGACGACATCACTTGGTTCCTGTTGGAAAAGCGCCCTTGAGCAACGTCGCAATCATCCCGGCCCGTGGCGGTAGCAAACGCATCCCGCGCAAGAACCTTTTGCCGTTCGACGGCGTGCCGATGATTGTCCGTTCGATCCGCACCGCGCTTGAGTCCGGCTTGTTCGACCTGGTGGTGGTCAGCACGGACGATGCCGAGATTGCCGAGGTGGCGCGAGCGCACGGTGCACAGGTGCCGTTCATGCGTCCGGCGGCGTTGGCCGATGATTTCACCGGCACTGCTGCGGTTATCGTGCATGCGCTGGAGCAACTGCCATCCTTCGATTTCGCTTGCTGCATTTACGCTACGGCACCGCTGTTGCAGGTGCGTTATCTACGTGAAGGCCTGGAGTTGCTGGAACGGCATGCAGACAAGTCGTTTGCGTTCTCCGTTTGCGATTTCGGCTTTCCGGTGCAACGGGCATTGACGCTGGACGAGCAGGGCGCCTTGCGCGCGTTGTATCCCGAGTTCCGCAACACCCGCTCGCAGGACCTGCCCAAAGCTTTTCAGGATGCCGGTCAGTTTTATTGGGGCCGTCGTGAGGCGTGGTTGCGCGGCGAGGTGCTCTATTCCCCAGCCAGCCTGCCGGTGATTCTGCCCCGGCATTTGGTCCAGGACATCGATACCCCCGAAGACTGGAAGCGCGCCGAATACCTTTACGCCGCGCTCAAGGCTGGTGGAGAGCTGCAATGAGAGTGCTGATTCGTGCCGACGCCTCGCCAACCATCGGCAGTGGCCACATTGCTCGCTGCCTGACGCTGGCGCGAGTGCTGCGCGCGCAGGGCAGTCATGTCGCCTTCGCCTGTCGACGGTTGCCGGGACATCGTCTGGAGGCATTGAGCGCCGAGGGATTCGAAACGTTCGCGCTGCCTGATCGCTACGCCAATGAAGATCCACAGCAAGCCATCGAATCGATGCTGCCGTGGCAGGCCGACATTGATGCACTGGGCTCGCAGCTTGAAGGTCAGGCCGAGTTTGACTGGATCATCGTCGACCACTACGGTCTCGATCATCATTGGCAAACCGCTGCACGGCGCTGGGCGCATCGAATTGCAGCGGTGGATGATCTTGCTACCCGGCGCTACAGCGTCGATTTGTTGCTCAATCAGAATCTTTCCGGCCTCAGTGAAAACTATGCGCCGTTGCTGCCCGAAGGTTGTCGCACGTTGCTCGGGCCGCGTTATGCGCTGTTGCGCGAAGAATTCAACTGCCCTGCCATCGAGATCAAGCCCAAGGCGCGCCGGGTACTGGTGAACTTCGGCGGATTCGATGCCGCAATGCAAACCCGCCACGCGATGCTGGCCCTGGCGGATTTCACCGAGTTGCAGGTGGACTTCGTCGCTGGCGCCGACAATCCGGCATGGGCGCAGATGCAGGCATTGGCCGAGACACGGCCGAACTGGCGTCTGCACAGTTTTGTCAGCGATTTCTACCAGCGCATGAGCGAAGCCGACCTGTTTGTCGGCGCCGGTGGCGGCACCAGTTGGGAGCGCGCAGCGTTGGGCTTGCCGACAATTTGCATTGCCGTGTCGAACAACCAGCAGGCCAACGGCGAAGTCATGGCCGTAACGGGGACACATGTTTTCATGGGCGCCCGTGAGCAGGTCAGTGTCGAGCAGTTGCGCGACGCCATCGGCTTCGTCGCCGACAATTATTATTTGCGACAGGGCCTGGCCGAACGCTCGCGGCAACTGGTCGATGGACGCGGAGCGCTGCGCGTTGCTGCCGCTCTGGCCGGCGCAGTGCTGGCCATCCGTCCCGCCACGTTAGAGGATGCACGGCTGTTGTTCGATGGTCGCAATGCCGAAACGGTACGGCGTTGGTCGCTGGCGAGCGCTGAAATCGACTGGTCGCAGCACGTCAACTGGCTGACCGCCAGTCTGCGTAATCCGCAGCGTTTACTGTTGATCGCCGAATCCGATGACGGCCCGGTCGGTGTGCTGCGTTACGACCTGCGCGGGTTTGCTGCCGAAGTATCGATCTATCTGCTTGAGGGACGTTTCGGCCTGGGTTGGGGTAAGGCGCTGCTGACGCGGGGCGAAGCGTTCGTCACCCGCCACTGGCCGCAAGTGACCGCCATTACCGCTCAGGTACTGCCGGGCAATCGTGCCTCGTTGAATGTGTTTCATGACGCCGGGTTCACTCAGAGTGCCTGTGCGTTCACCCGTGTTTTGAAGGATCACCCGCATGACTAGTTTCAAGATTGGTAACCGCTTGATCGGTGCCGATGCGCCGCCCTTCATCATCGCCGAGATGAGCGGCAACCATAACCAGTCGCTGGACGTGGCCCTGCAAATTGTCGAGGCAGCAGCGAAGGCGGGGGCGCATGCGCTGAAGCTGCAAACCTACACCGCCGAAACCATGACGCTGGATTTGTCTGAAGGCGAATTCTTCATCAAGGATCCGGGCAGTCTGTGGGCGGGTACTTCGCTCTACGATTTGTATGAACAAGCTCATACGCCGTGGGAATGGCATGCGCCGATTTTTGCTCGTGCCAAGGAACTGGGGATGCTCGCGTTCTCGACGCCGTTCGATGGCAGCGCTGTGGACTTTCTCGAGAGTCTCGACGTGCCGGCGTACAAGATCGCCAGTTTCGAAAACACCGATTTGCCGTTGATCCGCCGTGTGGCCGCTACCGGCAAGCCGCTGATCATTTCAACCGGCATGGCCAGCATCGCCGAGCTGGATGAGGCCGTTCGCGCCGCGCGCGAGGCCGGCTGTAAGGATCTGGTGTTGCTCAAATGCACCAGCACGTACCCGGCCACGCCGCTCAACAGCAATGTGAGAACCATCGCGCATTTGCGCGAATTGTTCGGCTGCGAAGTGGGGCTGTCGGATCATTCGATGGGTGTTGGCGTGTCGGTGGCGGCGGTGGCGCTCGGTGCGACGGTGGTGGAAAAACACTTCACCCTCGACCGTTCAGCAGGTGGCGTCGATGCGAGTTTCTCCCTGGAACCGGCGGAAATGGCCAGTCTGGTGGTGGAAACCGAGCGCGCCTGGCAAGCCATGGGCCAAGTGCATTACGGTGTCACAGAGGCCGAACGCAAGTCGCTGGTCTATCGCCGCTCGCTGTACGTCACCGCCGACATGGCTGCCGGTGAGCCCTTTTCCCCGGACAATCTGCGCGCCATTCGCCCGGGTCTCGGTCTGCCGCCCAAGCACACCGACGCCGTCCTCGGCCGCCGCGCACGCATGCCGATCAAGCGCGGCACGCCGCTGGACTGGTCGTTGGTTGAATAGCCGATCTGCACCGATTCGGCAAAATAGCGTGACCTGCGAGTCATAACGCGCATCTTCACTGTATTGTATTGATCGGGGAGATGGCGCCTGGCTCGTTTTCGATTCCAGTGATAGCCCTTTGCGCTCCCCGTGGCTGCCCGTTTTGGCGGCCGTTTTCTGTTTGTCGGCGCCCCTCGAAATCCTTGCGAGCGGTGGTCTTGGGCTGTTTTTTATTGGGAAGCCGTAATGATTGGCATAAAAAGCATTGCGAGCTACGTTCCTGTAGCCGGCGTGGACAATTACGCACAAGGTGCAAAATTCGAGAAGGATGAAGAATTCATCCTTGGCAAGATCGGCTCGGCGTTCCTGCCGCGCAAAGATGCTGAACAGGAAACCTCCGATCTGTGCGTGGAAGCGGCCAATGCGCTGTTTGCCAGCAACCCTGATCTGAAACGTGAGTCGATCGACGCCTTGATCGTCGTCACCCAGAACGGTGACGAAGAAGGCCTGCCACACACCGCCGCCATCGTGCAGGACAAACTCGGTCTGCCGACCAATGTTGCCGCGTTCGACATTTCCCTGGGCTGCTCCGGTTACGTCTACGGCATCTACGCGATCAAGGGCTTCATGGAAGCCGCCGGCCTGAAGAACGGCCTGCTGATCACCGCTGACCCGTATTCGAAAATCGTCGATCCGGAAGACCGCAACACCACCATGCTGTTCGGCGATGCCGCCACCGCAACGTGGATGGGCGAAGAGCCGACCTGGGCACTGGGCAAAGCCAAGTTCGGCACCGACGGTTCGGGTGCTCCGCACCTGAAAGTCACCGATGGCGTGTTCTTCATGAACGGTCGTCAGGTGTTCAACTTTGCGCTGCTCAAAGTCCCGGCACACTTGCACGAACTGCTCGACGATTCCGGTCTGAAGGCCGATGACATCGATGCCTTCTGCATTCACCAGGGCAGCGCGGCAATTGTCGATGCCGTGGCGCGACGTTTCGAAGGCGAGCCGGAAAAATTCATCAAGGACATGGTCGAGACCGGCAATACCGTGTCGTCGAGCATTCCGTTGCTGCTGGAAAAACACGTCATCGATTCCGACTGGCAGCGTATTGCCCTGAGCGGGTTTGGTGTCGGCCTGTCGTGGGGCTCGGCGATTATTTATCGTCCTTGAGTCTGAGCAAAAACGGCGGATACAAAAATAGCGTTCAAGGTTAACCTTGAACGCTATTTTTTTGCCTGAACGGGAGCGCGAGGCGCCATGAGCGAGTTTTTTCAAGCCAATGCCGAGGTGTTGCAACGGCGCTGGCCGGCGCTGTTCGAGCGACTGGTAGCGGAGGACAGTACGGCCGTCCCCGCTCAACTGGTTGAGGGGCTAGGCTCGACGCTGAGCATCAACGGCATTCAACTCACCAGTCGTCACGATCGTCTCCATGAAGCGCAGATTCAGGCGGCCAGTCTGCCCGACAAGGCGCAGTTGCATGTCTATGGCACCGGTCTCGGCGATTTGCCCACGGTGCTGCTTGAGCGGTCCGGACTGCAACGCTTGTACGTACACATCCTCAATGGCGCGCTGTTTGCGCTGGTGGTGCAACTGCTCGATCAGCGCCAGTGGCTGGAAGATCCGCGCGTCGAGTTGTTTTACGCCGGCGATCATCCAGACTTTTTTACGCCGTTTTTTGCCCTGCCTGCCGAGATGCTGTTGGCCGACGATTTCAACGCAAAAGTGCGTGATCGCCTGGTCAGCGAAGTCCACCTGAGCTTCAACAATCGGGATTTCGATCCGCAGTCAACGGAGATTCAACAGCGTCTGCAGGAATGCCTGCCGGTGCTGCTCGCCGATGCGGACGTGGCGCAGTTGTTCGGCACCTGTGTCGGCCGGGAAATCTACGTGATCGCCACCGGGCCGACGCTGGAGCAGCATTACCAGCGTCTGGCGGCAATCCGTCAGCGCGCCGAACGCCCGTTGTTCATCTGTGTCGACACTGCGTATCGACCGCTGCGCGAACACGGGATTGTGCCTGACCTGGTGGTGAGCATTGATCAGCGCATCAGCTTTCGCCATTTGCCATTCGAGGAGTCCGACGGCATCCCGCTGGTGTATCTGCCGATGAGCGATCCGTCGGTTTTGAAGGCGTGGAAGGGTAAGCGTTACGGTGGTTATTCCGCGAGTCCGATCTACGCGAATCTGCGTGAGCAGCACCCGCGAGCGCAGTTGCACGTGGGCGGCAGTGTGATTCACCCGGCGGTGGATCTGGCGGTAAAGATGGGCGCCACCGGCATCACGCTGTTTGGTGCTGACTTCGCCTTCCCGATGAACAAGACCCATGCAGGCTGGAACGACGGCGATCTGGGGCCGTCGGTGAATCAGGCGCGGCATTGGGTGCGTGATGGCCATGGTCAGCGGGTCAGCACACAGCTCAACTTTCGCGGTTATCTGTGCGTGCTGGAGCGCTATATCGCTGCACATCCACAGGTCGAATTTCTCAACAGCAGCCGCTCCGGGGCGCTGATCGCCGGAACCGGTTTCAACCCGGAGTTTGTGCAATGAGTACGCTGAGCCTCTGTAAGGATGAATGTCGCCAGTGTGCGGGGTTGTTTCGCCTCGGGCGCGATGTCGAGGCGGCGCTGACGATGGTCGATGTGTTTGAAAAGGCCCAGCAATGTTTAGCGTCTGCCCCGGCAGAGGGTCAGCAGGTGTGGGCGCAGCTGTTACTGCAAATGCTCGATTGTCAGGAGCGCCAGGACTGGTTGGGGCTGGCTGATTACATGGAGTACGAATTGATCGAGTTGCTGGAAAGTGTTCCGGCCTGAGCAGGCCGACAGCACTGGCCCGCAGGTTTGCGCCGAAGTCGGTTTTATGACGTCATTTTTTCGCGGGTGATGTGCTGCTAAGTCTTTGTTTTCGCGGGGGTGGCAGGGTGATGGCAAAATTTTTTCAAAAAGCCCTCAAGCAACCTGCAAACCCGACGATAACTATTACGAAGGTTCTCTAGGCCATACCCGGCGGTTGCCAGGGCCGGAAGCCGCAGTACCCAACCAACGAGGAATTCGTCATGGCTTTAACAGTAAACACCAACACCACGTCGTTGAACGTTCAGAAAAACCTGAACCGCGCTTCCGACGCTCTGTCGACTTCGATGCAGCGCCTGTCTTCCGGCCTGAAAATCAACAGCGCTAAAGACGACGCCGCTGGCCTGCAAATCTCCAACCGTATGTCCTCGCAGATCCGCGGTAACACCCAAGCTATCCAGAACGCCAACGACGGTATCTCCGTTGCTCAGACCGCTGAAGGCGCTCTGCAAGCTTCGACCGACATCCTGCAGCGTATGCGTGAACTGGCTGTTAAAGCACGTAACGGCACCAACGGCACTGCTGACCAGACCGCAACCAACGCTGAATTCGCTCAGATGTCTGACGAAATCACCCGTATCTCGGCTGCTACCAACCTGAACGGCAAAAACCTGCTGGACGGTTCGGCTGGTACTGTGACTCTGCAAGTTGGCGCAAACACCGGTTCGGCTAACCACATCGACCTGGTACTGAGCTCCAAGTTCGACGCCGTCAGCCTGTCGGTTGGTAGCGGTACTGTAGTTCTGACCGGTACTTCGGGTACTGGTGCTGGTTCTGCTTCGCAGAACATCGACAACGCGATCACTGCAATCGACGCCGCTATCGCTGCTATCGGTGCAACCCGTGCTAGCCTGGGTGCTTCGCAAAACCGTCTGACCAGCACCATCTCCAACCTGCAGAACATCACTGAAAACACCACTGCTGCACAAGGTCGCGTACAAGATACCGACTTCGCCGCAGAGACTGCTAACCTGACCAAGCAGCAAACCCTGCAACAGGCTTCGACCTCGGTTCTGGCTCAAGCCAACCAACTGCCTTCCGCTGTACTGAAGCTGCTTCAGTAATTTCGGAATGAGTTTGAGCGGGGGGGTGCGCTGGTCGCGCTCTCTCGCTTTTTTCGTTAAGAGGTGATGGGCATGGACATGAGCGTAAAGCTTAACGTGTCTTATCCGGCTCCCAAGCCAGTGCCACCGGTTGCTGACAAATCGTCAGAGATGCCTAAAGTTGCCAAGACTGAAGCGCCGGTCGCTGCCAAGAGTCAGGAAACGGACGACGCCAAGTTGAAACTGGCGGTGCAGGAGATCGAAAAGTTTGTACAGTCGATCAAGCGCAATCTGGAGTTTTCGATCGACGAACACTCCGGGAAGGTCATCGTCAAGGTGATCGCAAGCGAGACGGGTGAGGTCGTACGACAGATTCCCTCCGCAGAAGCCCTCAAGCTGGCAGACAGCCTCGCCAATGCGAGTCACGTGTTGTTCGACGCCAAAGTCTGATAGCTGGCATGAATAGTGTTTGTCCGTTCTCAGGGCGCGTGTAACGGTCAAAAGAATGGCAACAATCTGAAGGGAGATGCACATGGCAAGTCCAATTCTACCGGGTTCCGGACTGGGTTCCGGCCTGGACATCGGCGCGATCGTCACCGCGCTGGTCAACGCCGACAAGTCTGCCAAACAGACGCAGATCGATACTGCAACTAAAACCAACACCCTGAAGATTTCCGGTGTCGGTACGCTGAAAAGCGCGTTGGCGGCTTACCAGAAGGCAATGACCGATCTGAGCAGCAAGACCAACCCTGCGTTTGCCGGTTACACGGCGACCTCGGCTACCCCGGCAACGCTGACCGCTACTTCCGATAACACGGCTGTTTCGGGCACATACAGTGTCGTGGTGAATAACCTGGCCACCGGCTCGAAAGTAGCCAGTGCATCCTTCGCCGGCGGCGCGGCCAGTGCCATTCCGAGTGGTACCCTGAAAATCAGTCAGAATGGCACTGATTACAATGTCGATATTCCGGCCAATGCCACCTTGCAGACCACCCGTGACGCCATCAACAAGGCGCAGGGTGTCAACGGCATTTCCGCCAACATCGTGACCGACAGCTCGGGCGCTTCGCGTCTGGTGATCAGTTCGAACAAGACGGGCGCCGGCTCCGACCTGACGGTCAGTGGCATTGCCGGTCTGGAAATCGATGGCACCAAAGTCATGTCTGCCACCCCGACCGCCGGTGATTCAGGGTCTGTGGGCGACATTGCCAAGGATGCGAAGCTGACCATTGATGGTCTTACCGTGACCAGCAAAAGCAACACGGTGAGCGGCGCCATCAGTGGCTTGACCATGAACCTGGTAGAAGCCAGCCCTACGGCGGTGAAGGTCTCTGTCGATACCAATACCAAGGGCTTGCAGGCTTCGGTTCAGCAATTCGTCGATGCCTTCAATACGCTCAAGACCACCATCGATAGCCTGTCCAAGGCAACGCCGGACGAAGATGGCAAGTTGACGGTGCAGGCCGCGTTTACCGGTGATTCTCTGCCGCGTACGTTGATTGCAGACATTCGTGCTCAGTTGACCACTTCGTCGCCAGGCGAGCTGGGTGTGCTGTCGCAGATCGGTGTCATGACTGATCGCGACACCGGTAAGCTGACGCTGGACGCTACTGCCTTCAACAAGGCTATGTCTCAGCCAGGCATGACGGGTCAGGTTCAGCAGTTGTTCACCGGCACCGACGACAAGAACGGTCTGCTGGCGCGCATGACCAAGGCGGTCGATCCGTACCTCAAAGCTTCTGCTGACGGTAAAACCACCACCGGTTTGCTTGATCAGCGCATGACCATTCTGAACAACAACACCCGCAGCCTCACGTCGCAGCAATTGGCGCTGGACCTGCGTGTGGCCAACCTGACCAAGACGTTGACTGCCAAGTACAACGCCATGGACTTGCTGGTAGGGCAGATGAAGGCAACGGCGAGCAACATCACGTCGTTCTTCAGCTCGCTGAACGCGCAGCAATCCGCGAAGTAACAGGCAGGAACGACAAAAACCCGGCTACGCTTTATCGGCGTGCGCCGGGTTTTTGTCTTTTAATCTAAAGTTTTGTGATTCGTTGGCGATACACTGGTTATACGAGTCATTGTGGCAATGAGGTAGAACATGAATCCGATGTTAGCCCTTCGGCAGTATCAGAAAGTCGGCGCACACGCTCAGACATCCGAAGCGAGCCCGCACCGTCTGGTGCAAATGTTGATGGAAGGTGGACTGGCGCGTATCGCTCAGGCCAAAGGCGCCATCGAGCGCAAGGATATTCCAGGCAAATGCACTTCGATCAGCAAGGCGATCGGCATTGTCAGTGGTCTGCGCGAAGGTCTGGATCTGGAAAACAGTGCGGATACACTGGCGGACCTGGACGGGCTGTACATCTACATGATGAAGCGCCTCGCCGAGGCGAACATCAGCAGTGATCTGCGCATTCTCGACGAGGTTGCAGGCCTGCTGAGTACGGTAAAAGAAGGCTGGGATGCGATCGCGCCCACGCCAGCTCCGCAGTTCTGAAGGAGATCGTCATGAGTCTTGTATTGCAGCGAATCGCCGATACCCGTGAAGCGTTGGTCACAGCTTTGGCCGAGCGTAATTGGGAAGCCATTGGCGAGCTGGATCTGGCTTGCCGTTCCTGCATGGAAGACGTCATGGCTGAGGCTTCGCTGGACGAGGTCGCGTTGCGTGACAATCTTGAAGAGTTGCTCCATGTCTACAAGGAGCTTCTTGAGGTGGCCATGGGTGAGCGGCAAGCGATTGCCAACGAGATGTCGCAGATCACCCAAGCGCAGAACGCGGCAAAGGTTTACCATCTGTTTGGTTAATTAACACTCAGTTAATCCAGACATGTGCGCCATAAATTTGACTGTGCACGGTTTTTTGACTTAACTAGTGGCTGTTTTCAGATTTCAGGCGTCTACAGGCACATGGTGTCCTGCAAGCGTCTCGCTTGCCCCTAATTTCGGGCATTGAGTTGACTAGGGAAGTTGCTATTGCATGTGGCGTGAAACCAAAATTCTGCTGATCGATGACGATAGCGTCCGCCGCCGCGACCTGGCGGTGATTCTAAATTTTCTCGGCGAAGAAAATTTACCCTGCGGCAGCCATGACTGGCAGCAGGCAGTCGGCTCTTTGTCGTCTAGTCGTGAGGTCATTTGCGTACTGATCGGGACGGTTAATGCTCCTGGTGCGCTTTTGGGCTTGCTAAAGACACTCTCAACCTGGGATGAGTTCCTTCCGGTTTTGTTGATGGGCGATAATTCTTCCGTTGACCTGCCTGAAGACCAGCGTCGCCGCGTGCTTTCGACCCTCGAAATGCCACCCAGCTACAGCAAATTGCTCGATTCGCTGCACCGTGCCCAGGTCTATCGCGAGATGTATGACCAGGCCCGAGAGCGCGGTCGTCATCGCGAACCCAATCTGTTCCGCAGCCTTGTCGGCACCAGCCGTGCGATCCAGCACGTGCGCCAGATGATGCAGCAAGTCGCCGATACCGACGCCAGCGTGCTGATCCTCGGTGAGTCCGGCACCGGCAAGGAAGTGGTCGCGCGCAACCTGCATTACCATTCCAAACGTCGCGATGCGCCGTTCGTGCCGGTCAATTGCGGGGCGATCCCGGCAGAGCTGCTCGAAAGCGAATTGTTCGGCCACGAGAAGGGCGCCTTCACCGGCGCAATCACCAGCCGTGCCGGCCGTTTCGAACTGGCCAACGGCGGTACGCTGTTCCTCGACGAAATCGGTGACATGCCACTGCCGATGCAGGTCAAGCTGTTGCGCGTCCTGCAGGAACGCACCTTCGAGCGCGTGGGCAGCAACAAGACCCAGAGCGTTGACGTACGCATCATCGCGGCGACGCACAAGAATCTTGAAAGCATGATCGAGATCGGCACCTTCCGCGAAGACCTCTACTATCGCCTGAACGTGTTCCCGATCGAGATGGCGCCGCTGCGTGAGCGCGTCGAAGATATTCCGTTGCTGATGAACGAACTGATCTCGCGCATGGAGCACGAGAAGCGTGGTTCGATCCGCTTCAACTCGGCGGCGATCATGTCGCTGTGCCGTCACGGCTGGCCCGGCAACGTCCGCGAGCTGGCCAACCTGGTGGAGCGCATGGCGATCATGCATCCGTACGGGGTGATCGGCGTGGTCGAACTGCCGAAGAAATTCCGCTACGTCGATGACGAAGACGAGCAAATGGTCGACAGCCTGCGCAGTGATCTCGAAGAGCGCGTGGCGATCAACGGCCATACGCCGGACTTCACCGTCAACGCCATGCTGCCGCCGGAAGGCTTGGACCTGAAAGACTATCTCGGTGGTCTGGAGCAGGGCCTGATTCAGCAGGCGCTGGACGATGCCAATGGCATTGTGGCGCGTGCAGCTGAGCGCCTGCGTATCCGTCGTACCACTCTGGTCGAGAAGATGCGCAAGTACGGCATGAGCCGGCGCGATGGAGATGAACAGGCGGAGGATTGACGCCTGTTTTTCAACTGCTTCATTTATAAGCAGTTTTTTTTAGGCACGGGTATTGCTACAGCCCTCGCAACGTTCCGTTTAACTGACGGTCAGCCAAGCGAGAAGCACAATGCCCCACGCCCAGATGTCTTCTGCCTCCAGTCCCGAGGGGCAACCGTCCTCCGTAGAACAGGCAAGCCGACAGGGCCTTGAGCAGGCATTCGAACTGTTCAGCCAGATGTCCAGCCAACTGACGGATTCCTACAGCATGCTTGAAGCGCGGGTGACCGAGCTCAAGGGTGAACTGGCGGTGGTCAGTGCCCAGCGCATGCAGGAGCTGGCGGAAAAAGAACGCTTGGCCAACCGCCTGCAAAATCTCCTCGATCTGTTGCCCGGTGGCGTCATCGTCATTGACGGTCACGGCATGGTGCGCGAAGCCAATCCGGCCGCCATCGAACTGCTCGGTTTGCCGCTTGAGGGCGAGTTGTGGCGCCATGTGATTGCGCGCTGCTTTGCCCCGCGTGAAGACGACGGTCATGAAATTTCCTTGAAAAACGGCCGACGCCTGTCGATTGCCACGCGCTCGCTGGATGCCGAGCCGGGGCAATTGGTGCTGCTCAACGACCTGACAGAAACCCGTCATCTGCAGGATCAACTGGCACGCCACGAGCGCTTGTCTTCGCTGGGCCGCATGGTCGCCTCGCTGGCCCATCAGATCCGCACGCCGCTGTCCGCCGCTTTGCTTTACGCCAGTCATTTGACTGAGCAGGCATTGCCGGTCGCCACCCAGCAGCGTTTCGCCGGGCGCCTGAAAGAGCGTTTGCACGAACTCGAGCATCAGGTGCGTGACATGCTGGTGTTCGCTCGCGGCGAGTTGCCGCTGACCGATCGCCTCACACCCAGCGCCTTGATGCAGGCACTGCAAGCCGCAGCGCTGACTCATGTGCAGGATCTGCCGATCCGCTGGCAGTGCGACAGCCATGCCGGCGAGCTGCTGTGCAATCGCGACACGCTGGTCGGGGCGCTATTGAATTTGATTGAGAACGCAATTCAGGCCAGTGCCGGCGATGTCCGCCTGAAAGTGCATTGCTACGCCCGCGACAACAGCTTGCGCCTGTGCATCAGCGACAGTGGCAGCGGCATCGAACCGGCCGTTCTGGCGCGGCTCGGCGAACCGTTTTTTACCACCAAAGTCACCGGCACCGGCCTCGGCCTGACCGTGGTCAAGGCGGTGGCGCGGGCGCATCAGGGAGAATTGCTGCTGCGTTCGCGGGTCGGGCGCGGTACGTGCGCGCAGGTGATCCTGCCGCTGTTTTCCGCTGTACAGGGGGCTGAGTGAAAGACATGGGCATCAAGGTTTTGCTGGTCGAGGATGACCGCTCGTTGCGCGAGGCGCTGGCCGATACGTTACTGCTGGCCGGGCACGATTACCACGCGGTCGGTTGCGCTGAAGACGCGCTGACGGCAGTAGCGCGCGAGGCGTTCAGCCTGGTGGTCAGTGACGTCAACATGCCCGGCATGGACGGTCATCAATTGCTCGGCCTGCTGCGTGCCCGCCAACCGCAATTGCCGGTGTTGCTGATGACGGCGCACGGTGCGGTCGAGCGCGCGGTCGATGCGATGCGCCAGGGGGCGGCTGACTACCTGGTCAAACCTTTCGAGCCTAAAGCCTTGCTGGATCTGGTCGCACGACATGCGCTGGGCAATATTGGCGCGAGCGAGAGCGAAGGCCCGATTGCGGTCGAGCCGGCGAGTACCCAACTGCTTGAGTTGGCCGCGCGCGTCGCACGCAGCGACTCCACGGTGCTGATTTCTGGCGAGTCCGGCACCGGTAAAGAGGTGCTGGCGCGCTATATTCATCAGCAATCCCATCGCGCCAGCCAGCCGTTCATTGCGATCAACTGCGCGGCGATCCCGGACAACATGCTCGAAGCCACGTTGTTCGGCCACGAGAAGGGTTCCTTCACCGGCGCCATTGCCGCGCAGGCCGGCAAGTTCGAACAAGCCGACGGCGGCACGCTGTTGCTCGATGAAATCTCCGAAATGCCCCTTGGCCTGCAAGCCAAACTGCTGCGCGTATTGCAGGAGCGCGAGGTTGAGCGCGTCGGTGCGCGTAAACCGATCGCTCTGGATATTCGTGTGGTCGCCACCACCAACCGCGATCTGGCAGGCGAAGTAGCGGCGGGGCGGTTCCGTGAAGACCTTTTTTACCGTCTGTCGGTTTTCCCCCTGGCCTGGCGTCCACTTCGCGAGCGCACTGCCGATATCCTGCCGCTGGCCGAAAGGTTGTTGGCCAAACACGTCAATAAAATGAAGCATGCGGCGGCGAAACTCTCGCCCGACGCGCAAGTGTGCCTGACCGCTTACCCGTGGCCGGGCAATGTGCGTGAGCTGGATAACGCCATTCAGCGTGCGCTGATCCTGCAGCAGGGCGGTTTGATTCAGCCGCAGGATTTCTGTCTGGCCGGTCCCGTGACGTACAACGCGATGCCTGTCACCGCGCCGGTGTCAGCGGTGCTTCGCGAGGTGGAAATCGAAGCGGATTCGGCCGGCGCCCTGGGTGATGACCTGCGCCGCCGGGAGTTTCAGATGATCATCGACACCCTGCGTGCCGAACGTGGTCGCCGCAAGGAGGCCGCGGAAAAGCTCGGCATCAGCCCGCGCACCCTGCGCTACAAACTGGCGCAAATGCGCGATGCCGGGATGGACGTCGAAGGTTATCTGTTTGCCACCTGACGTCTGGCGCAACGATTTGAAAACGCTTTTCTGAAAGGGGTGCCCATGAGCTGGCACCCTTGTTGCTAATACCTGTGTACCCGCCGAGTGAGTGTCAAAAAATTGCGGGCCGCCCAAGAGAGTAGACCATGAGCCAAGGTATTGAATTTAATCGGTTGATGATGGACATGAAGGCCATGAAACTGGACGCCATGTCTGCACCGAAATCGACGACCGCTGTCCCTGAATTGGCGGGCAGCAGCTTTTCCGACATGCTCGGTCAGGCGATCAACAAGGTCAGCGATACCCAGACCGCGTCGACTCAGTTGGCCAACGCATTCGAAGTGGGCAAGAGCGGCGTCGATCTGACGGACGTGATGGTCGCTTCGCAAAAAGCCAGCGTGTCGTTCCAGGCTCTGACCCAGGTGCGCAACAAGCTGGTTCAGGCTTATCAAGACATCATGCAGATGCCGGTTTAAGGACGAGATTGAGTCATGGCAGAAGCAGTCGCCGATAACGTTCCGGCCAAGGCCACCCCGATAGACGGCAAACCGCCGTTGTTCGGCCTGTCCTTCCTGGAAAACCTCTCCGAGATGACCATGCTGCGTCAGGTGGGCCTGTTGGTCGGCCTGGCTGCGAGCGTGGCGATTGGCTTTGCCGTGGTGCTGTGGTCGCAGCAGCCGGATTACCGTCCGTTGTACGGCAGCCTTGCCGGCATGGACGCCAAACAGGTCATGGACACCCTGGCCGCCGCCGACATCCCTTACAACGTCGAACCGAACTCCGGCGCCTTGCTGGTCAAGGCCGATGACCTGTCCCGTGCGCGGATGAAACTCGCTGCTGCTGGTGTCACTCCCAGCGACGGCAATATCGGTTTCGAAATCCTCGACAAGGAACAGGGTCTGGGCACCAGCCAGTTCATGGAAGCGACCCGTTATCGTCGTGGCCTGGAAGGTGAACTGGCGCGGACCATTTCCAGCCTGAACAACGTCAAGGGTGCCCGCGTGCATCTGGCGATTCCGAAGAGTTCGGTGTTCGTCCGTGATGAGCGCAAGCCAAGTGCTTCGGTTCTGGTTGAACTGTACAGCGGTCGTTCGCTGGAGCCGGGTCAGGTGATTGCGATCATCAACCTGGTGGCGACTTCCGTTCCCGAGCTGAGCAAATCGCAGATCACCGTCGTCGACCAGAAGGGCACTTTGCTCTCTGATCAGGCGGAAAACTCCGAAATGACCATGGCCGGCAAGCAGTTCGATTACAGCCGCCGCATGGAAAGCATGCTCACCCAGCGCGTGCACAACATTCTGCAGCCGGTACTGGGCAACGATCGCTACAAGGCCGAAGTCTCGGCCGATATCGATTTCAACGCCGTCGAGTCGACTGCCGAGCAGTTCAACCCGGATCAACCGGCGTTGCGCAG
Organism: Pseudomonas sp. VD-NE ins; assembly: GCF_031882575.1. Taxonomy (NCBI): domain Bacteria; kingdom Pseudomonadati; phylum Pseudomonadota; class Gammaproteobacteria; order Pseudomonadales; family Pseudomonadaceae; genus Pseudomonas; species Pseudomonas sp. VD-NE ins. The sequence continues at coordinate 1,805,247 of NZ_CP134772.1, forward strand.
CGAGCAGTCGGTCAACGAACAACGCACCGCCAGCAATGGCCCGCAAGGTGTGCCGGGTGCCCTGAGCAACCAGCCACCGTCGCCAGCCTCTGCGCCGCAAACCACTGGTGGTGCCGCAGCGCCGGCCGCCATGGTCCAGCCGGGTCAGCCATTGGTTGATGCCAACGGTCAGCAGATCATGGACCCGGCCACCGGCCAGCCAATGCTCGCGCCGTACCCGGCCGACAAGCGTCAACAATCGACCAAGAACTTCGAGCTCGACCGTTCCATCAGCCACACCAAACAGCAGCAGGGTCGCCTCAATCGCCTGTCGGTGTCGGTGGTGGTCGACGATCAGGTCAAGGTCAACGCGGCCAACGGCGAAACCAGCCGTGCGCCGTGGAGCGCCGACGAATTGGCGCGCTTCACCCGTCTGGTCCAGGACGCTGTCGGTTTCGACGCCAGCCGTGGCGACAGTGTCAGCGTGATCAACATGCCGTTCTCCGCCGAACGCGGCGAAGTGATTGCCGATATTCCGTTCTACTCCCAGCCATGGTTCTGGGACATCGTCAAACAAGTGCTGGGGGTGTTGTTCATCCTGGTGCTGGTGTTTGGTGTGCTGCGTCCGGTGCTTAACAACATCACCGGCGGCGGCAAAGGCAAGGAGCTGGCCGGTCTGGGCAGCGACGTGGAACTCGGCGGGATGGGCGGCCTGGACGGCGAACTTTCCAACGACCGCGTAAGCCTCGGTGGTCCGCAGAGCATTCTGTTGCCGAGCCCGAGTGAGGGTTATGACGCGCAACTGAATGCAATCAAGAGTCTGGTGGCCGAGGATCCGGGTCGCGTGGCTCAGGTCGTGAAAGAGTGGATTAACGCAGATGAGTGATAACCGAGCCGCAACCTTAAAACTGACCAAGGTCGACAAAGCCGCGATTCTGCTGCTGTCCCTGGGTTCGACCGATGCCGCGCAAGTGCTGCGCCACATGGGCCCGAAAGAGGTTCAGCGGGTTGGTGTGGCCATGGCCCAGATGGGCAACGTCCATCGCGAGCAGGTCGAGCAGGTGATGAGCGAATTCGTCGACATCGTCGGCGACCAGACCAGCCTCGGCGTCGGTTCCGACGACTACGTGCGCAAAATGCTCACCCAGGCCCTGGGTGAAGACAAGGCCAACGGCCTGATCGACCGCATCCTGCTCGGTGGCAACACCAGTGGCCTCGACAGCCTGAAATGGATGGAACCGCGCGCGGTTGCCGACGTGATCCGTTACGAACACCCGCAGATTCAGGCGATCGTGGTCGCGTACCTCGACCCGGATCAGGCCGGTGAAGTGCTCGGCAACTTCGACCACAAGGTGCGTCTGGACATCATCTTGCGCGTGTCGTCGTTGAACACCGTGCAGCCAGCGGCACTGAAAGAACTCAACCAGATTCTCGAGAAGCAGTTCTCCGGCAACTCGAATGCCTCGCGCACCACCCTGGGTGGCATCAAGCGTGCGGCAGACATCATGAACTTCCTCGACAGCTCGATCGAAGGCCAGCTCATGGACTCGATCCGCGAAGTCGACGAAGACCTGTCCGGTCAGATCGAAGACCTCATGTTCGTGTTCAACAACCTTGCCGATGTCGACGACCGTGGCATTCAGGCGTTGCTGCGCGAAGTGTCTTCCGACGTGCTGGTGCTGGCCCTCAAGGGTTCCGACGAAGGCGTCAAAGAAAAGATCTTCAAGAACATGTCCAAACGTGCCGCCGAACTGTTGCGCGACGACCTCGAGGCCAAAGGCCCGGTACGCGTCAGCGACGTCGAAACCGCACAGAAAGAAATCCTCACCATTGCCCGTCGTATGGCCGAAGCCGGCGAAATCGTACTCGGTGGCAAAGGTGGCGAGGAAATGATCTAAGCCCATGGACAAGCACGACGACGATGTGACGGATCTGATCCGTGCCCGCGATGTCCGGGGTTTCGAATCCTGGGCCATGCCCAGCTTCGACCCGCCGAAACCGGAACCCGAGCCTGAGCCGGAGCCCGAACCGCCGGAAATGGAAGAAGTGCCGCTGGAAGAAGTCCAGCCACTGACCCTGGAAGAACTCGAAAGCATCCGTCAAGAGGCTTACAACGAAGGCTTCGGCATCGGCGAAAAAGAAGGCTTTCACAGCGCCACGCTCAAGGTCCGTCAGGAAGCTGAAGTGGCACTGGCGGCAAAACTTGCCAGCCTTGAGCAACTGATGGCGAACCTGTTCGAGCCCATCGCCGAGCAAGATACACAGATCGAAAAGTCGCTGGTCGACCTCGTGCAACACGTCACCAAACAGGTGATCAAGCGCGAGCTGGCCATCGATTCGAGCCAGATCGAACACGTCATGCGCGATGCGCTCAAACTGTTGCCGCTGGGTGTGGAAAACGTCCGTTTGTACGTCAATCCGCAGGACTTCGAGCAAGCCAAGGCCTTGCGCGAGCGTCATGAGGAAACCTGGCGCATCGTCGAAGACGAATCGCTGTTGCCGGGCGGCTGCCGGGTTGAAACCGAGCACAGCCGCATCGATGCCAGCATTGAAACCCGCGTCGCTCAGGTCATGGCGAAATTGTTCGATCAGTTGCACGAACAGGCTTTGCACCCGGCTGAAGCGGATCTGACCCTGGATATTCCAGAAGACGTAAAACCGGCGGCCACACCTGAAGAGCCGCTCGCGGACGATCCCGATGCGCCTTGAACGCACCAGTTTCGCCAAGCGCCTGAGCAGTTATGCCGAGGCCGTTGAAATTGCCGGTGCGCCGATTCTTGAAGGTCGCCTGTTGCGCATGGTCGGCCTCACCCTTGAAGCCGAAGGCCTGCGCGCGGCCATGGGCACGCGCTGCCTGGTGATCAATGACGACAGCTATCACCCGTCGCAGGTGGAAGCGGAAGTCATGGGTTTTTCCGGCAGCAAAGTCTTTCTGATGCCGGTCGGCAGCGTCGCTGGTATCGCCCCGGGCGCCCGTGTGGTGCCATTGGCTGATACCGGACGCTTGCCGATGGGCATGAGCATGCTCGGTCGCGTCCTCGACGGCGCCGGTCGTGCGCTGGACGGCAAGGGCGGCATGAAGGCTGAAGACTGGGTGCCGATGGACGGCCCGACCATCAACCCGCTCAACCGTGACCCGATCAGCGTGCCGCTGGACGTGGGTATACGTTGCATCAACGGTTTGCTGACGGTCGGGCGTGGTCAGCGTCTGGGTCTGTTCGCCGGTACCGGTGTCGGTAAATCGGTACTGCTGGGCATGATGACGCGCTTCACCGAGGCCGACATTATCGTCGTTGGCCTGATCGGTGAGCGCGGTCGCGAAGTTAAGGAGTTCATCGAGCACAGCCTCGGTGAAGAAGGCCTCAAGCGTTCCGTCGTCGTCGCTTCGCCGGCGGACGATGCGCCGCTGATGCGTTTGCGTGCAGCCATGTACTGCACGCGCATCGCCGAGTATTTCCGCGACAAGGGCAAGAACGTCCTGTTGCTGATGGATTCGCTGACCCGTTTCGCTCAGGCCCAGCGGGAAATTGCTTTGGCCATCGGCGAGCCGCCAGCGACCAAGGGTTATCCGCCATCGGTGTTCGCCAAATTGCCGAAACTGGTGGAGCGCGCGGGTAATGCGGAGAAGGGCGGTGGTTCGATCACTGCGTTCTACACCGTACTGTCCGAAGGCGATGACCAGCAGGATCCGATTGCCGACTCGGCCCGAGGCGTACTCGACGGCCACATCGTGCTGTCCCGGCGCTTGGCCGAAGAGGGACACTATCCGGCCATCGACATCGAAGCATCGATCAGCCGGGTGATGCCGGCGGTGGTCTCGCCCGAACATATGCAGCGCGCGCAATACTTCAAGCAGTTGTGGTCGCGTTATCAGCAGAGTCGCGATCTGATCAGCGTCGGTGCCTACGTTGCCGGCGGCGACCGCGAGACCGATCTGGCGATTTCCCTGCAACCGCAGTTGGTCCGCTACCAGCGTCAGGGCCTCAACGACAAAATCAACATGGGTGAAAGCCAGGCTTACCTCGAAACCCTGTTTGCCCCAGCGGCGGGCGGGTAACCGGCCATGGCCACCGTCAGTCGAGCCGCGCGTCTGGCGCCGGTGGTGGACATGGCCGAACAGGCCGAGAAAACCGCCGTGCAACGGCTGGGCTATTTTCAGGGCCAGGTAAAGGTTGCAGAAAGCAAACTGGCCGACCTCAACGCCTTCCGTCTGGATTACTCGCAGCAATGGATCGTGCGCGGCAGCACCGGCGTGAGCGGGCAATGGCTGCTTGGTTTTCAGGGCTTTCTGGCGCAACTCGACACTGCGGTTGATCAGCAGCGCCAGAGCCTGGTCTGGCACCAGAACAAGCTCGACAAGGCCCGTGAGGAATGGCAACAAGCGTTCGCCAAGGTCGAAGGTTTGCGCAAACTGGTGCAGCGTTATCGCGAAGAGGCGCAACGCCTTGAAGACAAGCGCGAGCAGAAGTTGCTCGACGAGTTGTCGCAGCGCTTGCCACGGCAGAATCCGTTTTAAAACAAGATCAAAAGATCGCAGCCTTCGGCAGCTCCTACAGGGGGATCAGTGTAGGAGCTGCCGAAGGCTGCGATCTTTTGATCTGGCTTCTAACCTTGCCCCAACCCTGTCCAAGTGCTAAACCTTGTACAGGTTCGTCAATGACAAGGAAGCCAGTCAATGTCAGTCGTTACAGAAGTCTCTCCAGATGGTCAAAAACTGACGATTTCGGTCAGGGGGCGGTTCGATTTCGGGCGCCATCAGGAATTTCGCGAGTCTTATGAGCATCTTGCCAAGAAGCCTGACTCCATCGTGGTCGACCTGAAAGAGGCCACCTACCTCGACAGCTCCGCACTGGGCATGCTGCTCCTGCTGCGGGATCACGCCGGCGGCGATAACTCGGACGTGCGCGTGGTCAACAGCAACTCCGACGTGCGCAAGATCCTCGCCATCTCCAATTTCGACAAACTCTTCGACATCAGTTGACGGCCATGCTGGCGCAAGAGCCGCTGACCATCCTGATCGCCGAAGACAGCGCCGCCGATCGCTTATTGCTGTCGACCATCGTCCGCCGCCAGGGTCACGAAGTCCTGACGGCGGCCAACGGTGCCGAAGCGGTCGAGCTGTTTCGCCGGCAGTTACCTGATCTGGTGCTGATGGACGCGATGATGCCGGTGATGGACGGCTTCGAGGCTGCGCGGCAGATCAAGGCGCTGGCGGGCGAAACCCTGGTGCCGATCATCTTCCTCACCTCGCTGACTGAAAGCGAAGCGCTGGCCCGTTGTCTTGAGGCCGGTGGTGACGACTTTCTGGCGAAGCCTTACAACCAGGTGATCCTCGCCGCCAAAATCAAGGCGATGGATCGCTTGCGCCGCTTGCAGGCAACGGTTCTGCAACAGCGCGACCTGATCGCCAAACACCATGATTACCTGCTCAACGAACAACGCGTGGCCAAAGCAGTGTTCGACAAAGTCGCGCATTCCGGTTGCCTCAGCGCGCCGAACATTCGCTACCTGCAATCACCTTATGCGCTGTTCAACGGTGACCTGCTGCTGGCAGCCTACACGCCGGCCGGTGACATGCATGTGCTGCTCGGCGATTTCACCGGTCACGGGCTGCCGGCAGCAGTGGGCGCCATGCCGCTCGCCGAAGTCTTCTACGGCATGACTGCCAAGGGCTACGGCCTCGCCGAAACCCTGCGCGAAATGAACGCCAAGCTCAAACGCATCCTGCCGGTGGACATGTTCTGCTGTGCCACGTTGCTGTGCCTGAGTTTTCAGCGGCGTTCGGTCGAAGTGTGGAACGGCGGCATGCCTGACGGCTATCTGCATCGGATTGCCACGGGCGAGCGTGTGCCGCTGGCGGCGCGGCATTTGCCGTTGGGCGTGCTGAGCGCGCAGGCGTTCGACGACCGTACGGAAGTGCATCCGATGGCCGCCGGTGATCGGGTGTTCGTATTGTCCGACGGGGTGATCGACACCAGCGATGCCAGTGATCAACTGTTCGGTGTCGAACGTCTGCAGCAGGTATTCGCCACCAACCGCGAGCCGGATCGCTTGTTCGAGGACATCGAGCAGGCGCTGCGGGATTTTCGCGGCGAGGCGCGCGACGACGTGAGCATGGTCGAGGTCAGCCTGCTGGAGCCGGCGCAGGTCAAGCCGTCGGCGCCGGTGTATTCCGACAGCGGCCAGTCGTGCCCGCTCGACTGGTCGGTGAGCTTCGAATTCCGTGGCGCGACGCTAAAGCGTTTCAATCCGTTGCCGTACCTGTTGCAGTTGTTGCTTGAGGTGCATGGGCTGCGGGGGCAGAGTGGCGCTTTGTACAGCGTGCTGGCCGAGTTGTATTCCAATGCGCTGGAGCATGGCGTGCTCGGTCTGGATTCCAGTCTCAAGCGCGATGCGACGGGTTTCGCTCACTACTATCAGCAACGCAATGACCGCCTGGAGGCGCTGCAGGATGGCTTTGTTCGCGTGCATTTGCAGGTGCAGCCACAAGGCGAGGGCGGCCGGCTGGTGATTCGCGTCGAAGACAGTGGCAAGGGATTTGATGTGGCGCGAGTCATGGAGCGGCCGCTGGACGGCGTCCGTTTGTCGGGACGCGGCGTCAGTCTGGTCCGGCAATTGGGGCTTAACGCCAGTTGGTCGGACGAAGGTCGTAGTGCCCGCGTGGAGTTTTCCTGGGAGGTTGAGGCATAATCCGGGCAATTCTTGATCAAGGAGTGAACAAGTGACTGACACACATATTGATCGCGAGGCGCTGAGCGTACTACGCGAAGTCATGGAGGAGGGTTATCCGGAGCTTCTGGATACCTTTCTGACGGATTCCGAAAGTCGCTTGGGCGAGTTGCAAAAGACTTCTGATGCCAAGGTGTTGTCGGAAGTTGCCCATAGCTTCAAGGGTAGCGCCAGCAATATGGGTGCTGTCCGCTTGGCGGCGCTCTGCCAGGAACTCGAATCGGATGCCAAAGACAAGAGCCCGGCGGAAATAGTCAAACTGGTCGCTGAGATCAGCGGCGAATTTGCTGAAGTTCGCCCGGTTTACGAAAGCGAAAAACATCCCGCTCACACGCACTGATCCCGCCGTCCGGCGCTTTTCCCAAGCGTCGGACAAAACTGGCCCGGCACTTGCAGTTATCTGCGCAACTGTACCTACGATCCCAGTGCAGCGGAGACCGTTTCATGCCTGCGACCCCCAACATCCTTCTTCAGAATGCCGCTCAGGCCAAGGCCCAAGCCGCCTCGGCCAAAACGTCGGCTATGGCCGTAGACACTGGGGATAAAGCCTCAAGTTTCGCTAAGGTGTTCGCTGATCAGGGGTCGAGCAAACCTGTTGCCAGCACTGACAACTCGCCCAAGCCGTCGCGTGACAAGGTCGCTGACAACAGCGGCAAAAAAGATATCGGCAAGGATCAGTCTGCCGCTGCGCAACCGGCGGTTGCCGATAGCGGCAACGACTTGCCTGCCGACAAAACGGCGGCAGCCGATGACACCACCGCCAGTAGTGACGACAGCACGGACACTCCCCAGGCTCCTGTAGTGGATGCTGCGCCGGTCGACCCGACGCTCGATCCGGCATTGGTAGTCGCTGTGCAGCCAGTGGTCACGGCACCGGTGGTGCAGGCCCCGGTTGCGGTAGCTCCAGCTCAACCTGAAGCTGAAACGCCTGTGCTCGCTGCATTGCCGGGTATGGTCAAAGATCCGGCACCCACCACCGACAGCGATTTCGATCCTGCGGCCGACCCCCTCGACTCAATGCCGGCCGTGCGTATGGCGATGGAGCAGGGCGGGCACATTTCCGCTGCCAGCCAGGCACAACCGAAAGCGTCGCCAGCTCAGGCTCAGGCCGACGGCGAATTGACTGCTGCGCAGAATTTCGCCGCCGGCATGGCCAGCATGCTCGACGTACAAGCCGACAAGGACAGCACCAGCCAGGGCGGCGAAAAAGCCTTCAGTGGTTTGATCGACGATGGCCTCAAAGATCTCAAGACGGCGACCAGCGATACCCGCGTGGATGACTTCGCCAACCGTCTGGCGGCACTGACGCAAGCTGCCACGCCGAAGGCCGCGAATGCCGTGCCGGTGAACCAGCCGATCGCCATGCATCAGAGCGGTTGGACCGAAGAAATCGTCAATCGCGTCATGTATCTGTCGAGCGCCAATCTGAAGGCGGCAGATATTCAATTGCAGCCGGCCGAACTGGGGCGTCTGGACATTCGCGTCAACATGGTCCCGGATCAGCAGACCCAAGTGACCTTCATGAGTGCGCATCCAAGCGTACGTGAAGCGCTGGACGGGCAGATGCATCGTCTGCGCGACATGTTCAACCAGCAGGGCATGGGCCAGGTCGACGTCAATGTCTCCGACCAAAGTCGTGGCTGGCAGGGCCAGCAAGGTCAGGAGCAGGCGCAGCAGGGCCAGAGTGGCCGCACCAGCGCGGCCGGCGGTCGCCTCGATTCGGTGGATGAAGAATTGGCGCCTGCCGCCATTGCTGAGTCCGCTGCGCAAACTACTAGCGTGATCGGCAGCAGCGCGGTCGACTATTACGCCTGATCAAATCAAGAGCCCCTCATCGGAACACCGCCCGCCTAGCCCTCTCCCAGAGGGAGAGGGGACTGATTGGGGGATGCTTGCGAAGTGCGCCGACCTGATACTTCTGCTGTGAATCCATAATCGACTCGGTCTTGCAGGTCGGTGTTTCACGACAGGGCCCCTCACCCTAACCCTCTCCCAGAGGGAGAGGGGACTGATTGGGGGATGCTTGCGAAGTGCGCTGACTGGATACTTCTGCTGTGAATCCATAATCGATCCGGTCTTTCAGGTCGACGTTTCACGACAGGGTCCCTCACCCTAACCCTCTCCCGGAGGGAGAGGGGACTGGTCGGGGGATGCTTGCGAAGTACGCTGACCTGATACTCCTGTTGTGAATCCATAATCGATCCGGTCTTTCAGGTCGACGTTTCACGACAGGGCCCCTCACCCTAGCCCTCTCCCGGAGGGAGAGGGGACTGATTGGGGGATGCTTGCGAAGTGCGCTGACTGGATACTTCTGCTGTGAATCCATAATCGACTCGGTCTTGCAGGTCGACGTTTCACGACAAAACAACTCGGTCGGCTCCCTCTCCCTCGGGGAGAGGGTTGGGGTGAGGGTGCCTTTGACTTTAGCGTTGTCTCCACCACCACCGACACTTCTGGCATAACACTTGCTCTTGCCTTGCCGTGCGACTGTGAAAACCCGAATAGTGACGGATTATTGGCATGGCGAAGAGCGAAACAGCAGCAGTGAAAGACCCCGCAACCAAAGGCAAACTCAAGCTGATCATTGTGATCGTGCTGGCGTTGCTGTTGGCCATTGGTGCATCCGTGGGGGCGACCTGGTTCTTCATGCACAGTGCCCAGAGCAAACCTGCCGAGGCCGCCGATGCGGCGCCTGTCGGCAAGCAGCCAGCGATCTTCGAGCCGATGGCCCCAGCCTTCGTCGCCAACTACAACCAGAACGGCCGTCAGCGCTACATGCAGGTGAGCATCACCATGCTGGCGCGTAATCAGGCCGATCTGGAAGCGCTCAAAGTGCACATGCCGGTGATCCGCAACAACCTGGTGATGCTCTTCTCCGGTCAGGATTTCGCCACCTTGGCGACCCCGGTCGGCCAGGAGATGTTGCGCCAGAAGGCCACAGCCAGCGTCCAGGAAGTGGCGCAGAAAGAGCTGGGCAAAGTGGTGATCGAACAGTTGCTTTTCACTAATTTCGTACTGCAGTAGGAACACGACATGGCCGTGCAGGATCTGCTGTCCCAGGATGAAATCGATGCGCTGTTGCATGGCGTCGACGATGGTCTGGTACAGACCGATAACGCTGCCGAACCCGGCAGTGTCAAAAGCTACGACCTGACCAGTCAGGATCGCATCGTCCGTGGACGCATGCCGACTCTGGAAATGATCAACGAGCGATTTGCCCGCTACACCCGCATCAGCATGTTCAACATGCTGCGCCGCTCGGCGGACGTTGCCGTCGGTGGCGTTCAGGTGATGAAGTTCGGCGAATACGTGCACTCGCTGTACGTACCGACCAGCCTTAACCTGGTCAAGATCAAACCGCTGCGCGGCACCGCGCTGTTCATCCTCGACGCCAAACTGGTGTTCAAACTGGTGGACAACTTCTTCGGTGGCGATGGCCGTCACGCCAAGATCGAAGGGCGTGAATTCACCCCGACCGAATTGCGCGTGGTGCGCATGGTGCTGGAACAGGCTTTCGTCGATTTGAAAGAAGCCTGGCAGGCGATCATGGAAGTCAATTTCGAGTACATCAACTCGGAAGTGAACCCGGCCATGGCCAACATCGTCGGCCCGAGCGAAGCGATTGTGGTCTCCACTTTCCACATCGAACTCGATGGCGGTGGCGGCGATCTGCACGTGACCATGCCGTACTCGATGATCGAACCGGTGCGCGAAATGCTCGACGCCGGTTTCCAGTCGGACCTCGACGATCAGGACGAACGCTGGGTCAACGCGCTGCGTCAGGACGTGCTCGATGTCGACGTGCCGATTGGTGCCACCGTGGCGCGCCGCCAGTTGAAGTTGCGCGACATCCTGCACATGCAGCCGGGGGATGTGATCCCGGTCGAGATGCCGGACGAAATGATCATGCGCGCCAACGGCGTGCCGGCCTTCAAGGTCAAGATGGGCTCGCACAAAGGCAACCTCGCGTTGCAGGTGATCGAGCCGATCGAGCGTCGCTGAGGCAGCGCTCAAATCCCCAAGCCTTTAACTGAATTTTTGCCCGCCGAGGACAAATGATGAACGACGATATGAACGCCCAGGACGACCAGGCACTGGCTGACGAATGGGCTGCGGCCCTGGAAGAAACCGGTGATGGTCAAGCTGACATCGACGCCCTGCTGGCCGCCGACGCAGCCAGCGGCTCGCGTCTGCCGATGGAAGAGTTCGGCAGCGTGCCGAAAAACAACGATCCAGTGACGCTCGACGGCCCGAACCTGGACGTGATCCTCGACATCCCGGTGTCGATCTCGATGGAAGTGGGCAGCACCGACATCAACATCCGCAACCTGCTGCAACTCAACCAGGGTTCGGTAATCGAGCTCGATCGTCTGGCAGGTGAGCCGCTCGACGTGTTGGTCAACGGCACGCTGATCGCGCACGGCGAAGTGGTAGTGGTCAACGAGAAGTTCGGCATCCGCCTGACTGACGTGATCAGCCCAAGCGAACGCATCAAGAAGCTGCGCTGAGTGAAACGGTTTCTCTGGGCTTTGCTGGCATTGCCATTGAGCGTGCTGGCCGCCGAGCCGTCGACGGCGACCACAGTGCCTGCCGCCACCGCGCCGATGGTCAACAGCGGCGTGGCCGGGCAACTGACACAACTGGTGTTCGGCCTGTTGCTGGTGCTGGGGTTGATCTTCTTCCTCGCCTGGCTGTTGCGCCGAGTGCAGCAGGCAGGGCCGGCGGGCAAGGGCCAGGTGATCGAGCTGATCGGTTCGCGCGCGCTCGGGCCGCGTGACCGGTTGCTGCTGGTGCAAGTCGGCAACGAGCAAATTCTGCTCGGCCTGAGCCCTGGCACGATTACCGCGCTGCACGTGCTCAAAGAGCCGATCGAAGTGCCCAGCGCCAGTGAGAAAGCGACGCCGGAATTTGCCCAGCATCTGCTGAAGATTCTCGGCAAGGATCAGAAGGATAAGAAGTAATGGGTGCGTTACGCATCGTCTTGACGCTGGCCCTGATGCTGGCCGCACCGCTGGCGTTTGCCGCCGATCCGTTGTCGATCCCGGCGATTACGCTGGGCACCAACGCCGATGGCGCGCAGGAGTATTCGGTCAGCCTGCAGATCCTGCTGATCATGACCGCCCTGAGCTTCATTCCGGCGGCCGTGATTCTGATGACCAGTTTCACCCGGATCATCATCGTCTTCTCGATCCTGCGTCAGGCCCTCGGCCTGCAACAGACGCCGTCGAACCAGATCCTCACCGGCATGGCGCTGTTCCTGACCATGTTCATCATGGCCCCGGTGTTCGACCGGGTGAACAAGGACGCCCTGCAACCGTATCTGGCGGAAACCCTTACCGCCCAACAAGCGGTGGAAAAGGCCCAGGTGCCGATCAAGGACTTCATGCTCGCGCAGACCCGCACCAGTGATCTGGAGCTGTTCATGCGCCTGTCCAAGCGCACCGACATCGCCACCCCGGATCAGGCGCCACTGACCATTCTGGTGCCGGCGTTCGTCACCTCCGAGCTTAAAACCGCGTTCCAGATCGGCTTCATGATCTTCATTCCGTTCCTGATCATCGACCTCGTCGTGGCCAGTGTGCTGATGGCGATGGGTATGATGATGCTCTCGCCGCTGATCATCTCGCTGCCGTTCAAAATCATGCTGTTCGTGCTGGTCGATGGCTGGGCGCTGATCATCGGCACTCTGGCCAGCAGTTTTGGAGGTGTCTCGCCATGACGCCGGAAGTTGCGGTCGATATCTTTCGTGAAGCCCTTTGGCTGACCACATTGATGGTCGCGATTCTGGTGGTGCCGAGCCTGTTGGTCGGCTTGCTGGTGGCGATGTTCCAGGCTGCGACGCAGATCAACGAACAGACGTTGAGCTTCTTGCCGCGTCTGCTGGTGATGCTGGTGACCTTGATTGTTGCCGGGCCGTGGATCGTGCAGACGTTCATGGAATACATCATCCAGTTGTACAAAAACATCCCGATGGTCATCGGCTAAGCCATGCAATCGCTGCTTCAGCTGACCGACACCCAGATCAGTTCCTGGGTGGCGTCGTTCATGTTGCCGCTGTTTCGCGTCGCGTCGATGCTGATGGTAATGCCGGTGTTCGGCACGACGCTGGTATCGCGGCGGATCCGCCTGTATTTCGCCGTGGCCATCACCGTGTGCATTGCCCCGAGCCTGCCGCCAATGCCAGCGGTCAGCCCGCTGGATCTCAGCGGCTTGCTGTTGATTGCCGAGCAGATTCTGGTCGGTGCGGTGCTAGGGTTTTCCCTGCAGCTGTTTTTCCAGGCCTTTGCCGTGGCCGGGCAGATTGTCGCGATCCAGATGGGCATGGGCTTCGCCTCGATGGTCGACCCGGCCAACGGTGTATCGGTGGCGGTGATCGGGCAGTTCTTCACCATGCTGGTGACCTTGCTGTTCCTGTCGATGAACGGCCACCTGGTGGTGTTCGAAGTGCTCACCGAAAGCTTCACCACGCTACCGGTCGGCAGCGGTCTGATGACCGCGCACTACTGGGAGCTGGCCGGCAAACTCGGCTGGGTCCTGGGTGCGGCGTTGTTGCTGGTGCTGCCGGCGGTAACGGCGTTGCTGGTGGTCAACATCGCGTTCGGGGTGATGACCCGCGCGGCGCCACAACTGAACATTTTCTCCATCGGTTTTCCGCTGACCCTGGTGCTCGGCCTGTTCATCGTCTGGGTTGGGCTGGCGGACATTCTCAATCAGTATCAACCGCTGGCCACCGAGGCCTTGCAGTTGCTACGCGAACTGGCACGGGCGCGCTGAGTCATGGCAGAGAGCGAAAGCGGTCAGGACAAAACAGAAGACCCCACGGAGAAACGTAAAAAGGACTCCCGTGAAAAGGGTGAAATTGCCCGTTCCAAAGAACTCAATACCCTCGCCGTGATGATGGCCGGCGCCGGTGCGCTGCTGGTGTTCGGCGGCATGCTGGCCGAAGACCTGATGGAGCTGATGCGCCTGAATTTCACGCTGTCGCGTGAGGTGATCATGGATCAGGGTTCCATGGGCGCATTTTTGTTGAAGTCGGGTCAGATGGCGCTGGTGGCCATCCAGCCGTTCATGATCACGCTATTGCTGGCCGCATTGATCGGGCCGATTTCCCTGGGGGGCTGGTTGTTTGCGGCCGGCTCCATGGCACCCAAGTTCAGCCGGATGAACCCGGCGGCAGGCTTGAAGCGAATGTTTTCGTTTAAGGCTGTGGTCGAACTGCTCAAGGCGCTGGCCAAGTTTCTGGTCACCTTGGGGGTGGCGTTGGTGGTGCTGATGTCGGATGTCGATGACTTGATGCGGATCGCTCACGAGCCGCTTGAGATGGCGATCATTCACAGCGTGACGCTGGTAGGCTGGAGTACGTTGTGGCTGGCCTGCGGCCTGATCATCATCGCCGCCGTCGACGTGCCGGTGCAGCTCTGGGAAGCCCACAAGAAACTGCTGATGACCAAGCAGGAAGTGCGCGACGAGCACAAGGATCAGGAGGGTCGCCCGGAGGTCAAACAGCGCATCCGCCAGACCCAGCGCGAGATGTCCCAACGCCGCATGATGGCAGCGATTCCCGACGCCGACGTGGTCATTACCAACCCGACCCACTATGCCGTGGCACTCAAGTACGACTCGGAGAAGGGCGGGGCGCCGATGCTGATTGCCAAGGGCAGCGACTTCCTCGCGCTGAAAATCCGCGAAATCGCCGTGGCCAACAACGTCATGCTCCTCGAATCGCCGGGGCTGGCGCGTTCGATCTACTACTCCACCGAGCTAGACCAGGAAATCCCCGGCGGGCTGTATCTGGCGGTGGCGCAGGTCTTGGCCTACGTCTACCAGATCCGCCAGTTCCGCGCCGGCAAGGGCAAACGCCCGGATCCGCTCAAGGACGACTTGCCGATTCCGCCGGATCTGCGGCGCGATTCCTGACGTTGCTGTGCAGCCTTTTGTCTGAGATCTCCCTTTACTGTCAACTCTGACAGGTGCGCTTGCCGTGATTTTGCAGTTTGATGCAAGGTGGCGCCGCGAACCTGGCGCGGTCGTGCGGGCGAGTGCAAAGGAGCAAGGCAATGAAAGGTATTTTCAGCAGCTACGAAGAAAAAACCGGAAGCGGCACCATCACGCCGAAGCAATCCGGGCGATCCCTTTCCTTTGCCGAAGCCACGGGGTTTTTTCTGACCGCCAAAGAATACCGATTCAGCATTCCATTGGCTGATGCCTTGCAGACGAACATTAAAGTCGGCGGCGAGGTCGAGTTCGAATTGCCCAAGAGCAAGAATGGAAAAGTAAAAATCCTCCGGTATTGAGCACTCCATCACCCTCACTACTAACACGGCTGAAACGAAAAAACCGCCGCCCCGATTCAACGGAGCAGCGGTTTTTTATGCCTGAAGACATGCGTGGGCTGTGAGGCCACCTTCGTCGGATCGCCGCCCGGAGCAAGCCTGCTCCCACAGGTTCGTCTGTGGATCAGGGGGTTGTGAACGGCGCAGATCCCTGTGGGAGCGGGCTTGCCCGCGAAGACGTCAGCAGCCACAACACCTCACTCAAGGCTTGTCACAGATCGCTGCTACTGCGGCACCTCCAGATTATCCATCACCCGATTCACAGCCAGTTCGCCGAGCATGATCAGTTGTGCAATCCCCAACAAAGTACGACGCTGCGATGCGGGTATGAGATGAGCGAAGTCATGGGCGATGGTTCTGGCTGAGGCGAGTGTTTCGCTGGCATCGGCCAGCAGCTCTTCGTTTTTAAAGTCGGCGGTCACGGCGTACATCCGGCGGGTTTTGCGTGGCGGTGGGGTGGAGCCGGGTGGACAGAGGTAGTGATCGAGCGCGCGGTCGGCGGCGTCGTTGAGTTTTTTTGAATCGAGGGATTCGTAGGGGGAGGTGGGGTCGGTTTCGGGTGGGTTGGGTGTTGGTTTGATCATGGGTAAAGCTCCTTGAGATGTGGAGCCGTCATCCATCGCTGCTAAACAATAGGGTGGCGGCTGTACGCGGGTTAGCAGACCAGGCTCAAGGATCCCGGCGCACCGAAGTGCCCCACGCAAAGCCGCCATAACGTAATGGCGGAACTCGCGTGCCTTGAAATTTGCCGAGCTGCTAAACCCGATCGCTGATTCGTCAGCGACCGCACCACAATAGAACCCGACCCCAAGGCGCACAAGCCGGCGGATTCTGGCTTGGCTGTAGGCAATGGCGCAAGAATTTGTAGCCTGAAAGGCGTGTCTGAAGGTGTCTTTTAAACGCCTGAGTTTAAAAGGCGATTTGCGCTGACTTCACTGGCCCCTTCGCGAGCAAGCTCGCTCCCACATTTGGAATGCATTTCCCTGTGGGAGCGAGCATGCTCGCGAAAGGGTCATCCCGGTCAGCGGAAAAATCTCGATCAAGCCCCGCTCACTGGTTAAATAAATCCGTCCCCAAATTACTTGCCGCCCCAATTCAACGGGGCGGCGGTTTTTTATGATCGTTCCCACGCTCTGCGTGGGAATGCAGCCCGGGACGCTCTGCGTCCCTTCCAAAGCCGAACGCGGAGCGGCAGGAGCGTGGGAACGATCATCGCGTGTCGCTACTGCGGCACCTCCAGATTATCCATCACTCGATTCACCGCCAGCTTACCGAGCATGATCAATTGCGCGATATCCAATAGCGTCCTGCGCTGTGATGCGGGTACGAGATGAGCGAATCTAGAGTTCTCTCATCAACAGATCAGTCAAGAAGTAATCATTACCGCTACCGGAGGCTACATGGCTCTCGAACTCAAAAGTCATTGTTGTGGACTGGGCTGTGAAACGGGCTGAATAAGCTCCATAGTTATTTTTAGGAGGGGTGAAGCGGTTGACTAATAATCCATAGTTTGACTTAAACGACAATATAGGTTGTTTGTCCCAGTCCCAAATGCCCGCTAGAAAACTAAATTGATATTGTTGTCCAACGATAAGGTTTGAATAAGTTTTGCGCAGTATTATTCCGGCAGAGTTATTTGTAAATGTCTCATTAAATAACGCATATCGCCCGAGAAAATATATGTATCTAAAGTCGCGCTGATCAATAATTGCTGGTCCGTTTAGCCAGCCGTTTCTTTGTGAGTTAGAGAAATTCGTGAAATCAGAAAGGCGCACCCTGACAGTCAGTATTCGATCCTCTGAACTTCCACCTGAACCGTACAAGGCCACGGCTTTAAAAGTATGTGTCGCCACTCGCAGACCTGAAAAAGGTAAAGTCCAGATTCCGGTCGTTAGATCAGCGGTGGGCTGCCCGATAGGAATGGCGTCGTCGAAAACCTCGACCTTCTGGCCCTTGGATGCAATGCCGCTCAGAATCACGGCTGTTTCCAACGTGGAACCGTTATGGGGGATCTCGATGTCGCTTGGCGAACCTTTGACTGAACTTATCGTCGGTTTCACATCCTCCACAGTGACGGTATAAATACGCAAAGGAAAGGCTATCGCCCTCAGCCTGTCACTGGAGCCATCAAGAACGACAGCGCATTCCACTGTCACCTCGCTGCCATCCTTTAGCGTTCTCAACCACTCAATCGGTGCCGGTACCGACAATCCATCCGCCGAATCATTGGGCTCTCCCGACCTGACGTCGGTATTGATCGGGTTGCCATTGTTGTCAAAACCCTTGCATGCGACCCAGACGGGTTGCCCCGGCTCGAACAACGGCCACTTCAGCGCAAGAATCCGGGCGGTTGCGGCCAGTTCGTAAACCTGCAGTGCCGTCCCGGTGTTTCCGTCAATGTCCGGTGTCGGCAACCGCGAATCTCCATCCGCAATCTTCAATACACTAAACGTTGCCACCGGTGATTTCCCAGCCTGTCCCCCATTGCGATTCAAATTCCAGCGAAATTCGTTCACCTTGCCTTGTCGCGCCGCCAGAAACGCCGGGCTCAACACCGTGTTCACCCGTTTATTGCTGTTGAACTCCACCAAAGGAAACTGCGGCGAGCCCGCCGGCGGATTGACCTCGACCAGTCGCGCACGGTCTCCTTTTACGGCGCCAAGATACTCGATGCGCACCGTCACCCCGTTCGGATAGGCCAGTACATCGATCGGATCAACGGCCGGTGCCACCAGAAATGGGGGCAACAACACAATGGTGCTGCCGCCGATCACATCGGCCGTGGTGGTCTTGGAGGTCGCAATAGTGATGCCGCCGCGCACCAGTTCATATTTCGCCCGTACGACGCTGCCGGCGATCACTTTGGCATTGGGCACCGTCAGCTTGTAGGTGAACGGAATGCGCCCGACATCGGCCTCAACGGTGTGCGACACGACCGGGGCGTCTGGCTTGGTGGCGGTGTAGGTCACGCGGATTTTGTCGTTGGGCTGCCATGTCGGCGCGAAGGCGTGTACCAGGACGGTGAGATCCTTGCTGCCGAGTTTGCCCAGATCGATGGTGCTTGGGTCATCGCTCGGATCGTCCGGGTCTTCGGCCAGATCGGGGGCGACCAGTCGGGTTTCCTTCAGGTGCACATCGATCTCGACCGTGCCCGAGTACGGCGAGTCGGTGTCTGGCCCGTTGCCAAGCTGATCGGTGACGGTGTAGGAAAAGACGAACTTCGAATTGCCCCCGGCCTGCTGGAATACATCTTCCCCAACCATCACGCAAATTGTCGTCGGCTCGGCTGAAGGGCTGGCCGGGGCTTCAGCGGCAGTGACGGTTCGCACAACATCCTTGCCGTTGCAGTTCAAACGGATTACGTCGTAGGCGCGGCAGTAAGGGTAGGCAAAGCACACCTGCACGCCTTGTTTGGCGCGCTCGGCATCGATGCCGTCGTCGATCACGTCCTGCGGCAGGATCAGCTGCAGTTCGGAATGGGCGCCATCACCCGGCGTGCGATCCTGATTGCCGGGGCGAATGGCGTTGTACAGCAAGGTCAACTCAGGCGTCGACGTGCCTCTGTTCTCGCTGCCGCGGGTGATGGTGTAAACAAGCGTGTTGAGTTGATTTGGCCGCAACAAGCCTTTGGGCAGGTAGAGGGTTTGAACGGCGTCTTCCTGGCCAGGCTGGATGGTTTTTGTCGCTTCGGTGCTGGCGTTGTTCAGCACCAGGCGAATCACATCGCCGGCATCGACCGTACCGGTTAGCGGAGGATCGAGGTCAAGGGTCAAGCCCATGGGTTTGAGGTCATATGCGCGTTTGGGCACACCATAATGGGCACCCACTACCGGCGTAGTCGCTTCAGGAGCGCGAGGTGGGGAGAGCGCCAACACGGCGTTGTCGGGTGTCTGGGTTGTGGTCATGACTGACGCTCCTGAGCGGTGAAAGGGTCAGGTGTCATCAGAACGCTTAATTGCCGATTGCACACCTGTCAGATCTGACAGGTGACGGCGGTTTTGCGACGAGTGGTCGTTTGCTGTATGAAAAAACTGCCGTTCCGGTTGATTCGGAACGGCGGTTTTTTGTCTGGAAAGCTGCGTTGCCTGTAAGTCGGCCTTCGTGAGCAAGCTCACTCCCACAGGGATCATCGTAACGGCGCTTTACTGCGGCAACTCCAGATTATCCATCACCCGATTCACCGCCAGCTCGCCGAGCATGATCAATTGCGCGATCCCCAACAACGTCCGTCGCTGTGACGCGGGTATGAGGTGGGCGAAGTCATGGGCAATGGTTCTGGCTGAGGCGAGTGTTTCGCTGGCATCGGCCAGCAGTTCCTCGTTTTTGAAGTCGGCGGTAACGGCGTACATCCGGCGGGTTTTGCGTGGCGGTGGGGTGGAGCCGGGTGGGCAGAGGTAGTGATCGAGGGCGCGGTCGGCGGCTTCGTTGAGTTTTTTTGAATCGAGGGATTCGTAGGGGGAGGTGGGGTCGGTTTCGGGTGGGTTGGGTGTTGGTTTGATCATGGTGAGACTCCGTGGTTGATTTGGCCGCCACGGCTCATCGCTAAACAAGTAAAGGTGGCGGCTGTACGCAGGTTAGCGATCCGGGTCACAGAAACCCCGGGTAGACCCGAAGGTCTCCCACGCACAGCCACCATGACGCCAAGTGCAGATAGACAAAGCTGCAATTGAGACTGGGGATTGAGCGTCTGTAAGGTATCGGATCGCTAAACCCGATCGCTGATTCGTCAGCGACCGCACCACAATAGAACCCGACCCCAAGGCGCACAAGCCGGCGGATTCTGGCTTGGCTGTAGGCAATGGCGCAAGGATTTGTAGCCTCGAAGGCGTGTCTGAAGGTGTCTTTTAAACGTTCAGTTTAAAAGGCGCAAACTCGGCCGATTTGCCGATGTTCCATCGCAATTCCTGAAGTTAGCCGCCCGTCTGAAAGCTACCTGTAACTGTCAGGTTTTACAGGTGTGGAACTGGTGCCTTTGCGATTTGATTGTTGGGTGATGCCGCACGTTTGGTGCGCACACTTCTGCGACGCAAGGGAGAAAAAAATGAAAGGTATATTCAAGAGCTATGACGAAAACACAGGTAAGGGCACGATTGTCCCTGAGGATGATGGAAACTCCCCTTCCTTCGAATTTGTGGGGGGCAGGGGGCCCCAGAATATTCACGAGGTAAGTGTTGACGAAAAAGTAACGCAGCTTGCCCGTGAGGATGAGTATTACTACTTCAACGTTCCTCAAGAACATGCACACAAGATGAACATCAAACTGGGCGCTTCAGTCGAGTTCGATCTTGTGAAAGAGGGAGCGCGAGAGGTGACGCATCTTCGTTTTTAATTCGTTTTTAAGTAGCCGATCGCTCCCACGCAGGCGTGGGAGCGTTTGCTCAAATTCTGATCAGGTCTGGTTCGGCAACTCCAGATTATCCATCACCCGATTCACCGCCAGCTCTCCCAGCATGATCAATTGCGCGATACCCAACAGCGTCCTGCGCTGCGACGCGGGTATGAGATGGGCGAAGTCATGGGCGATGGTTCTGGCCGAGGCGAGGGTTTCGCTGGCATCGGCCAGCAGTTCCTCGTTTTTGAAGTCGGCGGTGACGGCGTACATCCGGCGGGTCTTACGCGGTGGTGGCGTGGAGCCTGGTGGGCAGAGGTAGTGGTCGAGGGCGCGGTCGGCGGCTTCGTGGAGTTTTTTTGAATCGAGGGATTCGTAGGGGGAGGTGGGGTCGGTTTCGGGTGGATTGGGTGTTGGTTTGATCATGGTGAAGCTCCTTTGAAGTGGAGCCGCTACACCTGTCGCTAAACAGGAGGGGTGGCGGCTGTACGCAGGTTAGCGAACCGGTCAAAGGCACCCGGCAGACCCGAGGGTCTCCCGCATACAGCCACCATGACGAAATCGCGAAAATACAGATCCGCAACGAAGCCTGGAACGCTGATGCACCTTTGACTTGAGTTCGAGTCGCTAAACCCGATCGCTGATTCGTCAGCGACCGACCCACAATAGAACCCGACCCCAAAGCGCACAAGCCGGCGGATTCTGGCTTGGCTGTAGGCAATGGCGCAAGGATTTGTAGCCTGAAAGGCGTGTCTGGAGGTGTCTTTTAAACACCTGAGTTTAATAGGTGATTTGCGCTGACTTCACTGGCCCCTTCGCGAGCAAGCTCGCTCCCACATTTGGAATGCATTTCCCTGTGGGAGCGAGCTTGCTCGCGAATGGGCCATCCCGGTCAGCAGAAAAATCTCGATCAGTTCCCGCTATTCAAATCATTGGTTAAATAAATCTGTCCCCTTTTCATGTTTTTCCAAGAGTAAGAATGGAAAAGTAAAAATCCTCCGGTATTGAACAATCGATCGCAAAGCCGCTGAAAACCGGGCGGCGGTTTTTTATGATCGTTCCCACGCTCTGCGTGGGAATGCAGCCCGGGACGCTCCGTGTCCCTTCGAAAGCCGAACGCGGAGCGTCCGTTGAGGCATTCCCACGCAGGAGCGTGGGAACGATCATCGCGTGTCGCTACTGCGGCACCTCCAGATTATCCATCACCCGATTCACCGCCAGTTCCCCCAGCATGATCAGCTGCGCGATCCCCAGCAGCGTCCTGCGCTGCGACGCGGGTATGAGGTGGGCGAAGTCATGGGCGATGGTTCGGGCTGAGGCGAGGGTTTCGCTGGCATCGGCCAGCAGCTCTTCGTTTTTGAAGTCGGCGGTGACGGCGTACATCCGGCGGATTTTGCGTGGCGGTGGCGTGGAGCCGGGTGGACAGAGGTAGTGATCGAGGGCGCGGTCGGCGGCTTCGTGGAGTTTTTTTGAATCGAGGGATTCGTAGGGGGAGGTGGGGTCGGTTTCGGGTGGGTTTGGCGTTGGTTTGATCATGGTGAAGCTCCTATAAGAGTGGAGCCGCCCAGAACTGTCGCTAAACAGGAAGGTGGCGGCTGTACGCAGGTTAGCGAACCGGTTATAGGCACCCGGCAGACCCGAGGGTCTCCCGCATACAGCCACCATAGCGAAGTTGCAGAAATTGAATCTGCCACAAAGCATGGAGCGCTGATGCACCTATTACAGATTTGGGTCGCTAAACCCGATCGCTGACTCTTCAGCGACCGACCCACAATAGAACCCGACCCCAAGGCGCACAAGCCGGCGGATTCTGGCTTGGCTGTAGGCAATGGCGCAAGGATTTGTAGCCTTGAAGGCGTGTCTGAAGGTGTCTTTTAAACATCTGGGTTTAATAGGTGATTTGCGCTGACTTCACTGGCCCCTTCGCGAGCAGGCTCGCTTCCCACATTTGGAACGCAATCCCCTGTAGGAGTAAGCCTGCTTGCGCAGCGGTCTGTCTTGGTTTGAACGAGATCCTCAGGTTTACCTTTCGTCCGAAAGCCCGTTCAACCTGTCAGGTTTTACAGGTGTGGGAAGCGTGCCTTTGCGTTTTGATTGCTGGGTGGTGTCGCACATTGGGTGCGCCTGCTTATGCGATGGCAAAGGAGAAAGGAAATGGAATTGCGAGATAAAGATGACGTGGGTGCATTCGTAAGCTACGACGAAAACACTGGTAGGGGCACTATCTTTCCGGGAACGTACGATGAATACGTCAGAATAAAAAAGATACTTACCGGGGAAATTCTCTCACCTCACCCGGAACCTCCGATTAACCCTGACGAAAGGTGTTTTTTCTTTCTGGTCCCTGAAAGCCTAAAGCACCAATTCAACTTCAAAGTCGGTAGGAGGGTCGTATGTGATCTGGTGAAAGAAGGTTCGATGGAAGTGACAAATCTCCGCTTTTAATTTAAAGCGCAGCGGGGTTGGCAATTTTTTGATGAGATTCTGCTGACTCCGCCTTACCTGAAAATACTGCTCCCCCACCCCGCTTAACCCTCTGTATCTCATTCCTTGGCAAAAGTTGGAAAGCTTCTTGCAGTACCCGCCGTGAGCCCGCTCTGGGCGTCAAAAGTTTGCTTTAAAGGAACGGGGAAAACCGGTGGATCGCTCTCAGTTATTCAACACTGCTCGCACGAATGTTGCCGACCTCAGTCGAGGCAATCTGGGCGTGCCGTTGTTGCTGCTGGTCATGCTGGCCATGATGATGTTGCCGGTGCCGCCGTTCCTGCTCGACGTGTTCTTTACCTTCAACATCGCGCTGTCGATCGTCGTCCTGCTGGTCTGCGTGTATGCGCTGCGGCCGCTGGATTTCGCTGTGTTCCCGACGATTCTGCTGGTCGCGACGTTGTTGCGGCTGGCGTTGAACGTGGCTTCGACGCGGGTGGTGATGCTCCACGGTCAGGACGGCCACGCCGCGGCCGGTAAGGTGATTCAGGCCTTCGGCGAGGTGGTGATCGGCGGTAACTACGTGGTCGGTATCGTGGTCTTCGCGATCCTGATGATCATCAACTTCGTCGTAGTGACCAAGGGTGCCGGGCGGATTTCCGAGGTGAGCGCGCGGTTCACCCTCGATGCGATGCCCGGCAAACAAATGGCGATCGACGCCGACCTCAACGCCGGTCTGATCGACCAGAACCAGGCCAAGGCGCGCCGTCAGGAAGTCGCCCAAGAGGCCGAGTTCTACGGTTCGATGGACGGTGCCAGCAAGTTCGTCCGTGGTGACGCCATCGCCGGCCTGCTGATTCTGTTCATCAACCTCATTGGCGGCATGGCCGTCGGTATCTTCCAGCACAACATGAGCTTCGGCGATGCCGGTCGGGTTTATGCCTTGCTGACCATCGGTGACGGTTTAGTGGCGCAATTGCCATCACTGTTGTTATCGACAGCAGCAGCGATCATGGTGACCCGTGCTTCCGGTTCGGAAGACATGGGCAAGCAGATCAATCGTCAGATGTTCGCCTCGCCGAAAGCGCTGGCGGTGGCGGCCGGTCTGATGGCGGTCATGGGCCTGGTGCCGGGCATGCCGCACTTCTCGTTCCTCAGCATGGCGGCGCTGGCTGCGGGTGGCGCGTACCTGTTCTGGAAGAAGCAGAACGTCGCCAAGGTCGTGGCGCTGGAAGAGGTCAAGCGTCAGCAGGAACTGCTGCCGTCGCCGGCCCGCGCCATGGAAACCAAAGAGCTGGGCTGGGACGACGTGACGCCAATCGACATGATTGGTCTGGAAGTCGGCTATCGCCTGATTCCGCTGGTGGACCGCAATCAGGGCGGGCAGTTGCTGGCGCGGATCAAGGGTGTGCGCAAGAAGCTCTCGCAGGATCTGGGCTTCCTGATGCCGACCGTGCACATCCGCGACAACCTCGATCTGGCGCCCAGCGCCTATCGCCTGACCCTGATGGGTGTGATCCTCGCCGAAGCCGAGATCTATCCGGATCGCGAACTGGCGATCAACCCGGGCCAGGTCTACGGCACGCTCAACGGCATCAACGCCAAAGATCCGGCTTTCGGCCTGGAAGCGGTGTGGATCGAAATCAGCCAGCGTGCCCAGGCTCAATCCCTCGGTTACACGGTGGTGGATGCCAGCACCGTGGTCGCGACCCACTTGAACCAGATTCTGTACAAGCACTCCAGTGAGCTGATCGGCCACGAGGAAGTGCAGCAACTCATGCAATTGCTGGCCAAAAGCTCGCCGAAACTGGCTGAAGAGCTGGTGCCGGGCGTGGTGTCGCTGTCGCAACTGCTCAAAGTGCTGCAAGCGTTGCTCGCCGAACACGTACCGGTGCGCGACATCCGCAGCATCGCCGAAGCCATCGCCAACAACGCCGCGAAGAGTCAAGATACCGCCGCGCTGGTGGCTGCTGTGCGCGTCGGCGTATCCCGCGCCATCGTCCAAAGCATTGTAGGCACTGAGTCGGAGCTGCCTGTGATCACCTTGGAACCAAGGTTGGAACAAATATTGCTCAATAGTCTGCAGAAGGCAGGACAAGGCTCGGAAGAGGGCGTTCTGCTGGAGCCAAGCATGGCCGAGAAGCTGCAGCGTTCGCTCATCGAAGCGGCGCAGCGTCAGGAAATGCAAGGTCAGCCGGTGATCCTTTTGGTCGCCGGCCCGATCCGCGCGATGCTCTCGCGCTTTGGCCGCCTCGCAGTCCCTGGATTGCATGTGCTGGCCTACCAGGAAATACCGGACAACAAGCAAGTGACCATCGTTGCGACAGTAGGGCCCAACGGCTGAGGTAGTGGTTTATGCAAGTTAAGCGTTTCTTTGCCGCCGATATGCGTCAGGCCATGAAGCTGGTTCGTGATGAGCTGGGCGCTGATGCCGCCATCATTGGCAATCGCCGCATTGCCGGCGGTGTCGAGCTGACGGCGGCACTGGATTACAAACTGTCGGCGCTGGCGCCACGGGTTCCGAACATGGAACTCGAAGACGAGCTGCGCAAGACCCAGTCGCGCATTGTCACCGCCCAGGCCGAGTTGAGCCTGCGTGGCGAAGCCGACGGCAATAGCAATCGCCAGATTTTCGCCGGGCTGCCGTTGACGGCCGGCCTGCCGCTGACCGCCGCTGAACCGCTGAGCGAGCCGACTTACGCCGCCCCGGCGCGTCCGGCCCCGGCGCCTGCGCAGTCTTCCGGTGGTGTTGATCCGCGTGCACTGGATTCGATGCGTTTTGAATTGAACAGCCTGCGCGAGCTGATGGAAGTCCAGCTCGGCACCCTGGCCTGGAATCAGCTGCAAGGCAGCCGTCCGGCGCAAGCCAACCTGTATCGCCGTCTGCAACGTATCGGCCTGTCCGGGCCGTTGTCGCGCGATCTGCTGGCGATGATCACTGATATCGAAGAACCGCGTCAGGCCTGGCGCATGCTCCTTGCGCATCTGGCGCGGATGATTGCCGTGCCGGAAGTCGAGCCGCTGGAAGAGGGCGGTGTGATCGCCATGGTCGGCCCTGCCGGCATGGGCAAGACCACTACACTCGCCAAGCTTGCCGCGCGTTATGTGCTGAAATACGGCGCGCAGAATGTCGCGCTGGTGAGCATGGACAGTTTCCGTATCGGTGCGCAGGAACAACTGAAGACGCTGGGCCGCATTCTCAATGTGCCAGTGACTCACGTCGATCCGGGTCAATCGCTGGTGCAAGCGCTGGATCCACTGCTGCGCAAACGCGTGGTTTTGATCGATACTGCCGGCCTGCAAGCCAGCGATCCGGCCCTGCGCATGCAGCTGGAAAGTCTGGCCGGGCGTGGCATTCGCTCAAAAAATTATCTGGTCTTGGCAACCACCAGCCAGAAACAGGTTCTAACCGCCGCTTATCACAGTTACAAGCGTTGCGGGCTAGCCGGCTGCATCCTGACTAAACTGGATGAAACGGCCAGCCTTGGCGAAGTGTTGAGCCTGGCGATCAGTCATGAATTGCCGGTCGCGTACCTGACCGATGGCCCACGGATTCCGGATGATTTGCATCTGCCGCGTCGTCATCAACTGGTCAGCCGCGCCGTCAGCGTGCAAATGCAGGAAGAACCCAGCGAAGAAGCCATGGCTGACATGTTCGCTGATATCTATCACAGCCCGACCAAGCAGGTAGGCTGAGGTATTCATGAACAGTTTTTGTACCTACATCGATGGTCTGCCATGCATTGTTCCGTTTGTGAACGCGCAGCCAGTAATGTGGCCTCCGTCTATGCAAGACAAGGTAAAGAAATAACATGGGCAGCATGCATCCCGTACAGGTGATCGCGGTGACCGGCGGCAAAGGTGGCGTCGGCAAGACTAACGTGTCAGTGAACTTGTCTCTGGCGCTGGCAGAGCTTGGCCGTCGGGTCATGCTGCTGGACGCCGATCTGGGACTGGCGAACGTCGACGTTTTGTTGGGTCTGACCCCTAAACGCACACTGGCCGACGTGATCGAAGGCCGCTGCGAATTGCGCGACGTGCTGTTGCAAGGCCCCGGTGGCATTCGCATCGTGCCGGCGGCGTCCGGCACACAGAGCATGGTCCACCTGAGCCCGGCGCAACATGCCGGTCTGATTCAGGCGTTCAGCGACATCGGCGACAATCTCGACGTACTGGTGATCGACACCGCTGCGGGTATTGGTGACTCGGTAGTCAGTTTCGTACGCGCCGCGCAAGAAGTGTTGCTGGTGGTCTGCGACGAGCCGACGTCCATTACCGACGCCTACGCGCTGATCAAATTGCTCAACCGCGATTACGGCATGAACCGCTTCCGCGTCCTCGCCAACATGGCGCAGAGCCCGCAGGAAGGGCGCAACCTGTTCGCCAAGTTGACCAAGGTCACGGATCGCTTCCTCGACGTCGCTCTACAATACGTCGGCGCCGTGCCTTACGACGAAAGCGTGCGTAAAGCGGTGCAGAAGCAGCGTGCGGTCTATGAAGCCTTCCCGCGTTCCAAGTGCGCGCTGGCGTTCAAGGCCATCGCGCAGAAGGTCGACACCTGGCCGCTGCCCGCCAACCCGCGCGGCCACCTTGAGTTTTTCGTCGAGCGCCTCGTGCAGCAAACGGCAGGGCCCGTGCTATGACCGCAAGCGGTATGAACTACTACAAGAAGTCGGCACGTGACGCGCAGTACGAACTGATCGAGCGTTACGCGCCACTGGTCAAACGCATTGCCTACCACTTGCTGGCACGCTTGCCGGCGAGTGTGCAGGTTGAAGATTTGATCCAGGCCGGGATGATCGGTCTGCTCGAAGTCTCGACCAAATATGACGCCAGCAAAGGCGCCAGTTTCGAAACGTACGCGGGCATTCGAATCCGCGGCGCGATGCTCGACGAAGTGCGCAAAGGGGACTGGGCGCCACGCTCGGTTCACCGCAATACCCGGATGGTCAGCGACGCGATTCGCTCAATTGAAGCTAAAACCGGCCGTGATGCTAAAGATCACGAGGTTGCGGCCGAACTCCAATTGAGTCTCGACGATTACTACGGGATTTTGAATGACACCTTGGGCAGCCGCCTGTTCAGTTTCGACGACCTGCTGCAGGACGGCGAACACGAAGGGCTGCACGAGGATGGCGCGAGTGCTCATCTTGAGCCGTCACGCGATCTGGAAGATGAACGTTTCCAGGCAGCGCTGGCGGACGCGATTGCCAATTTGCCGGAGCGTGAGCGACTGGTGTTGGCGCTGTACTACGACGAAGAGCTGAACCTCAAGGAGATCGGTGAAGTCCTTGGCGTCAGTGAATCGCGGGTCAGCCAGTTACACAGCCAGTGCGCGGCCCGTTTGCGGGGGCGTTTGGGGGAGTGGCGAGCGCGCTGAAGGCAGTGTGGGGACACTGCGAACGAGGCTGGTGCGGTGATGAACGGCACCGGTCTTGCTCTGTTGTGCTCCAGACAGTCTTCGAGTGCTGCGCCGATTGATTGAAGTGGCGCGTCCAGGTGCTGGGCGCG
Organism: Pseudomonas sp. VD-NE ins; assembly: GCF_031882575.1. Classification (NCBI taxonomy): domain Bacteria; kingdom Pseudomonadati; phylum Pseudomonadota; class Gammaproteobacteria; order Pseudomonadales; family Pseudomonadaceae; genus Pseudomonas; species Pseudomonas sp. VD-NE ins. The sequence continues at coordinate 1,833,552 of NZ_CP134772.1, forward strand.
TTTAAGACTGCTTGGAGGTCGAATTGAACAAAGACATGAAAATCCTCATCGTTGATGACTTCTCAACGATGCGGCGGATCATCAAGAACCTGCTGCGTGATCTTGGGTTCACCAACACCGTCGAGGCTGACGATGGCGTGACTGCCATTCCAGTGCTCAACAGCGGAAGCATCGACTTTCTGGTAACAGACTGGAACATGCCGGGCATGACCGGTATCGACCTGCTGCGCCACGTGCGTGCCGATGAAAAACTCAAGCACCTGCCAGTGCTGATGGTGACTGCAGAAGCCAAGCGCGAGCAGATCATTGAAGCCGCTCAGGCCGGTGTAAACGGCTACGTAGTCAAACCTTTCACGGCTCAGGCGTTGAAAGACAAAATCGAGAAGATTTTCGAACGCATCGGCTGATGAACGCGCGGGGGAGCTATGGAGCATAACGAATCTTCACAGGGCGATTTCGAGTCGACCCTGAAAAAACACGCGGTCGAACTGGTCGAAAGCCTTGAAAAAGGCAGGTTCGGCGACGCTGTGCAACTGATCCATGAGCTCAATCAGACCCGTGACCGTGGCCTGTACCAGGAAGTGGGCAAGCTCACACGTGAATTGCACAGTGCGATCGTCAACTTCCAGATCGATCCGAACATGCCGCAGGCCGAGGAAGTGTCGCAAATCACCGACGCCACCGAACGCCTGGGCTATGTGGTCAAGCTGACAGAGGCCGCGGCCAACCGCACCATGGATCTGGTGGAAAGCGCCACGCCGGTGGTCAATGGTCTGGCTGACGAAGCCCAGACGTTGAGCGCCGATTGGGGCCGCTTCATGCGTCGCGAGGTCGGGGCTGAAGAGTTCCGTGAACTGGCGCGCCGGGTCGACGGTTTTCTGTCACGCAGCAGCACGGACAACCGTGCGGTGTCGAGCAATCTCAACGACATCCTGCTGGCCCAGGATTACCAGGACCTCACCGGTCAGGTGATCAAGCGTGTGACCCAACTGGTCACCGAAGTCGAAAGCAATTTGCTCAAACTCGTGCTCATGGCCAGTCAGGTCGACCGCTTTGCGGGCATCGAACATGACCGCGCCGCGATGCTTGCAGAAAAAGATCCACAAAAACATCTCTCGCAGGGTGAAGGTCCGCAGATTCATGCCGATAAACGAGAAGACGTTGTGTCCGGTCAGGACGATGTGGACGATTTGTTATCCAGCCTCGGGTTCTAGAGTTTTGGAATTTTAGGTTTTTTGGGTTTTTAGACCTGTAGGAGCACCCCATTAATGAGCTTCGGCGCCGATGAAGAGATCCTTCAGGATTTCCTGGTTGAGGCCGGCGAGATTCTTGAGCAACTGTCCGAACAACTGGTCGAGCTGGAAAGCCGTCCGGATGACGCAGATCTGCTCAACGCAATTTTTCGCGGTTTCCACACTGTAAAAGGGGGCGCCGGCTTCCTTCAGCTCAATGAGCTGGTGGAGTGCTGTCACATCGCCGAAAACGTGTTCGACATCCTGCGCAAGGGTGAACGTCGCGTTGATGCAGAACTGATGGACGTTGTCCTCGAAGCGCTGGACGCGGTGAACAGCATGTTCACTGAGGTTCGTGAGCGTGCGCCGATCACCGCGGCCACCCCGGAACTGCTGGCCGCCCTGGCGCGTCTGGCCGAACCGCAATCGGCGGACACAGCCCCGGCTTCGCCAGTGGCCGAGATGATCGAAGAACTGGTCGTCGAAGGCGACGCGTCGGGCGACATCACCGATAACGAATTTGAACAGCTGTTGGACTCGCTGAACGCCGTCAAGGCTGAAGCCGAAGCCCCGGCCGCTGCTGCCCCTGTGCAAACGGCCGCTGAAGCCGCGAGCGATGAAATCACCGATGCCGAGTTCGAGTCTTTGCTCGATCAACTGCACGGCAAGGGCCAGTTTGCGGTGGACGCGGTTGCGCCAGCGGCGGCAGCCCCTGCGGCTCCGGCCAAGGGCGACAGCTCTGATATCACCGACGACGAATTCGAAGCCCTGCTCGATCAGTTGCATGGCAAGGGCAACTTTGCCGTCGATGCGCTGGAGTCGGCGATTGCGTCGGCACCTGCGCCAGCCGCACCGGTTGCTGCGGCGGCCGGTAGCGATCTGATCAGCGATCACGAGTTCGAATCGCTGCTCGACGAATTGCACGGCAAAGGCAAGTTCTCCGAAGTCGGCACCGCCGCTGCTGGCAGAGCTTCGACCGTCACCACACCGGCTGCCAAGGCACCGGCCGCTGCTGCAGCGCCCAAGCCTGCTGCCAAGCCTGAGCCGAAAGCCGAAGCGCCAAAACCGGCCGCCGCTGCTGCACCGGCTCCGGCCCGTGCGCCGGCAACACCGCCACCGGAAAAACCGGCGAGCGAAGCCGAAACCACCGTGCGCGTCGACACGGCACGTCTCGACGAAATCATGAACATGGTTGGCGAGCTGGTGCTGGTGCGTAACCGTCTCGTGCGTCTGGGCCTGAACAGCGGCGATGAAGCCATGCAAAAGGCCGTGTCGAACCTCGACGTGGTCACGGCTGACTTGCAGACCGCCGTTATGAAGACGCGGATGCAGCCAATCAAGAAAGTCTTCGGGCGCTTCCCGCGTCTGGTTCGAGATCTGGCGCGTCAGCTCAAGAAAGAGATCAACCTGGAACTGGTGGGTGAAGAAACCGACCTCGACAAAAACCTTGTCGAGGCCCTGGCCGACCCGCTGGTCCACTTGGTGCGCAACGCCGTCGACCACGGCATCGAGTCGCCGGAAGAACGCGAAGCGTCGGGCAAGGCCCGTGGCGGTCGCGTGGTACTGGCAGCCGAGCAAGAGGGCGACCATATCCTGCTGTCGATTTCCGATGACGGCAAAGGCATGGACCCGAACGTCCTGCGCGCCATTGCGGTAAAACGCGGCGTGATGGACAAGGACGCGGCCGATCGCCTCAGCGATACCGAGTGCTACAACCTGATTTTCGCCCCGGGTTTCTCGACCAAGACCGAGATCTCCGACGTGTCCGGCCGCGGTGTCGGCATGGACGTGGTGAAGACCAAGATTTCCCAGCTCAACGGTTCGATCAACATTTACTCGACCAAGGGCCAGGGCTCGAAGATCGTCATCAAGGTGCCGCTGACCCTCGCGATCATGCCAACCCTGATGGTGATGCTCGGCAATCAGGCGTTTGCGTTCCCGTTGGTCAACGTCAACGAAATCTTCCACCTCGACCTGTCGACCACCAACGTCGTCGACGGTCAGGAAGTGGTGATCGTGCGGGACAAGGCGCTGCCATTGTTCTACCTCAAGCGCTGGCTGGTCAGCTCCGCCGCTCACGAAGAGCAGCGTGAAGGCCACGTGGTGATCCTTTCGGTGGGCACTCAGCGGATCGGCTTCGTCGTCGATCAACTGGTCGGTCAGGAAGAAGTGGTCATCAAGCCATTGGGCAAAATGCTGCAGGGCACTCCGGGCATGTCCGGCGCCACCATTACCGGTGACGGCCGCATCGCGCTGATTCTCGATGTTCCAAGCATGCTCAAGCGTTACGCCGCACGGCGTATTTGAATCCGGGGCGGCGGGGCGATAACGTCCCGCCGCACCTAATGGAGTGTTTATGGCAGTCAAAGTCCTGGTGGTGGACGATTCGGGTTTTTTCCGCCGCCGCGTCTCGGAAATTCTTTCTGCGGATCCGAGCATTCAGGTGGTCGGCACCGCAACCAACGGTAAAGAGGCGATTGATCAGGCGCTGGCGCTCAAGCCGGACGTGATCACCATGGACTACGAGATGCCGATGATGGACGGCATCACGGCAGTGCGGCACATCATGCAGCGCTGCCCGACCCCGGTGTTGATGTTCTCCTCGCTGACCCACGAAGGCGCCCGGGTCACCCTCGATGCGCTGGACGCCGGCGCGGTGGATTTCCTGCCGAAGAATTTCGAAGACATCTCGCGTAACCCAGAGAAGGTCAAGCAACTGTTGTGCGAAAAGGTCCATAGCATTTCGCGCAGTAACCGTCGTTTCAGTGCTTACAGCGCACCTGCGCCAGTAGCTGCTCCTGCGCCTGCACCGACCCCAGCTGCGTCCAGCTTCAGCAGCCACAGCAGTCACAGCACCAGTGCGCCAACGCGTCCGGCTCCAGCTCCAGCGCCAACTCGCGCCCCGGCCGCCAGCGCGTCGTCGCCGGCGCCGAAACGCAAGGCCTACAAACTGGTTGCCATCGGTACTTCAACTGGCGGCCCAGTGGCCCTGCAACGCGTGCTGACTCAGTTGCCAGCGAACTTCCCGGCACCGATCGTGTTGATCCAGCACATGCCGGCGGCGTTCACCAAGGCCTTCGCCGAGCGTCTCGACAAGCTCTGCCGCATCAGCGTCAAGGAAGCCGAGGATGGCGACATCCTGCGTCCGGGCCTGGCGTTGCTCGCGCCGGGTGGCAAGCAAATGATGATCGACGGCCGTGGCGCGGTGAAAATCCTCCCGGGCGACGAGCGTCTGAACTACAAGCCGTGCGTGGACATCACCTTCGGTTCGGCGGCGAAATCCTACGGCGACAAAGTTCTGGCGGTGGTGTTGACCGGCATGGGCGCCGACGGCCGTGAAGGCGCGCGTCTGCTCAAGCAGGGCGGCAGCGCCGTGTGGGCGCAAGACGAAGCTAGTTGCGTGATCTACGGCATGCCAATGGCCATCGTCAAAGCTGACCTCGCCGACGCGGTGTACAGCCTCGACGACATCGGCAAACACATTGTCGAGGCGTGTATCTGATGGATGTTTTAAGCCTTATCGGGATCATCATGGCGTTCGTCGCCATCATCGGTGGTAACTACCTTGAAGGTGGTCATCTCGGTGCGCTGGCCAACGGCCCGGCGGCATTGATCGTACTGGGCGGCACCATCGGTGCCGCACTGCTGCAATCGCCGATGAGCGCGTTCAAGCGCGCCATGCAGATCCTCGCCTGGATTCTGTTTCCGCCACGGGTCGATCTGGCCGGTGGCATTGATCGCGTCGTCAACTGGAGTCTCACCGCGCGCAAGGAAGGCCTGCTGGGCCTTGAAGGCGTGGCCGATGCCGAACCCGACAATTACTCGCGCAAAGGCTTGCAATTGCTGGTCGACGGTGCCGAGCCGGAAGCGATCCGTAGCATCCTCGAGGTGGATTTCTACACCCAGGAAGCCCGCGACATCGAAGCCGCAAAAGTCTTTGAAAGCATGGGCGGCTACGCGCCAACCATCGGCATCATCGGTGCGGTGATGGGCCTGATCCATGTGATGGGTAACCTCGCGGATCCAACACAACTGGGCAGCGGCATCGCCGTGGCGTTTGTCGCGACCATTTACGGCGTGGCCAGTGCCAACCTGGTGTTGCTGCCGATTGCCGCCAAGCTGAAGTCAATTGCGTTGCGGCAGTCGCGTTATCGCGAAATGTTGTTGGAAGGGATCCTGTCGATCGCCGAAGGTGAAAACCCTCGCTCCATTGAGTTGAAGCTGCAAGGCTTCATGGATTAAGGGAATAACCTCATGGCTCGTCGCAGGCATCAGGAAGAACACGTCAACCACGAGCGCTGGCTCGTGTCCTACGCGGATTTCATCACGTTGCTGTTCGCGTTCTTCGTGGTGATGTACTCGATTTCGTCGATCAACGAAGGCAAGTACAAGGAAATTTCCGAAGCGCTGGTCGGCGTATTCAAAGACTCCGACCGCGCGCTCAAACCGATCCCGATTGGCGACGAGCGGCCGAAAACCGTGACCCCGGCCAAGCCGCTGGTCAAGGACGCCGAGCAGATCGACGCCGGTATCGCCGGCGCCAGCGATCCGCTGAAAAGCATCGCCGATGACATCAGCGCTGCGTTCGGCGACTTGATCAGTTCCAACCAGATGACCGTGCGCGGCAACGAACTGTGGGTCGAGATCGAGCTCAACTCCAGCCTGTTGTTCGGCAGCGGCGACGCCATGCCGAGTGACATCGCCTTCAACATCATCGACAAGGTTGCGGCGATTCTGAAACCGTTCGACAACCCGATTCACGTCGAAGGCTTCACCGATGATCAACCGATCCGCACCGCGCAGTACCCGACCAACTGGGAGCTGTCCTCGGCGCGTTCGGCGAGCATCGTGCGCATGCTGGCGATGCAGGGTGTGAACCCTGGCCGATTGGCATCGGTGGGTTACGGCGAGTTTCAACCGGTGGCCAACAACGCTACCGCTGAAGGCCGAGGGAAAAACCGCCGGGTGGTTCTGGTGGTCTCGCGAAATCTCGATGTACGGCGCAGCCTCACGGGCACCGGAACCGCTAACGCGCAACCGGACGCTGCATTGAAGCGGGCTGGCACACAAACTGCACCGACCCCGGTCAAGACGCCGGGACGCGAGAGTGCCGTCAATTCTCCGTCACCCGCATTAACACGCTGAGCTATGTCTCGGTCGAGCATATCGGCCGGGAGGAACGAACTGAATGAGAGTCTGGGCAGTCGCCAATCAAAAGGGTGGTGTCGGTAAAACCACATCTTCCATCGCTTTAGCCGGGTTGCTGGCCGAGGCGGGCAAGCGCGTGGTTGTGGTCGATCTCGACCCGCACGGCTCGATGACCAGCTATTTCGGTTACGATCCCGACAGCCTGGAACACAGCAACTACGACCTGTTTCTGCACAAGGGCAGCGTGCCGCAAGGCCTGCCGGGGCAGTTGCTGTTGTCGACCAGTGACGAACGCATTTCCCTGCTGCCATCGAGCACCGCACTGGCGACCCTTGAGCGTCAGTCGCCGGGGCAGAGTGGCCTCGGTCTGGTGATCGCCAAGAGTCTGGCGCAACTGTGGCAGGACTTCGATTACGCTGTGATCGACAGCCCGCCGTTGCTCGGCGTGCTGATGGTCAACGCCCTCGCGGCGAGCCAGCAATTGGTGATTCCGGTGCAGACCGAACACTTGGCCGTCAAAGGTCTGGAACGCATGGTCAACACCTTGGCGATGATCAACCGCTCGCGCAAACAGGCGCTGCCGTTCAGCATCGTGCCGACCCTGTTCGATCGCCGTACCCAGGCCTCGATGCACACCTTGCGTGTGCTGCGTGACAAATTCCCGGAAGAGATCTGGCAGGGTTATATCCCGGTCGACACTCGTCTGCGCGATGCCAGCCGTGCCGGTGTCACGCCTTCGCAATTCGACGGCAAGAGCCGTGGCGTGCTGGCCTACCGCGCGCTGCTCAAGCATCTGTTGGCGCAACAACTTGTTCCGCAGGTGGCTTGAATGACGTTGAACCTTGTAGGAGCTGCCGCAGGCTGCGATCTTTTGATCTTGCTTAGTGGCGCTCCTGAAAAGATCAAAAGATCGCAGCCTGCGGCAGCTCCTACATGGGGTTGCGTATGAATCGGCCGGTCAAGTTGACGTCGAAGCCGCAATTGGCGCTGCAGTCTTATCTGGATAATTTGCTGCAGGAAATTCCTGACGAGCTGCCGCCGGTCATTGAGGCGCAGCCTGAAGTTGTCGAAAGCACCGAGGCACTGGACGAGTTCCAGGCTGCGGTGCTGGAAGAGCAGGCGCGTGATGCGCAGAAGGCTGCCAAACCTGTCGCACCGGTTGTTGCGCCTGCCGCCGCAGCGGTCGCCAAGGCACCGGTTGCATTGATCGAAGAAGCCGAGCCGGTTCGCGCGTCCGTTTCGACACTGGCACCGCTGCTGCAAACCCAGTTGCTGAAAACCGCGCCGGAACCGGCGGTGGTCGAACCGGCTCCAGCTCCAGTTGCACCCGCACCCGCGCCTGTCGAGCAGACGCTGGTGCCGCCGCTGGTGGAAGTGCATCTGCCGCCGAACAACACGCCACCACCGGTGGAAACCGATGGCCGTCCGGCCTGGGCCTCCGAAGCGTTCGAATGCCTGTTGTTCGACGTCGCCGGGCTGACCTTGGCCGTGCCGCTGGTGTGCCTTGGCTCGATCTATTCGCTGGCCGGCCACGAGCTGACGCCGCTGTTCGGTCAGCCGGAGTGGTTCCTCGGGATCCTGCCGAGCCAGGCCGGTAATTTGAAAGTTTTGGACACGGCACGCTGGGTCATGCCGGATCGCTACCGCGATGACTTCCGTCAGGGCCTGCAGTACGTGATTTCGGTACAAGGTTACGAGTGGGGCCTGGCGGTGCATCAGGTCAGTCGCTCGTTGCGTCTGGACCCGAATGAAATTAAATGGAGAAGTCACCGGGGTCAGCGGCCATGGCTCGCCGGCACGGTGATTGAACACATGTGCGCCTTGCTTGACGTTTCCGCACTGGCCGAGTTGATCGCCAGCGGTGGGGCAAAACACATGTCCGGCAGTAAGCCGAATCACAAACCTACATAACAGACACTTCCGGCAGACGCATGCCGGCGTACGAAACATACACCGCTAGGGCGGTACTTCGAGGGGCTAGGGTATGAACGACAAGGCGACGGCGGCAAAGGGTTCTGAAGATCCGATCCTGCAATGGGTTACCTTCAAACTGGACAACGAAACCTACGGCATCAACGTGATGCGCGTGCAGGAAGTGCTGCGCTACACCGAGATCGCTCCAGTGCCGGGTGCGCCGAGCTACGTGCTGGGCATCATCAACCTGCGCGGTAACGTGGTCACCGTGATCGACACCCGTCAGCGCTTCGGCCTGAACAGCGGCGAGATCAGCGACAACACCCGTATCGTCATCATCGAAGCCGACAAGCAAGTCGTCGGCATCATGGTCGACAGCGTCGCCGAAGTGGTTTACCTGCGTCAGTCGGAAATCGAGACGGCGCCGAACGTCGGCAACGAAGAGTCGGCCAAGTTCATCCAGGGCGTGTGCAACAAGAACAACGAGTTGCTGATCCTGGTCGAGCTGGACAAGATGATGAGCGAAGAAGAATGGTCGGATCTGGAGAACATCTGATTGATTCTCGAAGTCGCGGTCATTGTCCTGTTCCTCTTCTGGGCAGGCACGCTGGCAATGTTTGTGTCGTACATCAAGGCGCAGCGGGTGATCGCTGCGCAACAGGCTCAGGGCGATGCGCTGCGTGATCAACGCATCAAGGAACTGGCCAAGCGTGTCGACGATTACCAGAACGGCAACGTGCGCATGGGCGAAGCCCTGCACGAGCTGCGCGCGGTCGTCGGTCCGTTGCCGGACAAAATCGTTCAGCTGGAACAGCGCGACCCGTCGAGCCTGTCATTCGCCCAGGCGGCGAAACTGGTGGGCATGGGCGCAAGCGTCGATGAACTGACTCAGTCCTGCGGGTTGACCCAGGCTGAGGCGGAGTTGATGCGCAAACTACATAAAGGCAGCTAAGAGTTTCGAGCTTTTAGCGGCAAGCAAGATCAAAAGATCGCAGCCTTCGGCAGCTCCTACAGGGAAACGCATTCCAATGTAGGAGCTGCCGAAGGCTGCGATCTTTTGCTTTTAAGGCTCAGTAATCATCCCCGCGATCGGTGACGTCCTTCTCGACCATCGGCGCATTCGGGTCCTGCCCCTCAGGGAATTTGCCCTTCAGATTCCACGCAAACGCGATGATCTCGGCGATCGTGCGATACAGCTCTTCGGGAATGCTGTCGCCCAATTCCATCCGCGCCAGTAATCGCACCAGTTCAGCGTTCTCATAGATCGGCACTTCGCAATCGCGAGCAATGCGCAGGATTTCTTCGGCCAGTTCGTCATCACCTTTGGCGGTGAGGGTCGGGGCGTGGTTGCCGTCGTATTTGAGGGCGATGGCCTGGCGTGGGGCAGTGGAATCGTTCATGCGGTTTCGTCGACCCAGCGGTGTTCAAGACGGGTTTGATTGCCTTGCGGCGGCGTGCCGAGGTGGCAGTCGATGTCGCCGACGTTGAGCCCGCGATCAAGCAGACGCTGGCGCAGGGCGAACAGGTTGTTGCCGATCAGGTCGGCGGTGTACGGCCGCTCGGCCCACAGTTGGCTGGACAGGCTGCCGGCGATCAGTTGCGCCTGAATCTGCATCGGCCCGAGCGGTTCCATGTCGAACGCCAGATCGACGCGCCACAGTTGTTGCTTGGGCTCGCGCTCATCGCGACGTTCATTCGGTTGCGGCTCTCGCTCCGGCGCTTCTTCGCGCTGGAACTTGACCTGCAGCGGCACGATGTCCTGCAGGTTGCGCATGGGGATTTCCAGTTGCCAGGTGCTGAGCAGGCGGCCGTCGTCGGTAACGCCGGTCTGCTCGAGGCTCGACAGTTGATGGCTTTGCAGGCGCGAAACGGCGGCAGCGGCGAGACGCAGCAACTGTTCCAGATCGCCTTCGCCGTCCTGACTTTGCAGCAAACGCTCGGGCAGCGGGAAGCTGCTCGGTACCGGTTTGGCGCTGACCTGGCCGAGCATGCCGAGGGCGTTGCGGACGAAACTCGGCAGCGCTTGCGCCAGGGTGTTGGCGGCGATGATCGCGTTGAAACTGGTGCTGCTCGGCAGGCCTGGGGTCAGTTGTGCGATCAGCTTGAGCAGATCGGCTTTCATGTCCGGGGCCAGCGTCGGGGTTTGTCCGGTCAGCAGCTTGGCTTCGAGGAACACGCCGCTATTGGCCAGCGCCAGTGCCACGCCTTTGGCGGTGCTCAGTTGTTGTACATCGGGCAGGCTGGCGAGCAGTTTGTCGACCACCGCGCGCAAATCTGCAGAGGTCGAGTCATCGGCTGGCGGTAGATTCTGTAGTGCGTTCAACAGCCCACCGAGTGACGCCTGACGACTTTGCTGGCCGACCAATTGCTGACTCACCGCCAGTTGTTCCTGACGACTGCTCATCGGCAGGAATTTCAGGGTTTGTGCATCTTCGACCAACGCCGAAAGCAAAGTACCGATGCGCAGCGGCTGCGGGCTGTCGATGGTCAGTGTGCTGCCGCTCTGTGCGGTGTTGAGCAGAGTGACCAGCGAACGGAATACCGCCGCTTGCCCGGGCGTCTGCGGCAGCGCCTGCGAGGTCAGCACCTTGCCTTGCAACAGCGTGCCGACCGGCAATTGCGCGGTGTCGATGCGGGTGAGGGCGGCGACACTGCTGGCGATGGCCTGCTGCACGGTGATCGCCAGATTGCCCGCCGAGGGTTGGGTGATCGCCAGACTGGTGCCTTGGGGCAACGGCAGATTGCTGGTCGCTTGCACGGTGGTCTGGCGTCCGCCGTCGACGGTCACCTTGAGCAATAACTGAAAAGTCTGATCCGCCTGCTTGAGCGACAACACCTCGGCCTTGGCGCTTTGCCCGGCGCCGATCAGGCCTTCGACCGGGGTCAGCAGCTTGAGCAGCTCACCGACCTGCGGGCGAACGGTCGCCGGGGTGGTGGGCGGGAGCGGGAGGATGTTCATTTCGCCTGTCATACGCGGACACAACCTGAGGAAAATGCACTCTTGAGAGTAAGGCACGACATGTATAATGCCGCCCGTCTTGCGCTTCGAATAAAAAACATAGCAATTGTTTGACCCAGCTCTCTAGATCGAGCCGTCAATGCATCTATGCTGCATCTCTTTAACGGCCGCGCCAGAGCCGACTTGAACCGTATAAGGCCCGTGATCCCTTGACCAGTCCTGTTCTGCAAACCGTTGCCCTTGCGTGTGAACGTGATCTGCGGCTGCTCTTCGAAAATCTCGAATTGAGACTGGCCAGTGGCGATATGGTGCAGATCAGCGGACCCAATGGCAGCGGCAAGACCAGCCTTTTGCGCCTGCTTTCAGGGCTGATGCAGCCGACCGCCGGGCAAGTCCTGCTCAATGGCCAGCCGCTGACCGAACAACGCAGCGAACTCGCACGCAACTTGCTGTGGATCGGTCACGCCGCCGGGATCAAGGATCTGCTGACCCCGGAAGAGAACCTTTCGTGGCTCTGCGCGCTGCATCATCCCGCCGAGCGTGATGCCATCTGGCAAGCGCTGGCAGCAGTAGGATTGCGCGGTTTCGAAGATGTTCCCTGCCACAGCCTGTCCGCTGGTCAGCAACGTCGCGTGGCGCTGGCGCGCTTGTATCTGGACAGCCCGCCGCTGTGGATTCTCGATGAACCGTTCACTGCCCTCGATAAACAAGGCGTGGCGCAGCTCGAAGAGCATCTGGCCGGGCACTGCGAACGCGGTGGTCTGGTGGTGTTGACCACGCACCACACGCTGAGCCGGATGCCGGCCGGTTATCGCGACATCGATTTGGGGAACTGGGCAGTATGAGTGTGTTTGGCCTGCTGGTTGCCCGTGAGTCCCGACTGCTGTTTCGCCGCCCGGCGGAGCTGGCCAATCCGCTGATTTTCTTCGCCATCGTCATCGCGTTGTTCCCGCTGGCCGTCGGCCCGGAAACTCAAGTGTTGCAAAACCTGTCCCCCGGGTTAGTCTGGGTGGCGGCGCTGTTGTCGGTCCTGCTCTCGCTGGACGGGCTGTTCCGCAGTGATTTCGAAGACGGATCCCTGGAACAGTGGGTCCTTTCGTCGCACCCGCTACCACTTCTGGTATTGGCCAAGGTACTGGCACACTGGCTTTTCTCCGGTCTGGCACTGGTTTTGCTCTCACCGTTGCTGGCGTTGATGCTCGGTTTGCCTGTCGCCTGCCTGCCGGTTTTGCTGCTTTCGTTGTTGCTGGGTACACCGGTACTGAGCTTGCTTGGCGCGGTGGGCGCGGCACTGACGGTCGGTTTGAAACGTGGCGGCCTGTTGCTGGCGCTGCTGATTCTGCCGTTGTACATCCCGGTGTTGATCCTCGGCAGTGGCGCCTTGCAGGCCGCCCTCCAAGGCATGCCGGCGACCGGGTATCTGCTGTGGCTGGGTAGCCTGACCGCCCTGGCGATCACCCTGACACCCTTTGCAATAGCTGCTGGCCTGAAGATCAGCGTCGGCGAATAATGAGGTCTGGTTAAAATTTAACCAGCAAAGACCCTGAGACTGCTCACACCGATGAGCGGCACCCGTGATGGAAACAGTATGAACTGGACCTGGTTTCACAAGCTCGGCTCGCCCAAGTGGTTCTACGGCATCAGCAGCAAGTTTCTGCCGTGGTTGAGCATCGCAGCGTTGCTGCTGATTGGTGTCGGCGTCGTTTGGGGCCTGGCCTTCGCGCCGCCGGATTATCAGCAAGGCAACAGCTTTCGCATCATCTATATTCACGTGCCTGCCGCGATGCTCGCTCAGTCGATCTACGTGATGCTGGCGGTGTGCGGTGTGGTCGGGCTGGTGTGGAAGATGAAACTGGCCGACGTCGCCCTGCAATGCGCCGCACCGATTGGCGCGTGGATGACCGCCGTGGCGCTGGTCACCGGGGCGATCTGGGGCAAACCGACGTGGGGCTCGTGGTGGGTCTGGGATGCGCGCCTGACCTCGATGCTGATTCTGCTGTTTCTGTATTTCGGCGTGATCGCGCTGGGCAATGCCATCAGCAACCGCGACAGCGCCGCCAAGGCCTGCGCCGTACTGGCCATCGTCGGCGTGATCAACATCCCGATCATCAAATACTCGGTGGAGTGGTGGAACACCCTGCACCAGGGCGCGACCTTCACCCTGACTGAAAAACCGGCGATGCCGGCGGAAATGTGGCTGCCACTGCTGCTGACGGTGCTGGGTTTCTACTGCTTCTTTGGCGCCGTGCTGTTGCTGCGCATGCGCCTTGAAGTGCTCAAGCGCGAAGCCCGCGCCAGTTGGGTGAAAGAAGAAGTGCAGCACAGTCTGGAGGCCGCTCGATGAGTTTTGCTTCATTCGGCGACTTCCTCGCCATGGGCCATCATGGCCTGTATGTCTGGTCGGCCTACGGCATCTGTCTGGCGGTGCTGATCCTCAACGTGGTGGCGCCGATCGCGGCCCGCAAGCGTTATCTGCAACAAGAGGCGCGTCGTCTGCGCCGGGAGAACGGCAAGTGAATCCGCTGCGCAAGAAACGTCTGATCATCATTCTGGCCATTCTGGTCGGGGTCGGCGCTGCCGTCGGCCTGGCCCTCAGCGCCCTGCAGCAGAACATCAATCTGTTCTATACCCCGACCCAGATCGCCAATGGCGAAGCCCCGCAAGACACGCGCATCCGCGCTGGCGGCATGGTCGAGAAGGGCTCGCTGCAACGTTCGCCGGATTCCCTCGACGTCAAATTCGTCGTCACCGACTTCAATAAATCCGTGACCATCGCCTATCGCGGCATCCTCCCGGACCTGTTCCGCGAAGGGCAGGGCATCGTCGCCCTCGGCAAGCTCAACGCTGACGGCGTGGTCGTCGCCGATGAAGTGCTGGCCAAGCACGACGAGAAGTACATGCCGCCGGAAGTGACCAAAGCGTTGAAAGACAGCGGTCAATCCGCACCAACGCCTGCTAAGGAGGGTTGATCGATGACGTCGGCGATTTTTATTCCTGAGTTGGGTCATCTGGCGATGATCCTGGCGCTGTGTTTTGCCCTGGTGCAGGCCGTGGTGCCATTGGTCGGTGCCTGGCGTGGCGACCGTTTCTGGATGAGTCTGGCCCAGCCGGCCGCGTGGGGACAGTTTGCCTTTTTGCTGTTTGCGTTCGGCATTTTGACCTACGCGTTCATGACCGATGACTTCTCCGTCGCGTATGTGGCGAACAACTCCAACACCGCGTTGCCGTGGTATTACAAATTCAGCGCGGTGTGGGGCGCTCACGAAGGGTCGTTGCTGCTGTGGGCCCTGATTCTCGGTGGCTGGACCTTCGCGGTGTCGGTGTTTTCCCGGCAGTTGCCGCAAGTGATGCTTGCCCGCGTTCTGGCGGTGATGGGCATGATCAGCACCGGTTTCCTGCTGTTTCTGATCCTCACGTCCAACCCGTTCAAACGCATCCTGCCGCAAATGCCGAGCAATGGCGCCGACTTGAACCCGTTGTTGCAAGACATCGGCCTGATCGTTCACCCGCCGATGTTGTACATGGGTTACGTCGGTTTTTCGGTGGCGTTTGCCTTCGCCATCGCCGCGTTGATGGGCGGTCGTCTTGATGCCGCGTGGGCACGCTGGTCGCGCCCATGGACGATCGTCGCCTGGGCCTTCCTCGGCATCGGCATCACCCTCGGTTCGTGGTGGGCGTATTACGAACTCGGCTGGGGCGGCTGGTGGTTCTGGGACCCGGTGGAAAACGCTTCTTTCATGCCTTGGCTGGTCGGCACCGCGCTGATTCACTCGCTGGCGGTCACGGAAAAACGTGGCGTGTTCAAGAGCTGGACGGTGTTGCTGGCGATTGCCGCGTTCTCCCTGAGCCTGCTCGGGACGTTCCTGGTGCGTTCCGGCGTGCTGACTTCGGTGCACGCGTTTGCCTCGGACCCTGAGCGCGGCGTGTTCATCCTGATCTTCCTGCTGTTTGTGGTCGGCGGCTCGCTGACCCTGTTCGCCCTGCGCGCGCCGGTGGTCAAGAGTCAGGTCGGTTTCAACCTGTGGTCGCGGGAAACCCTGCTGCTGGGCAACAACCTGGTGCTGGTAGTGGCGGCGTCGATGATCCTGCTCGGTACGCTGTACCCGCTGATTCTCGATGCCCTCAGCGGCGCCAAGATGTCGGTGGGTCCGCCGTACTTCAACGCACTGTTCATTCCGTTGATGGCGTTGCTGATGATGGTCATGGCGGTCGGTGTGATCGTCCGCTGGAAGGACACTCCAGTGAAATGGCTGGCCGGCATGCTCACGCCAGTGCTGCTCGGCAGCGTTGCGCTGGCGGTGGTGGCCGGTGTCGCTTACGGCGATTTCAACTGGGCGGTGATCGCGACCTTCCTGCTGGCCGCGTGGGTATTGCTCGCCGGTGTCCGCGACATCGTCGACAAGACCCGTCACAAAGGCCTGATCAAAGGCCTGCCGACACTGACCCGCAGCTATTGGGGCATGCAGATCGCCCACCTCGGCATCGCTGTGTGCGCCTTGGGCGTGGTGTTGTCGAGCCAGAACAGTGCCGAACGCGATCTGCGTCTGGCGCCGGGCGAGTCGATGGACCTGGCCGGTTATCACTTCATTTTCGAAGGCGCCAAGCACTTCGAAGGGCCGAACTTCACCTCGGACAAAGGCACCATTCGCGTGATCCGCGACGGCAAGGAAATCAGCGTACTGCACCCGGAAAAACGTCTGTACACCGTGCAAAGTTCGATGATGACCGAAGCCGGCATCGACGCCGGTTTCACCCGTGACCTTTATGTCGCCCTCGGCGAACCGCTGGAAAATGGCGCGTGGGCCGTGCGGGTGCACGTCAAACCGTTCGTGCGCTGGATCTGGTTCGGCGGCTTGCTCACCGGGTTCGGTGGCTTGCTGGCGGCGCTGGATCGACGGTATCGGGTCAAGGTGAAAGCCAAGGTGCGTGAAGCCCTGGGCATGACGGGAGCGGCGGCATGAAACGTTGGTTGATGCTGGTGCCACTGGCGATTTTCCTGCTGGTGGCGGTGTTTCTTTATCGCGGTCTGTACCTCGATCCGGCGGAACTGCCGTCGGCGATGATCAACAAGCCATTCCCGGAGTTTTCCCTGCCCAACGTGCAGGGCGACAAGAGCCTGACCAAGGCTGACATCCTCGGCAAACCGGCGCTGGTCAACGTTTGGGGCACCTGGTGCATTTCCTGCCGGGTCGAGCATCCGGTGCTGAACAAACTCGCCGAGCGCGGCGTGGTGATCTACGGCATCAACTACAAAGACACCAACGCCGATGCCTTGAAGTGGCTGGCCGAATTCCACAACCCGTACGTGCTGGATATCCGTGACGACGAAGGCTCGCTGGGCCTGAACCTCGGTGTCTACGGCGCTCCGGAAACCTTCTTCATCGACGCCAAGGGCATCATTCGCGACAAGTACGTCGGCGTGATTGACGAACAAGTCTGGCGCGAAAAACTCGCGGCCAAGTACCAGGCACTGGTCGATGAGGCCAAGCTATGAAGCGTTTTATGGCTGCCGTGGTATTGGGCTTGAGTCTGGTCGGTGTCGCCCATGCCGCCATCGATACTTACGAGTTCGCCAAAGAAGGTGATCGCGAGCGTTTCCGTGAACTGACCAAGGAACTGCGCTGCCCCAAGTGCCAGAACCAGGACATCGCCGACTCCAACGCGCCAATTGCCGCTGACCTGCGCAAAGAGATTTTCCGCATGCTCGGCGAGGGCAAGGACAACCAGCAGATCATCGATTTCATGGTTGATCGCTACGGTGATTTCGTCCGCTACAAACCGGCGCTCAATGCCAAGACCGCACTGCTGTGGTTCGGCCCGGCCGGGCTGTTGCTCGGTGGTTTGGTGGTGATAGCGGTGATTGTCCGTCGTCGTCGCGGCCAGCGCGCCGAGACCCCGCAAGCGCTGTCCAGTGAAGAGCGTCAGCGCCTCGACCAACTGTTGGATAAAAACCAAGAATGATTGATTTCTGGCTTGCCGCAGGGCTGTTGCTTCTGGTCGCCCTGAGTTTTCTGCTGATCCCGGTGCTGCGTGAACGTCGCGCCCAGCGTGAAGAGGATCGTACTGCCCTGAACGTCGCGTTGTATCAGGAGCGTGTCGCCGAGTTGCAAGCGCAACAGGCTGAAGGCGTGCTCGACGCGGCGCAAATGGACAGCGGTCGTGCCGAAGCTGCACGTGAGTTACTGGCGGATACCGAAGGGGTTGCCGCACCGCGTATCTCGAAACTGGGCAAACCGTTGCCGCTGCTGGCGGCAGTGCTGGTGCCGGTGTTGGGCCTGGGCCTGTATATGCACTTCGGTGCTGCCGACAAGGTCGAACTGACCCGCGAATTCGCCCAGGCGCCGCAGTCGATGGAAGAAATGACCCAACGTCTGGAGCGCGCCGTCGCGGCGCAACCGGATTCTGCGGAAGGCCTGTATTTCCTCGGCCGGACCTACATGGCGCAAGAGCGTCCGGCGGACGCGGCGAAGATGTTCGAACGCGCCGCCAATCTGGCCGGTCGCCAGCCGGAACTGCTCGGTCAGTGGGCACAGGCGCAGTACTTTGCTGATGGCAAGAAATGGTCGGCAAAGATTCAGGCCCTGACCGACGAAGCGCTGAAGGCTGATCCGAAAGAAGTCACCAGCCTCGGCCTGCTCGGTATCGCCGCGTTTGAAGGCGAGCGTTATCAGCAAGCCATCGATTACTGGAATCGTCTGCTCGCACAATTGCCACCGGACGACAGTTCCCGCGCTGCGCTGCAAGGCGGGATCAAGCGCGCCGCCGAACGTCTCGAAGCCAGCGGCGGCAAAGTCGCTCAAGCACCGCAAGCCGCGAAAGCTGCGCTGTTGAAAGTCAGCGTCGATCTTTCCAGCGAACTCAGAAGCAAAGTGCAACCGGGCGACAGTGTGTTCATCTTTGCCCGCGCCACCTCTGGCCCGCCGGCACCGCTGGCGGCCAAACGCCTGACCGTGGCCGATCTACCGGTGACCGTCGAACTGGGCGATGCCGACGCGATGATGCCGCAGTTGAAACTGTCGAACTTCCCTGAAGTCCAACTGGTTGCGCGCATCTCCCGTGCCGGCCAACCGACTGCCGGCGAGTGGGTCGGTCGCAGCGGCCCTCTGGCCAGTAGCACCACTGCGCTACAAAAACTGACCATCGACAGCCCGGACCAATAGCCGGACACAACAGGAAAGCACCGCCATGCACACCATCGCCCGAATCACAGTCCTCACACTGGCCCTGGGCTTGAGTGCATGTGCGGTGCAACGACCGGAACCGACCACCAACCTGCCGCCGATCCCGCCGTCGCAGCCAAGCCCGACCCCGTCGACCTCACCGACCCCAGGCAAAAGCATCCCGGCAAAACCGGCCAAACCCGTCCCGCGCACCTCAGCCAGCTTCGCCCCACCACCGGGCGGCAACAGCCACTGGGATCAGAAACTCGGCGTCTACGTCCTCGACGACCAGACCAACACCTTCTACCGCCAGCGCACCTACTACCGCTGGAACAACGGCTGGAGCCGCTCCGTCAGCCCCAACGGCCCGTGGGAAGACACCAACATCCACGGCGTGCCACCGGGGCTGGGCAAGCAGTTCGGGCAGTGAATGAAAACGGCGATCTTTGGATCGCCGTTTTGCTGTGTGCCTGTTGGGTTCGCACAGAAATTGCTCAAGGAAGCGCTGCGCAAAGCTCAGGGCCTAGCGTTTCAATCACACTCTGTAAAACAACCGGACGTCGCTCTCTGGATTTCTGTGCTTGAGTAAAGATAACTCTAGGGTTATTTTTAAAAGACCAAGCCAAGGAGGCGATTGGTGCAAAGCAGGCAATTGATCAAGGAGCTGGAGGAGGCTGGCTGGGTGCTGGATCGGGTCGCCGGCAGTCATCACATCTTCAAGCACCGATACAACCCGTACACGATTCCCGTCCCACATCCGAAAAAGGATTTGCCGTTGGGGACGGTCAAGAGCATCAGGCGGCGTGCCGGGTTGTACAACCCGCCAGCCAGTTACGAAGGAGATCCGTAATGCAATATCCAATCTGTATCGAGTGGGGAGACGAGAACACTGCCATCGGTATTCAGATCCCCGATATTCCCGGCGCCGTTACGGCAGGGGATAGCTTTGAAGATGCCTACAAGGCGGCGGTTGAAGTCGCCCACATCATGCTGCAGGAGATTGCGGCGGACGGGGAGTCGATTCCTATGCCGACTTCGGCATCCGCTCATCGCAGTAATCCAGAGTTTGCCGAGATGGGTTGGGGCATGCTGGAGCTGGATATTTCGCCTTATCTCGGCAAGACCGAAAAGGTCAACGTGACGTTGCCTGGCTATGTAATTCAGCGCATCGATCGTTATGTGCGCGAACACAACGTCAAAAGCCGCTCCTCCTTTCTGGCGGATGCGGCGATGGAGAAACTGGTTCGTTATTAAGCTTCATCGCTCCCTCAGGCTAAATGAATAACCCGTGGGAGCGAGCCTGCTCGCGAAGCTTTTGACGCCTTACGCCGTTGCCAATGAACCACGCTGCGAAACACTCAAAAACCGCAACAACGCCAACAGCGGGAACGCACTTCCCACAATCACGATCCACAACCAGCCGCCATGTTCATACACCGCGCTGGCGACGGACGAGCCGAAGGCGCCGCCGATAAAGATGCTGGTCATGTAAAGCGCGTTCAAACGGCCACGGCTTTTGGCGTCCAGCGAGTAGACCGCGCGCTGGCCGAGGACCATGTTCATCTGCACACAAAAATCGAGCACCACGCCGGTCACGGCCAGGCCGATGACGCTGTAGGCCGGGTGGATGAAGGCGGGCAGGAAGCTCAGGCTGGCGAAGACCATGGCCAGCAGCGAGGCGATGCGGGTGTGGCCAGCGTCGGCCAGACGTCCGCTGATCGGCGCGGCGATGGCACCGATGGCGCCGACCAGGGCAAAGATCGCGATTTCGCTTTGCGACAGACCATGGTTGCGCGCCAGTTCCAGCGGCACCGCAGTCCAGAACAGGCTGAACGTGGCGAACATGCAGCCCTGATAAAACGCGCGTTGGCGCAATACCGGTTGTTGGCGTAGCAGGGTCCACAGCGAACCGATCAACTGGCCATACGTGGCGCTATGATCGGGCTGGCGCTTGGGCACGGTCAACGCCAGTACCACGCTGATCGCCGCCATCAATGCGGCGGCAATCATGAACATCGCCCGCCAACCCAAATGGTCGGCGACCACGCTCGACACCGGTCGCGCCAGCAGGATACCCAGCAACAAGCCGCCCATGATCCCGCCGACCACCCGGCCACGGGATTCTTCCGGTGCCAGATGCGCAGCCAATGGAATCAGGATCTGCACCGACACCGAGCTGAAACCGACCAACAACGAGATCAGCAAAAACACATTCGGCTGATCGGTAAACGCCGCCGCCAATAGGCTGGCAATCGCCACCAGGGTGGTGATGATCATCAACCGGCGGTTCTCCAGCAGGTCGCCCAGCGGCACCAGGAAGAACAGGCCCAGCGCATAACCGATCTGCGTCAGCGAGACGATGAAGCTGGCCATGGTGTCGGAGAGGCCTATGTCCGGTGCGATCAGGCCGATGATCGGCTGTGCGTAGTAGATGTTGGCAACGATGGCGCCGCAGCAGAAAGCGAACAGCAGCACCATGCCTCGGGTCATTGCGTGAGTGGTGGTGGTCATAAGGTTTCTCGATCCAGCGAAAGGGAATGCAGTGAGGCTATGGGACAAACCGGGCGGGCAGAAGACGCCGTCGGTTGATATCAGTTATTCCGTTGCGGAATGAACAGGAGCACTCGGCAAGTCATCCATCGGCGGACCTTGCGTCCGACCGTTGAGGGTCGATGATACATTCACTTACATCCTGTTCGATAGCGTGCTTATGTTCGCATTGGCTTGTTCAACATTCATGACCGGAGGATTGCAATGAAGCTTCGTCTTATCGCAACGATTGTCCTGACTAGCCTGCTCGGCGCGATGAGCGCACAGGCCGCCGATGCCCCGGGGATGCGCATCGGTGTGCGCGGAGAGATCACCGGGGTCAATACCGACAGCCTGAAAGTCCACGTCAACAGCGGCGAGAACGTGTTGATTCAGCTGACCGGCGACACCAAAGTTCGCGCGGTCACCCTGGCCAATATCGAAGACATCAAACCTGGCAGTTACATCGGCTCGGCGGCGATGCCGCAGGAAGATGGCACGCTCAAGGCGCTGGAAGTGCATGTGTTTCCGCCGGAGCTGGCGGGTAGCGGCGACGGGCATCGGCCGTTCGATCTGGCCAAGGGCAGCAGCATGACCAATGGCAGCGTCGGCGATCTTGTGGTGAGCAACGGGCGGGTGCTGACGGTGAACTACAAGGGCGGGCAGCAGAAGATTCTGGTGCCGGAGGATGTGCCGATCGTCAATCTGGTGCCGGGGGATCGGAGTTTGCTGAAGGTTGGGGTGAAGATCGTGACGTTCGTGACGCAGAGTGCGGATGGCACGCTGACGGCGCAGTCGATTTCTGCGGGTAAGGATGGGGTGACGCCACCGATGTGAAAGCAGACCCTCACCCTAGCCCTCTCCCGGAGGGAGAGGGGACTGACCGAGGTGTCTGGCGCTATACATCGACCTGAAAGACTTGCAGCGATTATGGATTCACAGCAGCACTTTCAGGTCGGCAAATCTTTTGAGCATCCCACGGTCGGCCCCCTCTCCCTCTGGGCGGTCCGACGTTTCGGGAGGGCTGGGGTGAGGGTAAAGCGGCCACAAAAAAAGGCGACCTCAGTGGATCGCCTTTTTCACGCCAGCCTTAAACCTTACTGCCCGCTATAAATCTGATCGAAAACCCCACCATCATTGAAGTGAGTCTTCTGCACCGTACGCCAGTCACCAAAGGTCTTCTCCACCGACAGGAAATCAACTTTCGGGAAACGATCGGTGTATTTGGCCAACACCGCCGGATCACGCGGACGCAGGTAGTTCGCCGCCGCAATTTCCTGACCTTCCGGCGACCACAGGTACTTCAGATACTCATCCGCTGCCGCACGCGAGCCTTTCTTGTCGACCACTTTATCGACCACGGAAACCGGCGGCTCAGCCTCTGCGGAAACGCTCGGGTAGATCACTTCAAACTGATCACGACCAAACTCGCGGGCAATCATTTCCGCTTCGTTTTCGAAGGTTACCAGCACGTCGCCGATCTGGTTGGTCATGAAGGTCGTGGTCGCCGCACGGCCACCGGTATCGAGCACCGGCGCTTGCTTGAACAGTTTGCCGACGAAGTCCTTGGCCTTGTTTTCGTCGCCGCCATTCTTCAGCACATAACCCCAGGCCGACAGGTAGGTGTAGCGACCGTTACCCGAGGTTTTCGGGTTTGGCACGATCACTTGCACGCCGTCCTTGAGCAGATCCGGCCAGTCTTTCAGGGCTTTCGGGTTGCCTTTGCGCACGATGAACACCGTGGCCGAGGTGAACGGCGCGCTGTTGTTCGGTAGACGGGTGACCCAGTTCTCCGGCACCAGTTTGCCGTTGTCGGCGAGGGCGTTGATGTCGGTGGCCATGTTCATGGTGATGACGTCAGCCGGCAGGCCATCGATCACCGAGCGCGCTTGCTTGCTCGAACCGCCGAAAGACATCTGCACGGTGATGTTTTCGTTGTGCTCGGCTTGCCAGTGTTTCTGGAACGCAGTGTTGTAGTCCTTGTAGAAATCGCGCATCACGTCGTAGGAAACGTTGAGCAGCGTCGGGGCTGCCTGGGCGATGTTGGCCAAGGCCAGGCCGGCGGCGAGAAGTGAGGCGCCAAAGAGTTTTTTCACTGCGCATTCCTTGTTTTATCGGTGTAGAAGCAGGGGGTGATATTCAATTGCCACTGACTATAACGGGGCGCGCATAGTCGTTTAAAGATTAAAAAGCTCTTTGCTTATTCCAGTTTCTTGAACAGTGCATTGCCGCATCGCGAGCAGAACGCCGCGCCATGTTCATGGCTGTTTTTCTTGCACACCGGGCAGTCGTGTTGCAGTTGTTCACCGCGCATGGCGTTAGCCAGTTCGGCGGTGAAAATCCCCGTGGGCACGGCGATGATCGAGTAACCGGTGATCATCACCAGCGACGAAATCACCTGACCCAGCGGCGTCTTCGGCACTATGTCGCCGAAGCCCACCGTGGTCAGCGTGACGATCGCCCAATAGATGCCTTTGGGAATGCTGGTGAAGCCGTGTTCCGGGCCTTCGATCACGTACATCAAGGTGCCGAACACCGTCACCAGGGTGCAGACGCTGACCAGAAATACGACGATCTTCTGCTTGCTGCCGCGCAGCGCCGACATCAGATAATTGGCTTGCTTGAGATACGGGCTGAGCTTGAGCACACGGAAGATCCGCAGCATGCGGATGATCCGGATAATCAGCAGGTACTGCGCATCGCTGTAATACAGCGCGAGGATGCCCGGCACGATCGCCAGTAAATCCACCAGCCCGTAGAAGCTGAAGGCGTAGCGCAACGGTTTCGGTGAACAGTACAGACGCAGGATGTACTCGCCGAGAAAGATGATCGTGAAGCCCCACTCGATGTAGGCCAGCACGTCGGCGTAGTTCTGGTGAATGCTGTCGATACTGTCGAGCATCACGATCACCAGACTGGCGAGGATGATCAACAGCAGGATGCCGTCGAAGCGACGCCCGGCGCGGGTGTCGCTCTGGAAAATCATGACGTAAAGCCGTTCGCGCCAACTGTTGCTGCTGTCCATGGATAACGCCTGAATCGAAGATCAGCGCAGCCTAGGTTGATTCTCCCCATGAGCGCAAGGCGCACGCTCGACCGTGGCTTTGCCGAGCATCTGAATCCCGGCGCGGATCAGCCAGCCCGCGAGGATGAACGGCGCGGTCAACGTGGCGAGACCCACCGCTGCAAACAACGGTGTAACCAGCAGCGCGAGGACGATGCCGACCAGCGGCAGCCACGGTTGTTGACGTTGCGAAGAGAAGGCGAGGGCGGCGAGCACGGCGTTGTAACTGCCGAAACCGAGCAAAGCGGCGCTGGTTTCGTGATGCAGCAGGCTCGAACCAAGGCCGATTGCCGAGGCGAGCATTGCCCAGCAAAACGCCCGGCGATCAGCGATCAGCAAACCAATGGCGATCAATGCGCCGGCCAGTGGATGACCGAGGAACATCACCTGGCCCAGACCGCGCAATTCGGCGGCAAGCACGTTCAGCGTGTTCATCTCGATGTGCGCCATCGGCGCCGACGGTTCGGTAAACAGCAGCAAGACCCAGCTCATGGCCACGAACGGCGAGGTGTAGGCCGGTATGAAACGGCTGCTGTACACGTGTTTGAGCCATTGCTGCGTGATCATCGCGCTCAGGCCGCCGGCGGCAAGAATCAGCGGCGGCAGCATCGGCGACCAGGGGAAATACAGGCTCAGCAGCAGTCCGAGCAAGATGCCGTTGTAGCTGAACAGTCCAGCCTGGCGATCGGCCTTGGCGTAGTTGCGCCGTTGTGCAGTAAGCAGGCCGGCAACGGCACCGAGCAGCGCACCGGCGAACAGCACGGGCGCCGTCAGCAAAATCGCCAACAGGCACAGCAGGCCGCACAGCGGATGACGCTGGAGGAATATTTGACTGAAACCGTTGAGCAAAGCCTCGGCCCAGTCGGGGCAGTGGGTATTGAAATGATTGGCAGGCATGGCAGTTCTGAAAGTCAGTGAAACCGAGGCGCCTGCTGGCGATGAGGCCAGTTGTAGCGCTCAAGCATTTTGATCGAAGGAATAACCGCTATTCCCCCAGGTTTGATCGTTCCCACGCAGAGCGTGGGAACGATCATGGAGGGGAGTCAGATCAACGTTTCGATCCGCAGCGAGTTGGTCGACCCCGGCTGCCCGAACGGCACACCGGCAGTGATCAGCAGCGTGTCGCCACGCTCGGCCATCCCCTGCGCCTGGGCGATTTCCAGCGCGGTCGAGCAAACCTCGTCGACCTGACGCAGACGATCATTGACCACCGAATGAATCCCCCACGCCACGCTCAATCGCCGTGCGGTCTGCAGGTTCGGCGTCAGGTTGAGAATCGGCGCTTTCGGCCGTTCCCGCGCCGCACGCAGACTCGATGCACCGGACTCGCTGTAGTTGACCAGCACCGCCACCGGCAGCACGTTGCTGATACGCCGGATCGCGCAACTGATTGCATCGGAAACGGTCGCTTCAGCCTTCGGCCGACTGACGTCGAGTTGCGTCTGATAATCCGGGCCGTTCTCAACTTGACGAATGATCTTGCTCATCATCTGCACAGCTTCCAGCGGGTATTCGCCAGAGGCAGTTTCTGCCGAGAGCATCACCGCATCGGCACCTTCGGCCACGGCGTTGGCAACGTCGGTCACCTCGGCGCGGGTCGGGGCAGGGGAGAAGCGCATCGACTCGAGCATCTGCGTCGCCACCACCACCGGTTTGCCGAGTTCACGGCACGTAGTGATGATGTTTTTCTGAATCTGCGGCACGCTTTCGGCGGGCACTTCGACGCCGAGGTCGCCACGGGCCACCATGATCGCGTCGCTCAATTCAGCGATTTCACGCAACTGTTCAACGGCGGAAGGCTTCTCGATTTTCGCCATCAAAAAGGCTTTGTCGCCGATCAGTGCGCGCGCTTCGACGATGTCTTGCGGGCGCTGCACAAACGACAACGCGACCCAGTCCACGCCGAGTTCCAGACCGAAGCTCAAATCGCGACGATCCTTGGCGGTCAGCGGGCTGAGGTCGAGCACCGCTTGCGGCACGTTGACGCCTTTGCGGTCCGACAGTTCGCCGCCATTGAGCACGGTGGTGTCGATCGCATCAGCGTATTTGCTGACCACGCGCAGACGCAGTTTGCCGTCGTCGAGCAGCAGATCCATGCCCGCTTCCAGCGCGGCAATGATCTCCGGATGCGGCAGATTGACCCGGCACTCATCGCCCGGCGTCGCGTCCAGATCAAGACGGAATGCCTGACCACGATGCAACTGCACCTTGCCGTCAGCGAACTTGCCGACGCGCAGTTTCGGCCCCTGCAAGTCCATCAGAATACCCAGCGGGTAGTTGAGCTGGCGCTCGACTTCGCGGATCCACTGATAGCGCTTGGCGTGATCGGCGTGATCGCCGTGGCTGAAGTTCAGGCGGAAGATATTCACCCCGGCCTCGACCAGCTCACGGATGTCTTCGATGCCATCGACAGCAGGGCCGAGGGTGGCGAGGATTTTGACCTTTTTATCAGGCGTCATGATTTGCAGCTCTCAAGGATCAGAATGGCGCGGAAGTCGTTGACGTTGGTGCGGGTCGGCTCGGTGACGATCAGCGCATCGAGCGCCGCGAAATAACCGTAGCCGTTGTTGTTATCCAGCTCGTCGCTGGCGCTCAGGCCAAGGGCGGCGGCGCGGGCGTAGCTGTCCGGGGTCATGATCGCACCGGCGTTGTCTTCCGAGCCGTCGATGCCGTCGGTGTCACCGGCCAGGGCGTAGACGCCGGGCTGGCCTTTGAGGCTGTCGGTGAGGCTGAGGAGGAATTCGGCGTTGCGCCCGCCACGGCCATTGCCACGCACGGTCACGGTGGTTTCGCCGCCGGAGAGAATCACGCACGGCGCTGCCAATGGCTGACCGTGATGGATGATCTGGCGGGCGATGCCGGCGTGGACTTTCGCCACTTCGCGCGACTCACCTTCGAGGTCGCCGAGGATCAGCGTGCTGAATCCGGCCTGACGGCATTTCACCGCCGCCGCATCCAGTGATTGCTGAGGACGGGCGATCAACTGGAAGTGGCTGCGCGCTAGGGACGGATCGCCGGGTTTGACGGTTTCCGACTCAGGGCTTTGCAACCAGTTGCGCACCGAGACCGGGATATCGATGCCGTAGCGTTTGATGATCGCCAGCGCTTCGGCGGAAGTGCTTGGGTCGGCCACGGTCGGGCCTGACGCGATGACCGTGGCGAGGTCGCCCGGTACATCGGAAATCGCGTAGGTGTAGACCGTGGCAGGC
Source organism: Pseudomonas sp. VD-NE ins (assembly GCF_031882575.1). Lineage (NCBI taxonomy): Bacteria > Pseudomonadati > Pseudomonadota > Gammaproteobacteria > Pseudomonadales > Pseudomonadaceae > Pseudomonas > Pseudomonas sp. VD-NE ins. The sequence continues at coordinate 1,860,767 of NZ_CP134772.1, forward strand.
CAGCAGGCCTTGCCGAGACGTCCGCCCTTGATCGCCGAAAGGTGCTTGCGCACGCAGTTCATCTCGCCGATGGTCGCGCCGGATTTCAGCAGGGCTTTGTTGATCGATTGCTTGTCGGCGAGGGTGATGCCTTCGGCCGGCAGGGCCAGCAGGGCAGAGCCGCCACCGGAGAGCAGGAAGATTACGCGGTCGTCTTCCGTCAGATTGCTGACCAGTTCGAGCACGCGTTTGGCCACGGCCAGACCGGCAGCGTCCGGCACCGGATGCGCGGCTTCGACCACTTCGATTTTTTCGCACGGGGCGCCGTGACCGTAACGGGTCACCACCAGGCCAGACACTTCACCTTCCCAGCAGCGCTCGACCACTTGTGCCATCGCGGCGGCGGCTTTGCCGGCGCCGATGACGATCACCCGGCCGGTACGATCGGCAGGCAGATGGGCTTCGAGGACTTGGTTCGGATGAGCCGCGTCGATGGCTGTGGCAAACAGCTCGCGCAGCAGTTGTTGCGGATCGACCGACATGGCGGGCTCCCGGAATTCTTGTTATTCGAAAGGGCAACTCGGAACCCTTGTGGGAGCGAGCCTGCTCGCGAAGGCGATGTGTCAGCCAACATGGATGTTGAATGTGCAACCGCTTTCGCGAGCAGGCTCGCTCCCACAGGGTTTTGTGCAGGCTTTATTTGTTGTCGCGAATCGAGAAGTTGGCCATGTGTTCCAGACCCTTGATCAGCGCCGAGTGGTCCCAGTTGCTGCCACCGATGGCCGCGCAGGTGCTGAACACTTGCTGGGCGTTGGCGGTGTTTGGCAGGTTGATGTTCAGCTCCTTGGCGCCTTGCAGGGCGAGGTTCAGGTCTTTCTGGTGCAGGCTGATGCGGAAGCCTGGATCGAAAGTGCCTTTGATCATGCGCTCGCCGTGCACTTCAAGAATCTTCGAGGAGGCGAAACCGCCCATCAGTGCTTCACGCACCTTGGCCGGATCAGCACCGTTTTTCGAAGCGAACAGCAGGGCTTCAGCAACGGCCTGAATGTTCAGGGCAACGATGATCTGGTTGGCGACTTTGGCGGTCTGACCGTCGCCATTGCCACCGACCAGAGTGATGTTCTTGCCCATGGCCTGGAACAGCGGCAGTGCGCGTTCGAAGGCATCGGCGTCGCCACCGATCATGATGCTCAGGGTCGCGGCTTTGGCGCCGACTTCACCGCCGGATACCGGTGCATCGAGGTATTGCGCGCCTTTTTCGTTGATCTTCGCTGCGAAGGCCTTGGTGGCGGTCGGCGAGATCGAGCTCATGTCGATAACGATTTTGCCTTTGCTCAGGCCTGCGGCAACGCCGTCGGCGCGGAACAGTACGTCGTCGACCTGTGGGGTATCCGGGACCATGACGATGATGAATTCAGCTTCCTGCGCGACTTCGCGCGGGTTGGCCAGGGCAACGGCCCCAGCGGCAACCAGGTCAGCAGGGGCGGCGTCGTGGTGCGCCGACAGGAACAGGCTGTGACCGGCTTTCTGCAGGTTCGAAGCCATTGGGTGGCCCATGATGCCGGTGCCGATAAATCCGATTTTAGCCATGAGAAAATCCTCTTGTTTTTATTGCTGCTTCAAGCAAAAAGGGAGCTGCTTTTATGTGGGAGCGAGCCTGCTCGCGAATACGGTGGAACATTCAATATCCGTGTTGACTGAACCACCGCATTCGCGAGCAGGCTCGCTCCCACAGGGTTTTTGCAGTGTTCTTTAAATTGCGTTGTGGGTTTTCAGCCAGCCCAGGCCTGCTTCGGTGGTGGTCAGCGGCTTGTATTCACAGCCAACCCAACCCTGATAACCGATGCGGTCGAGGTGTTCGAACAGGAAGCGGTAGTTGATTTCACCGGTGCCTGGTTCGTTGCGCCCCGGGTTGTCCGCGAGCTGCACATGGTTGATCTCGCCCAGGTGCGATTGCAGGGTGCGGGCCAGATCGCCTTCCATGATTTGCATGTGATAGATGTCGTATTGCAGGAACAGATTGGCGCTGCCGACCTGCTCGCGAATCGACAGGGCTTGCGCCGTGTTGTTCAGGTAGAAGCCCGGGATGTCGCGGGTGTTGATCGCTTCCATCACCAGTTTGATGCCCGCTGCCTGCAGCTTGTCGGCGGCGTATTTCAGGTTGGCGACGAAGGTCTTTTCTACCGTGGCATCGTCAACGCCTTGTGGACGGATACCGGCCAGGCAGTTGATCTGGGTGTTGCCCAGCACTTGCGCGTAGGCAATCGCCAGATCGACACCGGCGCGGAACTCTTCAACCCGATCCGGCAGGCACGCGATACCGCGTTCGCCCTTGGCCCAGTCACCGGCCGGCAGGTTGAACAGCACTTGGGTCAGACCGTTGGCGTCGAGCCTGGCCTTGATTTCAGCGGAGCTGAAGTCGTACGGGAACAGGTACTCGACACCGCTGAAACCGGCCTTGGCGGCGGCGTCGAAACGGGCAAGGAAATCCTGTTCGGTGAACAGCATGGACAGGTTGGCTGCGAAACGCGGCATGGTGGTCTCCTAAAAACGGATGTGACACGGTTGGTCAGACTGAACGCGATCAGTCCCCTCTCCTGGGGGAGAGGTTTAGGGTGAGGGGGATCCTGAGTTTGATCCGAATTTTGCGATCACCGCAAAAACGTTTCCCTCACCCCAGCCCTCCCGAAACGTCGGACCGCCCGGAGGGAGAGGGAGCTAATTACGATCAATCAAGCAGCGAAATCGCCGTTGGCGCATCGTTGCCGACCAGCGCCAGGTCTTCGAATTCGTTGACGGCGTTGATCTCGGTACCCATGGAGATGTTGGTCACACGCTCCAGAATGATCTCGACGATCACCGGCACCTTGAACTCTTCGATCATCTGTTCGGCCTTGCGCAGGGCAGGGGCGATTTCCGATGGTTCGAACACACGCAGTGCCTTACAGCCGAGGCCTTCAGCCACTGCGACGTGGTCAACACCGTAACCGTTGAGTTCCGGCGCGTTCAGGTTATCGAAGGACAGCTGCACGCAGTAGTCCATTTCGAACCCGCGCTGTGCCTGACGGATCAGACCCAGGTACGAGTTGTTCACCACGACGTGGATGTACGGCAGTTTGAACTGAGCGCCGACCGCCAGTTCTTCGATCATGAACTGAAAGTCATAGTCCCCCGACAGGGCCACGACTTTGCGGCTCGGATCGGCCTTCACCACGCCCAGCGCTGCCGGAATGGTCCAGCCCAACGGGCCGGCCTGGCCGCAGTTGATCCAGTGACGCGGCTTGTAGACGTGCAGGAACTGCGCGCCGGCAATCTGCGACAGACCAATGGTGCTGACGTAGCAGGTGTCCTTGCCGAACACCTGGTTCATTTCTTCGTAAACGCGCTGTGGTTTCACCGGCACGTTGTCGAAGTGGGTCTTGCGATGCAGGCTGGCTTTGCGCTGCTGGCAGTCTTGCAGCCAAGCACTGCGGTTTTTCAGCTTGCCGGCGGCTTGCCATTCACGCGCTACTTCGATGAACACGGTCAGTGCAGCAGCGGCGTCGGAAACGATGCCCAGATCCGGCGTGAACACACGACCGATCTGCGTGCCTTCGATGTCGACGTGAATGAACTTGCGACCTTCGGTGTAAACGTCAACCGAACCGGTGTGACGGTTAGCCCAACGGTTACCGATCCCCAACACCACGTCGGATTTCAGCATCGTCGCGTTGCCGTAACGGTGCGAAGTCTGCAGGCCAACCATGCCGACCATCAGCGGGTGATCGTCCGGGATGGTGCCCCAGCCCATCAGGGTCGGGATAACCGGAATGCCGGTCAGTTCAGCGAACTCAACCAGCAGATCGCTGGCGTCGGCGTTGATGATGCCACCGCCGGCCACCAGCAATGGGCGCTCAGCCTGATCCAGCAGAGCCAAAGCCTTTTCAACCTGAACGCGGGTCGCGGTCGGCTTGGCCAGTGGCAGCGGCTGGTAAGCGTCGATGTCGAATTCGATCTCGGCCATCTGCACGTCGAACGGCAAGTCGATCAGTACTGGACCTGGACGGCCGGAGCGCATTTCAAAGAACGCTTTCTGGAACGCGTAAGGCACTTGGCCCGGTTCCAGAACAGTGGTCGCCCACTTGGTGACTGGCTTGACGATGCTGGTGATGTCGACCGCCTGGAAGTCTTCCTTGTGCATACGGGCGCGGGGTGCCTGGCCGGTGATGCAGAGGATTGGAATCGAGTCGGCCGAGGCGCTGTAGAGCCCGGTGACCATGTCGGTACCGGCAGGGCCGGAAGTACCGATGCACACGCCGATGTTGCCGGCCTTGGTGCGGGTGTAGCCCTCGGCCATGTGCGAGGCGCCTTCAACGTGGCGAGCAAGGACGTGATCGATGCCACCGACTTTCTGCAAGGCGGAGTACAGCGGGTTGATGGCAGCGCCCGGGATGCCAAAAGCGGTATCAACCCCTTCACGGCGCATCACCAGAACGGCGGCTTCGATTGCTCTCATTTTGCTCATGGTTTTGTGCCTCTTTACGTTTTGTAATTGTATACAAGTGGCTTTGCGCAGAGTGTATTCACGGCGGATGGCGCAGGTCAATCCATTTTCTCAAGCGCCTGTTTCATTCGTCGGAAGCCTGTCTGAGTGTGGCTTTTCGTCGCATGTGGCGCTTTTCGAGAATTATTGTATACAAAAAAATAACTCATTGTGTTCTATTTATTGCATCGGGCTGCGGCAGAAAAGCGCAGCTCCACGACTTTCCCTATAACAAAATGAGGACGGCACCATGAGCGCTTTAACCTTGAAAGTCGCAGTCAACCTGGTCAACGAAGCCATCAATGCAGGGCGCGGCATCAACGCCGCGCCGCTGACCATCGCGGTACTCGATACCGGCGGCCACCTGATCACCCTGCAACGCGAAGACGGCGCCAGCCTGCTGCGCCCGAACATCGCCATCGGCAAAGCCTGGGGCGCGATTGCTCTGGGTAAAGGCTCGCGCCTACTGGCACTGGATGCACAACAACGCCCGGCGTTTATTGCCGCGCTCAACAGCATGGGCCAGGGCAGCGTCGTGCCGGCACCGGGCGGTGTGTTGATTCGGGATCAGGCGGGGAACGTGCTGGGCGCGATCGGGATTAGCGGTGATCTGTCGGATATTGATGAGCAGGTGGCGATCAGGGCGGTGGAGGCGCTGGAGTTGCGGGCGGATGCGGGGGTGGCTGCTTGAATCTGCGTTGATTGAATAACCGCTATCGCGAGCAGGCTCACTCCTACAGGTTTGTGTTCTGGCACATAAAGTGTGAACACCTCAAATCCCTGTGGTAGCGAGCTTGCTCGCGAAGGCGATTCAACGGAAACATCTTGCTAACAGTCTTGACGCTTCCTCCTCGTGTGCAGATCTAACCTTTCAGGTCATCTCTTGAAAGGGGCAAAGGAATGCCGAAACTTTCCGCTTCACATCGCTTGCGCTTTGGTCGTTACGACGAGCTCAACCGAATTTATCTGTTGACTGCCAATACCCTATATCGCGAACCTGTTTTCCACGATTTTGCATTGGGCAGGTTGGTCGTTGAGCAATTTCGACGCGCCCAAGAACAGGGCTTTGCCGACTCTTTGGCGTGGGTAGTTATGCCTGACCACTTTCATTGGTTGATCGATTTGAAGCGAGGCTCCTTGAGTGACCTGATGCAACGAACAAAATCCTTGAGCGCGCGGGCTGTGAATATGGCAGCGGATAGAAAAGGCAGTCTGTGGCAGCAGGGATTTCACGATCGGGCACTGCGCAGAGAGGAGGATCTGGTGAAAATAGCGCGATATGTCGTGGCCAACCCATTGCGAGCAGGCTTAGTGCAAAAGTTTGGCGATTATCCGCTGTGGGATGCGATTTGGGTCTGACAGGCTAACCGAGTCGCTCCATTCGCGAGCAAGCTCGCTCCCACAGGGGATTTGTGAACGCCACAGATCCAATGTGTGAGCGAGCTTGCTCGCGATGGGGTCACCGCAGTCTTACTGGTCCGGCTCACACCCTTTCAACACCAACCGGATAATCGTCTGCGCCGCGGCCTCATAATCCGCCTCATCCAGCTTGTCTTTCCCGGTGACCGCAGAAATCTGCCAGTCGAAGTCGGCGTAGGTCTGGGTCGCGGCCCAGATGCTGAACATCAGGTGATTCGGGTCGATCGGGGCGATCTGGCCGCGGTCGATCCAGCTCTGGATGCAGTCGATGTTGTGCTTGGCCTGGCTGTTGAGCTGCTCGACCAGGTCGGCGCTCAGGTGCGGGGCGCCGTGCATGATTTCGCTGGCGAACACTTTCGAGGCGAAGGGCAGGTCGCGGGAGATGCGGATCTTCGAGCGGATGTAGCCGCTCAGCACTTCGCTCGGTACGCCGTCCGGATTGAACGGGGTCGAAGCCTGCAAAATCGGCACGATGATGCTTTCCAATACCTCGCGGTAGAGGTTTTCCTTGGACTTGAAGTAGTAGTAGACGTTGGGCTTGGGCAATCCCGCCTTGGCGGCGATGTCGCTGGTTTTGGTCGCAGCGAAGCCCTTGTCGGCAAACTCCTCACTGGCGGCACGCAGGATCAGTTCTTTGTTGCGCTCGCGGATTGTGCTCATAAACCCGGTGGTTCCTTGCCTGTTCTGGCGGTTGCGCATGGTAGCACCGGCCTCGCGCAGCGCTCAAGAATGCCCCGTGTGGTCTGTGGTCGCGTTATGCTTCGCACCATTCATACATAAAAGGAAACAGGATTCATGGCAGGAAGCAGTTTGCTGGTGCTGGTCGACGATATTGCCACCGTGCTGGATGACGTGGCGTTGATGAGCAAAATGGCCGCCAAGAAGACCGCCGGCGTGCTCGGCGACGACCTGGCGCTCAACGCCCAGCAGGTCTCCGGCGTGCGTGCCGAGCGGGAAATTCCGGTGGTCTGGGCCGTGGCCAAGGGCTCGTTCGTCAATAAATTGATCCTGGTGCCATCGGCGCTGGCGATCAGTGCGTTCGTACCATGGCTGGTGACGCCGCTGTTGATGGTCGGTGGTGCGTACCTGTGCTTCGAGGGTTTCGAGAAGCTTGCGCACAAATTTTTGCACAGCAAGGCTGAAGACGACGCCGAACATGTGCAACTGACTGAGGCGGTAGCTGATCCGGCGACCGATCTGGTGGCGTACGAGAAGGACAAGATCAAAGGCGCAATCCGCACTGACTTTATTCTGTCCGCAGAAATTATCGCCATCACCTTGGGCACCGTGGCGGATGCTTCGCTGACGCAACAGGTGATCGTGATGTCCGGTATCGCGATCGTCATGACGGTTGGCGTTTACGGCTTGGTGGCGGGCATCGTCAAGCTCGACGATCTCGGTTTGTGGCTGACCCAGAAGCCTGGGCAGGTCGCGCAGAAAGTCGGCAGCGGCATTTTGAGTGCGGCACCGTACATGATGAAAACCCTGTCGGTGGTCGGTACGGCAGCTATGTTCCTGGTCGGCGGCGGCATCCTCACCCACGGCGTGCCGGTGATTCATCACTGGATTGAAGGCGTTGGCGCGGCGGCCGGTGGTGCCGGGTTTGCGGTACCGATGTTGCTCAATGGTGTGGCGGGGATCATCGCTGGTGCGGTGGTGTTGGCGGTGGTTTCCGTCGTCGGCAAAATCTGGAAATCTGTTAAAGGCTAAAAGATCGCAGCCTTCGGCAGCTCCTACATGGGCATCGCGCACCCCCTGTAGGAGCTGCCGCAGGCTGCGATCCCTTGATCTTAAAAAAAAGGGCCATTCGACTCGCATCGAATGGCCCTTTTTTGTACCTGCCGAAAACTACTCGGCGATCTGCAACTTGCGCGCCTCGGTGTACACGTAGCGCACTTTCTCGTACTCGAACGGCGAGTTCATCTGGCCGTAACGGAAGCTGGTCTGATAACGCTTGTCGACTGCACGCAACGCCCAGATTTCCGGGTGGTTGGAGCTGACTTCGGAAACGTTGAGGAAGTTGATCGCTGACTCGGCGGTGTAATCCACGGCAAGACCGGCGGTGTCGCGGATGTTCGACGGGCCGAAGATCGGCAGTACGAAGTAGGCGCCGCCCGGTACACCGTAGAAGCCCAGGGTCTGGCCGAAGTCTTCGCTCTGACGCGGCAGGCCCATGGCGGTCGCCGGGTCCCACAGGCCGGCGATGCCGATGGTGGTGTTGAGCAGCAGGCGCGCGGTGGTTTCCATCGAGCGCTGACCTTTGAACTGCAACAGGCTGTTGACCAGGTTCGGCACGTCACCGAGGTTGTTGAAGAAGTTGCTCACCCCGGTACGCACGAAGCTTGGCGTGATGTAACGGTAGCCATCGACCACCGGCAGGAACACCCATTGGTCGAAGCGATAGTTGAAGTGGTAAACCCGGCGGTTCCACGATTCCAGCGGGTCGTAGACGTTCAGCGCGTTGAGCGTCGAACGCTCGAATTCGCGCTGATCCAGCCCCGGGTTGAACTTGAGTTTGGACAGCGGCTCCTTGAAGCCGTCGCTGTCGACGACCACCGGCGCGTTGGCTTTACTGTTGTCGGCCTGGGCCACGCCTGCGCAGAGGAGCGCTGCCATCAGCAGGAGATATTTAGCCACGGAAGAACTCCAGCATGGCGTCGCTGTTGACGCGGTAGTTAAGGTTGCCGCAATGGCCGCCCAGTGGATAAACGGTCAGACGATCACCGAACGTTTTACGCAGGAAACCGAGGTCGCCCGGGCCGAGGATCACGTCGTCGGCGTTGTGCATCACGGCGATTTTCGGGCTGTCGTGCAGATAATCCTTGAGCGCATACAGGCTGACCTGATCGATCAGTTGCAGCAGGCTGCCGCCGTCGGTGCGTGCACGCCACATCGGGATCACCTGATCGGTCAGGTAACAGTCGAAGTCGCACTGCAACGCACGTTTGAGAAACGGCGTGAGGCTGGTGCCTTCGGTGATCGGGAATTTCGGCGGGGTGATCAGACCGCGACGGTTGATCAGATCTGAGGTGAAGGCAATGTCGGCCGCCGAGAAGCGGAACGAGGTGCCGATCAGCATCGCCATCTGTTCGTTGGTCAGGTGCTGCTTGGACTGCTGGAAGTCGTAGAGCAGCGCATCGTTGAGGTCGATGTAGCCTTTCTGCTGGAAGTAGCGGGTCAACTTCGACAGTACCAGCTCATAGAATGTGGTGCTGGTATTGATGCCTTTAACTTCGGTTTGCACCAGTTTGTCGAGGTTGGTCACCGAGGTGTAGAGGTTGACCGGCGGATTGAGCAGCAGCACTTTCTTGAAGTTGAAGCTGCGGCGCGTCTCGTCCAGATGCGCTACGAAGGCGGCATCAAGGGCGCCGAGGCTGTAACCGGTCAGGTAATACTCGGTGACTGGCAGCTTGGGATTTTGCGCGCGCACGGCCTGCATCACCCGGTACATGTCTTCGGCGTCTTCCTTGGTTACGCCCGGGGTGGCGAAGCGCGAGGCAGCGCTGATGAAGTCGAAACTGGTTGGCGAAGACAGCTGCACGACATGGTAGCCGGCCTTGTAGTAGAGCTTTTTCAGGTATTCGTTGAGCGTGCTGTCATAGCGCGCGCCGGTGCCGGCGATCAGGAAGATCAGCGGTGCTGGCTTGTCCTGGGTGGCGATGCGATAGGTGAGCTTTTTTACCGCCCAGAAGTTGTCCGGCAGGATGAACTCTCGCTCCGGGCGCAACGTCAGGCTGCGGTCCGACTGATTGATGTCGTCGTCCAGCGGCAATTCCGGGCGCAAGTCCGGCGGGGTCGTGGCGATGGTCGCCTCGAACGGGTTGGTCAGGGGATAGCCATAACTGGCGGCGTCGATATCCACCGCCAGTGCGGACGCACTCAGAATAAGGCCGCTGAACAGCGCGGCGAAGCGCAAGGAACGGAGCATGACTAGATCCCTTAGAGGAAGGTGCCGAATGAAGTTCGCAGGCTATGACCACCGGGTGTGCGCCAAAGTGCCATGCTGCGGCACCAAACAGGCAGAATTCGGAGTAATAGTAGCTGGACGATACACTTTGCACGCCCCGAATGAACAGTTAACAGTTGTTAGTTCTTGCACACGGCTGGTGGCAGATTAAGCTGGCCGCCGATTTCCGAAGATTGGAGTGTTTAAATGTCCCGCCGTTTGCCCGTGATTCTGCTGCTCGTTCTGTTGCCGTTGTGGCTGGCCGCCAGCTATGGCGCGCGTTATGGCTTTATGGAGGACGGAAAGTGGGTGGGCATCTGCGTGGATGAGGCCAGTCGCTGGGAATGTCAGGTGCGGTCGAACCTGGGCTTGATGATTCACTTCAAGGTGTTGGGCTGGACGGCACTGGGCGCCGCGTTGATCAGTTTCGTCTTGCCGGGGCGGGCAGGGTGGTGGCTGGCGGTGCTGGCGCTGGTATTCGGGGCGCCAGCACTGGCGTTGTACAACACCACGTTGGCGGTGTTTGCGCTGGTGATTGCCGGGTTGCGTCTGGTCCGCGAGTCCCGCAGCGTCTGACAGTCAGTCATCGCTGGCAAGCCAGCTCCCACAGGTTTTTGTGTCGTACACACATGTTGTGTTCAATCAATATCCTGTGGGAGCTGGCTTGCCAGCGATGAGGGCTTGGAAGGCGCTAAAGATCAGGCCTTGCGAACGCGGAGGCAGCGCCACAAAGCAGCCACCATCAACACACTCACCAACGCCCAACCCCACGCCTGCTGATTCTGCAACCCTTCCTGATACAACTGCGGCGCAATTCCCGCGCCGACAATAAACGTCAGCAGCGCAATTTCGCGACGCGGCACGCTCACCGGGCGGCACAGATACACCAGCGCCGGCAGCACGAACGCCATGCTGGCAAAGCTGCGATAACGCGGATCGAAGACCATCTCGAGCATCATCACCGCTGCGGCAAAACCTGCCGCCGCGACCAGCCAGCCGGCGCGACGCTCCAGCAGATTGAACGCACGTTGACGCCAGTCAGTTCGCGCACTCAGCGTCAGCGCCGCATGTGCCAACACCAACAGATTCAACGCGGTCAGTAAACCGACCCATAGCCACTCACTGGCGAATCGCGTAGTCACCCGCGCCAGATCACCCCAGGCGCCAATCGAGCAAGCGGCGAGGGCGCCCAGCAGCGGCAACACCAGCGCCGAGCGCGTGGTGCGAACGCGACCGCCGAGCATCAGCGTGCCAAGAAAAATCAAACCACCGATCGCCAGCCATTCCTTCCAGTAAGGCACGTTGGTCACTGGTCCGGCCAGCACACCCTTGTCCTGACGATCCGCGTCGAACAGCCCCCAGTAACCGCCGACCGCGCCTTCGCTGCCGCGCTTCCACGGCTGGTCAAAGGCTTCGATCAGGTTGTAGTGCCAGCCTTCTTTCTCGGCCATCGCGACAAAACCACGAATGAATTTGGCCTCGTTGACCCGGCTTGGCAGGGCGGTCTCGCGCTGACGGCCTTCGCTCGGCCAGCCGGTTTCACCGATCATCACGTCTTTCGGTGCGAACTTATTGCCGAATACTTGGCGCACATCCGCGACGTGTTGCAGGGCGACGTCGATGTTCGATGGATCATCTTCCCAGTACGGCAGCAAATGGATGGTCAGGAAATCCACCGCTGGCGCGACTTCCGGATGCTTGAGCCAGAACTCCCAGACATCGGCGTACGTGACCGGTTGCTTGACCTGGCTTTTGACCTTATTGATCAGCTTCGCCAGTTGCGCACCGGTAACTTCCTTGCGCAGCAAGGCTTCGTTACCGACGATCACTGCACTGACTACGTCCGGGTTGGCATTGGCCGACTTGATCAGCAGGTCGACTTCTTTCTCGGTGTCCACCGGGTTGCTGTTGACCCAAGCGCCGATCATCAATTTCAGGCCATGTCTGCGCGCCAGGTCCGGCAGCGCCTCAAGGCCCGTCATCGAATAGGTGCGAATGCACTCGAAGCGTGTCGCCAGCAGCGCGAGGTCAGCGTCCATGCGCTCCGGGCGTAGCTTGAACGGCACGTCGAACGGCGATTGGTCTTTATCGAATGGTGTGTAAGAGGCGCATTGCAGCTTGTGCGTCGGCGTTGCGGCGTCCGGCAGAATCACCGGTTGGCCGAGGCCGTACCAGAACCCGCCGAGTGCAAAAAGCCCAAGCAGGCAGGCGAAGAGATAAGGCAGAAAGGGAAAGCGTGAAGTCGCGGGCATGGTCAGGCCGAGTGGCTGCAAAGCGACGCATGTTACCTGCATTTATAGAGGGGTTGGTGGCCCGCATGATTTTGACATGCAAAGTTCGGGCGGATTATTTGGCGTCATTTATATAGTCGCGATTAATGGCCTTCTGATGTCGTTTCTCGTTGCCTTGAGGTCGCTGACAGAGCAGGTCGCTGCGGGCGTCAGGTTGATGATCGAAACCATCAGTGCTCCGCTGATGTTCGAGCGAGTTTGCGGTCAGGCGTGATGGGGGCGCCGTGCACCATAACAATACGTTGACGCCGCCCGTCATCCGTCGGGCGCAGCATTTCGGGGAAGTAACGATGAAGATGCGACGACTTTTAGGCGCAAGTGCTGCTCTGGTGCTTGCGATGAGCTCTACTTTCGCCAGCGCAGAAAAACAGACCCTGAACATCGGTTACGTTGACGGCTGGTCCGACAGCGTCGCGACCACCCACGTGGCCGCCGAAGTGATCAAGCAGAAACTCGGCTACGACGTGAAACTGCAAGCCGTCGCCACCGGGATCATGTGGCAGGGCGTAGCCACCGGCAAACTCGACGCCATGCTCTCGGCCTGGCTGCCAGTGACCCACGGCGAATACTGGACGAAAAACAAGGATCTGGTCGTCGATTACGGCCCGAACTTCAAGGATGCAAAAATCGGCCTGATCGTGCCGGAGTATGTGAAAGCCAAGTCGATCGAAGACCTGAAAACCGATGACACCTTCAAAAACCGCATCGTCGGCATCGACGCCGGTTCAGGCGTGATGCTCAAGACCGATCAGGCGATCAAGGATTATGGCCTCGACAAATACAGCCTCAAAGCCAGTTCCGGCGCCGGCATGATTGCCGAGCTGACCCGTGCCGAGAAGAAAAACGAATCCATCGCCGTCACCGGCTGGGTGCCGCACTGGATGTTCGCCAAGTGGAAACTGCGCTTCCTCGACGACCCGAAAGGCGTGTACGGCGCGGCTGAAACCGTGAACAGCATCGGCAGCAAAGAACTCGCGACCAAAGCACCGGAAGTGGCCAAGTTCCTGAAGAACTTCCAGTGGGCGTCGAAAGACGAGATCGGCGAAGTGATGCTGGCAATTCAGGACGGTGCCAAACCTGAAGCAGCGGCCAAGGATTGGGTCGCCAAGCACCCGGATCGCGTGGCTGACTGGACCAAATAACCGCAAATAGCTTCGGATCAACGCAAACCCTGTGGGAGCGGGCTTGCCCGCGATAGCGGTCGGTCAGTTGACTAATCAGTTGACTGACACGACGCCATCGCTGGCAAGCCAGCTCCCACAGGTTTTTGTGTGTGCTGAAAAATGGCGAATTTGTCATGGCGTTCTACTACTAAGGTCGTCTGTTACCGCGCTCGCAGCCGCATACATTAGCTATGTTCCAACAATAATCTGTGCTGCGAGGATAAAAACAATGAACGACAGCATTTACCTCTCGATTCAAAACAGTCCCCGATTCAAGGAGCTGGTTCAGAAAAGGGAACGATTCGCCTGGATTCTCTCGGCAATCATGCTCGGGCTTTACTCCGCATTCATCCTGCTGATCGCTTACGGGCCACAAGTGCTCGGGGCGAAACTCAGTCCTGAATCTTCGATTACCTGGGGCATTCCGATCGGTGTCGGCCTGATTATTTCGGCTTTCGTCCTGACGGGTATCTACGTGCGCCGCGCCAATGGCGAGTTTGACGACCTGAACAATGCGATTCTCAAGGAGGCTCAGCAATGATCCGGCGTCTACTGGCTCTTCTGAGCATCTCGGCGTTCGCGCCTGCCGTCTGGGCCGCTGACGCCCTGACCGGCGAAGTCCACAAGCAACCGCTCAACGTCGCCGCGATCGCCATGTTCGTGGTGTTCGTCGGTGCAACTCTGTGCATCACTTACTGGGCATCCAAGCGTAACAAGTCGGCTGCCGACTACTATGCGGCGGGCGGCAAGATCACCGGTTTCCAGAACGGTCTGGCGATTGCCGGTGACTACATGTCGGCGGCGTCCTTCCTGGGGATTTCCGCCCTGGTGTTCACCTCCGGCTACGATGGCCTGATCTACTCGATCGGCTTCCTGGTGGGCTGGCCGATCATCCTGTTCCTGATCGCCGAGCGCCTGCGTAATCTGGGTAAATACACCTTTGCCGACGTGGCGTCCTACCGTCTCGGGCAAACCCAGATCCGCACCCTGTCCGCCTGCGGCTCGCTGGTGGTGGTGGCGTTCTACCTGATCGCGCAAATGGTCGGTGCCGGCAAGCTGATCCAGCTGTTGTTCGGCCTCGATTACTACGTGGCAGTGATTCTGGTCGGTATCCTGATGTGCATGTACGTGCTGTTCGGCGGCATGCTGGCGACCACTTGGGTACAGATCATCAAGGCTGTGCTGTTGCTGTCCGGTGCCTCGTTCATGGCGCTGATGGTGATGAAACACGTCAACTTCGACTTCAACATGCTGTTCTCGGAAGCGATCAAGGTTCACCCGAAAGGTGAGGCGATCATGAGCCCGGGCGGTCTGGTGAAAGATCCGATTTCGGCGTTCTCCCTCGGTCTGGCGCTGATGTTCGGTACTGCGGGCCTGCCGCACATCCTGATGCGCTTCTTCACCGTGAGTGACGCCAAAGAAGCGCGTAAGAGCGTGCTTTACGCAACTGGCTTCATTGGTTACTTCTACATCCTGACGTTTATCATCGGCTTCGGCGCGATCCTGCTGGTCAGCACCAACCCGGCCTTCAAAGATGCAGCGGGCGCTCTGCTTGGCGGCAACAACATGGCGGCGGTGCACCTGGCTGACGCGGTGGGCGGCAGTATCTTCCTTGGCTTTATCTCGGCTGTAGCGTTTGCGACCATTCTGGCGGTTGTGGCGGGTCTGACCTTGGCCGGCGCTTCGGCGGTGTCTCACGATCTGTATGCCAGTGTGATCAAGAAGGGCAAGGCTAACGACAAGGATGAGATTCGCGTTTCGAAGATCACCACGGTTGCGCTGGGTATTCTGGCGATTGGCTTGGGTATCCTGTTTGAAAGCCAGAACATTGCGTTCATGGTGGGTCTGGCGTTCTCGATCGCGGCTAGCTGTAACTTCCCGGTGCTGTTGCTTTCGATGTACTGGAAGAAGCTGACCACGCGTGGTGCGATGATCGGCGGCTGGTTGGGGCTGGTCAGTGCGGTTGGTTTGATGGTGCTTGGGCCGACCATCTGGGTGCAGATCCTGCATCATGAGAAGGCGATCTTCCCTTACGAGTATCCGGCGCTGTTTTCGATGATCATTGCCTTTGTCGGGATCTGGTTCTTCTCGATTACTGATAAGTCGGCGGCTGCGGATAACGAGCGGGCGCTGTTCTTTCCGCAGTTTGTGCGTTCGCAGACGGGGTTGGGGGCGAGTGGGGCGGTTTCGCATTGATCGTTTGATGGTTTTTTAATGTTGTGCTGGATGCCCCGGTTGAGAGATCGGGGCATTTTTATTGGGCGGTTATCGGCTAGAGCTGTGTACATATCCGTTGCTGCGGTAACGGCTGCTTAGGGTTTCGCCCTTACGGCGACTCACTTTTTTTACAAGCGCCAAAAAAAAGTAAGCAAAAAAACGCTTGCTCCTACGTGCGGCCCGCTCGCTGGGGCTCGGGGTTCCTTCGCTCCGGGATCGATCCGGGCGCAGCGTCTCCGGTTTGCTTCGCTGCACCTCCTCTCGCTGTGTTTGGCTTCGCCAAACGGTCGCTGCGCTCCCGCCCCCGGATCAATCCCTCCACTCAGCCTTCCGACGTCGCCTTACAGATCAAGAGCTGCAGCCGAGCTAACGCTCATCCTGTTGAGTGGTGAGGAGCAACAGCGTGGTCGCCTTTGGATTTGTGGTGGTGCTTCCCCTCATCGGAACGCCGCCCGCCCAGCCCTCTCCCGAGGGAAAGGGGGCCGATTTTCGAGCTTTTCAAAACCTGAGTTCCACTCGGTATTTCACGTCGGCGTACCTCCCCCAAACACCTCGGTCAGTTCCCTCTCCCCCCGGGAGAGGGCTAGGGTGAGGGGCTCTTGATCTGGCTTGTGATCTTGCTTTGGCTTTGGCTTTGGCTTTTGATCTTTTGCCCCATCGGCAGGCCGAGCGTAGGTGTTCATCCGGGGGTTAGGCGCGCAGCGCCGTGCGGCGCAGCCGCATTCATCGAGAGGAGGTGCAGCGAAGCAAACCGTAGGAGATGCCCCCGGATGGACACCGTAGCGAGGGAACACTGAGCCTCAGCGAAGTGCCGTACGCCGGGGCAAGCCTTTTTGGTTGCTTTTTCGGCGTCTGGAAAAAGTGACCCGCCGTAAGGGCGGAACCCTGATCAGCAACACCCGCAGCAACGGATATGCCCCCAAACCCCGAAAACCAGTCGGCCCACAGGCCGCTGAAACCGAACAAACAAAAACGGCCCCTATATAAATAGAGGCCGTTCCCGGTACAACTTAAGACGTTATCGCAAGACAGGTCTTATTTACGGTCTTCCAGCTTGGTGATGTCACGCGACTCGTAGCCGGTGTACAGCTGGCGCGGACGGCCAATCTTGTACGGGCTGGAGAGCATTTCTTTCCAGTGGGAGATCCAGCCAACAGTACGTGCCAGCGCGAAAATCACGGTGAACATGCTGGTTGGAATGCCGATCGCCTTGAGGATGATCCCCGAGTAGAAGTCGACGTTCGGGTACAGCGAGCGTTCGATGAAGTACGGGTCGGTCAGCGCGATCTCTTCCAGGCGCATGGCCAGTTCGAGTTGCGGATCGTTGTTGATGCCCAGTTCCTTCAGTACTTCGTCGCAGGTCTGCTTCATGACAGTCGCGCGAGGGTCGCGGTTCTTGTAAACGCGGTGACCGAAGCCCATCAGTTTGAACGGATCGTTCTTGTCCTTGGCTTTGGCGATGAACTTGTCGATGTTCGAAACATCGCCAATCTCGTCAAGCATGGTCAGCACGGCTTCGTTCGCACCGCCGTGGGCAGGGCCCCACAGTGCAGCGATGCCGGCGGCGATACAGGCGAACGGGTTGGCACCCGAAGAACCTGCCAGACGCACGGTGGAGGTCGAAGCGTTCTGCTCGTGGTCGGCGTGGAGGATGAAGATCCGGTCCATGGCCTTGGCGAGCACCGGGCTGATCGGTTTGATCTCGCACGGGGTGTTGAACATCATGTGCAGGAAGTTTTCCGCGTACGTCAGGTCGTTGCGCGGGTACATCATGGGTTGGCCCATGGAGTACTTGTAAACCATCGCTGCCAGGGTCGGCATCTTGGCAACCAGACGGATCGCGGAGATTTCGCGATGCTGCGGGTTATTGATGTCGAGGGAGTCGTGGTAGAAGGCCGAGAGGGCGCCGACTACACCGCACATGACGGCCATTGGGTGGGCGTCGCGACGGAAACCGTTGAAGAAGGTTTTCAGCTGCTCGTGAACCATGGTGTGGTTTTTCACGGTGCTGACGAACTGGGCCTTCTGCTCTGCGGTCGGCAGTTCGCCGTTGAGCAACAGATAGCAGGTTTCCAGGTAGTCCGATTTTTCAGCCAGTTGTTCGATCGGGTAGCCGCGGTGCAACAGAATGCCGTTGTCGCCGTCGATATAGGTGATCTTCGATTCGCACGAGGCGGTCGACATGAAACCCGGGTCGAAAGTGAAGCGGCCCGTGGCCGTCAGGCCCCGAACATCAATTACATCGGGACCAACGGTGCCGGTTAAAATGGGCAGCTCGACGGGGGCTGCGCCCTCGATGATCAACTGCGCTTTTTTGTCAGCCATGTGGCCTCCTATTTATGCTTGAACCATCAGACAGACCCCCCACGCAGGGCCCGCACCACTATAGTGAGATAAATTCGAATGTCAATTTGCCTAAAGTCTTGCTCCAGAAGGCTTTAAGCGCACTTTTTCCTCGAAATTGCCTGCCATTTACGCCTTTTATACGACTTGTGCAATCAGCTATTGGGGGTAGGTGATTGCGTTGTCATTAGTAACCTAACTGTCTATACTCGGCCACCGACCGCCAAGGGCTTTTGGGCCAGCTTTGTTGGGGGTCGCATCCCTGGGTGGTGGTTACCTGACCAGTGCACTCCCCAACAACTTTGCCCTGATTGTTAGGGGCTCTTCAGTGTGAAAAAAAAGCCGTGAAAAGCCAACGACCTGTAAACCTAGACCTAAGGACCATCAAACTCCCCATTACCGGCGTTACGTCGTTTCTTCACCGTGTTTCCGGCATCATCCTCTTCCTGGGTATCGGCTTCATGCTTTATGCATTGGGCAAATCTCTGGGTTCCGAGGAAGGTTTTGCCGAGGTGAAGGCATGCTTGACCAGTCCGCTGGCCAAGTTCGTAGCATGGGGCCTCCTGTCCGCTCTGCTGTATCACCTGGTAGCCGGTGTGCGCCACTTGATCATGGACATGGGCATCGGTGAGACGCTGGAAGGCGGCCGCCTGGGCTCGAAAATTATCATCGCCGTTTCCGTGGTGCTGATCGTTCTGGCAGGAGTTTGGATATGGTAACCAGCGTTACGAACCTTTCGCGTTCGGGCCTCTATGACTGGATGGCGCAACGTGTGTCTGCGGTTGTTCTCGCGGCTTATTTCATCTTCCTGATCGGATACCTTGCAGCGAATCCGGGCATTGGCTACGACCAGTGGCACGGCCTGTTCGCTCACAACGGGATGCGTATCTTCAGTCTGCTGGCCCTCGTTGCCCTTGGCGCTCACGCCTGGGTCGGCATGTGGACCATCGCGACCGACTACCTGACGCCAATGGCGCTGGGCAAGTCCGCGACTGCAGTACGTTTCCTTTTCCAGGCAGTATGCGGCGTTGCAATGTTCGCTTACTTCGTCTGGGGTGTGCAGATTCTCTGGGGTATCTGAGTCATGGCTAACATTCCAACGATTTCTTTCGACGCCATCATTATTGGTGGTGGCGGTGCCGGCATGCGCGCTGCGCTGCAACTGGCACAGGGCGGTCACAAGACTGCCGTAATCACCAAGGTTTTCCCGACCCGTTCGCACACTGTATCCGCTCAGGGCGGCATCACGTGCGCAATCGCGTCCGCTGACCCGAATGATGACTGGCGCTGGCACATGTACGATACCGTCAAGGGTTCCGACTACATCGGTGACCAGGACGCTATCGAATACATGTGTCAGGAAGGCCCGGCTGCTGTTTATGAGCTGGACCACATGGGCATGCCGTTCTCGCGTACCGAACAGGGCCGTATCTACCAGCGTCCGTTCGGTGGTCAGTCCAAGGACTACGGCAAAGGCGGGCAGGCTGCCCGTACGTGCGCCGCTTCCGACCGTACCGGTCACGCGCTGCTGCACACCCTTTATCAGGGCAACCTGAAAGCCGGTACCACGTTCCTGAACGAGTACTACGCTGTCGATCTGGTGAAAAACCAGGAAGGCGACTTCGTCGGTGTGATCGCGATCTGCATCGAAACCGGCGAAACCACCTACATCCGCGCCAAGGCCACCGTATTGGCTACCGGCGGTGCAGGTCGTATCTACGCTTCCACCACCAACGCCCTGATCAACACCGGTGACGGCGTCGGCATGGCTCTGCGTGCTGGCGTGCCGGTACAAGACATCGAAATGTGGCAGTTCCACCCGACCGGCATCGCCGGCGCCGGTGTACTGGTTACCGAAGGTTGCCGTGGTGAAGGTGGTTACCTGATCAACAAGCACGGCGAGCGTTTCATGGAGCGTTATGCTCCGAACGCCAAAGACCTTGCCGGTCGTGACGTGGTTGCTCGCTCGATGGTTAAAGAAATCATCGCTGGTAACGGTTGCGGTCCGAATGGCGACCACGTACTGCTCAAACTCGACCACCTGGGCGAGGAAGTGCTGCACAGCCGTCTGCCAGGCATCTGCGAACTGTCGAAGACTTTCGCTCACGTTGACCCGGTTGTTGCTCCGGTTCCGGTTGTTCCGACTTGCCACTATATGATGGGCGGCGTTGCCACCAACATTCATGGTCAGGCGATCACCCAGGACGCTGAAGGCGTCGACAAGATCATCCCTGGTCTGTTCGCTGTGGGCGAAGTGGCTTGCGTATCGGTTCACGGTGCCAACCGTCTGGGCGGCAACTCGCTGCTCGACCTGGTGGTATTCGGCCGCGCTGCCGGCCTGCATCTGGAAAAAGCCCTGACCGACGGCATCGAATACGACGACGCTACCGAAGCCGACATCGAAGCTGCCCTGTCGCGTCTGAACGCGCTGAACAGCCGTACCGACGGTGAAGACGTGGCAACCCTGCGTCGCGAGCTGCAGAACTGCATGCAGAACTACTTCGGTGTATTCCGTACTGGCGAATACATGCAGAAAGGTATCGCTCAGCTTGCTGATCTGCGTACCCGCATCGCCAACGTGAAGATCAATGATAAGTCGCAGGCGTTCAACACTGCCCGTATCGAAGCGCTGGAACTGCAAAACCTGCTGGAAGTGGCTGAAGCTACCGCCATCGCCGCTGAAGTCCGCAAAGAGTCGCGCGGTGCTCACGCCCGTGAAGACTTCGAAGACCGTGACGACGAAAACTGGCTGTGCCACACCCTGTACTTCCCGGGTGACAAGCGCGTCACCAAGCGTGCCGTGAACTTCTCGCCGAAGACTGTTCCGACTTTTGAACCTAAGATTCGGACTTATTAAGGGTGGCCGCCATGTTGCAAGTCAGCGTTTATCGTTACAACCCTGATCAGGACGCCGCGCCGTTCATGCAGGAATTCCAGATCGATACCGGTGGTAAAGATCTGATGGTGCTGGACGTACTGGCCCTGATCAAAGAGCAGGACGAAGGTTTCTCCTATCGTCGCTCTTGCCGTGAAGGCGTTTGTGGTTCCGACGGCATGAACATCAACGGCAAGAACGGTCTGGCGTGCATCACGCCGCTGTCTGCGGTTGTAAAAGGTAACAAGTTGGTTGTTCGTCCACTGCCAGGTTTGCCGGTTATCCGTGACCTGGTCGTCGATATGAGCATCTTCTACAAGCAATACGAAAAGGTGAAGCCTTACCTGCAGAACGACACGCCGGCTCCGGCCATCGAGCGTCTGCAGTCGCCAGAAGAGCGCGAAAAGCTCGACGGTCTGTACGAGTGCATCCTGTGCGCTTGCTGCTCGACCTCTTGCCCTTCCTTCTGGTGGAACCCGGACAAGTTCCTGGGTCCAGCTGCACTGCTGCAAGCTTATCGCTTCCTGGCAGACAGCCGTGACACCAAGACCAACGAGCGTCTGGCTTCGCTCGATGACCCGTTCAGCGTCTTCCGCTGCCGGGGCATCATGAACTGCGTCAACGTATGTCCGAAAGGCCTGAACCCGACTAAGGCCATCGGTCACATCCGTAACATGCTGCTTTCGAGCGGCGTGTGATTCAGCTGCTGTAACCGCTGCACCGTAGAGGCTGTGGCGCGGGCTTCAACCCGCGTCATGGCTATAACCAGAGCAGTAGCCATAAGCTGCGGCTCTTATTTTGAAGAAATGAGACAAGCAGGGGCATCCGGGCTGGTACCCGGACTATCAGTGTGATCCTAAGTGGCTTGTTTTAGTCGCTGCATTCGGACTTCTGCAAGTTTGCTCGGTGTCGACATCGATGGTGTTCCCCTAACCGAGGGTGACCAAGCATGCAAGAAAGCGTGATGCAGCGCATGTGGAACAGCGCCTACCTTTCAGGTGGAAACGCTGCCTATGTGGAAGAGCTTTATGAGCTCTACCTGCACGACCCTAACGCTGTGCCAGAAGAGTGGCGCACCTACTTTCAGAAGTTGCCTGCCGACGGCAACTCTGCCACTGATGTTTCGCACTCCACAATTCGCGATCATTTCGTGCTGCTGGCAAAGAACCAGCGCCGCGCCCAACCGGTTTCCGCCGGCAGCGTGAGCAGTGAGCACGAGAAGAAGCAAGTTGAAGTGCTGCGATTGATCCAGGCCTACCGTATGCGTGGCCACCAGGCAGCCCAGCTTGACCCGCTGGGGCTGTGGCAGCGTCCTGCACCTGCAGACCTGTCGATCAATCATTACGGCTTGACCAATGCCGATCTTGATACGACCTTCCGTGCCGGCGACCTGTTCATCGGCAAAGAGGAAGCGAGCCTACGCGAAATTCACGAAGCGTTGCAGCAGACATATTGCCGCACCATCGGCGCTGAATTTACGCACATCACCGATTCCGAGCAGCGCCAGTGGTTCCAGCAGCGTCTGGAAAGCGTGCGTGGCCGTCCGACGTACTCCGCCGACATCAAGAGCCACTTGCTTGAGCGCGTGACTGCCGGTGAAGGCCTGGAGAAATACCTGGGCACCAAATACCCGGGTACCAAGCGTTTCGGTCTGGAAGGCGGCGAAAGCCTGATTCCGATGCTCGACGAACTGATCCAGCGTTCCGGTTCCTACGGCACCAAGGAAGTCGTCATCGGCATGGCCCACCGTGGCCGTCTGAACGTGCTGGTCAATACCTTCGGCAAGAACCCGCGCGAGCTGTTCGACGAGTTTGAAGGCAAGAAGAAGGTCGAGCTGGGTTCCGGTGACGTTAAATACCACCAGGGCTTCTCGTCCAACGTGATGACCGCCGGCGGTGAAGTTCACCTGGCCATGGCGTTCAACCCGTCCCACCTGGAAATCGTTTCCCCGGTGGTCGAAGGTTCGGTTCGTGCCCGTCAGGATCGTCGTAACGACCCGACCGGTGAAAAGGTTCTACCGATCTCCATCCACGGTGACGCTGCATTCGCAGGTCAGGGCGTGGTCATGGAAACCTTCCAGATGTCGCAGACCCGCGGTTTCAAGACCGGCGGTACCGTGCACATCGTGATCAACAACCAGGTTGGTTTCACCATCAGCAACCCGCTGGACTCGCGTTCTACCGAGTACGCCACCGACGTTGCCAAGATGATCCAGGCGCCGATCCTCCATGTGAATGGTGATGATCCGGAAGCCGTGTTGTTCGTGACCCAGTTGGCCATCGACTACCGCATGCAGTTCAAGCGTGACGTGGTGATCGACCTGGTCTGCTACCGTCGTCGCGGCCACAACGAGGCCGACGAGCCAAGCGGTACTCAGCCTCTGATGTATCAGCAGATCACCAAACAGCGCACCACCCGTGAGCTGTACGCTGATCGTCTGACCCAGGGCGGTGTGCTCGACGCAGAGCGTGTTCAGGCGAAAGTCGACGAATACCGCAACGCGCTGGACAACGGTCTGCACGTCGTGAAATCGCTGGTCAAAGAGCCGAACAAAGAGCTGTTCGTGGACTGGCGTCCGTATCTGGGCCACGCCTGGACTGCGCGTCACGACACCCGCTTTGATCTGAAGACCCTGCAAGAACTGTCCGCCAAGCTGCTGGAAATTCCGGAAGGCTTCGTGGTTCAGCGTCAGGTCGCGAAGATCTACGAAGACCGTCAGAAGATGCAAGCCGGCGGCCTGCCGATCAACTGGGGTTACGCCGAAACCATGGCATACGCGACCCTGGCGTTCGAAGGTCACCCGATCCGCATGACCGGTCAGGACATCGGCCGCGGTACGTTCTCGCACCGTCACGCTGTTCTGCACAACCAGAAAGATGCGGGTACCTACATTCCGCTGCAGCACCTGTACGACGGTCAGCCACGCTTTGACCTGTACGACTCGTTCCTGTCGGAAGAAGCGGTACTGGCCTTCGAATACGGTTACTCGACCACCACGCCGGATGCGCTGGTGATCTGGGAAGCCCAGTTCGGCGACTTCGCCAACGGTGCACAGGTTGTAATTGACCAGTTCATCACCAGCGGCGAGCACAAGTGGGGCCGTCTCTGCGGTCTGACCATGTTGCTGCCACACGGTTACGAAGGTCAGGGCCCTGAGCACAGTTCGGCACGTCTTGAGCGTTACCTGCAACTGTGCGCCGAGCACAACATTCAGGTCGCCGTACCGACCACGCCAGCACAGATCTACCACTTGCTGCGTCGTCAGGTGATTCGTCCGCTGCGCAAGCCGTTGATCGTGCTGACTCCAAAGTCGCTGCTGCGCCACAAGCTGGCCATCTCGACCCTGGAAGATCTGGCCGAAGGTTCGTTCCAGACCGTGATCCCGGAAATCGATGCTCTGGACCCGAAAAAGGTCGAGCGCGTTGTTCTGTGTAGCGGCAAGGTCTACTACGACCTGCTGGAAAAACGCCGTGCCGAAGGCCGTGAAGATATCGCCATCGTGCGTATCGAGCAGCTGTATCCATTCCCTGAGGACGACTTGAAAGAAGTCCTGGCTCCATACACCAACGTCAAAAATGCCGTTTGGTGTCAGGAAGAGCCGATGAACCAGGGCGCCTGGTACTGCAGCCAGCACCACTTGCGTCGCAGCATCGGCAACCTCGACAAGTCTCTCGTACTTGAGTACGCGGGCCGTGAGGCTTCTGCTGCCCCAGCTTGTGGTTACGCATCGATGCACGCCGAGCAGCAGGAAAAACTCCTGCAAGACGCGTTTACCATTTAACGCCTTCGCGCACCTGAAACCGAATTTAAGGAACCACAGATAATGGCTATCGAGATCAAAGCCCCCACTTTCCCGGAATCGGTTGCCGATGGCACCGTTGCCACCTGGCACAAGCAACCGGGCGACGCCGTCAAGCGTGACGACCTGATCGTCGACATCGAAACTGACAAAGTCGTACTGGAAGTTCTGGCTACCGCTGATGGCGTGCTGGGCGCAATCGTCAAGAACGAAGGCGACACCGTTCTGTCCGACGAAGTGCTGGGCTCCATCGAAGCGGGCGGCGCTGCTGCCGCTGCTCCAGCCGCCGCTGCTGCTCCGGCCGCTGCTGCCGCTGCACCGGCTGCTGCCGAAGGCGAAGACGATCCTGTTGCTGCTCCTGCTGCGCGCAAACTGGCTGAAGAGAACGGCATCAACATCGCTTCCGTTGCCGGCACCGGCAAAGGCGGTCGTGTGACCAAGGAAGACGTGGTTGCTGCTGTTGCTGCCAAGAAAGCCGCTCCGGCTGCCGCGCCTGCCAAGGCTGCTGCTCCTTCGGCCGCCGCTCCTGTGTTCGCCGCTGGCGACCGCATCGAGAAGCGCGTACCGATGACCCGCGTTCGTGCCACCGTGGCCAAGCGTCTGGTTGAAGCACAGTCGAACATGGCGATGCTGACCACTTTCAACGAAGTCGACATGACTGAAGTCATGGCCCTGCGTTCGAAGTACAAGGATCTGTTCGAGAAGTCCCACAACGGCGTACGCCTGGGCTTCATGTCGTTCTTCGTGAAAGCGGCTACCGAAGCGCTGAAACGCTTCCCGGCGGTCAACGCGTCGATCGACGGCGGCGACATCGTTTACCACGGCTACGCGGACATCGGCGTTGCCGTTTCCAGCGACCGTGGCCTGGTTGTTCCGGTTCTGCGTAACGCCGAGCTGATGAGCCTGGCTGAAATCGAAGGCGGCATCGCAACATTCGGCAAAAAAGCCCGTGACGGCAAACTGTCGATGGACGAGATGACCGGTGGTACCTTCACCATCACCAACGGTGGTACCTTCGGTTCGATGATGTCGACCCCGATCGTCAACCCGCCGCAGGCAGCGATTCTGGGCATGCACAACATCATCCAGCGTCCTATGGCCATCAACGGTCAGGTCGTTATCCGTCCGATGATGTACCTGGCACTGTCCTACGATCACCGTCTGATCGATGGCAAAGAAGCTGTGACCTTCCTGGTGACCATCAAGAACCTGCTGGAAGATCCGGCTCGTCTGTTGCTGGATATCTAAAAAACAGCGGCAAGCTTCAAGTTTCAAGCCACAAGCTCAAAGCGAGCGGGGTGGGCTTGAAGCTTGTTGCTTGCGGCTTGTAGCTTTATTGCTAAAGAGGATTTTTTGAATGTCGCAGAAATTTGACGTAGTAGTGATCGGTGCTGGCCCTGGTGGCTACGTGGCTGCCATCAAGGCGGCGCAGCTGGGTCTGACCACTGCCTGCATCGAGAAGTACACCGACGCTGAAGGCAAGCAAGCCCTGGGCGGCACCTGCCTGAACGTGGGCTGCATTCCTTCCAAGGCACTGCTCGACAGCTCCTGGAAATACAAGGAAGCGAAAGAAAGCTTCAACGTTCACGGTATCTCGACTGGCGAAGTCAAAATGGACGTCGCTGCGATGGTTGGCCGCAAGGCTGGCATCGTCAAGAACCTGACCGGCGGCGTTGCCACCCTGTTCAAGGCCAACGGCGTTACTTCGATCCAGGGCCACGGCAAACTGCTGGCTGGCAAGAAAGTCGAAGTCACCAAGCCAGACGGCTCGGTTGAAGTCATCGAAGCTGAAAACGTCATCCTGGCTCCAGGTTCGCGTCCGATCGACATTCCACCGGCTCCGGTTGATCAGAAAGTCATCGTTGATTCGACTGGCGCACTGGAATTCCAGACCGTACCTAAGCGTCTGGGCGTGATCGGCGCTGGCGTGATCGGTCTGGAACTGGGTTCGGTGTGGTCGCGTCTGGGTTCTGAAGTGGTTGTCCTGGAAGCACTGGACACTTTCCTGATGGCAGCGGACACCGCTGTTTCCAAGGAAGCACTGAAAACCCTGACCAAACAAGGTCTGGACATCAAACTGGGCGCTCGCGTAACCGGCTCGAAAGTGAATGGCGACGAAGTCGTTGTGAACTACACCGATGCCAACGGCGAACAGACCATCACTTTCGACAAGCTGATCGTAGCCGTTGGTCGCCGTCCGGTGACCACTGATCTGCTGGCTTCCGACAGCGGCGTGACCCTCGACGAGCGCGGTTTCGTGCACGTTGACGATCACTGCGCGACCACCGTACCGGGCGTCTTCGCCATCGGTGACGTGGTTCGCGGCATGATGCTGGCGCACAAGGCTTCGGAAGAAGGCATCATGGTTGTCGAGCGCATCAAGGGCCACAAAGCCCAGATGAACTATGATCTGATCCCTTCGGTTATTTATACTCACCCGGAAATCGCGTGGGTTGGCAAAACCGAGCAGGCCTTGAAAGCTGAAGGCGTTGAAGTTAACGTCGGCACCTTCCCGTTCGCCGCTTCCGGCCGTGCCATGGCCGCCAACGATACCGGTGGTTTCGTCAAGGTCATCGCTGATGCCAAGACTGACCGCGTATTGGGCGTGCACGTGATTGGCCCGAGCGCTGCAGAACTGGTTCAGCAGGGCGCGATCGGTATGGAATTCGGCACCAGCGCTGAAGACCTGGGCATGATGGTTTTCTCCCATCCGACCCTGTCTGAAGCCTTGCACGAAGCTGCTCTGGCTGTGAATGGCGGCGCCATCCACATTGCCAACCGCAAGAAGCGTTAACAGACAATAAGAAACCACGGCGGTAACGGCCCGTCGTGAGCCTTGCGAGCAAGTCTCACCGCGGAATGTCCGCTGGACGCAGTCTTGCGTAGCCCAGCTACGCAAGCAGCAGTCACAGGTGGCGCGGCACTCAAATGAGCGCAGCGCCGAATGCGCAGTACCTAACGAAGACGGTAAAAAGCATGAATCTTCACGAGTATCAGGGTAAGCAGCTGTTCGCTGAATACGGCCTGCCAGTTTCCACTGGTTACGCAGTAGACACCCCGGAAGCAGCAGCAGAAGCTTGCGACAAAATCGGCGGCAGCGAGTGGGTTGTCAAAGCCCAGGTCCACGCCGGTGGTCGCGGTAAAGCGGGCGGCGTCAAGCTGGTTCGCAGCAAAGAAGACGCCAAAGCCTTCGCACAGCAGTGGCTGGGCAAGCGTCTGGTGACTTACCAGACTGACGCCAATGGCCAGCCAGTCACCAAGATCCTGGTTGAATCGTGCACTGATATCGCTAAAGAGCTGTACCTGGGCGCTGTCGTTGACCGTTCGAGCCGTCGCATCGTGTTCATGGCTTCCACCGAAGGTGGCGTGGACATCGAGAAAATCGCTCACGACACTCCAGAAAAAATTCTCAAGGCCACTATCGATCCACTGGTTGGCGCTCAGCCATTCCAGGGTCGCGAGCTGGCATTCCAGCTGGGTCTGGAAGGCAAGCAGGTTGCTCAGTTCGCCAAGATCTTCGTAGGTCTGGCCAAGCTGTTCAAGGATCACGACCTGGCTCTGCTGGAAGTGAACCCGCTGGTGATCAAGGCTGACGGCGATCTGCACTGCCTGGACGCCAAGATCAACATCGACGCTAACGCCATGTACCGTCAGCCTAAGCTGAAGACTTTCCACGATCCGTCGCAAGACGATCCGCGCGAAGCGCACGCTGCCAAGTTCGAACTGAACTACGTGGCACTGGAAGGCAACATCGGCTGCATGGTCAACGGTGCTGGCCTGGCCATGGGTACCATGGACATCGTCAACCTGCATGGCGGCAAGCCAGCCAACTTCCTCGACGTAGGTGGTGGCGCTACCAAAGAACGCGTAACTGAAGCGTTCAAGATCATCCTGTCCGACACCAACGTCGCTGCAGTACTGGTCAACATCTTCGGCGGCATCGTTCGCTGCGACATGATTGCCGAAGGCATCATCGGCGCTGTGAAAGAAGTCGGCGTGAAAATCCCGGTTGTTGTTCGCCTTGAAGGCAACAACGCTGAGCTGGGCGCTAAAGTACTGGCAGAAAGCGGTTTGAACATCATCGCTGCTACCAGCCTGACCGACGCTGCTCAACAAGTTGTCAAAGCTGCGGAGGGCAAATAATGAGCGTCCTGATCAATAAAGACACCAAAGTTATCTGCCAGGGTATTACCGGTTCGCAAGGTAGTTTCCACACCCAGCAAGCCATCGAATACGGCACCAAAATGGTTGGTGGCGTTACTCCTGGCAAAGGCGGCACCGAGCACCTGGGTCTGCCAGTGTTCAACACCGTCAAAGACGCAGTAGAAGCCACTGGCGCTACCGCTTCCGTGATCTACGTTCCGGCTCCTTTCTGCAAAGATTCGATCCTGGAAGCAGCATTCGGCGGCATCAAGCTGATCGTTTGCATCACCGAAGGCATTCCTACCCTGGACATGCTGGACGCTAAAGTTAAGTGCGACGAGCTGGGTGTAGTCCTGATCGGCCCTAACTGCCCAGGCGTTATCACTCCGGGCGAGTGCAAGATCGGCATCATGCCAGGTCACATTCACTTGCCAGGCAAGGTCGGTATCGTTTCGCGTTCCGGCACCCTGACCTACGAAGCTGTCAAGCAAACTACTGACGCCGGTTTCGGTCAGTCGACTTGCGTCGGCATCGGTGGTGACCCGATCCCGGGTTCGAACTTCATCGACATCCTGAAGCTGTTCCAGGAAGACCCGAAGACCGAAGCGATCGTAATGATCGGCGAGATCGGCGGTTCGGCTGAAGAAGAAGCGGCTGCCTACATCAAGGCACACGTGACCAAGCCGGTTGTTTCCTACATCGCTGGTGTGACTGCTCCTCCGGGCAAGCGCATGGGCCATGCTGGCGCAATCATCTCTGGCGGCAAAGGCACTGCAGACGAGAAATTCGCTGCGCTGCAAGACGCAGGCGTTAAAACCGTGCGTTCGCTGGCAGACATCGGCAAGGCCCTGGCCGAGCTGACTGGTTGGGCTGTCAAGTAAGCCTCCCGCTTAGCTGACGCTTTACCAAACAAAGGCCACCTTCGGGTGGCCTTTGTCGTTTCTGGCACCTGCGTCATCAGTGATATCGCCTTCGCGAGCAAGCTCGCTCCCACATTTGTACGCATTCCCATGTGGGAGCGAGCTTGCTCGCGAAGGCGATTTATAGACATCTACCCAATTACATGCAAAAACGCGACACGGAAACGTCGCGTATCGGATAGTTCGCCCTCTAACAGTGCGTTTACACGCCAAATTCGTTAGGCTAGCAGCCATTTTTGCGTCTGCCGCCCACAAGGCATGCAACGCGCTTTAAGGGTCAGTCCCATACGGATCGACAGCATTTCCCTAATTACACAGGGCAATCCCCCTCTAAATTCCGATTCAGTAGTGTGGTATTACCTTAATGAAAGTTTTGAAAGGTCAGGACATCCTGGCACTTGGCTTTATGACGTTTGCCCTGTTCGTTGGGGCTGGCAACATCATTTTCCCGCCTATCGTGGGCTTGCAGGCCGGACCTCACGTCTGGATGGCCGCGCTGGGCTTCCTGATCACTGCGGTGGGGTTGCCGGTGATCACTGTCGTTGCACTGGCCAAGGTCGGTGGGGCGATGGATGCGCTAAGCAGCCCGATCGGCAAGATTGCTGGCGGCATTCTGGCGGCAGCGTGCTACCTGGCGGTCGGCCCGTTGTTCGCCACCCCGCGTACCGCGACCGTATCCTTTGAAGTAGGCTTGGCGCCGCTGACCGGCGAAAGCCCGCTGGCACTGTTCCTCTACAGCTCGGTGTACTTCCTGCTGGTGTTCTTCATCTCGCTCTACCCTGGGCGTTTGCTGGACACTGTCGGCCGTTTCCTCGCGCCGCTGAAAATCATCGCACTGGCAGTTCTCGGCATCGCTGCATTCGCCTTGCCGGCAGGTGACATCGGCCAAGGCACGCCGGAATACGTGGCGGCACCGTTCTCCCAAGGCTTTATCAATGGTTACCTGACCATGGATACCCTGGGTGCACTGGTGTTCGGCATCGTTATCGTTAATGCGATCCGCTCCCGTGGCGTCGAGTCGCCGGCGCTGATCACCCGTTACGCGATCATCGCCGGGCTGATTGCCGGTGTCGGTCTGGCGCTGGTGTATGTCAGCCTGTTCCGCCTCGGTTCCGGCAGCCACGAAGTGGCCGTGGGCGCGACCAACGGCGCGGCGGTACTGCACGCGTATGTGCAACACACCTTCGGTTCGCTGGGCAGCGGTTTCCTCGCGGTACTGATCTCGCTGGCGTGTCTGGTGACGGCGGTCGGTCTGACTTGCGCCTGTGCCGAATACTTCAGCCGTGTGCTGCCACTGTCCTACAAGACTCTGGTGATCATTCTGGCGGCGTTCTCGCTTCTGGTGTCCAACCTGGGCCTGACCAAGCTGATTGCTTTCTCGATTCCGGTGCTGACTGCGATTTATCCGCCGTGCATCGTGCTGGTGGCACTGAGCTTCTGCAAAGACTTCTGGCATGAGCACGGCCGCATTCTCGGTCCGGTGATGCTGGTGTCGTTCGTGTTCGGCACCATCGACGCGCTGAAAGGCGCCGGTCTGGCCGGCTGGATGCCATCGCAGTTGTCGCACCTGCCACTGAGCGAGCAGGGCCTGGCATGGCTGGTGCCATGCGTGATGACCCTGGTGGTTGCAGTGGTTTGCGATCGCCTGCTGGGCAAGCGCAGCGAAGCCGTTGCCTGACGTTGTCTGACCCGCCAAAAGCGGGTCTTCAACGGTTAAACAGAAATGCCCCGTATCAATCGATACGGGGCATTTTTTATGCGCGTCAGGCAGTGTCTTTTTCCCTAGGCTAACGTCGAAGGGTTGCCGAAATCTTAATGTGGGAGCGAGCCTGCTCCGGGCGGCGTTCCGATTTACCGCTCCTCATCACAAGGAATTGCATGTCGTTCATCCAAGCCAACCTGATCCACCTGCTCGCCGCTGTCTGGTTTGTCATCTGCTGGGGCGGTTACACCCGTTATGCCTCCTGGAAGGGCCGCGATACAGCGTGTCTGGCCAGCGTGCTGCACCTGTACCGCGAAGACTGGATGCGCCGTATGCTCCTGCGTGACAACCGCATCGCCGACGCCAGCGTGATCGGTAATCTTGAGCGCAACGCTTCGTTCTTCGCCTCCAGCACGTTGATCATCCTCGCCGGTATTCTCACTGTGCTTGGCGCATCTGAGCGGGCAGTGTCGCTGCTGGCCGATATTCCGATGGTGCAACAGGCGTCGCAGGGCATGTCGGAAATCAAGTTGTTGTGTCTGGCGATGGTGTTCGTCTATGCCTTCTTCACCTTTAGCTGGTGCATGCGTCAGTACAATTTTGCGGCGGTTTTGGTCGGCTCGGCGCCAATGATCGGTGAGCGACATGTTTCCGAACAGGAGCGCAAGGCGTTCGCTGCGCGGGCGGCGCGAGTGATTTCGATGGCGGCCAACCAGTTCAACTTCGGGCTGCGCTCATACTACTTCGGCATGACCATGCTCGCGTGGTTCGTCAGCCCATGGTTGTTCATGCTGATGAGCGCCGGTGTGGTATTGGTCTTGTACCGCCGCGAGTTTCATTCCGACGTTCTCGATGTCATGGTCTATACCCCTACAGAAGCCCCCATTCCCGAGACAAACAAAGAGGTCGCTTGATGAGTATTCCGTTCTGGTGTGTGTTTATCACTGCGCTGTTGATTTACATCGCGCGTATGCCGGTGGGCAAGGCGATGAAAGAGCAGGGCGGTTACAACAACCACTTGCCGCGCCAGCAACAAGCGCAATTGACTGGCTACGGCGCGCGGGCACTGGCTGCGCATCAGAATACGATTGAAGCGTTCATGTTGTTCGCGGTCGGTGTATTGATGGCGCACACCACTCAGACGGCAGGATGGCTGATCGATACGTTGGCAATCGTTTTTGTTATCGCGCGGATCCTCTACTTGTGGCTCTATCTGGCCGACCAGCCCAAGCTGCGCAGCCTGGTTTGGGTAGTTGGCTTACTGTGCTCGCTGTTACTGATGATTAGTCCGACTTTTAGAACGGTCTTGCTCTAAGGCGACCTTGTCACTAAATGACAGGCAAAAGAAAACCCGCACTTGGCGGGTTTTCTTTTTTCTGCAGCAAAAAGCGAATTATTGCTTCTTGGCAGCTTCTTCTTGTGCAGCAGCGTTCGATTCAGCCTGAGCTTTGGCAGCTTCGGCGTTTTCTTTCGCAGCGTCGTTCACTTTATCCTGAGCTTTGTTCATGTCTTGCTGAGCTTGTTCAGCATGTTGGTTGGCATCTTGAGCTTTGTCCTCGGATTTTTTATCGCAGGCAGCGAGACCGAGGGAAGCGGTCAACATCAAGGCAATAGCTAAAGTCTTACGCATGGGGTGTTTCTCCTTATGGAAAATAACTACTGGCCTTAAGAGCTTGGTGCTGAGGGTTAAGTTCCTCATTTCTTTCAGATATATAAGTTTGTTTTTACACGGAACTTTTGCTGTATTGCTTACTACTGGCAAAAGGCTCTAACGAGAGTAGTTATCATATGGCCGAAAACCCCGTTTTTGAGCGCGCGACGCGGTTTCTCTCCGCGCTGCGACACTGTCAGGTGCTCGGATTGCGCGTGTACAGCGCGTCCAGCGAAGGGCTTACGGTGATCCTTCCGTACAGCACGAAAATTGTAGGTAATCCACAGACCGGGGTTATTCACGGCGGCGCAATCACCTCGTTGATGGACACCGCCTGCGGAATGTCCACACTGTGCGTTTTGCCGGAATTCGAGGTCTGCCCGACGCTCGACCTGCGCATCGACTACATGCATGCCGCCGAACCCGATAAAGATGTGTATGGCTTTGCTCAGTGCTACCGGGTGACCACCGACGTGATCTTCGCTCGCGGTTTCGCCTATCAGGACGATCCCGAGCGGCCGATCGCCCATGTGGTCGGTACGTTCATGCGCATGGGCAAGGGCCTCAAAGGCACCAAAGGCTTTGGCGGTGCGATCAAGGGAGAAGGGCAATGAGCGACGACCTGAAACATCAGTTGCAGCAGGCTCACGCTCAGGGCGACTACGCGCCGCTGTTGCAGTTGATTCCCTACGCCGGGCTGATCGGCATCGAATGCTCACGCGTCGGCGATGAATTACTGTTCAAACTCCCTGCGAACAAGGACAACATTGGTAACCCTTTGTTGCCGGCGATTCACGGCGGGGTGATTGCCGGGTTCATGGAGCTGGCTGCCGCCCTGCATCTGTTGATCTTCACCGGCGCACCGGGCGTGCCGAAGATTATCGATTTTTCCCTCGATTACCTGCGTGCCGGGCAGTTTCGCGACACCTGGGCCAAGTGTCAGGTCTGCCGCCAGGGCCGACGCGTCGCCAACGTCGCGATCACTGCCTGGCAAAGTACCGAAAGCGAACCGATTGCCACTGCGCGTGCTCACTTCAAAATCGATGAGCCCTTGAAATCCTGAACAGCGCCCCAAACTCACAAGACAACCCGCCGCCGACCATTTCGGGTCGCGGCCACTGCCATCTGATTGGAGTTTGATGACCATGAGTGTGGAAACTCAAAAGGAAACCCTGGGCTTCCAGACCGAGGTAAAGCAACTGCTGCACCTCATGATCCATTCGCTGTATTCCAACAAGGAAATCTTCCTTCGCGAATTGATCTCGAACGCCTCTGACGCTGTAGATAAATTGCGCTTCGAAGCCCTGGCCAAGCCAGAGTTGCTTGAAGGCGGCGCTGACCTGAAAATCCGTGTGAGCTTCGACAAGGACGCCAAGACCGTCACCCTCGAAGACAACGGTATCGGTATGAACCGTGACGATGTGATCACCCACCTGGGGACCATCGCCAAATCCGGCACCGCCGATTTCATGAAAAATCTTTCGGGCGATCAGAAGAAAGATTCGCACCTGATCGGCCAGTTCGGTGTGGGCTTCTATTCCGCCTTCATCGTTGCCGACCAGGTTGACGTGTACTCCCGTCGCGCCGGCACTCCAGCCAGCGAAGGCGTGCACTGGTCGTCGAAAGGCGAGGGCGAGTTCGAAGTCGCCACCATCGACAAACCAGAGCGCGGCACCCGCATCGTTCTGCACCTGAAAGCTGCAGAAGACGAATTCGCCGATGGCTGGCGTCTGCGCAACATCATCAAGAAGTATTCCGACCACATTGCTTTGCCGATCGAGCTGCCGAAAGAAGCTGCAGCTGCCGAAGGTGAAGAGGCTCCGGCCGTTGAATGGGAAACCGTCAACCGCGCCAGTGCACTGTGGACCCGTCCGCGCACTGAAGTGAAGGACGAGGAATACCAGGAGTTCTACAAGCACATCGCTCACGACTTTGAAAATCCGCTGGCCTGGAGCCACAACAAAGTCGAAGGCAAGCTCGAATACAGCTCGCTGCTGTACGTACCGGCCCGCGCACCGTTCGACCTGTACCAGCGTGAAGCGCCGAAAGGCCTGAAGCTGTACGTGCAACGCGTGTTCGTCATGGATCAGGCCGAGTCGTTCCTGCCGCTGTACCTGCGCTTCATCAAAGGCGTGGTCGATTCCAATGACCTGTCGCTGAACGTGTCGCGTGAAATCCTGCAGAAAGACCCGATCATCGATTCGATGAAGACCGCGCTGACCAAGCGCGTGC
This sequence comes from Pseudomonas sp. VD-NE ins, assembly GCF_031882575.1. Classification (NCBI taxonomy): domain Bacteria; kingdom Pseudomonadati; phylum Pseudomonadota; class Gammaproteobacteria; order Pseudomonadales; family Pseudomonadaceae; genus Pseudomonas; species Pseudomonas sp. VD-NE ins. The sequence goes on from NZ_CP134772.1 coordinate 1,895,969, forward strand.
TCGACATGCTGGAAAAACTGGCGAAAAACGAACCTGAGCAATACAAAGGCTTCTGGAAAAACTTCGGTCAGGTCATGAAAGAAGGCCCGGCAGAAGATTTCGCCAACAAGGAAAAAATTGCCGGTCTGCTGCGTTTCGCATCGACCAACGGCGACGACGGCGAGCAGATCGTTGGTCTGGCCGACTACCTGGCGCGCGCCAAGGAAGGTCAGGACAAGATCTACTACCTCACCGGCGAAACCTACGCACAGGTCAAGAACAGCCCGCACCTGGAAGTCTTCCGCAAGAAAGGCATCGAAGTGTTGCTGCTGACCGACCGCATCGATGAGTGGCTGATGAGCTACCTCAGCGAGTTCGACGGCAAGACTTTTGTCGACGTGGCACGCGGTGATCTCGATCTGGGCAACCTGGACTCGGAAGAGGACAAGAAAGCCGCAGAAGAAGTCGCCAAGTCCAAAGAAGGTCTGGTCGAGCGTCTGAAAACCGCGCTGGGCGATTCCGTGGCTGAAGTGCGGGTTTCCCATCGACTGACCGATTCGCCGGCCATCCTGGCCATCGGCGAACAGGATCTGGGTCTGCAAATGCGTCAGATCCTCGAAGCCAGCGGGCAGAAGGTTCCGGATTCGAAGCCGATCTTCGAATTCAACCCAAGCCACCCGCTGATCGAGAAACTCGACGGCGAGCAGAGCGAAGAGCGTTTTGGCGACCTGTCGCACATCCTCTTCGATCAGGCTGCGCTGGCGGCTGGTGACAGCTTGAAAGATCCGGCCGCTTATGTGCGCCGTCTGAACAAGCTGCTGGTTGAACTGTCGGTTTAACCAAGTTGCAGAAAAACCCGCTTCGGCGGGTTTTTTCATTCTGGTGTTTAACAAATCAGGAGTCAGAAATGAGCCAAGTCACTGTACGTTCCGTGGTCTATCAGATTGACGGCCAGCCTTATGAAGGTCGCATGGCGTTCGATGCCGAGCACAAGGGCGCGCGTCCGGGTTTGTTGATGGCGCCGAACTGGATGGGCGTTAGCGCCGGTGCCGAAGAGATCGCCAAGTCGGTCGCGGCCAAGGGCTACGTGGTGTTGATTGCTGACGTTTATGGTCAGGCGGTGCGTCCGCAGAATGCTGATCAGGCGGGCGCGGCGATGATGCCGTTGAAGAATGATCGTGCGCTGCTGCGCACGCGTATGCAGGCGGCGTTCGAGCAGTTGCAGAAGCAGGGCGAAGCCGCAGTCGATACGTCGAAACTGGCGGTGTTTGGTTTCTGCTTCGGCGGGTGCTGTGCGCTGGATCTGGCCCGCACGGGGGCGCCGGTGAAGGCGGCGGTGTCGTTCCATGGCACGCTGGACTCGCCGAACCCGGCGGATGCGCAGAACATCAAGGGCTCGGTGCTGGTGCTGCACGGTGCTGCAGATCCGTTGGTGCCGAAAGAGCAGTTGCCGGCGTTTGAAGACGAGATGAATGCCGCGAAAGTCGATTGGCAGTTGCTCAGCTATGGCGGCGCGGTGCATTCGTTTACCGATCCGCATGCCAATGTGCCTGGCAAGATGATGTACGACGCGAAGACCGCCAAGCGTGCGTTCAAGTCGATGCATGATTTGCTGGATGAAGTGTTTAAGGGCTGAAAGCGAAAAGCCCCTCACCCTAACCCTCTCCCGGAGGGAGAGGGGACTGATTGGGGGATGCTGAAGGACTACGCCGACCTGAAAGGGCAGTGCTGAATCCATAATCGCCAAGACTTTTCAGGTTAGCGTATAACCTGAGACATCTCGGTCGGCTCCCTCTCCCTCTGGGAGAGGGCTGAGGTGAGGGTACTGATGGTGGGTGCTCAACCAACGCGTCGAACTGAAGGTGTCTTGGTGAATCCATAATCGCCAAGATTTTTCAGGTCGATGTATGACGCAAGACATCTCGGTCGGCTCCCTCTCCCTCTGGGAGAGGGCTGGGGTGAGGGTACTGATGGTGGGTGCTCAACCAACGCGTCGACCTGAAAGTGTCTTGGTGAATCTATAATCGGCAAGACTTTTCAGGTCGATGTATGACGCCAGACACCTCGGTCGGCTCCCTCTCCCTCCGGGAGTGGGCTGGGGTGAGGGTCAAGGCTTAACGCGGCAACTCGATCCGCTCAATTTCCCCCGGCACCGTCGGCCAATCCCCGGCCGGCCATTTACGCCGTGCCTCATCAATCGCCGCCGGGTCGCTCGCAACAAAATTCCAGTTGATCCGCCGCGGCCCGTCCAGCGGCGCGCCGCCGAACACCACCGCGTGTACATCGCTTTCGGCGAACAAGCTCATCTCTTGCCCAGCCGGCAGCACCACCAGCGTATGCGGTTCGATCACTTCGCCATTCAACAGCGCATCTCCGCTCAAAACATACACCGCCCGCTCTTCATGCTCGGTCGGAATCAGCAGGGTGGTCGCCGTTTGCATCTTAACTTCCGCATACAACGTAGGAGAAAGCACCGGCACTGGCGATTCCAGGCAAAAGCCTGACCCGGCAATCATGCGAATCTGTACGCCGAGGTTATCGCTGACCGGCAAGGTCGCCGCCGGGTGATGGCTGTAATGCCCGGGACCTTGTTCATGATTCTTGGGCGATGCCAGCCAGATCTGCAAGCCGTGCATGGTGAAGCTCTGGTCCCACAACGGCTCAGGCGTGCGTTCAACATGCGCAATCGCGCTGCCGGCGGTCATCCAGCTGACATCGCCAGCGGCAACAACCTGATCCGAGCCGAGGCTGTCCTTGTGCTGAATCTGCCCTTCAAACAAATACGTGAGCGTCGACAGACCGATGTGCGGGTGCTGTCGGATGTTCATGCCTTTGCCCGTCGGATAAACCGTCTCGAGCATGTGATCAAAAAACACGAAAGGCCCCACGCTGCGGCATTTGGCTGACGGCAACGGGCGCAGAATCGGCTGGCCTTCGACGTCTTCGGCGCGCGGGCGGATGATCAGAGGTTGCGTGTCCATGGTGCATTCCAGGCTGAGCGGGTGATGCCAGAAGCATAACCCGCCGCTGGCATCAGGAGGATTACTGGCTATCAAAACCTTGCGGGGCGTGGGTTTCGATTGTCACTTCGCTGGTGGTCATCAGCTTGTGGATCGGGCAGCGGTCGGCGACGCGCAGCAGTTCCTCGCGCTGGGCGTCGGTCAGGACGCCTTTGAGAGTAAGGGTGACGTGCAAGACGTATTTGCCTTTCTGCTCTTCGCTGTTGTCGCGTTTGACGTCGACCCCGACGCCAGTCAGCGGGATATCTTTCTTCTTCGCGTACATCTTCAGGGTCAGCGCTTTGCAGGCGCCGAGGGCGGCATCGAAGTAATCGTGCGGCTCAGGCGCCGAGCCTTCGCCGCCGGCCGATTTCGGCACGTCGGCAAACAGTTCGTGGTCATCAATCTGTACGGTGTGACGAAAACCTTCAGCGGAGACGGTATTGACGGTAACGGTCATGGGAACCTCACTGGCAGTAGGAAAAGTCGCTTCGATCAAAAAAGACCTTGCAGTTATAGAGCATTCCCACCGGTACGCGTTCCACTTTCCTGCGGGATGAACCCTTGTCGTCAGGGCGGGGTCTAGGCTATGCCTACTTCCTGGAGATTACTTGTGTCCCTGTATCGTTTGAGTCTTGCCTGCCTTCTGTTGCTTGCCGGCAACGTCAGCGCCCGCGAATACACCTACAGCGACGCGCACTTGCATTACGTGGATTTTTTCCAGGAAAGCGCCGGCATGGCGAAATTGCTGACGGCGATGAAGGACGGTTCCGTCGAGCACGTGATGATTTCCGGTATTCCGGTGGCGAAGAAGTGGCATGAAGACGAACCCAAGCGACCGCGCTATTACGCAGGTGATGACGCTGACGCCTATTGGTACAGCGCAACCGATGTGATCGTTGCCGATGCCGTGCAAAAGCTGAGCGCCGAGCAGCGCCAGTACTTTCATCCGTTTTTGTCCGGCTTCAATCCAAACGACAAGAACTCCGCCGCGCACATCCAGCGCATGCTCGATCTGTACCCGGGGCTGTGGCAGGGCATCGGCGAGGTGTTCACCCGGCATGACGATCTCACCGCGCTGACGTCCGGCGACACGCCGCGGGCCAACAATGAAGCGATGACCAAGATCTATCATCTGGCTGCCGAGAACGATCTGCCGGTGATGCTGCATTCCAACATCACTTCCAAGCGTGAGAAAAATCCGCTGTACCTGAAGGAAATCGAAGAGCCGCTGCGTAATCACCCACACACGCGATTCATTTGGGCTCACGCCGGCACCAGCGCTGAAATCCATCGGCATCAGACGCAACTGAGTTTCTTGCTGCCAACCCTGACGCGCATGCTTGAGGCGTATCCCAATCTTTTTATCGATCTGTCATGGAGCATGCTCACACCGTATCTGCTGGATGAGCAGGGTAAACCTCGACCGGAATGGTTGGCGTTGGTCGAGAAATACCCCGAACGCTTCATGCTTGGCTCCGATGTGGTGGGACGTTTCAACAAGCTCGGTGAGGAAATGCGCAGCTTCAAGCCGTTCCTTGATGCGTTGCCCGAGGACGTTGCGAAAAAAGTCGCTCGGGATAACTTCCTGGCGATCTTGCCGCGAACGGTGCTCAAGTCCGAGAAAACTACGCTGAATCGTTAATGCCAACGGTTCGAAGGATCAAGGCCTTTTGATATCGCCTTTTCGTCTTACGCATTTTTCCGCCGGGCCGATACCTTCTAAAGCAACCAGCTGCAGGGTTGATGCAGCGCTTTTGGAAGGAACCAGAGCAATGAGTATCCGTAGTCTCAATATTGCCCCGCGCGCCGGCCTCGGTTTTGGCTTGTTGGCGTTGATGGTATTTGCCCTTGGGGCGTTCGCTTTGCTGCAAATGTCGAACATGCGCGCTCAGTCCGACGAGGTCGACAACAACTGGTTGCCGAGCGTGATGGCGGTGGGTGAGATGAGCCAGGACATGTTGCGCCTGCGCGCACTGACCATGCGCCTGTTGCTCAATCGCGATCCGCAGGCGCTTGAACAGAATGTCACCAAGCTCAATGAACTGCGTGGCGTACTCAGTGAAGCCCAGCAGCGATATGACGTGCTGATCGTATTGCCCGAGGAGCGCAAACTGTTTGATCGTTTCAAAGTCGCCGAGCACCAATATCTGGAGTTTCAGGCGCAGGTGATGCAGTTGTCTGCGCAGAATCGGGTGGAGGAGGCTGCAACCATTCTCAACGGCCAGATGAGCCCGTTGGCCGATGAGATTGCGGTGATTCTGCGTGAACTGGTCGAACTGAATAAACACAACGCCAATCTCGCCACCGAAGCGGCGCGGCTGGTGTTCATCAATTCGCGGGTGTGGGTCGGGGTGATGATCGGCATCACCGCGTTGATCACCATCGGCTTGGCGCTGCTGTTGACGCGCAGCATCGTGCTGCCGCTGGCGCAGTCGTTGGGCGTGGCCGAGGTAGTGGCCGGTGGTGACCTGACCGGCGATATCCGCATCAGCGGCAAGGACGAGCCGGCGCGACTGCTGCACGCGCTCAAGAGCATGCAGCACAACCTGCGCGACACGATTCGGCAAATCTCCGAGTCTTCAAGTCAATTGGCCTCGGCCTCGGAAGAGCTGAGTTGCGTCACGGAAGACGCTACGCGCGGGTTGCACCAGCAGAGCCTGGAAATCGAACAGGCGGCCACGGCGGTCAATCAGATGACAGCTGCAGTGGAGGAAGTTGCCAGCAATGCGGTGGCAACGTCAGAAGCGTCGCGGGAATCCGATCGTATTGCCCAGCATGGTCGCGAACAGGTGCATCAAACGGTGTTGTCCATCGAATCGCTGGCCGATGATGTGACGGCCAATGCGACCCAGGTGGAGGATCTGGCGCAGAAGGTCTACAGCATCAGCAAAGTGCTGGACGTGATTCGTTCGATTGCCGAGCAGACCAATCTGCTCGCATTGAATGCTGCGATTGAAGCCGCGCGGGCCGGAGATGCCGGGCGCGGCTTTGCTGTGGTCGCGGATGAGGTGCGGGCGTTGGCCCATCGCACGCAGCAATCGACGCAAGAGATCGAGCAGATGATTGGCGGCATTCAGCAGGGCACCGATTCGGCGGTCAGTTCGATGCAGCAGAGTAATGTGCGGGCGCGCTCAACATTGGAGCTGGCCAAGGCTGCTGGTGTGGCGCTGGAGGAAATCGCCTCCGCGTTTACCTTGATCAACGAGCGCAACCTGGTGATTGCCAGTGCCTCGGAGGAGCAGGCAGCGGTGGCGCGGGAGGTGGATCGCAATCTGATGAACATCCGCGATCTGGCGATGCAGACGTCGGCGGGGGCCAATCAGACCAGCGCGGCGAGTCAGGAGTTGTCGCGGTTGGCGGTGGATTTGAACAGCATGGTGGCGAAGTTTTCGGTTTGAGTTTCGCCTTCAAAAGCCCCTCACCCTAACCCTCCCGAAACGTCGGACCGCCCAAAGGGAGAGGGGACTGATCGTGGGAGATTGGCGAGTTACGCCGACCTGATCTTGCTTTGGAGAATCCATAATCGACTCGATTTTTCAGGTCGATGCATAGCGCCAGACATCTCGGTCGGCTCCCTCTCCTTCGGGCGGTCCGACGTTTCGGGAGGGCTGGGGTGAGGGGTGAAGGTGACACAAAAAGTCGGGCTAAAGCGCAGACAATAAAAAGCCCCGCATCTCGCGGGGCTCTTTGTTCTTGCGGTGGATCAGCTGCCTTTAACGGTTTTGCCGTTGACCGTGCCGTCCTGGAGCATGATGTTGTACTCCTTTCCGTCGGTTTCAACCTGTTGCAGGCGAACCAGCAGGTAATCCCAATCCTTGGCGAACCACAGGACAGTGGTGCGCTTGCTTTGTGTCGGGTCGCGTACGCGCTCGACCTTGATTGCATCGATCTTGCCAGCCTTGGTTTCGACTTTTTCCGAACCCAGCACGCGGAAGTCATAGGTATCGACTTCGCCATCATCGACCACTTGATAACTCATGGTCTTCTTGCCGGCCGCGACGTCATGCTGCAGCGCCAGTTGATAGGTGGACTTGTCGACCATGCCACGGTTCAGCGGGATCTTCACCGCGTCGCCACGGTCGGTGCCGGTGACCATTTTGCTGTTCCAGTCGAAATCCAGATCAGCCTTTTTCGCTTTGCCCAGACCACCCCGTTCAAAGTGGTAGGACTGCGGCAGCAGGGTGTCCTTGTCCAGGGTCAGGGTGCTTTCTTCCGTCAGGCTGGCGATCATCATCGAGGCCTTGAAGCTGAGCTTCCAGACGCCGTTGGCTTCCTTGACCAGACTGCGCTCGGCGGTGCCACTCATGGGCAGCTGCTTCCAGTCGGCGGTGTAGCTGGCGGAGAACGGTTGAAGTTCCGCTGCCTGCGCGAAGGGCAGGGCGAGCAGAGCGCAAGCGAAGAGCAGGGCGCGACGCATAATATCTCCTAGTGTCGAATCAAGTGGCCGCTGGCCGCGAGTAACTGGCCATCCAGTAAAGCACCGTGTTCACCGAGTGCCAGTCTGCCTTCGGCAAACCAGCGAACTGCCATCGGGTAGATCAGGTGTTCCTGAACGTGGACTCGCTGCGCAAGACTCTGCGGCGTGTCGTGCAACTCTACCGGTAATACTGCCTGTACGACCAGTGGTCCGCCATCGAGTTCCTCGGTGACGAAGTGCACGGAGCAGCCGTGCTCAGTATCACCGGCCTCCAGCGCGCGCTGATGAGTGTGTAACCCTTTGTATTTGGGCAGCAGCGACGGGTGGATGTTGAGCAGGCGACCCTGGTAGTGGCGAACGAAGTCAGCGCTGAGAATGCGCATGAAGCCGGCCAGCACCACGAGTTTCGGATTGAATTCGTCGATCAGTTCGATCAGAGCAGCATCGAAGGCCTCGCGACCTTCGAATGCCTTGTGATCCAGCGAGCGGGTAGCGATACCCGCGTCACTGGCGCGTTGCAGGCCGTAGGCGTCGGCGCGATTGGAAATCACTGCAGCGATGCGGACCGGGCTGTCGCCGGTCCGCGTGCTGTCGATCAGAGCCTGCAAGTTACTGCCGGTGCCGGACAACAGCACCACGACATCACAGGTTGCGGACATTAATGAGCCTTAAGGTTCTGCAGATCAACCTGAGCAGCGCCTTCGGCAGCGGCAGCGATCTGACCGATGACCCAAGGCTGTTCGCCGGCGTCACGCAGGGTGTTCAGGGCAACTTCAACGTGCTCCTGAGCCACGCAGATGACCATGCCAACGCCGCAGTTCAGCACGCGGTGCATCTCGGTTTCGTCAACGTTGCCTTTTTCTTGCAGCCAGTCGAACACGGCTGGGCGAGTCCAGCTAGCCACGTCAACCACAGCCTGAGCGCCTTTTGGCAGAACGCGCGGGATGTTGTCGAGCAGGCCGCCACCGGTGATGTGGGCCATGGCTTTGACGGCGCCGGTATCTTTGATCAGCTTGAGCAGCGGCTTCACGTAGATGCGGGTCGGGGCCATCAGCAGGTCGGTCAGCGGTTTGCCGTCGAGCTGGATGTTTTCGATGTCGGCACCGGAGACTTCGATGATCTTGCGGATCAGCGAGTAGCCGTTGGAGTGCGGGCCGGACGATGGCAGCGCGATCAGCGCGTCACCGGTGGCGACTTTCGAGCCGTCGATGATTTCAGCTTTTTCCACGACGCCGACGCAGAAGCCGGCCAGGTCGTAGTCTTCGCCTTCGTACATGCCTGGCATTTCAGCGGTTTCGCCGCCAACCAGTGAGCAACCCGACAGTTCGCAGCCAGCGCCGATGCCGGTCACTACCTGGGCAGCGGTGTCGACATTCAGTTTGCCGGTGGCGTAGTAGTCGAGGAAGAACAGTGGCTCGGCGCCGCAAACGACGAGGTCGTTCACACACATGGCAACCAGGTCGATACCGATGCTGTCGTGCTTGTTCAGGTTCAGCGCCAGACGCAGCTTGGTGCCGACGCCGTCGGTGCCGGACACCAGCACGGGTTGCTTGTAGCCGGCCGGGATTTCGCAGAGGGCGCCGAAACCGCCCAGGCCGCCCATGACTTCCGGGCGCGCAGTGCGCTTGGCGACGCTCTTGATGCGTTCGACCAATGCTTCACCGGCGTCGATGTCTACACCGGCGTCCTTGTAGCTCAGGGAGGGTTGCTTGCTCATGATCCAGGCCTTTAGGGGAGGGGATTCAGGGGTAACGACCGAGTTCAGCGGGAACTTCGAAATCGACGGGGCGATGGCCTCACGCGAGTTTCGAGGTGCCCGGCTGTTGCCGGTCTGCGAAGGCGCGCGATTTTATCAGGCTTGAGGGGCAGCGGCCATCCTCGCACCGACGGGCAGGGCCATATCTCGGGAAATTTTTTGCAATTAAGGCTTGCGGGTGCCTGTATAAGGTGTGGCAATTAACCGTCTATCGTTATCACTGTGCAAAAACTTACCGCTGTCGTGTGAATGTTTTGTGCTGGCAGATTGTCACAGCCTTGCTTAACCGGTTCACGCGGCCTGTTCCAGCCGCTCCTGTCGACGGGAATTTTCCATGCGTTTTTGTAAATTGTTGTTTGTGGGTTGTTTGTCTCTGATCAGTCTGGCGAGTCACGCCGAAAACCTCAAAGGCCTCTATCAAGTACGTGAGCCGGTCAATGGCCAGGCGCCGGAAGAGCGTGATCGCGCCACGCAGGCGGCGCTCGACACGCTGGTATTGCGTTTGACTGGCGATCCGAAAGCTGCGCAAAACCCGGGGCTGGCGGCGATTCGCAAGGATCCGCAGCAAATTATCAGTCAATTCGGTTTCGATGCCGGGCCGCCGGAGGTGCTCAAGGTCGATTTCGATCCGGCGACCACCGAGCAGGCGCTGCGGCGTGCCGGACTGTCGTTGTGGGGCGCCAGTCGGCCGTCGATCCTGAGTTGGTGGCTGAACGATTCGGCTGAAGGGTCGAGTCTGGTCGGTGATGGTCAGGCCGCTGCTGCGCCGTTGCGTACGGCCGCGCAACATCGCGGCTTGCCATTGCGCTTGCCGCTGGCGGACTTGAGCGAGCAATTGGTTGCCACTGCGCCAGCGCTCGAAGGCACCGATCCGGCACCTTTGCGCGGTGCCTCCGAGCGCTACAACGCTGACGCCCTGCTGGCGGTGCATGCGCGCGAAGAAGGCGGGCAGTGGCAGGCCAAATGGCACCTGTGGCTGGGCGATCAGAAAGAGGCGGGCAGTGTGCAGGGCGCCGATCAGGCCGCTGTGGCTGATGCGGTGATGCTCGCGGTGGCCGAACGTCTGGCGCCACGGTTTGTTGCCAAGCCCGGCGCTTCAGGGCAGCAGACCCTGGAAGTGCAGGGCATGAATCTTGAACACTACGCGGCGCTGTTGCGGTTACTCGAGCCATTTGGCGTGCGTCTGCAAAGTGTGGATGGCGATCGCATCGTTTATCGGGTCAATGGCAGTGCCGATCAGATGCGTGCGCAGTTGTCGCTGGCGAAGTTGCAGGAGTTGCCGGCTGAAACGCCGGCGCAGGTTTCAGCGCCACAGCCAGTGGCTAGCGGCGCAACACCTGTCGCGGCGCCAGCCCCGATCCCGGCAGCACCGTCGTTGCGGTTTCGCTGGTAAGTCTTTCCTTATATAGAAGCAACAGGAGTGGTACATGGCCGATACGCGGCGTTGGTTCTGGCTCGGTGGGGTAGTCCTGCTTTGCGCGTTTGTATGGTTGCTGCACCCGATCCTCACGCCGTTTCTGGTGGCGCTGCTGCTGGCTTATCTGTTCGACCCATTGGTGGATCGCCTGGAACGGCTCGGTTTGTCGCGAACCTGGGGCGTGATCGCGGTGTTTGCCTTGTTCACTCTTATCGTCACCGCGCTGTTGCTGGTGCTGGTGCCGATGCTCGCCAAGCAGTTACTGCGTCTTTACGAACTGGCGCCGCAAATGCTCGACTGGCTGCAACACACGGCACTGCCGTGGGCGCAGGCGAAGCTGGGTCTGTCGGATGGTTTCTGGAAATTCGACAAGGTCAAAGCGGCGATCAGCGAACACATGGGTCAGACCACCGACATCGTCAGTGTGGTGCTGAGTCAGGCCACGGCATCGAGCCTGGCGCTGATCGGTTGGCTTGCGAATCTGGTATTGATCCCGGTGGTGAGCTTTTACTTGCTGCGCGACTGGGACGTGATGATGGCCAAGATCCGCAGCCTGCTGCCGCGTGATCGGGAAGAGACCATCGTATCGCTTGCCGGTGAATGTCATGAGGTACTGGGCGCGTTCGTTCGCGGTCAGTTGCTGGTGATGGTGGCGCTGGGCGTGATCTACGCAGCAGGCCTGATGATTGTCGGGCTGGAGCTGGGGCTGTTGATCGGACTGATTGCCGGTCTGGCGGCGATCGTGCCGTACATGGGCTTCGTGATTGGCATTGGTGCGGCACTGATTGCCGGGTTGTTCCAGTTCGGCGGCGACCTGTATCCGATGGTCGGGATCGTTGCCGTGTTCATGGTCGGTCAGGCGCTGGAAGGCATGGTGCTGACGCCTTTGCTGGTGGGCGATCGTATCGGTCTGCATCCGGTGGCGGTGATCTTTGCGATTCTGGCCGGTGGCGAACTGTTCGGTTTCACCGGTGTGCTGCTGGCATTGCCGGTGGCGGCAGTGATCATGGTGTTGGTGCGCCATGTGCACGATTTGTACAAGGATTCTGACATCTATAGTGGTATGGACGAGCCGGAGTTGTAATCGGGCAGGGCGGCCCGGCGAATAGCCGGGTTGGCCCGCGTCCTGCAGGCGCTGGCGCCAAAGAATCTGTCATAAAACCAGCGAGTTAACGCAAACCTTTGATTTTGCTTGGACTCTGCTGCATTGTGCGCTCAGCTTCACGGGTATAAACTTCGCAAACTTTACACAGAGGCCACTAACGGTTCCTTGAGAACTGTTCAGTCAGCATGAAACCGATTCAGCTGCCCCTAGGTGTGCGTCTGCGTGACGACGCCACCTTCATCAACTACTACCCAGGCGCCAATGCCGCTGCACTCGGCTATGTCGAGCGTCTATGCGAAGCCGACGCCGGCTGGACAGAAAGCCTGATCTACCTGTGGGGCAAGCACGGCGTAGGGCGTACGCATCTGTTGCAGGCGGCGTGTCTGCGATTCGAGCAGATGGGTGAGCCGGCGGTGTACTTGCCGCTGGCGGAGTTGATGGATCGCGGCGTCGAAATCCTCGATAACCTCGAACAGTACGAACTGGTTTGCCTGGACGACTTGCAGGTGATTGCCGGCAAGGCCGACTGGGAAGAGGCGATGTTTCATCTGTTCAACCGTCTGCGTGACAGTGGTCGGCGCCTGCTGATCGCTGCGGCCACTTCTCCGCGTGAACTGCCGGTCAAACTGGCTGACTTGAAATCGCGCCTGACCCTGGCGCTGATTTTTCAGATGCGTCCGCTCTCCGATGAAGACAAGTTGCGCGCTCTGCAATTGCGCGCATCGCGTCGCGGTCTGCACCTGACCGACGAGGTCGGGCATTTTATTTTGACTCGCGGCACTCGCAGCATGAGTGCCCTGTTTGACTTGCTTGAACAGCTCGATCAGGCCTCTTTGCAGGCTCAGCGCAAGCTGACCATCCCCTTCCTGAAAGAAACGCTGGGCTGGTAACGGCGCGGCTTTCAGCGTGTTTCGGCATATTTCAGGCGCCAGAAAATCCGCTTTCCTGCACGGTGTGCAGGCGGCGTATCGGTTCAAATGGGCTTAAGCGCTTAGATGTAAACGAGAAACCGGGAAGTCACAAAAAGATCGATTGAATTTGCAAATGAGGCTGATAGCGGGCATAGTCTCGGCTTCTTTACAACTATCAGCCACGGTCGTGCCCATGCTAAAGCGCTTCGCACCCCTCGTGCCTCTCGCACTCGTCACCCTGTTATACGGTTGCGCTGCTCATTCTCCAGTTCAAGAGCAGCCTCAACAGGTTAAAAATTCTGCCACGGCTCAGTCTTCCGTTATTTACCAGGAAGAGCTGGACACCGAAAAAGAACTCAACGAATTCAATGGCAAGAAGCCTTATCAGCTTCCTGTTCTGGCCGACAGCATCCTCGAACGCGGCATGTCCCTGATCGGTACCCGTTACCGTTTCGGCGGTACCTCTGAAGCCGGTTTTGATTGCAGTGGTTTCATCGGTTATCTGTTCCGCGAAGAAGCCGGCATGAACCTGCCACGCTCGACTCGCGAAATGATCAACGTCGATGCGCCGCTGGTCTCGCGCAGCAACCTTGAGCCGGGCGATCTGCTGTTCTTCGCCACCAACGGTCGTCGCGGTCGTGTCAGTCACGCCGGGATCTACCTCGGTGACAACCAGTTCATTCACTCCAGCAGTCGTCGCAGCGGCGGTGTTCGCATCGACAGCCTGGGTGACAGCTACTGGAGCAAGACCTTCATCGAAGCGAAACGCGCTTTGGCCAACGCTCCGACAGTCGTCACTGCTCGCAAGTAATTCCCCTGTTGTCGCTGCGTTCGCGGCGACAATCAGGCTCCCGGCAACAGAGTAGACGTATACTTTACAAGGTGAAGTTAAAGTCTTACTTGAAGTTTGCCGCGTAGCCGCTAGAATCCTGAATCTATATTGATGGCAAACCGCCTGCGTGCTCACGCAGGCGGTTTTGTTTTCTGTCCATCGGCAGAAAAAGCCGCAGCCAGATCAGGATGTTCTGCTTATGACGATGTCGGCCCGCCTCACTTTGATCTTCTTCGCAGCGCTGCTCAGCGCCTGCGCCAGTCGCACACCACCGCCTGCGCCAGTGGTTCGCGCTCCTGTCGTATTCGGTCCCTCCCAAGCTTTTTCGCCTGCTGCTGAAGACGTGCTGTTTCGCGCGCTAGGCCTGGTCGGTACGCCTTATCGTTGGGGCGGCAATACGCCGGATTCGGGATTTGATTGCAGCGGGTTGATCGGTTTTGTCTACCGTGATGCGGCGGGGATTTCGCTGCCACGTTCCACGCGCGAGATGATCGTCATGCAGGCGCCGAACGTCGGCAAGGAAGGCTTGCAGACTGGCGACCTGATCTTCTTCGCCACCAATGGCGGCTCGCAGGTCAGTCATGCGGGGATTTACGTTGGCGAAGGGCGCTTCGTGCATGCGCCAGCCACGGGCGGCACGGTGAAGCTGGACAGCCTGTCGAAGGCGTATTGGCAGAAAGCTTATCTGAGTGCCAAGCGGGTGTTGCAGCCGGAACATCTGGCGCATAACCCTTAGTAAAATCGCAGCAATCCTAATGTGGGAGCGAGCCTGCTCGCGAAAGCGGTGTATCAGTCAACTCAATGGAGACTGACACTACGCATTCGCGAGCAGGCTCGCTCCCACAGTTGTTTCAGGTCACATTCAACATCACTTCGTGGCCGAGACTCGCCACACCTTGTTGCCGACATCATCCGCCACCAGCAAGCCACCTTGCTGATCGATCACCACGCCCACCGGCCGACCTAGCGCATTCTCGTCCTTGTCGAGGAAACCGGTCAGCACATCCACCGGTTTGCCGCTCGGCTTGCCACCGGTAAACGGCACGAAAATCACTTTGTAGCCACTGTGCGGTTTGCGATTCCATGAGCCGTGCTGGCCAATAAACGCGCCTTCCTTGAACTGCGCCGGCAAGGCGTTGCCCTCGGCAAAACTCAGGCCCAGCGAGGCGGTGTGCGGCCCGACCGCGTAATCCGGGGCGATGGCTTTGGCCACCAGGTCCGGGTTCTGCGGCGTAACACGCACATCGACATGCTGACCGTAGTAACTGAACGGCCAGCCATAGAAACCACCGTCCTTCACAGAGGTGATGTAGTCCGGCACCAGATCACTGCCGATCTCGTCGCGTTCGTTGACCGCTGTCCACAGCGCGCCACTTTTCGGCTCCCAGGCCAGGCCATTGGGGTTGCGGATGCCTGAGGCGAAGATGCGGTGATTGCCGGTCGCCCGATCGACTTCCCAGATTGCCGCGCGGCCTTCCTCCTTATCCAGACCATTTTCGCCGACGTTGCTGTTCGAGCCGACCGTGACGTACAGCTTGCTGCCGTCCTTGCTGGCAATAACGTTTTTCGTCCAGTGGTGATTCAGCGTGCCGCCGGGCAGATCGACAACCTTGATTGGTTGCGACTTGATCTCGGTCGCGCCGGGTTCGTAGTTAAAGCGCAGCAAGCGATCGGTATCTGCGACGTACAGGTCATTGCCGACCAGCGTCATGCCGAACGGCGAGTTGAGGTTCTGCAGAAACACCGTGCGCGTCTCAGCCACGCCATCGTGATCGGCGTCACGCAGCAAGGTGATGCGGTTTGGGCTCGGTACGCCAGCGCCAGCCTTGCCCATGACCTTCTTCATCACCCAGCCACGAATGCCGCTGCTGTCATCCGGTTTTGGCGGGGCATTGGTTTCCGCCACTAGCACATCGCCATTGGGCAAGACATAGAGCCAGCGTGGATGATCGAGGCCTTCGGCGAACGCTGCCACCTGAGTGCCCGCCGCCGCGGTCGGTTTACCGCCCGCGGGCCAGCCGATCGCCGGGGCGATGTTCACCGTCGGGATCAGGGTCTTGTTCGGTTCGGGCAGTTTTGGTGACGGGCCGGTGCCGTCGGAGACTTGCAGGCTGGAGGTTTCACCGCAGGCGGCGAGTCCTCCGGCGAAGGCGATGACAAAAACGAACTGGGGCTTGCGCATTGCTGATCTTCCCTATGAATGCATTCCTAATCATAGAGGAGGGCGCAAGCCCGATGGTTCAACTGCTCAGCCGCGGGCTTCCTTGAACAGCACGGCGATGCCCGGGTGATAGTTGCCGGCTTCGCTGCGCAATTTGCGATAGGCATAGGGGAAATACCAGGCGACGGCGCAGGTGTGTTCCTTTTGCAGGTCGTCGACCATGTCCTGCAACTCTTCGGGGCTGGCGCTGTGCTGGGCTTTTTGCGGCGCGACAAACAGGCAGCCGAGCTTGAGGTCGCTGGCATAGCTGATGCGTTTGGCGTCGTTGGTGATGTCCAGCAGGGCTTGAGTCAGATTCAGGTTGGTAACCTTTGGCCAGCGCTGGGTGGCCTGGATAAAGGCGCGGTCTTCGGCGCCGGCCAGAAACAGATCGGCGCGAGCGTTGCGCTCGCCTTCTTCGTTCTGTTTGCGCGTGGCAGTGTCGTTCAAAGTAACCAGCTCGGCCATCCACGCCGCTGCCGAGAGCAATCCGAGATTGGCCTTCTCGTCATGCCAGTAAGGCGTGTCGCTGTCGCCGCGAACGGCGTTGTAGCGGTCGATACAGTCAAACCAGCGTTCAAGCACCGGGCGCAGAAATTCCAGGCGCGGGTTGCTGATGATCATGCCTTGCATCGTCATCATCCTTTATTGTTGTGGTGGGCTTTTCGGGAAAAGCATGGCTCTTTGATATCATTTGTATCAGTGTGGCACAAGATTGGCGGCAGATAATTGATCGGCGGCAGTTATTCGCCCGATGGCCGCCTCTTTAATTGACGCTCCACCCCCAACCCTCTAACCTTCGCGGCTTGTTTCAGGTGCTCTGTGACCGCTGTCGACAGAGTGAAACAGGGAAGCCGGTGAGGGTTGTCTTCAAGCGAAGAACTACCACGATCCCGGCGCTGCCCCCGCAACGGTAAATGAGTGAAAACTGCGCCTTGAGCCACTGCCTCGAAAGAAGCGGGAAGGCGCGCAGTCAGGCGAAACGCCGCTCATGAGCCCGGAGACCGGCCTGATCCATCCAGCGGCATCACGGTGGGCGATGCCAGGCTTTTTGCCGTCTATTCTTGTGCCTGCCCGCCGTTATCCAGCCTCAACGGAGAGCTCCCCCATGACTGATTCCCCCGAGCGCGACGAACGCCATCTGGCGCGTATGCAGCGCAAAAAAGCCGTGATCGATGAACGCATCGCCAACTCGCCCGACGAGTGCGGTCTGGTGTTGGTGCTGACTGGCAATGGCAAAGGTAAAAGCAGCTCGGCCTTCGGCATGCTCGCCCGCGCCATGGGCCACGGCATGCAGTGCGGTGTGGTGCAGTTCATCAAGGGCCGCAACAGCACCGGCGAAGAGCTGTTTTTCCGCCGCTTTCCCGAGCAAGTCCGCTTCCACGTGATGGGCGAAGGCTTCACCTGGGAAACCCAGGATCGTCAGCGCGACATCGCCGCTGCCGAAGCCGCGTGGGCGGTTTCCCGTGAGCTGCTGCGCGATCCGTCGATCGGTCTGGTGGTGCTCGACGAACTCAACATCGCCCTCAAGCACGGCTACCTCGATCTCGATCAGGTGCTCAGCGATCTGCAGGCGCGTCCGCCGATGCAGCACGTGATCGTCACCGGTCGCGCGGCCAAGCCGGAAATGATCGAGATGGGCGACACGGTCACCGAAATGGGCATGCTCAAACACGCCTTCCAGGCCGGCATCAAAGCGCAGAAAGGCGTCGAACTTTGAATCAACCACGTCACTGCCCGGCGGTCCTGATCGCCGCGCCGGCCTCCGGTCAGGGCAAGACCACCGTCACCGCCGCGCTCGCCCGTTTGCATCGCAATCAGGGGCGCAAGGTACGCGTGTTCAAATGCGGCCCGGACTTCCTTGATCCGATGATTCTCGAGCGCGCCAGCGGTGCGCCGGTGTATCAATTGGACATGTGGATGGTCGGCGAGCAGGAAAGTCGTCGTCTGTTATGGGAAGCCGCCGCCGAGGCGGATCTGATTCTGATCGAAGGCGTGATGGGCCTGTTCGACGGCACGCCGTCCAGTGCCGATCTGGCGCGACACTTCGGTGTACCGGTGCTTGGCGTGATTGATGGGACGGCGATGGCGCAGACCTTTGGTGCGTTGGCGCTAGGTTTGGCGAAGTATCAGCCGGATCTGCCGTTTGCCGGTGTATTGGCCAATCGAGTCGGCACCTTGCGCCATGCGCAATTGCTCGAAGGCAGCCTCACTGAGGGGCTGCGCTGGTACGGCGCGTTGTCCAGAGAAACCGGCATCGAATTGCCGAGCCGCCATCTCGGTCTGGTCCAGGCCAGTGAATTGAATGACCTCGATGTACGCCTCGACGCTGCCGCCGATGCATTGGCCAGCAGTTGCGAGGTAGCGCTGCCACCGGCCGTGGAGTTCGCCGCGCCGGACGTCATCGCTGTCGAGCCGCTGCTGAAGAATGTACGAATCGCCGTCGCCCGAGATGAAGCGTTTGCCTTCACCTACGGCGCGAGTCTGGATCTGCTGCGCGCGATGGGCGCCGAGTTGAGTTTCTTCTCGCCGATCCGCGACACGCAATTGCCTGAGGCGGACAGCCTGTATTTGCCCGGTGGGTATCCGGAACTGCACCACGTTGCGTTGTCGCAGAACACCGCGATGCTGGAGGCGATTCGTGCGCATCATGCGGCGGGGAAACCGTTGCTCGCTGAGTGTGGCGGGATGCTGTATCTGCTCGACTCGCTGACCGATGTTGAAGGTACGCGTGCTGAACTGGTCGGGTTGCTCAAGGGCGACGCGGTGATGCAAAAGCGTCTGGCGGCGCTGGCGCTGCAGGCGGTGGATCTGCCGGAAGGGTCGTTGCGCGGGCACACTTATCACCACTCCTTGACGACGACTGAGTTGCCGCCGATTGCGCGTGGCTTGAGCCCGAATGGCGGGCGTGGGGCCGAGGCGGTTTATCGGGAAGGGCGGATGACGGCTTCTTATGTGCACTTCTATTTTCCGTCGAATCCTGTGGCTGTCGCTGCACTGTTTGTGACTGACCTTGAGGCCGCCATCGCTGGCAAGCCAGCTCCCACAGGGGATTGCGTTTCGTCAGGTATTGCACCACCCACTGTGGGAGCTGGCTTGCCAGCGATGGGGCCATGACCGACAACACATTCTCCGAAGCCGAACGCGAAGCGGTTTATCGAGCCATCGCCGAACGCCGCGACATGCGCCACTTCACTGGCGGCACGGTCGAGCCGGATCTGCTGCGCCGACTCTTGGAAGCCGCCCACCAGGCCCCAAGCGTCGGCCTGATGCAGCCCTGGCGCTTCATTCGCATCAGCGACCGAACTTTACGTGGCCAGATCCAGAAGCTCGTGGAAGAAGAACGCATCCGCACGGCTGAAGCCCTCGGCGAGCGCAGCGACGAGTTCATGAAGCTCAAGGTCGAAGGTATCCATGACTGCGCCGAAGTGCTGGTTGCCGCATTGAAGGACGATCGCGAAAAGCACATTTTCGGTCGTCGCACGCTGCCGGAAATGGACATGGCCTCGCTGTCCTGCGCGATCCAGAATCTGTGGCTGGCTTCGCGTGCCGAAGGACTCGGCATGGGCTGGGTATCATTGTTCGAGCCACAGGCACTGGCTGATCTGTTGAAGTTGCCCGAAGGCGCAAAACCTCTGGCCGTTTTATGCCTGGGCCCGGTCAAGGAATTCTATCCGGCGCCGATGCTGGTACTCGAAGGGTGGGCGCAGGCGCGTCCGCTCAATGAGTTGCTGTACGACAATTATTGGGGAGTGAGTCAATGAGTGTGGCGTTGTTGAGTGTCGCTGCGGTCGCGCTGGATGCGCTGCTCGGTGAACCGAAACGCTGGCATCCGCTGGTGGCTTTCGGCAATTTTGCCGGGCGCATCGAGCAACGTTTCAACGCCGGTGGCCGGGGTTGGCGCAGCCATGGCGTCACCGCGTGGGTGATTGCCGTGCTGCCGCTGACCTTGCTCGCCACGGCGTTTTCCTGGGCGCCGTACGTGGGCTGGGTCGTCGAGATTCTCGCGCTGTATTGCGCCCTCGGCATGCGCAGCCTCGGTGAACATGTCGCGCCCGTCGCTGCTGCCCTGCGCGCGGATGATCTGGACGAGGCGCGCAAGCGTGTCGGCTATCTGGTCAGCCGCCAGACCGATGAACTCGACAGCACCGCCGTCGCTCGCGCTGCCACTGAGTCAGTGTTGGAAAACGGCAGTGACGCGGTGTTTGCCGCGCTGTTCTGGTTTGTCGTCGCCGGTGCGCCGGGCGTAGTGCTCTACCGCTTGAGCAACACGCTCGATGCGATGTGGGGCTATCGCAACGAACGCTTCGAACGTTTCGGTTGGGCCGCAGCAAAAATCGACGACGTGTTGAACTACATTCCTGCGCGTCTGGTGGCATTGACCTACGCGCTGCTGGGCAAAACCCGACTCGCGTTGAAGTGTTGGCGCACCCAGGCGCCGAAGTGGGACAGCCCCAACGCAGGTCCCGTGATGGCGGCCGGCGCCGGTGCGCTGGGCGTGGAATTGGGTGGGCCGGCGATTTACCACGGTGAACTTCACGACCGTCCGCAGCTTGGCGAGGGCGCAGCGGCTGACGCAGATTCCATCGACCGTGGCTGGCAATTGGTCCAGCGCGGGGTATGGTTATGGCTGCTGATTCTCTGCGTGGGGGCTGAATTCTATGCTTGAGCACGGTGGCCGGCTGCGCAAGGCGGCACTCGATTACGGCATTGCCGAAGCGGATTGGCTCGACCTGTCCAGCGGTCTGGCGCCGTGGCCATTCCCGATCCCGGACATCCCGCTGCGCGCCTGGGCGCGTTTGCCGGAAACCGATGACGGTCTGGAGCAAGCCGCGTGCGATTACTACGGTGCCGTGCAAGTGCTGCCGGTGGCCGGTT
Organism: Pseudomonas sp. VD-NE ins; assembly: GCF_031882575.1. NCBI lineage: Bacteria > Pseudomonadati > Pseudomonadota > Gammaproteobacteria > Pseudomonadales > Pseudomonadaceae > Pseudomonas > Pseudomonas sp. VD-NE ins. Next base: position 1,916,466 of record NZ_CP134772.1, read on the forward strand.
CGCAGATGGCCATCCAGTTGTTGCCGCGTTTGCGCCGGGCCGGCAAGGTCGGTGTGTTGTCGCCGTGTTATGCCGAACATGCCGAAGCGTGGCGCCGCAGTGGTTATATCGTGCGCGAGGTGCTGGAGCAGGAAGTCGAGTTCTTTCTCGACAGTCTCGACGTGCTGGTGGTGGTCAATCCGAACAATCCGACCGGCCTGAGCCTGACCCCGGCGCGCCTGCTTGACTGGCATGCGCGGCTCGCCCGGCGCGGTGGCTGGCTGGTGGTCGATGAAGCCTTTATGGACAACACGCCGCAACTGAGCCTGGCCCCGCATGCCCATCAAGTCGGGCTGATCGTGTTGCGTTCGTTCGGCAAGTTTTTCGGTCTGGCCGGGGTACGTCTGGGCTTTGTCCTGGCCGAGCGCAAGTTGCTCAAGCTGCTCGCCGAACAGGTCGGGCCTTGGGCGGTGAGCGGGCCGACGCGGGTGCTCGGGCAAGCGTGTCTGCAAGACACCGAAGGGCACACACGCCAACGGATTCGCAGCGATGAGGCCAGTGAACGGCTGGCAGCGTTGCTGGAACGCTACGGTTTCAAGCCGCAGGGCGGTTGCGCGCTGTTCCAGTGGCTGATCACCGAGCATGCCGAAACGCTGCACGCATTCATGGCCCGTCGCGGCATCCTCCTGCGCCTCTTCACCCACAACAGCAGTCTGCGCTTTGGCCTGCCTGCCGATGCCGCTGAAGAAGCGCGTCTCGAACGCGCTTTAAACGCTTTCGCCAAGGACCACCCATGACCACCCTGATGGTACAAGGCACCACTTCCGACGCCGGTAAAAGCACACTGGTGACGGCACTGTGCCGCTGGGCGACCCGCCAGGGCGTGGCGGTCGTACCGTTCAAACCGCAGAACATGGCGCTCAACAGCGCGGTGACCGCCGATGGCGGTGAGATCGGCCGTGCGCAAGCCGTGCAGGCGCAAGCGGCGTTTCTTGAACCGCACACTGACATGAACCCGGTGCTGCTCAAGCCCAACAGCGATACCGGCGCGCAAGTGATCATCCATGGTCGCGCGGTGACGTCGATGAATGCCGTGGCGTATCACGACTACAAAGCCATCGCGATGAAAGCGGTGCTCGCGTCCCACGAACGGCTCAGCGCGGCGTATCCGCTGGTGATGGTTGAAGGTGCAGGCTCGCCGGCCGAGATCAATCTGCGCGCCGGCGACATCGCCAACATGGGCTTTGCCGAAGCGGTGGATTGCCCGGTTTTGCTGATTGCCGACATCAATCGCGGCGGGGTTTTCGCGCATCTGGTCGGCACGCTGGAGTTGCTGTCGCCGAGTGAACAGGCGCGGGTAAAGGGTTTCATCATCAACCGTTTTCGCGGTGACATCGCCTTGCTGCAACCGGGCCTCGACTGGCTGGAACAACGTACCGGAAAACCGGTGGTGGGCGTGCTGCCGTACGTGATGGATCTGCATCTGGAGGCCGAGGACGGCATCGATCAGCGCCAGACCGACAAAGCCGAACAAGTTCTGAAAGTGGTGGTGCCGGTGCTGCCGCGCATCAGCAACCACACCGACTTCGATCCGCTGCGTTTACATCCGCAGGTCGATCTGCAATTTGTCGGCCCGGGGCAAGTGATTCCTGCTGCTGACCTGATCATCCTGCCGGGCTCGAAAAGCGTGCGCAGTGATCTGGCTTATCTGCGCGCCAATGGCTGGGATACGGCGATCTCTCGGCACTTGCGTTACGGCGGCAAAGTGCTGGGGATTTGCGGCGGTCTGCAGATGCTCGGCGAGCAGGTGCATGATCCGCTCGGTCTTGAAGGTGCGCCGGGCACGAGTGCCGGTTTGGGCTTGCTGGCGTTCGAAACAACGCTCGAAGCCGAGAAGCAGTTGCGCAATGTACGCGGACGGCTGGCGCTGGAAGATGCCGAGGTCAGCGGTTATGAAATTCATGCGGGCGTGACCAGCGGACCGGCGCTGGAGAATGCGGCGGTGCATCTGAATGATGGCCGTTGCGACGGTGCACAGAGTGCTGACGGACAAGTGTTCGGCACTTATCTGCATGGTCTGTTTGAATCGCCGGCGGCGAGTGCGGCGTTGCTGCGCTGGGCCGGGTTGAGCGATGTGCAGACGGTGGATTATCACGGCTTGCGCGAGCGCGATATCGAACGGCTGGCGGATCTGGTGGAGAAGCATCTGGATACTGATCTGTTGTGTCAGCTCTGTGGGATTTGAGGTGCCTGTGCTGGCCTCTTCGCGAGCAAGCTCGCTCCCACAATTACCGGTTGGCTTTAGATTCTGTTTACACCCCATAACCCTGTGGGAGCGAGCTTGCTCGCGAAGGGGCCAATTGCCTCAACACATAACTCTGTGGATAAACCCATGCTCCAACTGATCCTCGGCGGCGCCCGCTCCGGCAAAAGTCGTCTGGCCGAAAAGCTCGCCAGCGATAGCGGCCTGGCCGTGACCTACATCGCCACCAGCCAGCCCCTCGATGGCGAGATGAACGACCGCGTCGCCCACCACCGCGCCCGCCGTCCCGCGGACTGGGCACTCATCGAAGAACCCTTGGAACTTGCCCGCGTCCTGCGCGAAAGTGCCAGCGCCGAGTGTTGCCTGCTGGTTGATTGCCTGACCCTGTGGCTGACCAATCTGCTGATGCTCGATGACGCCGAGCGTCTCGCCGCCGAGCGCGAAGCCTTGCTCGAATGCCTGGCCTTGCTGCCGGGAGAAATCATTTTTGTCAGCAACGAGACCGGAATGGGTGTCGTGCCGCTGGGCGAATTGACTCGCCGCTACGTCGATGAAGCCGGTTGGCTGCATCAAGCTCTGGCCGAGCGCTGTCAGCGTGTTGTCCTGACCGTCGCCGGCCTGCCCCTGACTCTGAAAGGACCTGCGTTATGACTCAAACCTGGTGGCTGAACCCGTGCAAACCGGTCGATCTCAACGTCGTTGAACAAGCGGCGGCGCGGCAGCAGCAACTGACCAAGCCGGCCGGTTCGCTGGGGCGTCTGGAATCGGTCGCGGTGCAACTGGCCGGCCTGCAAGGCCAGGTCAAACCGACGCTCTCGCAAGTCTGGATCGCAATTTTTGCCGGTGATCACGGTGTGGTCGCGGAAGGTGTTTCGGCTTTCCCGCAGGAAGTCACCGGGCAGATGCTGCTCAACTTCGTCAGCGGCGGTGCGGCGATCAGCGTGCTGGCGCGGCAGCTCGGTGCACAACTGGAAGTGGTCGATCTGGGCACAGTAAATCCCTCGCTGAACCTGCCCGGTGTGCGCCACTTGAATATCGGCGCGGGCACGGCGAACTTTGCTCAGGGTGCGGCAATGTCTCAGGCCCAGGGCGAACTGGCGTTGCAGGGCGGTCGCGACAGTCTGTTGCGAGCGAAAGCGGCGGGCGCGCAGTTGTTCATCGGTGGCGAAATGGGCATTGGCAACACCACGGCCGCCAGTGCGCTGGCCTGCGCCTTGCTCGATTGCCCGGTGGCGCATCTGACCGGCCCCGGCACCGGGCTGAATGCCGAAGGTGTCAGCCATAAAGCGCAAGTGATCGAACGCGCGCTGGCATTGCACGCCGCACAGCGTGGCGATGTGTTGCAGACCCTGTTCAATCTGGGTGGTTTTGAAATCGCCGCGCTGGTCGGTGCGTATCTGGCAGCGGCGCAAGAAGGCGTTGCGGTGCTGGTCGACGGCTTTATCTGCACAGTCGCGGCGCTGGTTGCGGTGCGTTTGAATCCGGCATGTCGCGAGTGGCTGTTGTTCGGTCACCGTGGTGCCGAGCCGGGGCATCGCCATGTGCTGGAAACCCTGAATGCCGAGCCGTTGTTGGAGCTTGGCCTGCGTCTGGGCGAGGGCAGTGGCGCCGCGTTGGCGGTGCCGTTGTTGCGTCTGGCCTGTGATCTGCACGGGCAGATGGCGACATTCGCCGAAGCAGCGGTGGCGGATCGTCCGGCATGACCCTGCGCCTGGATTTGCTGCGCCATGGCGAAACTGAATTGGGCGGTGGCTTGCGTGGCAGCCTCGATGATGCGCTGACCGAAAACGGCTGGGCGCAGATGCGTGCGGCAGTGGTCGAGGGCGGGCCGTGGGATCGGATCGTCAGCTCGCCGTTGCAACGTTGCGCGCGGTTTGCCGCAGAGCTGGGTGAGCAACTGAGCCTGTCAGTGCATCTGGATAAGGATCTGCAGGAACTGCATTTCGGTGCGTGGGAAGGGCAGAGCGCGGCAGCGTTGATGGAGACCGATGCTGAAGCGCTGGGGTTGTTCTGGGCCGATCCGTATTCGTTTACGCCGCCGCAGGGTGAACCGCTCAGCGAGTTTTCTTCTCGAGTGCTGGCGGCCGTTGCGCGCCTGCACAGTGCTTACGCCGGTGAGCGGGTGTTGCTGATCAGTCATGGCGGCGTGATGCGTTTGTTGCTGGCGCAAGCACGCGGCTTGCCACGCGAGCAGTTGCTCAATGTCGAGGTCGCTCACGGCGCGCTGTTTGCACTGACGGTCGATGCGGATGGTTCACTCAAGGAAGGTCACTGACATGTTGCCGCTGTGGATCGCCCTGCAATTTCTCAGCAGCCTGCCGATTCGTTTGCCGGGGATGCCCGAGCCGGAACAGCTGGGGCGGTCACTGCTGTTTTATCCGTTGGTGGGGCTGCTGTTTGGCTTGATCCTGTGGGCGTTGAATCTGGCGTTGGCGGGCGCGCCGTTGTTGCTGCATGCGGCGCTGTTGCTGACGGTGTGGGTGTTGCTCAGCGGCGCACTTCACCTGGATGGTCTTGCCGACAGCGCCGATGCCTGGCTCGGCGGTTTTGGTGATCGCGAGCGTACGCTGACGATCATGAAGGACCCGCGCAGTGGGCCGATTGCGGTGGTCACGCTGGTGTTGGTGTTGTTGCTCAAGTTTGCTGCGTTGTTGGCGTTGATCGAGCAGGGACATGGGCTGGCGTTGATCATCGTGCCATTGCTCGGGCGGGCGGCGTTGCTCGGGTTGTTTCTGACCACGCCGTATGTGCGGGCTGGTGGGTTGGGGCAGGCGTTGGCGGATCATTTGCCGCGCAAGGCTGGATGGTGGGTCTTGGGCGTCAGTGCATTGGTCTGCTTGCTGATTGCCGGGTTCAGTGCCGTCGTTGCGCTGGTGATCGCTGTCGGTGTGTTTGTCTGGTTGCGGCAGGTGATGATGCGGCGGTTGGGCGGGACGACGGGCGATACGGCGGGGGCGTTGCTGGAATTGCTGGAGATGGTGGTGCTGGTTGGATTGGTTTTGGTCTGAGAGATTGTCGCTGGATGCTGGCCCTATCGCTGGCAAGCCAGCTCCCACAGGTTTTGCAGTGGATCGTAGATTTTTTGGGCGTTATTGAACCCTGTGGGAGCTGGCTTGCCAGCGATGGCGGTGTATCAGGCGCCACAAATGTTATGGGTAAACCCATCTGTAACTTGATTTAACACAGTCGCGGGTATATACACGCATCATGCTTCCTTCTCAGTGTTTGTGCACTAACCTGCGTCGTGCCGCTCGTGGCGTCAGCAGGCATTACGACGGCGCTCTCGACGGCTTCGGGATCAACGTTGCCCAGTATTCTTTGCTGTGCAATCTGCAGCGTCTGGATCAACCGAGCATTTCTGAACTGGCCGAAGCCATGGGCCTGGACCGCAGCACCCTCGGGCGCAACTTGCGGGTGCTGGAAGGTGAGGGGCTGGTGGCGCTGGCCGAGGGCGAGGACATGCGTAACCGCATCGTCAAGCTTACCGAGACTGGCGTGCAACGCCTGGCAGCAGCACTGCCAGCCTGGGAAGCGGCGCAGCAGCGGTTGATTGACCGACTGGGTGCCGAGAAGCGTGAAACCTTGCTCAGATTGCTGGATGAACTGGCCTGAGGCCGGTTTTTTCCAAACTCAAGCGGGTATATACCCGCAAGCGGAGAATAACAATGACATCGATGTGGCGTACGTGCGGTTGGGTGTTGGTCGGAAGTGCGCTGATTTTGGCATTGTCATTGGGTGTGCGGCACGGTTTCGGCTTGTTCCTGTCACCGATGAGTGCGCAGTTCGGCTGGGGACGTGAGGTGTTCGCCTTTGCCATTGCCTTGCAGAACCTGATCTGGGGCCTGGCGCAGCCGTTTACCGGCGCATTGGCTGACCGCTTCGGCGCGGCAAAAGTAGTACTCGTCGGTGGGGTGCTCTACGCGGTGGGTCTGGTGTGTATGGGCCTGTCTGATTCGGCGGTGACGCTGTCGCTGAGCGCTGGTCTGCTGATCGGTATCGGACTTTCCGGTACTTCGTTCTCGGTGATCCTTGGCGTCGTCGGGCGTGCGGTGCCGCCAGAGAAACGCAGCATGGGCATGGGCATTGCCAGCGCCGCCGGTTCGTTCGGTCAGTTCGCCATGTTGCCGGGCACTCTCGGCCTGATCGGCTGGCTTGGCTGGTCGGCGGCGTTGCTGGTGTTGGGCTTGCTGGTGGCGCTGATCGTGCCGCTGGTGAGCATGCTCAAAGACAAGCCGTTACCGTTGCTTGGCCATGAACAAACCCTGTCCGAAGCCCTGCGCGAAGCTTGCTCGCATTCCGGCTTCTGGTTGTTGGCGTTCGGCTTTTTCGTTTGCGGTTTTCAAGTGGTGTTTATCGGCGTTCACTTGCCGGCCTATCTGGTCGATCAGCATCTTCCCGCCAGTGTTGGCACTACGGTGCTGGCGTTGATCGGGCTGTTCAATATCTTCGGCACCTACACCGCCGGCTGGCTCGGCGGGCGAATGTCCAAGCCACGCTTGCTGACCGCGTTGTATCTGCTACGCGCAGTGGTGATCGTGCTGTTCCTGTGGCTGCCGGTGACGACTACCTCGGCGTACCTGTTCGGCATGGCCATGGGGTTCCTGTGGCTGTCGACGGTGCCGTTGACCAACGGTACGGTGGCGACCTTGTTCGGGGTGCGAAACCTGTCCATGCTCGGTGGCATCGTGTTCCTCTTCCATCAGTTGGGATCGTTCCTTGGTGGCTGGCTGGGCGGGGTGGTGTATGACCGAACCGGGAGTTACGACTTGATCTGGCAAGTGGCTGTTCTTTTGAGTCTGCTGGCGGCGGCGTTGAACTGGCCGGTGCGCGAGCGCCCGGTCGCGCGTCTGCAGGCCGCAGCGGGCGCCGCATGAGCCGATTCTGGCCACGATTGGCCATCACCGCACTCGGCGGCGCCGCCTTGCTGGCGCTGGTGTGGTGGGGCTGGCAGCAGGGCGGCCTGGCCTTGATGCAGTTGGGCATGAGCATTTGCTAGAAGCGGGCATGACGAGTAACGTCGAATTCTGAACGACTGCTCAAGGATGCTCGACATGCTGATGCGCTGGTGTGCTGTTCCCGCGTTGCTGATGGCGTTGACTGGTTTGGCCCAGGCCGCCGACTGTCCCGAATTGCTGCAAGGCTCGCTGCCCAAGTTGCGAGCCAAGGAATCCATCGATCTGTGCAAACAGTACGCCGATAAACCGTTGGTGGTGGTCAACACCGCAAGCTTTTGCGGTTTTGCCCCTCAGTTCGAGGGCCTTGAGGCGCTGCATAAGCGCTACGAAGGGCAAGGGCTGGAAATGCTCGGAGTGCCTTCCAATGACTTCAAGCAAGAGTCCAAGGACAGCGCCGAAACCGCCAAGGTCTGTTACGCCAATTACGGCGTGACGTTCGCCATGACCGAGCCGCAGAAAGTCCGTGGCGATGACGCGACGCATCTGTTCCAGGTGCTGGCCGCGCAGAGCAGCGCGCCGAAGTGGAATTTCTACAAGTATGTGGTTGATCGCCAGGGCAAGGTCATCGCCAATTTCTCCAGCCTGACCAAGCCGGATGATCCGGAGTTTATCGCTGCGATTGAAAAGGCTATTGCCTCGAAACCGCTGAAGCCTTGAATCCGTAGGCCGGCGATGATTTTGTAGGAGCTGCGGCACGCTGCGATCTTTTGATTTGAAAAAACAAGATCAAAAGATCGCAGCCTCGTTGCACTCGACAGCTCCTACAGGTCGCACAAATTTCAGGCACAAAAAAGCCCCGCCTCTGTAAAGAGAGCGGGGCTTTTTGTGGGCGAGGGGTTTGCCTCGCCATGCAGCATCAGAAGCGGTAGGTCGCGCCGACACCGAAACCGTTTGCCGAGTTTTCATACTTGGCGTCGTAGGTCTGGCCGCGATCGTTTTCGTTGCGGATCTTCACCGACTCTTCTTTCAGGTACGAGTAAGCGACGTCGATGGTCAGGTCTTCGGTCGGGCTCCAGCCGGCACCGATGCTGAAGATGGTCCGGTCGCCGGTAGGAATACGTGGCGAGCGGTCGACGTTGTTGGTCGGCGACTGGTCGAAGGTCAGACCGGTACGCAGTACCCATTCCTTGTTCAACTGATACGAAGTACCCACGGCGTAAGCCCAGGAGTCGTGCCAGTTCTGGTCTTCGGTGATTTCACCGAACTGACCGGCCAGCAAAGGCTGCACACCAGAGTTCTTGACGGTGATTTTTTCCAGCTGGCTCCAGCGGGTCCAGGTCGAACCGGCATACACGTTCCAGCGATCGTTGATCGCCTGGGTGACCGAGAAGTCGATGGATTCAGGCGTGGTGATCTTCAGCGAAGCGTCGTACTTCTGGTTGGCGCCCAGACCGATGGCACCGAGCACACCGTAGTTGACCTTGGTGTTGCCTTCGAGCTTGTAGTCGACTTTCGAGTGGTAAGTCAGACCCAGGCGTGTGGTGTCAGTGGCTTGTACCAGCACACCGATGTTGTAGCCCAGCGCGGTGTCGTCACCCTTGATCTTGACCTTGCCATCCGGCGCGGCCTGAGTGATCGACAGGTTGGATTCCAGCGTACCGTCGATGCGGTTGATGGTCGGACCAAAACCGATCGACACCTTGTCGTTGAAGGCGTAACTGACGGTTGGCTGGAAGGTGATCACTTGTACTTCGGACTTGCTACCGAAGTAACGGCCGGCAAAACCTTTTTCGTAGTCGGTAATCAGGCCGAACGGCACGTAGACGCCGAGGCCGAATGCCCAATGATCATCGATTGGTTTGACGTAGAAGCCCATAGGTACGGAGGTGAAGGGCACCATGTCGCCTTTGTTGCTGCCGCCGTTAGGGCTGGAGCTGGCATCGCTGATATCGGTTTTTGCATCGAGGAATGCAACACCGCCAGTGACTTGTTCGCGCTTGAGGCGCGACATGCCGGCAGGGTTGCCATAAACAGTGCTTGCGTCGTCGGCAGAAGAAGATCGCCCAGCGTAACCAGTGCCCATCCCGCTGATACTGTGTTCGTTGATGGCAAAGCCAGCTGCGAAGATCTGGGTGGATGCCATGGTAACGGCGAGGCTAAGGGTGGTTTTGAGCATGACTTTTTTCATTATTAGAACTCCTGGTGATCACCGGGGCGAAAATTACCAACATTTTCGTCCCAGCGCTATAGTCCGTATGCCTTGAGTTAGAGCGGTTTTGTAGGACAATCCGACCAGAATCGCGACCTGTTGGCAGATCTTCTGAAACCAGTGGGTCAGCACGCGACCTGATTCACCGTTGAAACACAGGTGTGCCAGGCGTAAGTGAAGTCGCGCAGGCGACCTTGAGGTTGAAAGGTCTGACGCCAGATGCGCGCCATTCCCAGCAAATCGTTGCAATCGGGGAGGGTGGGGTTTTGTTCTTCTACCAGCAGCCACGCAATTGCCGTGGCGTAACGCAGATTGACCGTCAGTTCCAGGTGCGGACCAGTCAGGAAAGCATGCTGACTGGCAAGGCCGCGGACCAGGCTGGCACGTTCCGGATCGAGTGCCAGGTAATCATCCCAAAGGGCTTGATGGCGATGCTCGGCGATACGGTAGAGGCCATGGCCACGGCGGTCATGCAGGGCGGAACCCAGGGCTGACTGACTGGCGGCGATGCCCAGCAGCAGAGATTCGGCAGTCGCGCTGTGGCGTCCCAAGTAGATCAGCGTAGGACGGATCACGTAGCGGCACAGTTCGCTGGCAGCGATACCCATAAAACCCTCGGATCTTGTTATGAATGGCGAGTCCTGAAGGGGTGCTTGGCAGCTGTGGATCGGTTCAGGCTCGCCGCAAGCAGATCACGCCGCTTGAGTTGAAGTGTAGTGTCATATTCGCGACGTAAAGGCCTGTTTTTAAAATATTTCCGGCTTCGAGTTATAACCGTTATATCCGTTGGTACTTAAGCGCCAACGGCTAAAAGTGAAACATCAGGCAATAAAAAGCCCCGCATTTGGTGCGGGGCTTTTGCTTTTGCAGCCTTTTCGGCTCTCAGGCAATCAATGCCTGACGGGTACGGTCGATCACGGCCTGCAGCGGTTCGGCGCTGGAGTACTGATCGGGGTACAGACGCTCGCTGTGGCGGGCGATACCGTGTTCGTTGACCAGTGTGAAGCTGAAGCAGCCTTTGCGAGCGGCCATGATCAGGCAGTTCATTGGTGCAAAAGCGTTGGTTAGGGTGCGAATGGCATCCTGAGTATGGATTTGAGTAGACATAGTTATTAGGTGTTCCTACAAATGACACGGATAAGAACCGTGCAACGTTAAAACGTTCCAGTAACGTCGACCACCATTGGTCGAACGAAGAACCCGACTGGAACAAAGCAGCCAGTTTGAAGCGCTGATAATTTGGCGCGCTTGGGCTGGCAGGTAGGTACTTAGGAGGGCAGGCATCACAACGAGGGCAAAGGTTCTGGGCCCGGGGTGAAGATCCTGATCAATTTGCAGGTTGGTTCGGTCAGAGTAAGTGGTCTTCGCAACACCCTTCGCATCATTCGAAGGCAGTGTCGTCGCAAGGTTTACCTGGAAACCATCGAGGGGTCGTTCCCGCTTTTTTCGGTAGGGCTTCTTGGTAGAAGGCTGACCGTGGGGATGTGTTCGACCGGAATTGACTTTCAGCTTGGTACTAACGCCGCGGATAGTAACGGATCGAAATGGCTAAAGCAAACTTCGTGTAGAAAAAGATTGCAGTCAGAGATTGAGTCTGCTTGGCCTGTTTGCTCAATTGCCCACAATTGGCGCATTGTTCGACCGTCGGTCGGTGAGGATTTGCTTATCAAGCCCCGCGCCAGACCGGTTTATCCCCAGACCGGTTACCAAAATGACCCGAAAACGCGCATCGATATAACCAGGTAACAGGTACTTGTGCACATTAGTTGCGCAAGCTGTAACGGCACTGTCATATCAATCCTGACCCCGATGGCTGCCTGCATCGAAAGTTTAAGTCAATGAAAAACATCGCTTTTTTTTGTTGGTGAAAAAATCGTCAGTTTGACTGCGGGCCCCATTCCATAAGGCTTTGCGAGGGTTGGAGGACGGTTGTCCACTGAGTTATCCACAGCTTCTGTGGATTGTCCCGAGCGCTTGCTCTAGGACGGGCGTGCCGGGTTGTTTTTCGACTTTACCTGTAAGAAAAAGAGAGTAGAGTGGCGCGCCTTCCGATTCGTCCCACAGTGCTTTATGAAGTTTCGCTCAGTATCAGACTCTGTTACCTCACAACCTTCTCCTGTTACCCCGCCCAAGCGATTTACCGTTCGCGTCGCCGAGTGGTTGCTCGACAGCCCGCGCCTGAGCGACAGTCATAATGCCAAGCACCTCGCTGGGCGCCTGCTCAAACAGCCGGCGCGTGATGGCGTCGTGGCTGCACAAAGCCGTCTCGGCCAATTGATGTGCCGCGAGTGCGGTAACGCACGGGATCGTCGCATCGGTCAGGATCTGCTGCGCCAGGCCGCCCGTGCCGGCGATCGTCGTGCGCAGCGGGAACTCGGTCTGCTCGAAGACTGAGCTGTCCAAGACCTGACACCTTGGTTAACCTTCAGGCTTTATAAGATCGGCGGGAGTGGCTATGGCGATGGACTTGACCAGCGTATTGCTGGGGCTTGCAGGGGCGGGATTGCCACTGCTGGCGCTGGCCTGGCAACTGCAACGCCGGGCGAGCAACAACCAGGCCGAGGTCGCCCTGCTCGAAGAGCGGCTGGCCATGGCCCAACTGGCGCAGGACGGGCTCAACGCGCAGCTTGATGCCAGCCGCGACGAAATCGCCGACCTCGGTCAGGCCAATGCCGCGAAGCAGGCTGATCTTGCCGCCCTGCGCCGCGAAGTCGAGTTGCTGCAAATCGAGCGCGACGACGCCCGCGATGCCTCCCACGCCTGGAACCTCGAACGCGCAAACAAAGAAGCCGAACTGCGCCGCCTCGATGCTCAGGCGGCCTCGCTGAACGCGGAGTTACGCGAGCAACAGGAAAGCCATCAGCAGCGCCTCAACGACCTGCAAGGCTCGCGCGATGAACTGCGTGCGCAGTTTGCCGAACTCGCCGGGAAGATCTTCGATGAGCGCGAGCAGCGCTTTGCCGAGACCAGTCAGCAACGTCTTGGGCAGTTGCTCGACCCGCTCAAGGAACGTATTCAGTCCTTCGAAAAACGTGTCGAAGAAAGTTATCAGGCCGAGGCCCGTGAGCGTTTCTCGCTGGCCAAGGAGCTGGAGCGCTTGCAGGCGCTCAATCTGCGTCTGAGCGACGAAGCCACTAACCTGACCCGAGCCCTCAAAGGCCAGAAAACCCAAGGCAACTGGGGCGAGCTGATTCTCGAGCGAGTGCTTGAGCATGCCGGTCTGGAGAAGGGCCGCGAGTACCAGACGCAGGTCAACCTCAAAGGCCCGGACGGCGAGCGCTTCCAGCCTGACGTGATCATTTACCTGCCGGGCGACAAGCAAGTGGTGGTGGACTCCAAGGTGAGTCTCACCGCCTATCAGCAATACGTGGCTGCCGACGACGACACCCTCGGACAGATCGCGATCAAGCAGCATGTGCTGTCATTGCGCAATCACGTCAAAGGCCTGGCCGGCAAGGATTACAAGCGCCTGGAAGGCCTGCACAGCCTCGATTTCGTTTTGCTGTTTGTGCCGATCGAAGCGGCGTTTTCGGCGGCATTGCAGGCTGAGCCATCACTGTTTCAGGACGCCTTCGACCGCAATATCGTCATCGTCAGCCCGACCACGTTGCTGGCGACTTTGCGCGTGATCGACAGCCTGTGGAAGCAGGAACGCCAAAGCCAGAACGCCCGGGAAATCGCCGAGCGCGCTGGCTGGCTGTACGACAAGTTCGTGCTGTTCATTCAGGATCTGGACGAGGTCGGCAATCGCCTGCAGCAACTGGATAAAGCCTACAGCTCAGCGCGTAACAAGCTGACAGAGGGGCGCGGTAATCTGGTCAGTCGCAGTGAACAGCTCAAGTTGCTCGGTGCTCGGGCGAGCAAGAGTTTGCCAGCGGACTTGCTGGAGCGGGCGATGACCGATGTCGATGGGTTGGTCGAGCTGCCGGAATAACCCGAAAAGCTTCGTCGGATCGCCGCCCGGAGCAAGCTCGCTCCCACATTGGAATGCATTTCAAACTGTGGGAGCGAGCTTGCTCGCGAAGGCGCCAGTGACGTCACCACCTACAACGGCAAATACCGACTCAACAACGCCCGCAACGCCGCCGGCTTCACCGGTTTCGGCAGATAATCCAGCCCCGCCGCATGCACCTGCGCAACCATCTCCGGTCGCCCGTCAGCACTGATCACCACCCCTGGCACCGGCTCGCCCAGGCTTGTACGCAACCACGCCATCAGCTCAGTCCCGGTATCGCCGTGGTCGAGGTGATAGTCGACCAACGCCAGTTGCGGTCGCACGCCGTCACTTAACAGCGCTGCACATTCTTCGCGATTGCGCGCTGTCCATACCTGACAACCCCAGCGACTGAGCAGGCTGTTCATGCCGATCAGAATGCTGTCTTCATTGTCGATGCACAGCACCCGCGCGCCGCTTGGCAACTTGCCATTTATTTCGGCGGCAGCACTTGCCGGCTGAGCCTGCGAGCGGGCCAACGGTACGCTGACGCTGAACACGCTGCCGCGCCCGGGCCATGAGCGCACGCGCAGCGTATGACCCAGCACGCGACACAGACCATCGGCAATCGCTAAACCCAGGCCAAGGCCTTTTTCAGCACGGGTCTGATGACTGTCGAGGCGCTTGAACTCCTCGAAAATCACCTGTTGTTTGTCTTCTGGAATACCCGGCCCGCGATCCCACACCTCCAGACACAATTCGCCGCCGCGTCGCCGCACGCCCAACAGCACCGGGCCTTTGGCGTAGCGAAAAGCGTTAGTCAGGAAGTTCTGCAAAATGCGCCGGAGCAATTTGATGTCGCTGTCGATGCGCAGATGGCTGCCGCGCACACGGAAGGTCAAACCCTGTTCCTGCGCCAGTGCCTTGAATTCCGCGCCGAGTGTGTCAAACAGTTCATTGACCGCAAACGCCTTGCGATCCGGGTTGATCTTGCCGTTTTCCAGGCGGGAAATGTCCAGCAGATCGCTGATCAGATCCTCGGCCGAGCGCAGCGAACTGTCGAGGTGTTGCACCAGTTTCTGCGCTTCGCTGCTCAGGCCGTCGTCCTGATGCGAGAGGGCAGCGGAGAACAGGCGCGCGGCGTTCAGCGGTTGCATCAAGTCATGGCTGACCGCCGCGAGGAAACGGGTTTTCGACTGGTTGGCAGCTTCGGCGGTGCCCTTGGCTTCGGTCAGGGCGACGTTGAGTTGCGACAACTCCTGAGTGCGCTCGCTGACCCGTTGTTCCAGGCCTTCGTTGGCCTCGGTCAGCGCTTGTTCGGCTTCGCGGAACGCGGTGATGTCGGTGAAACTCATGACGAAGCCGCCGCCGGGCATCGGATTGCCGATCAACTCGATCACCCGGCCATTGGGGAACAGCCGTTCAGAGGTGTGCGCGCGGCCCTGGCGCATCCAGTGCAAACGGCGGGCGACGTGGACTTCGGCTTCGCCGGGCCCGCACAAGCCGCGCTCGGCGTTGTAGCGAATGATGTCGGCAATCGGCCGGCCGACGCTGATCAAACCGTCCGGGTAGTTGAACAGTTCCAGATAGCGACGGTTCCAGGCCACCAGTTTCAGCGACTGGTCGACCACGCTGATGCCCTGGGTGATGTTCTCGATAGCGCCTTGCAAAAGGGCGCGGTTGAACTGCAGCACTTCCGAAGCTTCGTCAGCGATTCGGACTACATCCTCCAGTTGCATTTCCCGACCTTCGATGGCGGCTTTTACTACAGCACGCGTCGAAGATGCGCCGAGCACACCGGCCAACAAACGCTCGGTGTGGGCGATCCATTCGCCGTCGGCATTCTGGTTCGGGTTAAAGCCCTTGCCCTGACGATAAGCGAAACGGATAAAGCTCTGGCGCGCACGTTCCTCACCGACAAAGCGCGCGGCCAGTTGCAGCAAATCGTCGATCTGCACCGCAAGCATCGAGCGCGCGCTCGGCCGTGCACTGATTTCCTGACCGATAAAACGCCCGGCCTGCCAGTGTTCCGACACCCGCGTGCGCGACAGCACCGAGACCCAGGCGAACAGTGTGAAATTACCGGCCAGCGACAGCACCACACCTTGGGTCAGTGGGGTAATCGGCAGGTTCAGCGGATTGCTGTGCAGCCACGCCAGCCCCGGAAAACTGCTCAGCGACCAACCGAGACTGTGCGCGGCAATCGGTAGGATCAGCGTGTAGAACCAGAGGAAAGTGCCCGCAGCCAAACCGGCGAAAACACCACGGCGGTTGGCCTGTTTCCAGTACAAGGCGCCGAGCATGGCCGGTGCCAGTTGGGTCACCGCCGCAAAGGCAATCTGGCCGATGGTCGCCAGGCTAGCGGTCGAGCCGAGCAAGCGATAGCTGACGTACGCCAGTAACAGAATCACCACGATGCTGACGCGGCGCACCGAGAGCATCCACTGGCGGAACACTTCGAACGGACGCTCGGCGTTATTGCGCCGCAGCAGCCACGGCAACAGCATGTCGTTGGAGACCATGGTCGATAACGCCACGCTGGCAACAATCACCATGCCGGTCGCCGCGGAGGCGCCACCGATAAAGGCCAGCACCGCCAGCGCCGGATGCGCTTGGGCCAACGGCAGGCTGATCACGAACGAGTCGGGCAAGACGTCGCTTGGCAGCATCATCTGACCAGCCAGCGCGATGGGCACGACAAACAGTGCGGCCAGCGCCAGATAGGCGGGAAACACCCATTTGGCCAGACGCAGATCCTGCGGATCGATGTTCTCCACCACCGTCACATGGAACTGTCGTGGCAGGCAGATGATCGCCATCATCGCCACGCCGGTCTGCACCACCATCGACGGCCAGTTAATGGTTTCTTTCCAGTACTCTTCAAGCCGCGGCGCGAGCATCGCCTGATTGAACAGGTCATCGAAACCGTCATACAGGCCAAACGTCACGAAGGCGCCGACGGCGAGAAAGGCAAACAGTTTGACCAGTGATTCGAAGGCAATCGCCAGCACCATGCCACGGTGATGCTCGGTGGCGTCGAGATTGCGCGTGCCGAAGACGATGGTGAACAGCGCCAGCACCAGTGACACGATCAGCGCGGTGTCTTGGGCACGGGTGCCCATGGCGTCGGCGCCGGCGCCGATCAGCAGGTTTACGCCAAGGACAATGCCTTTGAGTTGCAGGGCGATGTAGGGCAGGACGCCGACCAGACAGATCAGCGCAACGACCACCGCCAGCGATTGCGATTTGCCGTAGCGCGCGGCGATAAAGTCAGCGATGGAGGTGATGTTCTCCTGTTTGCTGATCATCACCATTTTCTGTAGGACCCACGGCGCGCCCACCAGCAGCAGGATCGGCCCGAGGTAAATTGGCAGGAATGACCACAGTTGTTCCGCTGCCTGGCCAACGGCGCCGAAGAACGTCCAGCTGGTGCAGTAAACCGCCAGCGACAGGCTGTACACCCAGGCACGCATGCGCGGCGGCAACGGCGCGCTGCGCCGGTCGCCGTAGAAGGCGATGGCGAACATGATGGCCATATAGGCCAGGGCGACGGCGGCGATCAGCCCGGTGGACAACGACATGCAACACTCCCGACAGAAGACTCCCCGGCACTCCTGCCCGGGCGGACAGTCTCGCATGCGCGGGGCGGTTAGTCAGTGTCGACCAAGGTCGTGGCGTGGCGGGGTGTCGCAGGAGGGGAACCGGGTGGTTTCTGGGGTGACCGGTCGGGCCTCATCGCTGGCAAGCCAGCTCTCACATTATTCACGGCGCCCACAAAATTTGGGTTCACTGGAGATCATTGTGGGAGCTGGCTTGCCAGCGATGGCGTCAGTCCTGCTGCAACGCGATATCAATCAACCTGTGCAATTCTTCCACTTCCAGTGCCGCCGCCGAAAACAGAATCCGAAACACCACCGGCGCGACCACCAGATTGATCAACCGATCGACACTCGGCGCCGTCTCATCAGGATGCCGCTCAATGATCGTCTGCAACTGCGCACCAATGATCGTCACGCAATACCCCGGCGTAGCACTGGCCTGCACGTCGCGCATCATGTTGCGCCCAGGCTCCGAGCTCATTTCATCGAGATATTGCTCGGCCCACGCACGAATATCGCTGCGCAAACTGCCGGTTTGCGCCGGCTCGCTGTCCGGTCGCATGCGGGCGAGGGCGACGTCGGCCAATAACGCCGAAAGATCACCCCAACGCCGATAAATCGTCGACGGCGTCACCCCTGCACGCGCGGCGATTTGCGGGACGGTCACGCTCGAGCGCTCCTGTTCCTGCAAAAGCGCGCGGACTGCCGAATGAATTGCATCTTGCACCCGGGCACTGCGGCCGCCGGGGCGTAAACCTTCTTTAATAGCCATGGCGCAGACCTTAACACAAAGAATTTGCTTTAAGCGCGAGGCGGTAGCACACTCCGCAAAAGCAAAAAATTAGCTTTTGCGGAGTGTGCACATGACCAGCCTTGCTTCCAACCGATCCGGCCTGTGGTTTCTGGCGATCACCTTACTCGGTTTTCTCGCTGCATCCACAGCGCCGACGCCTTTGTATCACCTGTATCAGGATCAACTGCACTTCTCGGCTGCGGTGCTGACGCTGATCTTCGGTGTCTACGCCCTCAGCCTGTTGGCGGCGCTATTAACCGTCGGCTCGCTGTCCGATCACCTCGGACGCAAGCCGGTGATCTTCACCGCCGTGCTGCTCAACGCGTTGGCGATGCTGCTGTTTATCTACGCCGACAGCGTGGCGTGGCTGATCAGCGCGCGTGTTCTGCAAGGGTTTGCTACCGGCATGGCCACCGCTGTTTTAAGCGCGACGTTGCTCGACACTGATCGTCAGCAAGGGCCGTTGATCAACAGTGTGGCGCCGTTGCTCGGCATGGCATTGGGCGGCATGGGTTGCGGTTTGTTGGCCGAATTTGCGCCAGCACCGTTGCGGCTGACCTATTGGCTGCTGCTCGCACTGTTTGTATTGCAGGGCATTTATGTATGGCGCTTGCCGGAAAGCGTTACGCCGCAAGCCGGAGCGTGGGCATCGTTGCGGCCGACTTTGCATGTGCCGGTGCAGGCCCGATCTACGCTGTGGCGAGTGTTGCCGCTGAACACCGCAACCTGGGCGCTCGGTGGTTTCTATGCCTCCCTCGCGCCATCGCTGGTGCGCACCGCCACCGGTTCGACTTCCAATCTGATCGGCGGCGCAACCGTGGCAGCCTTGACGGTGACCGGAGCATTGATGATTTTCACGCTGCGCAATCGTCCCGCGACAAGGGCATTGCAGTTAGGCGCGAGCCTGTTGCCTATCGGTCTTGTGCTGATTCTGCTGGGGGTGCATAGCGCCAGTCTGCCGCTGTTTTTCCTCGGTACGCTGGTGGCCGGTTGCGGCTTTGGTTCGGGATTTCTCGGCGCCGTGCGCAGCCTCGTGCCGCTGGCTTTGCCTCACGAGCGGGCGGGGTTGATGGCGGCGTATTACGTGCTCAGTTATCTGGCGTTCTGCCTGCCGGCGTTGCTCGCCGGGCACTTGTCGCGCAGCTACGGTTTGTTGGCAACCACTGATGGTTACGGAGCGATTTTGATCGTGCTGGCCGTCGGCGCGTTGTTGCTCAGCCTGCGTCCTGCGCCGGCCAAAGTGTGCAGCGCTCCATAATCGCAGCTGTTTCGGTTAGCCTTGGCCAGCCTTCTTTTCACGGATCGACTCATGAAGATTATTCGCAGCAAGACCTTCACCGCCGAGCGCGCCTGGGGTGCGCTGGACATCGCCAACATGAACGGCATCACCACGCGCCTGCACTGGACGGATCAGCCGTACAAATGGCACATCAACGACGGCGAGGAAGTGTTTGTGGTGCTGGATGGTCAAGTGCTGATGCATTATCGCGAGCAGGGCGAAGAAAAACAGGTGCAGCTTGATGTCGGCGACATCTTCTATGCGAGCGTCGGCACCGAGCATGTCGCCCATCCACAAGGCGCGGCGCGGATTCTGGTGATCGAGAGTGAGGGCAGTGTCTGACTGCTTATTGGTAAAACAGATAACAGTTAGAGATATTACCCGTTATATAGATATTCGATTCGGTTCTACCATGGACTCAACCTCACCAGAGGAGAGGAGTTCATGATGACTTGCCCCAACAGCGCCAAACCCGGCATCAAGCCGTTCAGCCAGCTTCAGCATCCGCGCGAAGTGATCCGCCAATTCACCCCGAACTGGTTCGCCGCGACCATGGGCACCGGGGTGCTGGCGTTGGCGCTCGCACAATTGCCGCTGGCCATTCCAGGCCTGCACGCCATCGCTGAAGGTTTGTGGTTGTTCAACATTCTGTTGTTCAGCCTGTTTACCGCTGCCTACGCTGCGCGCTGGATCTTGTTCTTCGATGAAGCGCGGCGGATTTTCGGCCACTCCACGGTATCGATGTTCTTCGGCACCATTCCCATGGGGCTGGCGACGATCATCAACGGCTTTCTGCTGTTTGGTCTGCCACGCTGGGGCGACGGCGTGATCCACCTCGCCGAAGTGCTGTGGTGGATCGACGTGGCCATGTCGCTGGCCTGTGGTGTGTTGATTCCGTACATGATGTTTACCCGTCAGGAACACAGCATCGACCAGATGACTGCGGTTTGGCTGTTACCGGTAGTCGCCGCCGAAGTGGCGGCGGCCAGTGGAGGTTTGCTCGCGCCGCATCTCAGCGATGCTCACTCGCAACTGGTGGTGCTGACGACGAGCTACGTGCTCTGGGCCTTTTCCCTGCCGGTGGCGTTCAGCATTCTGACGATCCTGCTGCTGCGCATGGCCCTGCATAAACTGCCCCACGAAAACATGGCCGCCTCGAGCTGGCTGGCCCTCGGCCCGATCGGCACCGGCGCGCTGGGCATGTTGCTGCTCGGCGGAGATGCGCCTGCGATCTTCGCGGCGAATGGTCTGCCGGGTATCGGTGAAATCGCCTCGGGTCTTGGGCTTATTGCGGGGATTACCCTGTGGGGTTTCGGGCTGTGGTGGATGTTGATGGCGCTGCTGATCACCGTGCGTTACTTGCGTGACGGCATCCCGTTCAACCTCGGCTGGTGGGGGTTCACCTTCCCGTTAGGCGTGTATTCGTTGGCAACCTTGAAACTGGCGAGCACCCTGAACCTGACGTTTTTCAGCGTCTTCGGTACCGCGCTGGTGCTGTTGCTGGCGGTGATGTGGCTGATTGTCGGTAAACGCACCGTGCAAGGCGCGTGGCGTGGCGAGCTGTTTGTCTCGCCATGCATTGCAGGTTTGAAGAAATAACCTGAAAGTTTTAGGTAAGGTGTGGCCTGGATCGCGGTTCGAGATTCCAATAAGCAGTACCCAGGCCTCGCTACCCTCAACATCAGGAAAACACGGAAGATGAGTCACCCCTCACAGTTCAACCTGCTGCGCACGCGGCGCTTCTTGCCGTTTTTCATCACGCAGTCGCTTGGTGCGTTCAACGACAACGTGTTCAAGCAGTCACTGATTCTCGCCATTCTCTATCGCTTGACCATCGAGGGTGACCGCTCGATTTGGGTCAATCTGTGCGCGCTGCTGTTTATTCTGCCGTTCTTTTTGTTCTCGGCATTGGCCGGGCAGTTCGGGGAGAAGTTCGCCAAAGACGCGCTGATCCGTCTGATCAAACTCGCGGAAATCGCGATCATGGCCGTAGGATCAATCGGTTTCCTCTTTGATCACTTGTCGCTGATGCTGGTGGCACTGTTCGCCATGGGCACGCACTCGGCGCTGTTTGGACCGGTGAAATATTCGATCCTGCCGCAGGCCTTGCGCGAGGATGAGCTGGTGGGTGGTAACGGCCTGGTGGAGATGGGTACGTTTCTGGCGATTCTCGCCGGGACGATTGGTGCCGGGGTCATTATGTCGTCGACCCATTACGCGCCGCTGGTCTCGACTGCCATTGTCGGCATTGCCGTGCTGGGCTATCTGGCCAGTCGCAGCATTCCGCGCGCAGCGGCTTCCTCTCCGGAGATGCGCCTGAACTGGAACATCTTCAGTCAATCCTGGGCCACCCTGAAGCTCGGTCTGGGCCAGACGCCAGCGGTGTCGCGTTCGATAGTCGGCAACTCGTGGTTCTGGTTTGTCGGGGCGATTTACCTGACGCAGATTCCGGCCTACGCCAAGGAATGGATGCACGGCGATGAGACCGTGGTCACGCTGATCCTCACGGTGTTCTCGGTGGGTATTGCGTTGGGTTCGATGCTTTGCGAAAAGCTGTCCGGGCGCAAGGTCGAGATCGGTCTGGTGCCGTTCGGCTCGTTTGGTTTGACGGTATTCGGTCTGTTGTTGTGGTGGCATTCCGGCGGAATTCCTGACAGCGTCACCGGCCACAGCTGGATTGAAGTGCTGGGCTTCGTGCACACCTGGGCGGTGTTGGTCGACATTCTCGGTCTCGGCATCTTTGGTGGTTTTTACATCGTGCCGCTGTATGCCTTGATCCAGTCGCGAACCGCCGAAAACGAGCGGGCGCGGGTGATTGCCGCCAACAACATTCTCAACGCGTTGTTTATGGTGGTGTCGGCCATCGTCTCGATTGTGTTGTTGAGTGTGGCCAAGCTGTCGATCCCGCAGTTGTTTCTCGTGGTGTCGCTGCTGAACATCGGCGTCAACGCTTACATCTTCAAGATCGTCCCCGAATTCAGCATGCGCTTCATGATCTGGCTGCTCAGCCATTCCATGTACCGCGTCGAGCACCGCAACCTTGAGGCGATTCCCGATGAGGGCGCCGCGCTGTTAGTGTGCAATCACGTGTCGTTCGTCGATGCGTTGCTGATTGGTGGTGCAGTGCGTCGGCCGATTCGCTTTGTCATGTACTACAAAATCTACAACCTGCCGGTGCTGAACTTTATCTTCCGCACGGCGGGGACAATCCCGATTGCCGGACGTAATGAAGACATCCAGATTTACGAAAAGGCCTTCACCCGTATTGCTCAGTATCTGAAGGACGGAGAGTTGGTGTGCATCTTCCCGGAGGGCAAGTTGACGGCGGATGGCGAGATGAACGAGTTCAGAGGCGGGCTGACGCGGATTCTCGAGGAGACGCCGGTACCGGTGATTCCGTTGGCATTGCGGGGGTTGTGGGGGAGTTTCTTCAGTCGCGATCCGAACAAGGGCTTGTTTCACCGGTTGTGGTCGCGGGTGACGTTGGTGGCGGGTTCGCCGGTGGACGTTGATGCGGCTGAGCCGGCGAAGTTGCAGGCGTTGGTCGGGGAGTTGCGCGGGACAGTCAGATAGTTGGTGTCTGTACTGGCTCATCGCTGGCAAGCCAGCTCCCACAAAGATCTTCAGTGAACACCTGTTTGTGTACAGCATTGAACCTGTGGGAGCTGGCTTGCCAGCGATGGGGCCAGTGGCTTAAGCGCTGACCTTAAGGCCAATCAGCCCGGTAATGATCAACGCCACACTGGCCAGACGAATCAACGCCATCGACTCGCCGAACAGAATGATTCCGGCAATCACCGTGCCCACGGCACCGACACCGGTCCAGATCGCATAGGCCGTGCCCAGCGGCAATTCCTTCATCGCAAGGCCCAACAGGCCAAGGCTGATGGCCATGGCCGCAACGGTCAGAACGGTGGGGAGTGGGCGGGTGAAGCCGTCGGTGTATTTCAGGCCGACGGCCCAGCCGACTTCGAACAGGCCGGCGAAAAACAGAATGATCCAGGACATGAGAGACCTCCATCGATTGACGGGGTCGTCCCCAGATTAATAACTCGATCGAGCCGCAGGGTCGTCCCCGCGTTGCGCGATAGTTTGACCAGCATTAACCCGGGGATCAAGTTTCGAGGTCAGTCGGCCGCTTGCTGCGACAGTGCCTCGCGATCTTGCTTTTCACTCATGCGTCGGAAGTAAGTCGACAGCAGTGCGCCGGAGATATTGTGCCAGACGCTGAACAGCGCACTCGGCACCGCCGCCAACGGCGAAAAATGTGCACTGGCCAATGCCGCGCCCAACCCCGAATTCTGCATGCCCACTTCCAGCGCCAGCGACTTGCGCTGGGCCAACGGCAACTTGAACAGGCGTCCGGTGAAGTAGCCCAGCAAATAACCGAAGCTGTTGTGCAGCATTACTACAGCCATGATCAGCAGACCGGACTCAGCGATTTTTGCCTGACTGGCAGCCACTACGGCAGTCACGATGATCACGATGCTGACCACCGACACCAGTGGCAACACATCGACGGCGTGACGAACCTTGTCGCCAAGCAAGCGCTGGGCAACCACGCCAAGAATGATCGGCAACAACACCACTTGCAGGATCGACCAGAACAGCTCCATGAACGACACCGGCAACCACGCCGAAGCCAGCAGCCAGATCAGCGCCGGGGTCAGCAGCGGGGCGAGGAGGGTGGTGACGGCGGCAATGGCCACCGACAACGCCAGATCACCACGGGCCAGCCAGGTCATCACGTTGGACGAGGTGCCGCTCGGGCAGCAACCGACCAGAATCACCCCGACGGCGATTTCCGGCGGCAGGTGAAATATCTGGCAGAGCAACCACGCCACACCGGGCATGATCACGAAATGTGCAACCACGCCCAGCGCCACGCGCCATGGATGGCGGGCAACGGCAGCGAAGTCGTCGAGTTTGAGGGTCAGGCCCATGCCGAACATCACCAGGCCCAGCAACGGTACGATCGCACTTTTCAGGCCGAGGAACCACGCCGGTTGCAGGAACGCAATCACCGCGAAAATCAGAACCCAGTAAGCGAATGTGTTGCCGACAAAGCGGCTGAGTGCAGCCAGTGCGCGCATGGCTTGATCCTTATTATTGGTTACACCAACAAACACTGTGGGAGCTGGCTTGCCAGCGATGGCGGCGTGTCAGACTCCATATAAGCCATCTGTAACACCGCTATCGCTGGCAAGCCAGCTCCCACATTTGAACCGATTCCTTCACCAGGAACTGGTTGGCTTTAGATTCCTTGCGGAGTCTCTTCACCGCCCAATGCTTCAACCAGCGCCGGCAGGAAATCACCGAAAGTCAGCATCATCAGGGTGAAGCTGGCATCCAGTTGACCCAGCGCTTCATCACCACCGTCCTGCTCTGCCTGATCCTGCAACAGATCTTCGAACTTCAGACGCTTGACGGTCATCTTGTCATCGAGCATGAACGACAGTTTGTCCTGCCAGGCCAACGACAATTGAGTCACGACCTTGCCAGTGCTCAGGTGCAGCTGGATTTCTTCGCTGGTCAGGTCCTGACGCTTGCAACGGACGATACCGCCGTCTTCGTGGGTGTCGCGCAGTTCGCACTCGTCGAGTACATAGAAGTCGTCGGCGGCTTTTTGCGTGGTGACCCATTCGGTCATGGTCGCGGTTGGCGACATTTTTACCGTCAGTGGACGGACGGGCAGGGTGCCGATCACTTCACGCAGGGTCGACAGCAGGTCTTCAGCGCGTTTCGGGCTGGCCGAGTTGACCAGGATCAGGCCCTGTTTTGGCGCGATGGCGGCGAAGGTCGACGAGCGACGGATAAAGGCGCGCGGCAGGAACGCCTGGATGATTTCATCCTTGATCTGGTCGCGTTCCTTCTTATAGACCTTGCGCATCTGCTCGGCTTCGATCTCCTCGACCTTTTCCTTGACCGCGTCACGCACGACGCTGCCCGGCAGAATGCGTTCTTCTTTACGCGCGGAGATCAGCAGGAAGTCACCGCTGACGTGCACCAATGGAGCATCTTCGCCTTTGCCGAACGGCGCGACGAAACCGTAGGTGGTCAACTCCTGGCTTGCACATGGACGCGCCAGTTTGGTGGCCAGTGCAGTTTCCAGCGCCTCGGCATCGACAGGCAGGTCTTGGGTCAGGCGATAGATAAGCAGGTTTTTGAACCACATGGGGTGAGTCTCTCCTTTATACAAAGGGGGGCATTATTGTCTTCGCCGTCTCATAGGCCAACCCTTCTCTAAGCCTTTGGAAGGCCTGAGAAAATTATTTAAAAAAGTGCTTGCCAGAGGTTGGGTCGCTCCGTAGAATGCGCGCCACACCGAAGCGAAGGGTGATTAGCTCAGCTGGGAGAGCGTCTGCCTTACAAGCAGAATGTCGGCGGTTCGATCCCGTCATCACCCACCATTCGTTTCAAGTGTTTAGCGCAGCGGTAGTTCAGTCGGTTAGAATACCGGCCTGTCACGCCGGGGGTCGCGGGTTCGAGTCCCGTCCGCTGCGCCATATTCGGTAACCTGGACCACTGAACGCCAGGTCACCACGGAAAAACCCGCCAAGGCGGGTTTTTTTCTGCTCCAAGGTTGTACCCGCGGGATGTGTCGTTTCACTGGTTTTCGGATTTATTTGAAAAAAACTTCAATTAAATCAACACATTACGAAAACTTGTGGCATAATGCGTCCCGTAACGAAGCGAAGGGTGATTAGCTCAGCTGGGAGAGCGTCTGCCTTACAAGCAGAATGTCGGCGGTTCGATCCCGTCATCACCCACCATTCGTTTCAAGCGTTTCGCGCAGCGGTAGTTCAGTCGGTTAGAATACCGGCCTGTCACGCCGGGGGTCGCGGGTTCGAGTCCCGTCCGCTGCGCCATATTCGGAATCTGGAACACTGAACGCCAGATTCCACAGAAAGCCCGCCTAGTGCGGGCTTTTTGCTGTCTGGCGTTTGAGTATTTTTCGCTGCATATATCTATGTAGTGCCTGCCAGCCAAGCCGCTTTCGGACAATGGGCAACGTTGTTCATGACTCATTTCGCGTCATGAATTGGTTCAATTGCCTACCGAGAGACTGAGTTCATGAGTGATTCCCTTCAAGCAGAAGCTGCCCAAAAATTGTTGGACCTAGCATTTTTGGCCAGCAAACCGTCATTCCTTGAGTGTGATGACGCCGCCGCCTTTCTCCATGGCATGAAGTGGGAGGCAAAAACCGAGGTTCTCTGGTTTATCCTGGAAAATAGCCGAGGACGGTATCTTTGTGCCGAGTTCGTAGAACCCGGTGCACTGAAAGTGCGTAACGACAGCAAACCCAACGACGATTCACTCTTTGTATCCAAGTGTGTAAGGGGCCAACTGTGCGTCCCTACCGGGTATACCGTCGCCGCCAGTTTTCATTTACGTCCATTTGCAGCCAAGGGGGCGTCAGAAAGCCAAGAGGATTTTGAATACCGTGTTCGCTTTTTTTCGTTTTCCGATCTGTGGAAAGTCATGAACCCACGTCGCCATTATTCCAAGTGTTATCTGTCCATAGGTCAAGACGGTCTTATCTCATACGCTTCAACTGCATCAGACTTTGAGCTTGAGTTGGCCAGCCAAATTGCAAAAAAAGAGGAAGGAGGCTCTCAGCTGTTTGAGAGTTTGTATGAAAGAGGGACTACTCTGGCCAGCACCTGGATTTTGTTGGCTGTCGGGGCTGGTGAACTCAACATTGTTGTCAAAGCCATTGTAAAAAAACCGAAGTGGTCTCACCGAGGCGCATTGAAAGCGAGTTGGAAACGGGACAATAGCTCGGAAAACCAGACAAAAAAATTCTCGGTCGAATTGATGCCGATTTTCAGCCCCGTGTTCCATGATGTCGCAGGCGTTGCGTCCTATTGGCGTATCAGGCAGCCCAATTCATCCGAGGGGCAAACAGTGGGTGTGATTCTTAAACACAACCACCGGGATGAGTTTATTGCCACCGCTGCCGAGTTCGGTGATTACATAAACTTTGACGTGTCTACAATTTTTCCCAAAGATCAGCATGGCAATGTCCAGCTTCCCGAGGGATTCCGGGTTTACGGTTTCTACCATTCGAGCAAGCCGTCGTCTCCAAACCTGTTGCCCGCAGCGGACACCGAACGCTTCAAGAACTTTTTTTCCCCTTCCGATATGAAAGTCGGACTGGATCGGCTGGTCGCCGCCCCTCAGCACCACTTGTTCATGATCACACCAGATGAGGCGGTCTTAAGCTTTTCGCAACCCGATATTCCAGTCAGATCGTTGATTGTCGAGTTGACGGCGGACTTTGAACGGAAGTTGATCTCGGGTGAAATCACCACACAGATGTTTGTCGACAAAATAGCGGCGGCCGGAAACCTGAGCGTGCTCTCGCCGAGCAAGACATGGCCGACTGTCGGTAGGGTCAGGCCGTCTGCCGAGTTGATAGCGCGGATTCCCGAGCCTGCAGAGTAATCAATCGCCATTACGCTGGTGACGATAGTCGCTGATCGCTTCGTACACAGCCTTGCGCAACCGATTGATCCCACCGATTGGTCGATGCGCCTCAATCCCGAACCACGGATTGAACGACAGATTGTCGCATTGCAGATTCAGTGCCGGAGTATCGAAATCCTGCGGCGGCAGGGTGATCCGCGCGACGGTTTCGAAGGGTGAATCCTGCTCGCGCCATTCGATGCTGGTGTCCTCGATCGGCATGTATTCATGGGCATCCTGACGCTGGATCTGCAGCACGAAACAGGCTGGCACCCGGTCCGTCGACAACTGTTGATGCAACGCGCTGCGCAGGAAGTTCGGCAGGTCGTGATTCTGTTTAGGCAATGTGTAAGCAGGGCAGTTAGCCGGGTCCGGTGCGACGCGAAACTTTGCATTGGCCTCACCGAATTTGTAGGGCGAAACCGAAAAGTATGTGGTCGCCGTCGGGCTATCCGGCGGCGGCGACAATGTTGCTAGCGCAATAAACAAATGGCGGATCTGCCAGGTGCGCGGATCCCACCCGGGGAAAAACGCCATGACCTTCTTGCCATCAGCCTGCGCCGCCACATTCTGACGGTACTCGGCGACATCGCTGACAAAGAAACTCGGGTGGCTGAACATCACGAAATCCTGCTCAGGCTGTGCCTGGCGGTTGCCGAGTAGCTGTTTTCCGGAAACGTCGAGCAGCTTGATCGCCATACCCCTGGCGTCGCGAATGCTGTCGAACTGCGGGTAGGCATTGCCGTTGGACAGACGAATCATCGCTTGCCAGGTTTTGCCTGGCTCACTGAACACGCCCTGTCGCAACGGCTGCGCAAGTTCCGGCAGCACCTGCACTTGCGCCTTCACACAGCCATGGGCCTTGGCATGGGCGTCGCGAAGATACCGTGTGCTTTCGCGATGCTGATCGACGATGCGCACGGCGGTCTGGATCACGTCCTGGGTCATTGCCGCTTCGCCGGGTGGAATCTGTTCCAGCGCCGACACCGGGCCGCGGTGTTGCCAGGCAAACCATGCTGTGGCGATGGCCCAGCCGAGCAGGCCAATGGCGAGCGCTATCAGCAGTGCTTTGCCAAGCAGACGCCCAAGCCATAACCAGATTCTGGCCAACAGCGGCAACTCTTTCTTGAAGGTCGAAATCATGGCAGTTGCGTCTCCAGTGGACCGCCGAGGACTTTCAGGTACTCCAGCAACGCCCAGCGCTCTTCGGGCTGCAACAGCCGGCCAATCACGCCGTTGCCACGTTCGCCGGCACGGAATTCATGTCCGCTGTTGTGATTGCCGGTGATGCGCGTGTCGAAAAGGAAGCCGTTGGTAAACGCTTCGGTGCGATAACCCAGGTGCCGTGGATCGTATTCGAAACTGCCTTTGAAGAAGGTTGTGGCGCGTTCATCCTGCGGCGACAGCAACTGATAAATGCTCGGCACCGAACCGTTGTGCAGAAACGGCGCAGTGGCCCAGGCACCCGCAAGCGGGCGGGCTTTGTAAGCGATTTTTTCGCGCACGCCGATCGGCAGGCCGAAGCCGTCCAGACGGGGTTTCTCCTGCGGCGTGACGTTGGCTTCGCGGTAGGCGCGGTCTTCGACGAAAGCGGTGACGTAGGCCAGGCCCTTGGCCACCGACAACTGGCTCAGATCCAGCGGTGCCTTGGGCGCCGGATGCAGTTTGACGTCCATGGTTTCGAGTTCCTTCACATCCCATTGCAGGGCAGTCAGATCGAAACGGTGACTGGCAATATTGTTGGCAGCGTTCGGGTCCGTGCCGATGACATCGACCGGCAACATGTGCAAATGCTGCACCCAGCGCTCACCTTCCTGAGTCTGGCGCGGCACGTGGCAACCGGCGCAATTCTCGGCAAACAACGAGCGCCCTTTAGCCGCCAGGGGCTTGTCGATGGCGCCAAACAGGTCCTCTGGCCAAGCGGGTGGCTTGAGCTTTTGCAGGGTTTCTTCGATCTTGTGCAGATCACGCACGCGCACGCTCGAGGCATAGCGTGCTTCGCCTTGCAGTGGCTGACCGTTGCCATCAAAAAAATTCAGGGTGGCGCCGACGCCCAAGGCTTCGCCGATGTTGCGCGCCATCGGCTGCTGCGCCGAGCCGTTCCACTGCACCCAATCGAATGTCCACATGTCCCACAGTTGTGGGTAATCCACCGGGGCATTGGCCACGCGATAGTTGGCGGGGGATATCGCATCGCCGAATGTCGCATTGGCAATGCGGCCAAAGGCATCGGTGCGACCGGGGCCTTCTTCGGTCGGGTAGAGGCCGCGATGGGTGTCGTTCCAGGCGACTTTGAGAAATGTATTCAGAGAGGTTTTGAAGTCTTTGCGCAATTGCTCGTGGCGCGCGTCGTATTCGTCGCCCAATACCGTTCTGGCGAAACGTTCGAATTTCCATGGGTTGTAGTAAGTCGCGGTCAGACTTGCCACCAATGCCTGTCCGAAACTGCCACCGCGCAAAGTAGGAACACTGGAAGGCAGCACATGTTGCGCAGCACCTCCGTCAATTCGCACGGCCTGACCTTTGAATCGCAATTCGCCGGTGTGGCAAGCGGCGCAAGTGATGTCCAGATATTGCTCGGAGCTGCCGGGATTCTGATGTCGGGCAAAACCGACGGGGAGGTTGCCGGGGTTGTTCGGCGTGGCTTTCTGCTGCGGATCGATCAGAAAACCAAAACGCGCCAGGTAATCGGGTGAGGCGAAACGTTGCGCCGAGAAGGGCAGTTCCAGCGCCCCGAACCACTCATAGCGCAGGCCTTTGACCTGCGTACCCTGAGGCGTGAAATAGTAGGTTTGCCGGTCTTCGTCACTCCACTGATTGAGGTAATGCACCTGCTCGGTGGGCGTGTAGAAGGGTAGTTTCGGGTTGGCGACGTAATACAGCACTACAGCAAGGGCGAGTCCCAGCAGCACGACGATCAGGGTCAGCACACGGAATAGAAGGCGCAAGATAAACATCCTTGTCAAATTGTGCCGCTGTTATGCCTGAGCCTGCCCTATGCGGCAAGTGGCCATTACGCCAGATGATGCGAGAAGAAACGACGCTGATTGTCGGGACAAGATGACAGAAGCTTCATCGTCGCTTCGCCTCAATGCGTTTTAATCCCTGAACTTATCGGAAGTTTCCTGCTCTCATGCCGGTAGCCATTGGTCGTGGCGGCCTGATAAGCTCGCGGCTTTACTCGATTGCCCTTTCGGCGCATGAACAAGGAAATAGCATGAAACAGCATCGGTTGGCGGCGGCGGTTGCCCTGGTTGGCCTGGTCCTCGCGGGTTGTGATTCGCAGACCAGCGTAGAGCTGAAAACCCCGGCGCAAAAAGCTTCCTACGGTATCGGCCTGAACATGGGCAAGAGCCTGGCTCAGGAAGGCATGGATGATCTGGACTCCAAAGCGGTAGCCCAGGGCATCGAAGATGCCGTCGGCAAGAAAGAACAGAAGCTGAAAGACGAAGAACTGGTCGAAGCCTTCGCCGCGCTGCAAAAGCGTGCTGAAGAGCGTATGGCCAAGATGAGCGAAGAGTCGGCAGCCGCTGGCAAGAAATTCCTCGAAGAAAATGGCAAGAAGGCAGGTGTGACTACCACCGCTTCCGGCCTGCAATACGAAGTGGTCAAGAAAGCCGACGGCCCACAGCCTAAACCGACTGACGTAGTGACTGTTCACTATACCGGCAAGCTGACCAACGGCACCGTATTCGACAGCTCCGTCGAGCGCGGCAGCCCGATCGATCTGCCGGTAAGCGGCGTGATTCCGGGTTGGGTTGAAGGTCTGCAACTGATGCACGTTGGCGAGAAGTACAAACTGTACATCCCTAGCGATCTGGCTTATGGCGCTCAGTCGCCAAGCCCGGCAATCCCGGCCAATTCGGTTCTGGTCTTCGACCTCGAACTGCTGGCCATCAAGGATCCAGCCAAAGAAGCCGCTGCTGCCAAGTAATTGGTAAAGGCTTCAACAACAACGCCTCGCTTATGCGGGGCGTTGTTGCATCTGGACCCTGGCAAGGGTAAACAGAGCGAACCGATGGCGGTCGGGAGAGTCATAGCCATTAAGGCTGCCATCGCTAGCCGGCCTGAGCAGCCAAGTCAATGAAATATTGGGGTTTTTTATGTGAGTAAAAAACGCCCGATCTGAGCGCAGCCCTTATGAAACGGGGCTTTCAGCGCTGAAATGCAGCTCTGTTCACAAGGTTATCCACAATTTGTGTGGATAACATTTCAACGGGAGGAATAGATGAAAGCTCCGTGGAATTTCGCTCGATTCCTACCCCTGGCCGGCCGCCTGCTGGCGCGGGGCCGGTTGCCGACCTTGCTGTTTGCGGTCGCCAGCAAAGGCGCCGCGCAAGGTAATCGTCTCGGTAAACTCAAGGACGATTTACGTTTGCTCCAGGCATTGTGCCTGGCCTATTGGCGCGGGGAGTACCGGGCCATCAGTGGCAAAGCACTGGTTTCGGTGGTGGCGGGTTTGATGTACTTCCTCAGCCCGGTGGATGCGATTCCGGATTTCATCCCTGTGTTCGGCATGCTTGACGACATCGCCGTCCTCGCCTGGCTGATGAAAACCCTCGACGATGAGCTCAATGCGTTTCGCCTGTGGCGCAACCGCCAGCAGCCGGAAAAGCTTGCGGTTGTCGAACGCCTGCCGGATACCCCCGAACAACTGCAACTTCAGGGGCCGAAAAAAACCTGATTCCTCAACACCCGCCTACAGATAGATACCCCCCGCGACCTTGGCCGCTGTTAGGATTACACTTCTAGGGAAAAGTGCCGACTCGCTAAGTGTTGTTGTCCTACGGGGTAGTCATGGATATTCAGATAATTGCACGCGATGGCGAACCCGAATACGCGGTTCTGCCGTGGGCTCAGTATCAGGCTCTACTAAAAGCAGCAGGCATCAATGAAACACCGTCGCGTCCGGCACCTACGCCGCTCGCGGCTTCACCAGACCCGATTCTTCCAGGTCTGGATCAACTACGCAGTTTGCGCGAAGGGAAGGGCATCGCCATTGAGGCGCTGGCCCGCACGGTAGGCATCAGCCCGTCTTATCTGGCCATGATCGAAAGTGGTGAGCGTCAGCCCGACGCCGCGATTCGCCGCAGTTTGGCCTGGGAACTGACGGTGCCAGGGTGGAGGGATGAATCGTGAGCGTACGCATCAGTCGTCAACATTGGGACGGATTGCTCGGAGAACTGGATCAGGCGCGCCGTCAGCGCCATCTGCTGACTTATCGCGCCTTGCTCGAGCGGTTGCAATTGCCGACACCGGCCATGCAAACCTTGACCGCCGCGCTTGAGCATCTGGCCGCGCTGGATGCCAAGGCCGAACAACCGTTGCGCAGTTCACTGGTGATCAGCCAGGGTGCCAGTCGCCTGCCGCGCACCGGTTTCTTTGAGTGCGTTGAACGTCTGGGGCGTTTTTCCGGGCCATCCGATGGCGTTGCCGCCGCCTCTTGGCATGCGTCGGAAGTAGTCAGGGTCTTCGAATACGAATACCCGGAATCGGCGGAGGCCTGAGTGTTTTTACGACTCAAGGCGCGGGCCAGTTACTGGCTGGCCCGTAGGCTGTTTCATTGGCCCTGGTTTGTCCGCCAACCGCGCGGCTGGCGTTGGCTTGAAGGACAGTTTGCGCGCATGGCCAACCTGGGCGATGTCAGTGCGCAAAGTTTTTACGGGCACATCCTGACCTTTCGTGGCGTCGGCCTCGGAGCACGTGAAGAAGGTGTGCGTCTGTTGCGGCTGGCGGCGCTCGCTGGCGATGGCAAGGCGGCTTATCAGGTCGGCGTGATCAGCCTCGCCGGAACCCCGAGCAAGCCCCCGGATCCTGTCGAAGCCGCACGCTGGTGGGGTATGGCTGCCAAGGCCGGACACCCGTTGGCTGAGCTCAAATTGAAAGAGCTGAGCGCTCGGGATTCAACGCAGTAAATCCAATTGTGTCCGTCCTGATAAACGCGGCGTGAGGTTTTCCTCACTTCGCGTTTGCGTTTTGCGTGCCTGTTTATCTATTGCTCATTTATTACAGACAAGTCCTACAGTCATCGCCTACTTGCCTGACTTCTTTCCTGATTGATCCCCCGCACAGTTCCCGCGCCTAATTTTTGCGCGAGGGAACGCTCATGTTTGATCCGCTTATTCAGTCCACTTCGCACACCCGCGTGCGCTGATGGAAGCCGTCACCCGCATCGAGCAAGCACTCGACAGCTTTCCCGCCACCCTCAGCCTTTACCGCGAGCAGCTCAAGCATTGGGCCAGTCGAGCGGCGGACAAGGTCAGCCACGCCGCAGATCTGCCGTCGCTGATGGGCATGGAGCGAATCATTCGCTTCGGCTCCGATAGCACTGCCGTCAGCAGCACCGACAACGAATTTTTCTCCGACGTCGTCCAGTGCCCGGAGAGCGGCCCGATGCTGATCGAAAGCAAATTCGAGTCGGTCTACGACATTCCCCTCGGCAACATCGTCGTCGATGTGATTGCCATGGACGGTGGCGAGATCACCCCCATCACCCTTGATGCGCAAGGCAAGGGCTCATTCAAAGGAATACCTGGCAAGTTCTACCGGGTGCAGGTGCACAGCGATGTCACTCCGGGTCAGGTCGAGGATCTTTTCAAAGCCTACGAAGGCCTGAGCGCTGAGTTGGATGGCTGGTTGCGCAGTGAATGGCAGGTTTTCAAACCGCAATGGTCGCAGTCGGTGGCGACGGCGGCGGGCAACGGCATGCTCGCCGGGAGTTGGGCCGCGATCGAGGGGGTGTGGGACAGCATCGGCATGCTCTCGGACATCCTCAAGGATCCCGGGGCGTTCGCCCAGCGGTTGGGGGACGGTGCTACGCAGTTGATCGAGCTGGCGGAAGCGGCTCCCGATCTCATGGAAAAGCTTCAGTTGCTGGTCAGTGACGAAGCGGCACTGTGTTTATTGCTGCGCACTGCCAGCCTTTGGCTGGAGATGCTGCCACCCAGTGAAATCGCCGGCAAAACTGCTGAAACGGCGTCGATGATGATGGTGCAGTTGCTCATCGATGTGCTGATCAGCGTCGTCTTGACGTTCGTCAGTGGTGGCGCAGGCATCGCTTATCTGACGCTGCGTCTGGCGGACCGCGCCGTGCAATTGCTGTCGGCGGTGAAGCGTTTGGTGAAGGCGATGTTCGGCATCGTCGAAGGGTTCATCAAATACGTCGATCAATACAAAACCGTTGCCGCCCGCGGCATCGCTGCCGGGGTGAAGAAGGGCCGGATGCAATTGCGCTGGAATGCGCAGCGCAACACCTTGTTGAAGAAAGACGAGCATCACGACGATTCGCCGGATCAGGCGAAAAACCCCAACGGCGACAGCGCCGATTGTGTGCCGCGCACCTGCACCAACGGTTGCCCGGTGTCGATGGTCACCGGTGAAGAACTGCTGACCCTGACTGATGCGGTGCTCGATGGCGTATTGCCGTTTGAGTTCTCGCGGTTGTATCGCAGCAGCGCGGCGGAGATCGATGTCGGGCTGGGGTTTGGCTGGAGTCATTCGCTGGCGCATCGGCTGGAATTTTTCGCCGATGAGGTTGTTTGGGTCGACCACGAAAACCGGCGCACCCGCTTTCCGCTGCCCAGTGCTGCACGACCGGCGATTCACAACAGTTTGTCGCGGGCGGCGATTTTTCTGGGCGATGAGCCGGAGGAACTGATCCTGGCGCTGGCCGGGGAAACGGCGCGGTTCTATCACTTTCGCGCAGGACGGCTGACGGCGATCAGCGATGCCTATGGCAATCGTCTGACGGTGCAGCGCGATCGGTCTGACCGGGTGCAGCGCCTGGACAACGGCGCCGGGCGTTCGCTGTTGTTGCGCTATGACCGGGCGCAGTTGCTTGGTGTTGATTACCAGGTGTTTCGCGACGGTGCCTGGAGCACCGAACAGGCGCTGGTCAGCTACCGCTACGACGCCTACCGGCACCTGATAGAAGCCAGCAACGCCGTCGGCGACAGCGAGCGTTACGACTACGACGACGCTCACGTGATCCTGCAGCGGCAACTGGCCGGCGGCGCGAGTTTCTTCTGGGAGTGGGAGCGGTCGGGGAAAGCCGCTCGGTGTGTCAGGCACTGGGCATCGTTCTCGCAGATGGACACGCGCTACGTCTGGAGCGACGACGGCAGCGTGGCGGTGCATTACGTCGACGGCACCGAAGAGACGTACGTCCACGACGAGCGTGCGCGGCTGGTGCGCAAGGTCGAGGCCGACGGTGGTGAGCAGCTCAAGGCTTATGACGATGCCGGGCGGTTGATTGCCGAGCAGGATGCCTTGGGCGCGGTCACCGAATACCGCTACGACGAGGTTGGACGGCTGATCGCGCTGATTCCGCCGGACGAGGCGCCCACGTCCTACGAGTATCGCAACGGTTTCCTGCATCGGCGTTCGCGCGGCGATGCCGTGTGGATCTACCGGCGCAATGCCGAGGGCGATGTCACCGAAGCGGTCGACCCCGACGGTCAGGTCACCCATTACTACTACGACACCCGTGGCCAGTTGCTGTCGATCCGCTACCCGGACAGCAGTCGCCATCGCTTGGTCTGGAATGCCCTCGGCCAACTCATCGAAGAGACCTTGCCCGACGGTGGCGTGCGGCGTTTTTCCTACGACGCACTGGGGCGGCGGACCACCACCGCAGACGAACACGGTGCGGTCACTCGGCAACATTGGGACGCGGTTGGCCGACTGATTCAGACGACATTTCCTACCGGCAGCAGCCGTGCCTACAGCTACGGCGCCTACGGTCAGGTCACCGCCGAGCGCGATGAACTGGGGCGCATTACCCGCTACGAATACGACGACGATCTGCACCTGGTTTCGCGGCGGATCAACCCCGACGGCACGCGGGTGCAGTACCGCTACGACCATGCGCAACTGCTGCTCACCGAGATTGAAAACGAATCGGGGGAAAAGTACCGGCTGGACTACACGCCGATGGGCCTGATTCGTCAGGAAAGCGGTTTTGACGGTCGCCGCACGGCGTACGCCTATGACCTCAACGGCCATCTGCTGGAAAAGACCGAGTTCGGCGATGACGGCTCGCAGTTAGTCACGGCGTATGCGCGCGATGCGGCCGGGCGCCTGCTGCTCAAAACTTTGCCCGACGGCATCAAGGTCAGTTACCAATACGACCGACTCGGTCGTTTGATTGGGGTCGACGACGGCCAGAACCATCCGCTGGCCTTCGAGTACGACCGTCAGGACCGCTTGATCACCGAGCATCAAGGCTGGGGCACCCTGCGCTATAGCTACGACGCCTGCGGCCAGCTCAAGCGCATGCGCCTGCCGGACAACAGCGTGCTCGACTACCGCCACGCCAAGGGTGGCGCGCTGACCGACATCAACCTCAACGGCACGCCGCTGACCCGCCACGTCTACCAGTCCGGTCGTGAACTGCAACGCCAGCAGGGCCTGCTGCTCAGCGAATACTCCTACGACGATCAGGGACGCTTACTCGCCCACGCCGTAGGCCATCAGCGCGATGCGCTGTACCGCCGCGATTATGCCTACAGCGCCAACGGCAATCTCGCGCACATCGCCGACAGCCGCCACGGCCAGCGCACCTACGGCTACGACGCCCTCGACCGCCTCATCCGCGTACGCCACTCACGCGACGAACTGCCGGAAAGCTTCGCCCACGACCCGGCCGGCAACCTGCTGATGCAGGACCGCCCCGGCCCCAGCCAGATCCAAGGCAATCGCCTGCTGATGCAGGGCGACCGTCATTACGACTATGACGCCTTCGGCAACCTGATCCGCGAACGTCGTGGCCGCGCACAGACACTCGTCACCGAATACCGCTACGACAGCCAGCACCGCCTGATCGGCCTGACCCGCCCCGACGGCCAGACCGCCAGTTACCGCTACGATGCCTTCGGCCGACGCATCAGCAAAACCGTCAACGGCGAGACCACCGAGTTCTTCTGGCAAGGCGATCACCTCGTCGCCGAAAGCAGCGAAAGCGAATACCGCAGCTACGTCTACGAACCCGGCACCTTCCGCCCCCTCGCGCTGCTCGACGGCAAAGGCCCGAAAAAAGCCTGCCCGTTCTACTACCAACTCGACCACCTCGGCACCCCGCAGGAACTCACCGACTACAGCGGCGACATCGTCTGGTCCGCGCAATACGACGCCTACGGCAAAGTCGCCGCACTGACCCTGGCCGGCGAGGACTACCTGAACCAACCGCTGCGTTTTCAGGGGCAATACTTCGACGGCGAAAGCGGCCTGCATTACAACCGCCATCGGTACTACGACCCGAGGCTGGGACGGTATCTGACGCCGGATCCGATCAAGTTGGCCGGTGGGCTGAATCAGTACCAGTACGTGCCGAATCCGACGGGGTGGGTGGATCCGTTGGGGTTGAGTTCGAACTGCCCGCCACCGAATAAGCCTGGGTGTGAGGCGCCGGGTGGGATTGGTGGCGCTAAGGTAGATGAGGGTGAGCCAGCGCTGCCGAAGATGACGGCGCAGGAGCGGCGAGCGAGGATTGATGACTTGGCGGAGGCAAATGCTTTTAGGCGTTTGGATGAAATGGAGAAAGCCACACCAGGCGCACACTTCGTAGAAAAACATGGAAAACAAACCACATTGGCCTCTCAGCAAGAACGTTCAGTGACGGGAAGAAATCCATCGACCGGAGTCATAGAGCTTTACACCAACGGAAGGCGAGCAGGGCAGCC
This sequence comes from Pseudomonas sp. VD-NE ins, assembly GCF_031882575.1. NCBI lineage: Bacteria > Pseudomonadati > Pseudomonadota > Gammaproteobacteria > Pseudomonadales > Pseudomonadaceae > Pseudomonas > Pseudomonas sp. VD-NE ins. Next base: position 1,954,565 of record NZ_CP134772.1, read on the forward strand.
AAAAATTCCCAGTGCAGCCACTCACTTTTTTAGTAATCGAGACCAACTGAACGCCATACATCGTGCCCAGCTTATTTTTAGGCGGAACGGACAAATCGCGTCGAAGGAGCCAATGAATATGGGCAAAATTGTAGGTGAAGGATACAAGAGGGGGGGCGTCATTTACGGACAGCAAACACATGCGGTAGTAATTCTTGATAGAGCCGGCAAGCCGATAACCTCTTATACGGAATTTATGGAATGAAACGTAAACCTGAGTATTTTGTTTTGCGTGGTCTGCTGTTTCTATTTGATATAGAAAATACTGACGACGACGCTCGTGAAAAAATCATTGTTTCAAAGAACGTGAATGATAAGAAGGAGCTTGCCGAGCTATTCGATATTCTTATGAAGCCTGAGTTTCTCTCTTATAGCGTTGAAGAGCGCAAGTGGTGTGTTGAAACGTTGAAACACTATTTGGACGTCGATGATGACTTTGATGCGGTATTCACGAAAATCACCACCTATTTCGATGATGATGTAGAGGATCAACGGCAGTTTATGCAGGTTTTGTTAAGTTGTTTATTGAGGTATCAAATCGAAGACCTACAGATTAACTAAAAAAATTGGTTGAGCGGCATCTTCGTACGATCGTAGTTTTTGGCGTTTGTGCAGGAATTAGCGTTGGCCGATTATCTGTGAGTGATGGAGGCTAGACAGGGAAAGACTATCAATCACATGCACGCTATACCCCGGAACATTCTTCGCATGATGCTTCGCCTGCGAAGCCATTTCCGCAAGCTGACTGGCGTCGAGTTGCGCGCACGCTTCGGGGTGCAAATGCACCACGCCAATGGAAAGCGACAGCAACGGAAACTCCTGCCGCACCCCTTGGCGATTCGGTGCAATAAAACATCCCGCCTCAAGGTGTTCAGGCCGGTAGAAGCGCCGGCACTGACTCTGGAAGTCATCAAGCAGCTGATTGAGTCGTTTGCGCCAATCTTCCGGGCCAAGGACCAGGAGGAAGTCGTCACCGCCGATATGGCCAACGAAGTCGCGGCTCGGGTCTACCCGCTCGTTGAGGCATTGCGCCAGACACAGCAGAACTTCATCACCCCGTCCGTAGCCATAGATGTCATTGAAGGGTTTAAAGCTATCGATGTCGACGTAGCAAATAACTGACTCGCGCCCCTGCTGCAGCAATCGCGTCAGGCATTGCTGAATCGGCACGTTGCCGGGCAGCAAGGTCAGCGGATTAGCGTAGCGCGCTTGTTGGATCTTCAGTTCGGTAATCAGTTTGAGCACGTCGATCACCCGGCCAAGGCCGAGGTAGCTGCCGTTGAGGGTGATGATGAAGTCCTCTTCGATGCGCTGGCGGGCGCGGCTGGTGATCAGGCGGCTGACCTGTTGCAGCGACTGACTCATTTCCACGGCGAGAAAATCGTCGTTCATCAGACGGCTGATCGGTTTGCGCGCGAACAGGTCGGTGGCGAAGGGTTTGAGCAGGGCATCTGATAACGAGTGGCGGTGGACGATGCCGCAGGGTTGGCCTTGTTCGTCGAGTACTGCCAGTGAGTTGAGGTTGGCTTGGCGGCGGAAGGCTTCCAGTACGTTGGCGGTGGGTGTGTCGCGATGCACGGCCGGTTGGTCGTTGAGCAGGGCGCTGAGGTCGCTGCCTTCGTCGTTCAGCGCAACGCTGCTGCTGTCGTGTTTGGGCATCAAGGCGCGGGCATCGCGCGGCGGATGTTCCTGAGGGCGGCCGAGCAGGTAGCCCTGCACCAGATCGACGCCCATTTCAGTCAGTACCGCGAGTTCTTCTGGCAGTTCGATGCCTTCGGCGATGACCTGCGCGCGGGAGGCTTTGGCGATTTGCAGGATCGAGCCGACGAACTCACGCTTCAACGCGTCCTGATGAATGCCATCGATGAAGTGCCGATCAATCTTCACGTAGTCCGGGCGCAGTTCCGACCACAGGCGCAGGCTCGAATAGCCGGCACCGAGATCATCCAGTGCAATGGAAAACCCCATGGCCCGGTAGTGATGAAGGGCGGTTTGCAGCAACTGAAAATCGTCGATGGGTGTCTGTTCGGTCAGCTCGATGACCACCTGACTCGGCGGTATGCCGAAATCTTGCAGCAACTGCAACGTGCGCCCCGGTTGATGCGCGGCTTCGAGCAAGGATTCCGGTGAGACGTTGAGAAACAGCTTACCCGGCAGTTGCTGCTCGTTGAAGCGACGACAAGCGCTTTGCCGGCAGGCGATTTCCAGCTCGCTCAAACGTCCGGCCTGACGCGCTACGGCGAACAATGCGATGGGCGAGTGAAGAGGGCTGTTGGACGGGCCACGGGTGAGGGCTTCGTAGCCGAGAATGCGGCGTTCCGAGAGAGAGATGATCGGTTGGAACAGGCTGTGTAAACCGCTTTGAGTCAGGATCGAGCTCAAGGCACTCAGCTGTTCGGTCGTGGTCATGGCAATCTCTGGCGATAAAAAAAGGACTGGGAGCGCTCTCGATGAAGAGAGTGGCTCCCAGTCCTTTATTGCACGACAGAATGATGACTGTTTGATGACGATCCGGGGATCGTCAGCGTTAAATTGCCATCATCTTACTTCTTGGCCACCTGATTGCTCAGCTTCAGGTAATCCAGCAATACGCGCCCGGTTTCGCTCAGGTAGGCATCGTCTTCTGGTTTGACCTTGTCCGGGTCGGCCGCCGCGAGGGCGTCTTCATCTTCCTTCTTCAGCTCTTTGAGCGGCTCTTCGCCTTTGGCCTTGCGACGGATGTTCTCCATCGTCAGCTGTTTGGCGTCGATGTCGGCGTGCTGGGCACGGCGCTCGGCTTCGTTGAGGCTGACGGTTTTTTCTTCCATCAGTTTCTGCGCCAGAGCCAGCTTGTCACGGATGAACACGAACTCGGCATCCTTGGCGGTGCGCGTGTCATGTTCGGACTTGAGCTGGGCCAGGAATGGCTTGAACGGATCGGCCGCCGGTTTGATTGCTGCGCGGATGGTGTCCCACGGCATGGCTTCCGGCAGGGCGCTCTCGCCGATTTCCTTGGTGTCGATCAGCGACGGATAGTCGATGTCCGGCAGCACGCCCTGATGTTGAGTGCTCTGCCCGGAGACCCGGTAGAACTTGGCCAGCGTCAGTTTCAGTTCGCCATGGTTCAGCGGTTGAATGGTCTGCACGGTGCCTTTACCGAATGTCTGGCCACCGATGATCAGCGCGCGGTGGTAGTCCTGCATGGCGCCGGCGAAAATCTCCGAAGCAGAGGCGGACAAGCGGTTGACCAGCAGCGCCATCGGCCCTTTGTAGAACGCGCCCGGGTTTTCATCTTCGAGTACGTCGACACGGCCATCGGCGTTACGCACGAGTACGGTCGGGCCTTTGTCGATGAACAGACTGGTCAGCTCGGTGGCTTCCTGCAGGGAGCCGCCGCCGTTGTTGCGCAGGTCGATGACCACGCCGTCGACTTTGTCTTTCTGTAGTTCGGTGAGCAGCTTCTTGACGTCGCGGGTGGTGCTCTTGTAGTCCGGATCACCGGCGCGGAACGCCTTGAAGTCGAGGTAGAAGGCTGGAATCTCGATGACGCCGAGTTTGTAGTCCTTGCCGTCCTGTTTCAGGTTGAGCACGGACTTCTTCACGGCCTGGTCTTCGAGCTTCACCGCTTCACGGGTGATCGGCACGATCTTGGTGGTCTGGTCGTTCGGCGCATTGCTGGCCGGAATCACTTCCAGACGCACCACGGTGCCTTTCGGACCACGGATCAGTTTGACCACTTCGTCCAGGCGCCAGCCGACCACGTCGACCATTTCCTTGTTGCCTTGGGCAACGCCGATGATCTTGTCGGCCGGGGCGACCTGTTTGGTCTTGTCGGCCGGGCCAGCCGGCACCAGACGCACGACTTTCACCTGGTCGTTGTCGCTCTGCAACACGGCACCGATGCCCTCGAGGGACAGGCTCATGTTGATGTCGAAGTTTTCCGCGTTATCCGGCGACAGATAGTTGGTGTGCGGATCGTACGACATGGCGAAGGTGTTGATGTACGCCTGGAAGATGTCTTCCGGACGGGTCTGGTCCAGGCGCGCCAACTGGTTCTTGTAGCGCTTGGTCAGGGTTTCCTGGATCTGCTTCGGCTCTTTGCCGGCGATCTTCATCCGCAGCACTTCGTCCTTGACGCGTTTGCGCCACAGGTCATCCAGCTCTGCGGTGGATTTCAGCCAAGGGGCGTCCTTGCGATCGATCAGCAAGGTCTCCTTGGTGTTGAAATCCATCTTGTCGACGCCTTTGTTCAGCTCGGCAAGGGCGAAGTCCAGACGCGCCTTGACGCGGTCCAGATAGCGCTTGTAGATGGTGAACCCGGCATTGAGGTCGCCGCTTTTGAGGAAGTCGTCGAACTGGGTCTTCCACTTGTCGAATTCGGTGATATCGCTGGCCATGAAGTAGCTGCGCGACGGATCCAGCAGCTTGAGGTAGCTGTCGTAGATGATCACCGAGCGCGCATCGTCGAGCGGCGGCTTGCTGTAGTGGTGACGCTTGAGCAACTCGACGACGTTCAGGCTGGCGATGACTTCATCGCGATCAGGCTGCAACTTGTCCCAGCTGTTGGCTGCGAATGTATTGCCCGACACCGGCAACAAACCGATACCGATGAAAAGAGCGAGGGCGGTGCTGGGGAGCAAATGCTTCATGCTGATTCGACGCGGGGACAATTGATAACGCATATTAGGCCGTCTTTGAAGTCGCCGGTTCTACGAGAGCCGGTCGCATAATGCAAAAAGCCCGGCGCTACAGCTTCGGGCTCAGTCCAGACTCACTATGGAGGCACTGTGAAGGCATTGCAAGGCGTTGACGGTCAAGTGGCATGGGTTGAAGAGTCGAGTCCTACGTGCGATGTAGGACAAGTCCGCATTCGAGTGGCGGCAGCCGGCCTCAATCGCGCCGATTTATTACAGAAAGCAGGGCTCTATCCGCCACCGCCTGGGGCCAGCCAAGTGCTCGGTCTTGAGTGTTCCGGGGTCATCAGCGAGGTCGGCGCCGGCAGTGCATGGCAGGTCGGCGATCGGGTTTGCGCCTTGCTGGCCGGGGGTGGCATGGCCGAAGAGGTAGTCGTCGACGGGCGGCACGTGCTGCCGGTTCCCGAAGGCGTCTCGCTGATCGAGGCCGCGGCATTGCCCGAGGTTTATGCAACAGTCTGGCTGAATGTGTTTCAACTTGCTGCGCTCAAACCGGGTGAGAAAGTTCTCTTGCACGCTGGCGCAAGTGGAATCGGTTCAGCCGCCATTCAGTTGTGCAAGGCGTTCGGTAATCCGTGCTGGGTCAGCGTCGGTTCAGCCGAGCGTTTGGCTTACTGCGAAGCACTCGGCGCGCAGGGCGGGGTGCTGCGCACCGATGATCTGGAGAGCCTGCGTGATTTCGGGCCGTTCAATGTGATTCTTGACCCGGTCGGCGGCAATTATTCGGCGCTGAACCTCAAGCTGATGGCGCTGGACGGGCGTTGGGTGTTGATCGGTTTGATGGGCGGCCGTGAGGCGAAACTGGATCTGGCGCAGGTGTTGGCCAAGCGTGTGCAACTGCTGGGCTCGACGTTGCGTAGTCGTGACGATCAGTTCAAGGCGGATCTGTTGAGTGATCTGGGGCAGCAGGTTTGGCCGCTGTTTGCTGAAGGGCGGTTGAGTCCGCAGTTGGCCAAGGCGTTTGCGGTGAAGGATGCCGAGGCGGCGTTTGCGGAGTTGGCGAGTAATACGGTGGCGGGCAAACTGGTGTTGGTGATTGACGACAGTCTGAGTTAGGAACCGAAAAAAAGCCCCTCACCCTAACCCTCTCCCGTAGGGAGAGGGGACTGACCGAGTTGTTTTGTCGGGGTACATCGACCTGACACATGGTGTCGAACTCGGGTTCGGAATGTCAGCCTGCAATTGCAGATTAAATCTTTGTCATTTCCACAGGTGGATTGGCCAGCCAGCTTTTTCGGCGTGCTCCAGAAGCACTGGATCCGGATTCACCGCATGCGGGAAATCCACCTTCAGCAACAACGGCAGGTCATTGCGTGAGTCGGAATAGAAACTCGCGCCCTCCAGGTTCTCTTCTTCAGCATCCAGCCATTCCAGCAAGCGCGTGATCTTGCCTTCGCGGTAGGTCAGGGTGCCGACGGTGTGGCCGCTGTACACGCCGTGGGCGACTTCCAGTTCAATCCCCAGAACTTCATCAATGCCCAATCGGTCGGCAATCGGTCTGACCAGGTGCGTGCCCGACGCCGAGATCACCAGAATCCGGTCGCCGGCCTTGCGATGGGCGGCGATGGTTTTGGTCGCATCGCTGAAGATGATCGGTTCGATGAAGTCTTCCACCCACGGGCCAACCAGATGATCGACTTCTTCCGGTGTGCGCCCGATCAGCGGTTCGAGGCTGAACTCCATGTACTCTTCCATGCGCAATTTGCCATGGCTGTAGGCGTCCATCAGTTCGTTGTTCTTGCGCATGAACGACTCGGGATCGACCCAGCCGAGGCGCCCCATCTGCTCGCTCCAGAGGGTGGCGCAGTCGCCGTGGATCAACGTTTCGTCCAGATCAAAAATTGCCAGGGCCATCAGTTCTCTCCGAGAACAGCTGCGAGCTACAAGCTTCGAGCTGCAAGAATTGGAATCAGCTGCGCCGCAGTCTACAACTTGAAGCTTGTAGCTCGAAGCTTGCAGCTGCTTTTAAGCTACTTCACACAGGGCCGTCGGATCGATGGAAAGTGCCAGTCGCTGACCGTCGGGGTGCAGATCGGCCGCCGAGCGGTTGAGCACATCCACCACCAGTTCCACGCCGCGCGCTTCGATGCGGTAGCGGATCACGTTGCCGAGCAGGCTGTGGCTGCGGATCTGCGCGTCGAGTTCGCCTTCCAGGCTCAGTTCGATGGCTTCCGGGCGAATGGCGATGCGGTGGTTGATCGGGCGCTGCAACAGCTTCGATGCATCGTCGGCATCGAGCAGGTTGTAGTTGCCGATGAAGCCAGCGGCGAACACATCGACCGGCGCGGTGTAGAGGGTTTCGGCGTCGCCGCTCTGGACGATTTTTCCCTGATTCATCAGGAAAATCCGGTCGGACATGGTCAGCGCTTCTTCCTGATCGTGGGTGACGAAAATCGTCGTCAGGCCGAGTTCGCGTTGAATCTGCCGGATCTGTTCGCGCAGGTGCTTACGAATGCGCGCATCGAGCGCCGACAGCGGCTCATCCAGCAACAGCAAACGTGGGCGCGTCACCAGCGAACGGGCGAGGGCGACACGCTGACATTGGCCACCGGACAACTGATGCGGATAGCGACTGGCGAAGTCGTTCAGTTCAACGAGTTTCAACACCTCGGAAACGCGTTTATGACTGTCATCGGCGTTGACCTTCTGCATGCGCAAACCGAAGGCAACGTTCTGTTCCACGGTCATGTTGGGGAACAGCGCATAGCTCTGAAACACCATGCCGATCCCGCGTTTCTGCGGACTCAATGGCACGATATCGACGCCATCGAGGAGGATCTTGCCGCCATCGACCGGTGTCAGGCCGGCGATGCAACGCAGCAGGGTCGACTTTCCGCAGCCGGAGGGGCCGAGCAGGGTGACAAACTCGCCCTTGTTGATTTCGCAGTCGATGTCGCTGAACACGGTCGTGCCGGCGTAGCTTTTCTGCAGGTGTTGGACGCTGACATAGCTCATTCGCTTTTGTCCTTGTTCAAGATGTTGGCGATCCAGGTCAGGACCAGCACGAAAAAGAAATACGAAATAACTAGCGCACTGGTGAAGTGACCGCTGCTGTTGCGCATGTTGTTCAGATAAACCTGCAGGGTTTCGTAGCGCGTGCCGACCAGAATATTGGCGAAGACGAACTCGCCAAACAGGAACGAGAACGACAGCAGCAACGCGACCATCAGGCCTTTGCGCAGGTTCGGCAGCACCACCAGAATCGCTGCCTGAAAGGTGCTGGCGCCGAGCAGTTGCGCGGCGTCCATCAGGTCGCGCAGGTTGATCGCCTGCAGGTTGTTGGTGATCGCCCGGTACATGAACGGCAGGGCCACGGTGAAGTAGCAACCGATGAGGATCCACGGTGTGCCGACCATCGCCATCGGCCCGGAACCATACAGCTGCAGCAGACCCACGGAAGACACCACTGGCGGCACGGCGAAGGGCAACAGGATGAGGATGTTCATCAACGCATCGAGTTTCGGGAAGTGGTAATGCACCACGAACAGCAGCGGCAGGATCAGCACCACCGACAACACCAGCGCACCGACGCACACCAGCAGCGACTGGCCGAACGCATGAAGGAACCGCGGATCGCTCCACAGCTGGATGTACCACTTGAAGGTGAAACCGCTGGGCAGGATGGTCGCCGACCAACTGCTGGCGATCGAATAAATCAGCGTGCCCACGAGTGGCAGCAAGAGGATCGCGAACAGCAGATAAACCACGACGCGGTGGTAGAGGCCGGCCGGGCCGGATTCAGCGCGAGACATGGTAGCTCCTCTTCAACAGCAGTTGATGCACGACGGTGACGATGGTCATCAGTGCCACCAGCACCACGGCCAAAGCGCTGGCCAGATTCGGGTCGAGGGAAATGTCACCGGAGACCATTGCTGCAATGCGGATCGGCAGGACGTTGAAGTTGCCCGTCGTCAACGCGTACACCGTGGCGTAGGCGCCGAGGGCGTTGGCCAGCAGGATTACAAACGTCCCGAGCAGCGCCGGGGTCAGCACCGGCAAACCGATGTGCCGCCAGAACTGCCAGCCATTGGCGCCGAGCAGTGCGGCGGATTCGCGCCAGTCTTCACGCAAGGCGTCGAAGGCCGGGTAAAGCAGCAGCACGCCGAGGGGAATCTGGAAGTAGGTGTAGAGGATGATCAGGCCGGTTTTCGAGTACAGGTTGAAGTCCTGAATGATCCCCGACTGCTTGAGCATGATGGTGATGCTGCCGTTGAAACCGAGCAGGATGATGAACGCGAAAGCCAGAGGCACCCCGGCGAAGTTGCTGGTCATGTTGGCGAAGGCATTCACGAAGTTGCGCAGTTTCGAATCGACCCGGCGCAAGGAATATGCACCGAGTACGGCAATGATGATGCCGAATACGCTCGACCAGAAACTGATCTCGAGACTGTACTGGATCGCCTGCAAATAAAACTTCGAACTGAAGATTTTGCTGAAGTTGGCGAAGCCCCAGCCGAACTCTTCCGATTGCAGGCTGTTGATCATCACCCATACCAGAGGGGCGATTTCAAAGACGATAAAAAACAGCGCGAAGGGCACCAGGCACAGCGCCGCCAACCATTTGCCGCGAGTCATCGAGTTCACTTGAGCAGCTCCCGGCACACTGGTTTGTCGTGGGGCACGCCGAGCAACTCGCAGACGGTGCCGCAGATTTCCGTCTGCTTGGGTGCGGCGCTCGCGTCGAGGCTGAACGCGTCACCGAGGACAAACAGCGGCACCTGACGTTCTTCCGGCAGCAGGCCGTTGTGCGAGCGGTCGTTGTTCATGCCGTGGTCGGCAGTCACCAATACCTGATAGCCAGCGTCGACCCAGCTCTGCAGATAATCGGCGAGGATGATGTCGGCGAAGCGCGCGCTGTTGCGGTATTGCGAAGAGTCGAGGCCATGCTTGTGCCCGGCGTCGTCGATGTTCATCGGGTGAATCAGCAGGAAGTTCGGATCATGGCGCAGGCGCAGGTTTTCGGCGTCGGCGAACAGGTGCGAATCCGGGTAGTGATCGCTCCAGTAGAAATGCCCGTGCTGGATCGGCAGCGACAGATTGTCGGTGTGGCGGTCGCGGGCGGCTACGAACGGCGAGCGGTTGTACAACTCGCTGACCCAGTGATACGCCGCCGCAGCGGTTTTCAAACCGGCATCGCGGGCGTAATGATAAATGCTGCGCTGATTGGACAGGCGCGAGACGTTGTTGTGGACGATGCCGCTGTCGATCGGCGGCACGCCGGTGAGGATGCATTCGTAGAGCGGTCGGGACAGGGCCGGCAGTTCGCACTCCAACTGGTAGAGCGCGGCGCGTCCTGCGCCAACATAAGCCTGCAGATGCCCCATGGCGTGACGCGCGACCTCGTAGTTGAGGCCGTCGAGCACGACAAGGATGACGTTGTGCTTCATAGGGGCAAAAACTCCGCGAAACAGGAAATTTCAGATTCAGCCGAGATCCCCTGTGGGAGCGAGCCTGCTCGCGAATGCGGCAGATCATTCAACATTGATGTCGACTGACACGACGCCTTCGCGAGCAGGCTCGCTCCCACATTTGGATCTTCAACAGATCACGCAGTAGTGATCAGCCGCTTTATTTCATCTCGACGATGACTTCTTCGTTCCACTGCTGTGGCAGGGCTTTCGAAGTCTTTTCCCACGCATCGGCGTCTTTGATCGGGGTGACCTTTTTGTACTGCTCGTTCGGCAGCAGTTTGGCCTTCACGTCTTCCGGCAGTTGCAGGTGCTCGGCGCGGATCGGGCGGGCGTTGCCGCGCGCGAGGTTGGTCTGGCCGGCGTCGCTGAAGATGTATTCGCGGGTCAGCTTGGCGGCGTTGGGGTTTTTCGCGTACTTGTTGATGATCGTGGTGTAGCCGGAAATCACCGAACCGTCGGACGGGATCAGCACCACGTAGTCATCCGGGTTGGCCATCTTGGCCTTGTAGCTGAGGCCGTTGAAGTCCCAGACCACGCCGACTTCGATCTCGCCTTTTTCCATGGTGGCGATGGTCGGGTTGGCCATCGACAGGCGACCCTGTTTGGCGATGTCGGCGAACAGCAGCAGTGCAGGCTTGATGTTTTTCTCGTCGCCACCGTTGGCCAGTGCGGCAGCCAGAACGCCGTTGGCGGCTTGGGCGGCGGTGCTCACGTCACCAATGGAGACCTTGTATTTGCCGCCCTTGAGGTCAGCCCATTTGGTCGGCACTTCGGAGCCGTGCAGCAGCTTCTTGTTGACGATGAACGCGATGGTGCCGGTGTAGGCCAGTGCCCAGTTGCCATCCTTGTCCTTGGCCCAGTCCGGGACTTGATCCCAGGTGCTTGGCTTGTACGGTTGCACCACACCTTGCTTGACCGCGATCGGACCGAAGGCCGCACCTACATCGCCGATGTCGGCGGTGGCGTTGTCTTTTTCGGCGGCGAACTTGGCGATTTCCTGGGCCGAGCTCATGTCGGTGTCGATGTGCTTGAGGCCGTAGGTTTTGGCCAGGTCTTCCCAGGTGCCTTTCCAGTTGGCCCAGTCATCGGGCATGCCGACGCTGTTGACGGCGCCTTCCGCTTTCGCAGCGGCTTCGAGGGTTTTCAGGTCGGTGCCGGCCGCCATGGCGGAGGTGCACATTGCAATGGTCGAGCCTAACAGTGTTGCCAGGAAAAGCTGTTTCATTCCGAAGCTCCTTGGTCGTGTTCAACGCTGCGATTGCGGTGTGTGTTGGTCTAGGTCAGCAATACCTGAGCCAATTTAAGGGGGCTGGATGACACTTTGATGTCGGCAGCCCTGCGGGAGGCCGTTTATTTGCCCGGTATTGGCGGCTGCCAGATAAGCGTAGACCATGCCCAAAGGCCCGGAGAGCAAGGGACTTGGCCGATGTATTGCAAGTCATTAAGACGACCGTTCGGTAGTTTTGTCATCTCTCGGTCATCTGCACTGCCTAGGCTTGCAACATCAGAAATCGGCTTGATCGCCGTGCGGTTTTGCCCCGAAACAGTGCTGGTCTAGTCCAGATAGGTAACGTTGATGCGCGATGAGGCAACAAAAGCGGTGACAGCGATTGGCCAGGTGCTGCAGGAGCAGCTCGATCATGGTCTGTTGGCGGCGGGCAGCAAGTTGCCGGCCGAGCGCAAGCTCAGTGAGTTGTTCGGCACGACGCGGATTACTGTGCGAGAGGCGTTGTTGCAACTGGAGGCGCAGGGGCAGATTTATCGTGAGGAGCGCCGTGGCTGGTTCGTTTCGCCGCCGCGTCTGGCCTATAACCTGATGCAGCGCAGTCACTTTCACGCGATGGTCAGTGCGCAGGGGCGGGTGCCGTCGACCGAGGTGATTTCGGCGCGGTTGCAGCCGGCTTCGGCGGCGGTGTGTGCTTGGTTGCAACTGCCGGCGTTGTCGAGCGTGATTCAGATTTGTCGGTCACGGCGCATTGATGGGCGGTTGGTGCTTTATGTTGAGCATTATTTGAATCCGCAGTTTTTTCCGGGGATTCTTGAGTTTGATTTGAATCAGTCGATGACTGAGTTGTATGCGCGGCATTTCGATTTGCACTATGGGCGGGTGCGCTTTGAGATTGTGCCTACGTCATTGTCGGTGGATGCGGCGGCGGCTTTAAGGGTGTCGGTGGGGAGTCCGGGGTTGCGGATTGCTCGGGTTAATTATGATCAGCATGAGCGGTTGATTGATTGTGATCTGGAGTTTTGGCGGCATGATGCGATTCACGTTGGGGTTGATGTGGTTTGATCGTTTTGGGGGTGTATCCGTTGCTGCGGTAACGGCGGCTTAGGGTTTCGCCCTTACGGCGACTCACTTTTTTTACAAACGCCTAAAAAAAGTAAGCAAAAAAACGCTTGCTCCTACGTGCGGCCCGCTCGCTGGGGCTCGGGGTTCCTTCGCTACGGAATCGATCCGGGCGCAGCGCCTCCGGTTTGCTTCGCTGCACCTCCTCTCGCTGTGTTTGGCTGCGCCACCACCCCCGGATCAATCCCTCCACTCAGCCTTCCGACGTCGCCCGTGGATCAAGATCAAAAGCGGTACTCGAGCTAACGCTCATTGTGTTGAGTGGGGCGGCTTTGCCGCATGGGTGTTCACAAATTAAAACTGTGGGCGCTGCGGTGCGACGGTTCAACCTGCCAGCGATGACGGCCTGACAGCCGACCTGTTTCTGACAGGCTGCACAGGGTCCAAATGTGGGAGCGAGCTTGCTCGCGAAAGCGGCCGACAGCCGACCCATTTCTTGCAGGCTGCACACAATCCAAATGTGGGAGCGAGCCTGCTCGCGAAAGCGCCCCCACAGTCACCTAATCTCTACTTGCCTGCCCCGGCATTCGTATACAAATAATCCGTCGCCAGCGACGCCAATGTCCTCACGCCCACCACCAGCGCCGACTCATCCACAAAGAATCCCGGATTATGATTCGGTGCGGCTTTGCTCATGTCTTGGTCTCGTGGTGTCACGCCGAGAAAGACAAACAACCCCGGCACTTCCTTGGCATAGAACGAAAAGTCTTCCGCGCCGCCCACCAGCGGTGCATTCACCACATCGTCCTTGGCCGCCCACTTCAAGGTCGGCAGCATCTTTTCCGTCAGTGCCGGGTTGTTGATGGTCGGGTCGTATTTTTCGATGATGGTCACGTCGGCTTTTGCACCGCCACTTTCGGCGATTTTTTCCACGGTCTGGCGGACGTCGGCGTGCAGTTTCTGGCGGATGCCGTAGTCGTAGGAGCGGATCGTGCCGGTCATGTCGACGGATTCGGGAATGATGTTGTAGCGCGTGCCGCCGTTGATGGTGCCGATGCTGACCACTGACGGGTAAGAGGAGATATCGGTGCGGCGGCTGACTACGGTTTGCAGGCCGACGATGGTTTGCGCGCCGACGGTGATCGGGTCGATGCCGTCCCATGGGCGGCCGGCGTGGGTCTGTTTGCCGAGGATTTTGATGCGCAGGTCGTCGGAGCTGGCGAGGGTGGCGCCTGGGCGGTAAGCGATCTGGCCGGCGGGGATGCCGGCCCAGACGTGCAGGCCGAAGACCGCATCGGGTTTTGGTGATTTCATCACGCCTTCCTCGACCATCATTTTTGCGCCCCAGGTGTTTTTGCCGTCGGGGATGAAGTCGCTCGGGCCTTCTTCGGCGGGCTGGAAGTAGAACACCACGGTGCCGGGCAGGGTGTCGCGCATGCCCGTGAGGATTTTCGCTGTGCTGAGCAGGATCGCGGTGTGGGCGTCGTGGCCGCAGGCGTGCATGACGTCGACTTCTTTGTCGAGATAGGTGCCTTTGGCTTTTGAGGCGAAGGGCAGGTCGGAGACTTCCTTGACCGGCAGCGCGTCCATGTCGGCGCGCAGAGCCACGGTCGGGCCGGGCAGGGCACCTTTGAGGACGGCAACTACACCGGTGCGAGCCATGCCGGTTTTGACTTCGAGGCCCAGGGCTTTGAGTTGTTTGGCGACCAGGTCTGCGGTGCGTTTTTCCGTGTTGCCGAGTTCCGGGTGGGCGTGGATGTCGCGGCGGGTTTCCAGCAGTTCCGGTTCGAGTTTTTGCGCCTGTTCGGCGATCGTTGTGCGGGTGCTTTCCAACGTCGCGGCGCCAGCGTGGCTGGCGAACAGGGTGAGTAGAACGGCTTGGGCAATGCGCGTCAGTTGCATCGGGTTCTCCTTGATTATTGTTGTCGGGCTTCCCTGCCTGTGACTGCAACCGCGCGCCTGAGTGCTATTCCTTCGGCTGACCGCCACCGGCAGTGATCACTTGCACGCTCATGCGCGGCGTTGCCAGATCGAGTCCGGCTTCATCGAGATGGCGTTTGAGCGACAGGTTGAAGGCTCGGGACACTTCCCATTGTTTGATCGGCGCGGTCTTGAACCGTGCGCGCAGGATTGCGCTGCCGGACTCGAAACTCTCGACGCCCTGAATCTCCAGCGGCGACCAGATATTGCGGCGTTGCAGTGGGTCGGTGCGCATCTTCTGCCCGACTTCGCGCATCAGTTTGATCGCGTCGTCGATTTCCATGTTGTACGGCACCGCGACGCGGAAGATCGCGTAGCCGAATTCCCGCGAGTAGTTCTTGATGCTTTTGATTTCGCTGAACGGGATGGTGTGGACGATGCCGTCGATGTCGCGCAGGCGCACGGTGCGGATGGTCAGGCCTTCGACGGTGCCGAGGTGGCCGCCGACGTCGACGTAGTCATCAATGGCCAGTGAGTCTTCGATGATGATGAACAGGCCGGTGATCAGGTCCGCGACCAGCGACTGCGCACCGAAACCGATGGCCAGACCGATCACACCGGCACCGGCCAGCAGTGGCGTGACGTTCATGCCCATGTTCGCCAGGGCGACGATCAGCGCGATGATGAAGATCGCCACGAACAGCACGTTGCGGATCAGCGGCATCATCGTTTGCGCACGGGCATTCGCCAGGCCTTTGCGCGAGCGGGTGAGGGCGTGGTGCACGGCGGTGTCGGCGAGGATCCAGATCAGCCAGGAGAAAATCAGTGTGCCGATCAGGCTGAACAGTTTGACGCTGACGTCGTGCCCTTCGCCCTCGGCGAACCCGATCAGCGACTGGCCCCAGACGCGCAGGCCGAGTTCGATAAACACCAGCCAGACCACCAGGTGCGCGAGGGTGTAGAAGAAGCTTTTCAGGCGTTCGGAGTACAGCGCGTGGCGTTTCGGCCCGCGTTGCGGTTTCAAGGAGTGGCGGCGTACGAGGCCGTTGATCACCATGCACAACACCAGCAGCACGGTGCAGATCAGCGACTGGCGCAAGGCGGTACTGGTGTCGCCGGCGGAAACGAAGGTGGCGAACAGCGAGATGCCGACCAGCACCAGCGCTGGCACGTACCAGAAGGTGCCGAGGATTTCGATGGTGTCGCTGAGAGCGCGGCGGGTCAGGCGTCTTGACAGTGGCTGGTTGCGGATCAGGTGTGCAATCGGTCGGCGGAAACGCAGGATGAACAGACCGGTCGACAGCGCCGCGAGAACATTGGCGATGGTCGCGGCGGAGTGGGCCAGGTGCACACCCAGGCTTTCGATCAGGCGCGGATCATTCAGCGCTTCACCAAACGCGGCGAAGCTGCCGATCAGCCACAACGGCCGGAACGCCTGATGGCGCAAGATATACAGCGCGCGATGGCGGTGCGGGCCGTCGAGCAGGGAAAACGCGATCACGCAAATCGCCGAGAAACAGGTGCCGACCACCAGCGCATAGGCCAGCACCATCGCCAGGCTTTTGCCCAGTGACGACGGCAGCGCGTAGCTCATGTAGACCGTCATCACCAACGCGATCAGCCATGGCCCGAGCTTGCGTAACGCAAAGCGCAACATGTCGAGGGCTTTGGGGTGTTGCGGCAGTTCTTCGGTGAGGCCGAAGCGCATGCGCACACGATGGCTGAGCCAGATCAGTGCGGCGGCGAGCAGGCTCCACACCGCGAGGATCATGGCGAAGCCGAAGATGATCGGCAGCCACTCGTTGGCCGGCAGCATCATCGCGCTCAGTTCGTCCTTGGCCAGATCGAACTCGTTGCCCCAGCGGTTGAGCGGGCTGTCGGCGCCGGTGAATTGTTTTTCGAAGTTGGACAGAGTGCCGCCGATCAAGCCGAGCACGCCTTCTTCAGGGCTGGCCTGAGCCTTTTTGGTGGCGTCGCGCAGCTTCTTCAGATCGGTCAGCAACTGTGCACGTTGCTTGTCGTTTTCCAGCGACTTGATGACTTCGTCGAGGGACTGGCCGAGCGGTTCCTGCGCTTCGGGCTGCGCCTTGTTGGTGTTGAGCAGACCGGGCAAACCGACCGCGTGGGCGGGCGCCAGCGGCAACAGCGTCATCAGGCAGACGAGGAACAGACTGGGCAAAGCAAAAAGACGAGCGAACACTAGGCGGTCAACCTCGCAAGGGGCGGATTCGCTGGAGTGTACGAGGCCCACTAAAGCAATGCGAGCCGGGCGCGGATTTATTCGTTGAGTTTGGCGAGGATCTTGTAGACCACGGTGGCGAGGATTGTCAGCATGCCGACCCACATGGCGAACACGCCGGCATTCTTGTCACGGAAGTTGAAACCGATCGCCAGCAGGATCATTCCGCACAGGATGGGAATGAGCATGGCGTGGAACGAAGACATCGAGATCATGGAGACTGCCTTGTCGAAATGAATGATGTAAGTCTAGGTCGGTTTCTGCCGACCGGTATTGATCTGAGTAGGAGCTGCCGAAGGCTGCGATCTTTTGATCTTAAAAACAGAATCAAAAGATCGCAGCCTTCGGCAGCTCCTACAGCGAACAAGTGGTCCCGAATGGTTACGGCAATTCGCGGCAGGCGTAGAACGCGCTCAGCACTTTGACCAGATGCGCCAGGTCATGGCTGCCGCACAGTTCGCGGATCGAGTGCATGGCGAAGGTCGGCAGGCCGATGTCGACAGTGCGCACACCGAGGTGGCTGGCGGTGATCGGGCCGATGGTCGAGCCACAGCCCATGTCGCTGCGCACCACGAAGCTTTGCACCGGCACTTCTTCGGCCATGCACAGATGGCGGAAGAACCCGGCGGTTTCGCTGTTGGTGGCGTAGCGCTGGTTGCTGTTGACCTTGATCACCGGGCCGGCGTTGAGTTTCGGGCCGTGGTTGGCGTCGTGCTTTTCTGCGTAGTTGGGGTGCACACCGTGGGCGTTGTCGGCCGAGACCAGCAGGGATTTCTGGATGGTGCGGACGAATTCGTCACCTTCCGGCAGCAGACGGCGCAGGGTCTGTTCGAGCATCGGGCCATCGGCACCGCAGGCCGAGCAGGAGCCGACTTCTTCGTGGTCGTTGCACACCAATACGCAGGTTTCGTCAGTTTCGGCGGTGAGCAAGGCTTGCAGACCGGCGTAGCACGACAGCAGGTTGTCGAGGCGCGCGCCGGCAATGAAGTCGCCATTGAGGCCAATCACTGCAGCACTTTGCGTGTCGTAGAAACTCAGCTCGTAATCCAGCACGACGTCGGCGTTCAAACCATGTTCGCGGGCCAGTTGATCGGTGAGCACGGCGCGGAAATCAACACGTTCGTCACCGGCAAATTGCGCGAGGATCGGCGGCAGTTCGGTCTGCGCGTTGATCGCCCAGCCCTGATTGGCTTCACGGTTGAGGTGAATCGCCAGGTTGGGAATGATCGCGATCGGTGCCTTGAAATCGATCAATTGGCTTTCGACTTTGCCGTCGCGGCGGAAGGTTACGCGGCCGGCCAGCGACAGATCGCGGTCGAACCACGGTGCCAGCAGCGCGCCGCCATAGACTTCAACGCCCAGTTGCCAGAAGCCCTGACGCTGCAGTTCCGGTTGCGGCTTGACCCGCAGGCACGGGCTGTCGGTGTGTGCGCCAACCAGGCGGATGCCGCCGTGCAGGGGTGAGTTGCGGCCCATTTTGATTGCGACAATCGAGGAGTCGTTACGGGTGACGTAATAGCGGCCGTTCGGCTCGGTGGTCCATGGCTCGCGCTCGTCGAGGCGCACGTAACCGGCGGCCTCCAGACGCTGCACCAGACTGGCGGTGGCGTGGAACGGGGTAGGGGAGGCCTTGAGAAAGTCGATCAGGCCTTGGTTCAACTCTTCGCGCATAAGAAACTCCAGACAGCAATGGGCGGGAGTTTAACGCATCGGCCGGGGAATTGAATCTGCACCGGATCCCTGTAGGAGCTGCCGAAGGCTGCGATCTTTTGATCTTGCTTTTGATTTATGAAACACCAGATCAAAAGATCGCAGCCTTCGGCAGCTCCTACATGGTTTCGGCGGTGTCCGTCAGAACGGTGCGGGGCACTCGAAGCGCAGGCGTTCGCCGGTTTGCGGGTGGGTGAAGCTGAGCATGCTCGCGTGCAGGCACAGGCGTGGCCATGCCGCCAGCGCCTGCTCGTGGGCGTAGAGCCCGTCACCAAGCAGCGGATGCCCGATCGACAGCATGTGCACACGCAACTGATGTGAACGGCCGGTGATCGGCGTCAACTCAACGCGACACCAGTCACCGCAACGTTCCAGTACGCGCCAGAAGGTCAGCGCGTGTTTGCCGAATTCGTGATCAACCACGTGGCGCGGTTTGGTCGGCGGGTCGTAACGCAGTGGCAAGTCGATGCTGCCGCTGTCGAGTTCCGGCTGACCCCAGGCCAAAGCGGTGTAGGCCTTTTCGGTTTCGCGGTCGTGAAACTGCCGCGATAGTTCGCGATGCGTATCGGCATCACGCGCCAGCAAAATGATGCCGGAGGTTTCCCAGTCCAGGCGATGGACGATGCGCGCTTCCGGGTAGCCGTTTTCCTGCAGGCGGGTAATCAGGCAATCCTTGTTGTCATCGGCGCGACCGGGCACCGAGAGCAACAACGTCGGCTTGTTCACCACCAGTACGGCGGCGTCCCGATGGATGATGTGGATGTTGGACAGCGGCATTAAAACAGCCTCGTAACAAATGCCAACGGCGGCTCGGAACTGCTGATAACCCTGTAGGAGCTGCCGAAGGCTGCGATCTTTTGACTTTGAAGATCAAAAGATCGCAGCCTTCGGCAGCTCCTACACAAGCATCAATAGTCCGAGCCGCCGTAGCGACTGCCAAATCGACTCAGCGATCAGGCAGGGTGATGTTGAGTTCCAGAATCGAGCAACTGCCCTGGCTTTCCAGTGCAACATGTACGTCGTCGTTGCCGATGTTGACGTACTTGCGGATCACGTCGACCAGTTCCTTCTGCAAGGCTGGCAAGTAATCCGGCGTGCTGCGCTGGCCGCGCTCATGCGCCACGATGATCTGTAGACGCTCTTTCGCTACCGAGGCGGTACTTGGCTTTTTGTTGGCACGAAAGAAGTCAAAAAGGTTCATTACCTACCTCCAAACAGGCGCTCGAAGAATCCCTTCTTCTCGACATCGAGGAAACGGTGGGCTTTTTCTTTGCCCAGCAAACGGTCGACGGTATCGCTGTAGGCCTGACCGGCATCGCTCTGGTCGTCGAGAATCACCGGGACGCCCTGGTTGGATGCCTTGAGCACCGCCTGGGATTCCGGGATCACGCCGAGCAGGGTTACCGAAAGGATTTCCTTGACGTCTTCAACGCCGAGCATTTCGCCCTTTTCAACGCGCTCCGGGTGGTAGCGGGTGATCAGCAGGTGTTCCTTGATCGGGTCTTCGCCACGTTCGGCACGACGCGATTTGCTCGCCAGCAGGCCGAGCATGCGGTCCGAATCTCGTACCGAGGACACTTCCGGGTTGGTCACGACGATCGCTTCGTCAGCGAAGTACATGGCCAGGTGCGCGCCTTTCTCGATGCCCGCCGGAGAGTCGCAGACGACGAACTCGAATTGTTCCTTGAGCTCCATCAGGACTTTTTCCACGCCTTCGACAGTCAGCGCGTCTTTGTCGCGGGTCTGACTGGCGGCCAGTACGTAGAGGTTTTCCAGGCGCTTGTCTTTGATCAGCGCTTGTTGCAGGTTGGCTTCGCCGTTGACCACGTTGACGAAGTCATACACCACGCGGCGCTCGCAACCCATGATCAGGTCAAGGTTACGCAAGCCCACGTCGAAGTCGACGATCACTGTTTTGTGGCCGCGCAGAGCGAGGCCGGTACCGATAGCGGCGCTGGTGGTGGTCTTACCCACACCACCCTTGCCGGATGTAACCACGAGAATCTTGGCCAAGGTGTTTCACCCCTAAGGAAGAAGGACTTTTTAGCCCCTGAAAAACATCTCTTGAAAACTACTGCAGTCGGACAGCCTTGGCTGGAATTCGGCGTTGAGCCTTTTTCCTACTTCGTTTGAGCCGTTTTCGCTACGTTTTAGAGATGCTTGGAAAATGCGGCAGTATCCGTTAAAGCCGAATGATGTTCAACACGTCGCCCGACAGGCTGACCTGTACGCCTGAGCCCCACATAGGGTCGCGACGCAAATCTTCGGAAACCTTGTAATGACCGGCGATGGAGATCAGTTCAGCGCTCAATTGCTGACAGAAAATCCGTGCCTTGGTATCACCCTTCACGCCGGCCAGCGCCCGACCGCGCATCGGGCCGTATACATGGATGTTGCCATCGGCGAGAAGTTCCGCCCCCGGGCTGACCGAGGACACCACGACCAGATCGCCACCCTGGGCATATATCTGTTGGCCACCACGTACTGGCGTGGTGATGACGCGGGTCGGTTTGACCGTTGGCTCCGGCGGTTTTTCCGGCTTCTTTTTGACTTCGGCTTCGGGTGTTTCCAGCGGCCGCTCACGGGCGCCCGACGGCGGCAGCACTGGAATATCGATGGCGATGGCGGCGGCGATGTCTTCGATGCGGCTGGCGCGAATCGCTAGGGTGCGCAGGCCATGTTGGCGGCAGACGCGCATCAGGCCCGGCAGATCGACGGCACCTTCGCTCGGCGGCAGTTTGTCCAGCGCCAGAACCAGCGGCGCGTTGCTGAAGAAGTTCGGCGCCTGGGCGACTTTGGCGGCCAATTGCCGATCGAGGCTTTCGAGGTCGTTACGGGCCAGTTCCAGCACAGTAATGGCCAGCATGCTGCCCTTGAGCTGGAATACGGGATCTTGGTCTAACGGTTCGGTTTGGCTCATGTCGGCATACAACGGCTTGTCACTAAAAGTGCCGAGACTTATAACGAGAACGCCCGCAGGCCGCAAGCCGGGTCGAACGATGTAGAATGCGCGGCCACTGTATTTACGGAAGCTTTAATGGATCGCCCGCGTTTTCGAAAAGCATTTTTATCGCCACGCTTCTGGCCGCTCTGGTGCGGTCTGGGGCTTTTGTGGCTGATCGTGCAGTTGCCGTATCCGGCCTTGCTGACCATCGGTCGAGTTTTGGGCGCCTTGATGTATCGCGTGGCCGGCGACCGGCGGCGCATTGCCAAGCGCAATCTTGAACTGTGCTTCCCGGAAAAATCCGCCGCCGAGCGCAAACGTCTGCTCAAGGAGAACTTCGCCTCCACTGGCATCGCTTTCTTTGAAATGGCCATGAGCTGGTGGTGGTCGCGCGAGCGTCTGGCCAAGCTGGCCCACGTTGAAGGCCTGGAGCATTTGCAAAAGGCCCAGCGCGAAGGCAAAGGCGTGATCCTGATGGCCGCGCATTTCACCACACTGGAAATCGGTGCAGCGCTGCTCGGCCAGCAGCACACCATCGACGGCATGTACCGCGAGCACAAGAATCCGTTGTTTGACTATGTTCAGCGTCAGGGCCGCGAGCGGCACAACCTCGATTCGCTGGCGGTGGAGCGTGACGACGTACGCGGCATGCTCAAGTTGCTGCGCTCCGGTCGCGCGATCTGGTATGCACCGGATCAGGACTACGGCGCCAAGCAGAGCATCTTCGTGCCGCTGTTCGGTATTCAGGCGGCGACCGTGACGGCGACGACGAAATTCGCCCGTCTCGGCAAGGCGCTGGTGGTGCCGTTCACGCAGGAGCGTCTGGCCGACGGCAGCGGTTATCGTTTGGTGATTCATCCGCCGCTGGAAGATTTCCCCGGCGAAACCGAAGAAGCTGACTGCATCCGCATCAATCAGTGGGTCGAGAGCGCTTTGCGTGCCTGCCCCGAGCAGTACCTGTGGGCGCATCGGCGCTTCAAGAGCCGTCCACCGGGCGAGCCGAAGCTGTACGCCAAGCGCGGTTGATTCACCCATCCTTTCAAGCACCATGGAGTGTTGCGATGAGCCCAGCTGAACCGGTCACAGGTTTGATTCTTTCCGGCGGCGGGGCTCGGGCGGCGTATCAGGTGGGGGTGCTGGCGGCGATTGCCGAATTGCTGCCGTTAGGTGCGGACAATCCTTTCCCGGTGATCGTCGGTACCTCGGCCGGGGCGATCAATGCGGTCAGCCTTGCCAGTGGTGCCACGGATTTTCGCGCCGCCATCGAACGTCTCACCTTGTTCTGGCAAGGCTTTCGCAGCCATCGCGTGTTGCGCAGTGACTGGCCCGGCGTTATTCGTCAGGCCAGTCGTTTTGTCAGTCACAGTCTGCTTGGCCTCGGTCGGCAACTGCCGGTGGCACTGCTCAACAGTTCGCCACTGCGCGAACTGCTCAATGAAAAACTGCACATGCCCGGCATCGCCGAATCGATCGCGCGCAAGCAATTGCATGCGGTGGCGGTGACCGCGTTCGGCTACGAATCCGGGCAAGCGGTGACGTTCTATCAGGGCGGCGGCACGATCGATGCGTGGTTGCGGCATCGGCGTATTGGTGTGCCGACGCAACTGTCGGTGGATCACTTGTTGGCCAGCTCGGCGATTCCGTTGCTGTTCGCGCCGGTGAAAATTGGCGATGAATACTTTGGCGATGGCGCGGTGCGGCAATCGGCGCCGATCAGCCCGGCGCTGCACTTAGGGGCGAGCCGGGTGCTGGTGGTGGGTGTCAGCGGCAACCCGCGCGGGTTTGATCCGCAGCAGCCGCTGGAGCGCGCTTATACGGGGCAACAGCCGACGCTGGCGCAGATTGGCGGGCACATGCTCAACAGCACGTTCATTGACAGCCTCGAGAGCGACATCGAGTTGCTCCAGCGTCTCAACCAGTTCAGCCACTTGATGCCTGCCGGCACGCCGACGCGCGAGTTGGGCGTGGCGTCGGTGGAGGTGCTGGTGATTTCGCCGAGTCAGCCGATCGATGAGATTGCGGCACGGCATCGCCAGGAATTGCCGGCGGCGTTGCGTTTGTTTTTGCGCGGGCCGGGGGCGACCAAGACCAGTGGGGCAGGGGTGTTGAGTTATTTGCTGTTCGAGGCGGGGTATTGCAGCGAGTTGATTGATTTGGGGCGCAGGGATGCGTTGGCCAAGCGGGAAGAGTTGTGCCGGTTTTTGGGGCTGTCCGAGGCGGTGGTTCCAGCCTGAGATCGGTGGTGCGGCAATCGCTGGCAAGCCAGCTCCCACAGGTTCCCGGTTGAACACAACAGTTGTGTGCGACACCGAACCCTGTGGGAGCTGGCTTGCCAGCGATGGCGTCCTCGCAGACGCCACTTATATCAGCATCAGAAGTGGTACTTCACCAGGAAGCTGGTGTTGCTCTGATTGGTCTTGAACGCACCAGTGTCGTCGATGCCGTACTTGTCTTTCCAGTAGTCGTATTCAACACCGACATACAACTGCTTCTCACCGAGACTCAGCGCCTTGCCCAGGTCATATTTGATCTGTGGGTTGAAGTGCAGGTTGGCGTGGTACTCGCCCTTTTTGTTGACATCGTTGTCGCTGACCCAGTCCATGAAACCGTCGATCAGGATGTTCGAGTTGCCGACCGGAATGGTGTACGACCACACCGGGGTGATCTGCCAGACGTTGTCGCCCGCACGTGGGCCTTCGGTGTGGCGCTGGTAGAAGTTCAACTGGAAGTAGTCGAAGCCCGGGATGGCCAGGTCGAAACCAGGACCGATCAGATAAGACTCGACGTCGCCTTCACCGAACTCATACGTCATCGCCAGCAGCACGTCTTTGATCGGGCCGAACTCGATCTTCTGGTCGAGGATCTTGCCCAGCGACAGGCGCGGGCTGAACTCGCCGTAATACGTGTTGTTGCCGACGCCGCTGTCAGGCTTGCCGTTGTAGAAGATCTTGTCGACGAACAGGAAGTTGTCCCCGTACTTCCACGCATCGGCGTGCTCGAAGGTGACGGTCTGCTGGATGCGCGGGTTGACCTGGAAGTCCTTGCCATACAGATAGGTCAGGCTGTTGTTCTGCCACTGCAGCAGGCCTTCGGCCATGGCCTGGCCGCCGGCCAACATCGATCCCGCGAGCATCAGGCTGGTGCACATACGTTTCATTCGGTTGCTCCCAAAGTAGGTGTTCCACGTTATTTTTTTAAGATCGGCGCTCTGGTGTGGCGCCTTTTTTCGTTGCTGCAAAAACTCATCCGATCGGTCAGCTTCGATGCTGTTAGCAAGAGCCGAGCCAAGGCTTTCGAAAAGCAAAAAAACACCCGCTCGGCTGCTGACAAACAGTCGATTGAGTGTGTTTTCGGGATGCCTCGGTACTGACCGGGGCCGGGATAAGTTGGCCTGTCGGTCAGGAATTAAATCCGGGCTTTTTTTTAGACCGAATTCAAGAGGCCGCGGAGAATACTGACTCAACGGCCAGGTCTCAAGTGCCCCGCAACAGAGCACCGACGACAGGTATGGAGCACGGTTGCGGGCCATCTTAGAAGTGCACCTTGACCAGCAGGCTGGCGGTGTTCTGATTGGTGTCGAAGTTGTGCGTGTTTTCGACGCCGTATTTATTTTTCCAATAGCTGTATTCGGTGCCGACGTACAGCTGCTTGTGGCTCCAGCCCAGGGCTTTGCCCAAGTCGTATTTGATCTGCGGATTGATGTGCAGGTTGGCGTGGTAGGTGCCGCGCGAGTTCTCATCGTTGTCGACCACCCAATCGAGATAGCCGTCGATCAGCACATCGGAATTGCCTAAGGGAAAGCTGTAGGACCAGCCGGGGGTGATCTGCCAGACGCCGTCGCCGGGGCGCGGGCCTTCGGTCTGACGGCGGAAGATGTTCAGGGTGACGTAGTTGAAACCGGGCACCTTGAGGTCGAAGCCGGGGCCGATCAGGTAGGCCTCGCTGTCGCCTTCGCCGTACTCGTAAGTCATGGCGAGCAGGACGTCTTTGATCGGGCCGAACTCGAGCTTCTGGTCGAAGATTTTGCCGAACGAGAAGCGCGGGGTGAATTCACCGTAGAACGCGTGTGGGCCTTTGTTCGCGTCTTCTTTGCCGTTGTAGAAGATCTTGTCGACGAACAGGAAGTTGTCGCCGTACTTCCACTTGTCGGCGTGCTCGAAGGTCAGCGTCTGCTGGATCGACGGGTTGATCGCGAAATTCTTGCCGTACAGATAACTGAGGCTGTTGGTCTGCCACAGCAGTAAATCGCCGGCCATGGCCTGACTCGCGGCCAGCAGGCCGCCACTCAACAGAACGTTGGTTTGCGTGCGAATCATCTGTTGCTCCCTCTTGTTTTTATTGTTGAGGCGCAGAGCTGTTGCTTAGCCCTTGTGGGAGCGAGCCTGCTCCGGGCGGCGTTCCGACGAAGGCGTTCTTTCAGTCAACTGATGGGTTGAATGTCATACCGCTTTCGTCGGAACGCCGCCCGGAGCAAGCTCGCTCCCACAAGGTTTTGTGGTGACTCCGTCAGTGCTGGTGCGCATGGCAGTCGTTGATCGCCGCGCGCTCCTTGCCGCCGAGAATGTTGAACAGCAGGTTCAGCGTCAGCGCACTGAGCGTGGCCATGGCGATGCCGCTGTGGGTAATCGGGCTCATCCACAGTGGCAGGTGTGCGAAGAACTCCGGACGCACCACCGGGATCAGGCCCATGCCGATGCTCACCGCGACCAGCAACTGGTTGCGGCGGTCACCGATGTCGGCTTCCTGGAGAATCTTGATGCCGGTCGCGGCAACCATGCCGAACATCGCAATCGCTGCGCCGCCGAGTACCGCCGGTGGAATCGACGCCACCAGAAATGCCGCTTTTGGCAACAGGCTCAGGACGATCAGCAAGCCACCGGCAACGATGGTCACCGAGCGGCAACGCACGCCGGTCATCTGCACCAGACCGATGTTCTGCGCGAAAGAGGAATGGGTAAACGTGTTGAAGAAACCCGCCACAAACGAAGCGCCGGCATCGCACAGCAAGCCGCGGCGCAGCATGCGCGGGCAGACTTCCTGGCCGGTGATCTTGCCCAAGGCGAGAAACATCCCGGTGGATTCAACAAAGATGATCACCACCACCAGACACATCGACAGGATCGGCGCGAGTTCGAATTTCGGCATGCCGAAATGCAGCGGGGTGACGAACTGAATCCATGGCGCGTTGGCCATGCCGCTCAGGTCGACCATGCCGATCGCGCCGCACAGCACGTAGCCGAAACACATGCCGATCAGGACGGAAATGTTGACCCAGAAACCGCGCATGAAGCGGTGGATCAACAGAATGGTGCCCAATACCAGGGCGGCGATGGCCAGATAAATCGGTGAGCCGAATTGCGCAGCGGCGGCACCGCCACCGGCCCAATTCACGGCCACGGGGAACAGCGACAAACCGATCGAGGTGATGACCGTGCCGGTCACCAGCGGCGGGAAAAAGCGCACGACCTTGGACATGAACGGCGCGATGATCATGCCGAAGAAACCGGCGGCGATCGTCGCCCCGAAGATGCCTTGCAGGCCGATTCCGGGCATGCCGGCCATGGCGACCATGCTGCCGACTGCAGCAAAACTGGCGCCCATCATCACCGGCATGCGGATGCCCATCGGGCCGATGCCCATGGACTGCACGATGGTGGCGATACCGGCGACCAGCAGGTCGGCGTTGATCAGGAAGGCAATTTCTTCACGACTCAGGCCAGCGGCCTGTCCAATGATCAGCGGCACCGCGATGGCACCACCGTACATCAGCAGAACATGTTGCAAACCGACCAGGATCAGTTGCAAAAGGGGCAATCGCTGAATGGCGGGTGCGTCGGGGATGCGCGCTTTGGACAGCTCGGACATGCAACACCTCGGATCTTTTTATTCTTGTGATTAACAGCTGTTGGGTTGCTCACAGCTGTTTCTGTGCATCAGGTAAACCGCGTTAAGGCGATTCGCGAGCAGGCTCGCTCCCACAGGAAATGCGCGATCTCTGTGGGAGCGAGCCTGCTCGCGAAGCTTTGTTGCTTAGTTGGTCTGTGCTCCCTGGGCGATCCATGCACCGATCAGGTCACGTTCCTGCTGGGTCATCTGCGTGATGTTGCCCAGTGGCATGATCTGCGTGGTGATGGCTTGCGCCTGGATGCGCGCCGCGTTCTGGCGGATCTGCTCAGGGGTGTCGAACATCACACCCGCTGGTGCAGCGCTGAACAACGGGCTGGTCGGTTTGGCCGAATGGCAAACCGCGCAGCGCTCCTGGATCACTGTGTGCACTTTGTCGAAACCCGGGCCAGCATTCGACGCCTGTGCCGGTGCAGCAGGTGCTTCTGCGGGTGCAGCAGGTGCCGCCGCTTCAGCCGGTTTCGCGCCACCGCCCAGTGCCGTCTCCGGCAGCGGTTGGTACTCGATTTTCGCTGGTGCCTTGGCCACTTCCGGCGCGGTCGACATCGGCGTCGGGCCGGTGACGTAGGCCAGAGTGATCATGCCCACCGCTGCCACTGGCAGGGTCCAGGCAAACTTGTGGCTGTCGTGACGGGTGTTGAAGTAGTGACGCACCAACACTGCCAACACTGCGATCCCGGCGAGGATCAACCAGTTGTACTGGCTGCCATAGGTGCTCGGGAAGTGGTTGCTGATCATGATGAACAGCACCGGCAGGGTGAAGTAGTTGTTGTGACGCGAACGCAGCAAGCCTTTGGCTGGCAGCGCCGGATCCGGCGTGCGGTTCTCGGCAATCGCGGCGACCAGTGCACGCTGCGCCGGCATGATGATGCGGAACACGTTGCCGACCATGATCGTGCCGATGATCGCGCCGACGTGCAGGTACGCACCACGACCGCTGAACACTTTGCTGAAGCCATACGCCGCGCCGATGATCAGCACGAACAGAATGAAGCCGAGCAGAGCAGGGCGTTTGCCCAGGGCCGAATCGCACAGGAAGGAGTAGATGAACCAGCCGAGGAACAGCGAGCCGATACCGATGGCCACGCCTTCAGGGCCGCTCAGTGTGCTGCCCGGAGCCAGCAGGTAGAGCGTTGGGTTGGAGTAGAACACCACGCACAGCAGCGCGATCCCCGACATCCAGGTGAAGTAGGCTTCCCATTTGAACCAGTGCAGGTTCTCCGGCATCGACGGCGGGGCCAGTTTGTATTTTTCGAGGTGATAGATACCGCCACCGTGGATCGCCCACAGATCACCGGCCAGGCCGGTTTTCGGGTTGACGCGGTTGAGGTTGTTCTCCAGCCAGACGAAGTAGAACGACGCACCGATCCAGGCCACGCCAGTAATCATGTGAACCCAGCGCACGCTCAGGTTCAGCCATTCCAACAGATGTGCTTCCACAGTCTTTACCTCTCGCCTGTCACTCTTGTTGTCGAGTGATCAGACCTTCTCTTATTGGTGGGGGGCGAGGATCAAACGCTCATCCTCTTTGAAAAAATGCTCATCGCAGTTATTGCCTGTGCCACTGCGATCAACCACCAGGAAGTCATCCCGCTTTTCGATCGTCAGCACCGGATGGTGCCAAACGCCGCGATGGTAATTAATGCCCTGCCTGCCGTTGGTGACGAAGGCGCGGACCAAGCCTGATACAGGTTCATCGCCAACGGGCGCGACCACGATCAGAAAGGGGTTGCCGAGCAGCGGAATGAAAGCCTGGCTGCCCAGCGGATGGCGTTCCAGCATGCAAACGGTCAGCGGCATGTCCTGCGCGTCGGCGCGGAAGATGCTGATGATCGCGTTGTCCTCAGGCTGAGCGGTTTCGACCGTCGCCAGTTTGTGGAAGCGCATGGTCGAACCGTTGTTGATCATGAAGTGATCGCTGCCGTCGGTTTCGATGACGTCACCGAAAGGGGCGAAGGCTTCTTTGCTCAGCGGTTCAATCGTTAGTGTGCGCATGCTGTTCTTCTTATCCGAATTCTGTGTTGACTGTTCTGACGCCTTCGCGAGCAGGCTCGCTCCCACAGGGGAATGCATTCCAAATGTGGGAGCGACGGTGCGACGATTCGACCTGCTAGCGATTGGGTTCAGCGCTTATTTCGCGACCTTGCCCAAAACGCGCAGGCGACTCACACCACCATCCGGGAACACGTTCAGGCGGATGTGGGTGATCGGGCCCAGTGCCTTGATCTGCTCGACGAAGGTGTGTTCGGCGTGCATTTCCAGCTTCTGGCTCGGCAGCAGTTCACGCCAGAACAGTGACTGGGTTTCGATCTGGCTGTCGGTGCCGCCTTTCACGAACGCGCCCTGGATCGAGCAGGTGTCCGGGTAGTTGCCTTTGAAGTGCAGGGTGTCGACGACGATCTTCTCGATCTCGCCTGGGTGACCCAGCGCGACGATGACCCAGTCATTGCCCGGCGTGCGACGACGTGCAGTTTCCCAACCGTCGCCCATGTTGATGCCACGGCCCGGGTTGAGGATGTTGCTCATGCGGCCGAAGTGTTCGTCGGAGCAGGCGAGGGCGCGGCCACCATTGAGGGCTGCTGCCAGATCGACTTGCTCGTTGTCGCCAACCGCCGACCAGTCGCGGAACGGAACACCATACACGCGCAGACGAGCTACACCGCCGTCCGGGTAGATGTTGAAGCGCAGGTGGCTGAACGCTTGGTCGTTGCTGATTTCGTGGTAGTGGTGGCTGTTGCCCTGCAGCTCGACGGCCGACAGCACTTCAGTCCACTGGGTGTTTTCATCAGGCTCGCCCGAGGCCAGGAAGCACGCTTCCAGAGAGGCCGATGGCGGGAAGTTGCCGGTGAAGAATGAAGTGTCGATGTCCACGCCTTTGATCGAACCCGGTACGCCCAGACGGATTACGGCGCTGTCGAAGCCTTCGAAGCGCTTGCGGCGCGATTCCCAGCCGTCCATCCACTTGCCGTTGTCATCGAACACGCCCTCCTTCCATACGGCCGGGGTCGGTTGGAACAGACGATTGGCGTCTGCGAACCAGTCATCGGTGACCGAGATGATTTTGGTGCCCAGACGGGCATCGGCCAGGTTGACGAATTTTTCGAAAGGTACGGCGTAAGCTTTCATTCTTCTTGTCTGCCTTTAAATAAGTGGCTGGGGATGCTTGCAAGACCCTGGGTACTCTCCGCGTTTGATGTACTCGGGTCAGGCTCGCTATAGGGTCAGTAAACGGAACAGGGCGATCTTGTTGATCTCCGCCAGCGCGCACTTGAACTCGGTGTCTTGCGAGTTGTGAATGCGCGTTTCGAACGCCGCGAGGATCTGATGCCGGTTGCTGCCTTTTACCGCCATGATGAAGGGAAACTTGAACTTGGCTTTGTAGGCGTCGTTCAGCTCGGTGAAGCGCTGGAACTCTTCGGCCGTGCATTGGTGTATACCGGCGCCAGCCTGTTCATTGGTGCTGGCTTCGGTCAGTTGGCCCTGGACGGCAGCTTTGCCGGCCAGGTCCGGGTGAGCGTTGATCAGGGCCAACTGACTGGCGTGATCGGCGCTCAACAGGATGTCGCTCATGCGCTGGTGCAGGGTTTCGATCTCGTCGATCGACGCGTCCGCGCCCAAATCGTAGGCCTTCTCGGCAACCCATGGCGAATGTTCGTAGATGTCGGCGAAGGCGTTGACGAAAGCGTCGCGGCTCAGGCTCGACGGTTGCAGGGTTTGAAAGCGGCTCATTTGGCGGCCCCTTGGTACGGCTGGGTTTCGTGCCAGTGACGCGCGATGTCGACGCGACGGCTGAACCACACCTGTTCATGACTTTTGGCGTATTCGATAAAGCGTTTGAGCGACGCGATGCGACCCGGACGGCCGATCAGGCGGCAGTGCAGACCGATCGAAAGCATCTTCGGCGCTTCGGCACCTTCGGCGTAAAGCACGTCGAACGCGTCTTTGAGGTATTCGAAGAAATCGTCACCCTTGTTGAAACCCTGCACCTGGGTGAAGCGCATGTCGTTGGTGTCGAGGGTGTACGGGATCACCAGATGCGGCTTGCCGGTCGGGTTGTTCGGTTCCCAGTAGGGCAGGTCGTCGTCGTAGGTGTCGCAGTCGTAGAGGAAACCACCTTCTTCCATGACCAGACGACGGGTGTTCGGCCCGGTGCGGCCGGTGTACCAGCCCAGTGGGCGCTCGCCGGTGATTTCGGTAAGGATGCGGATCGCTTCGAGCATGTGCTCGCGTTCCTGCGCTTCGTCCATGTACTGGTAGTCGATCCAGCGGTAGCCGTGGCTGCAGATTTCGTGGCCGGCATCGACCATCGCGCGGATCACGTCCGGGTGGCGCTGAGCGGCCATGGCGACGGCGAAGATGGTCAGCGGAATGTCGAATTCCTTGAACAGTTTCAGAATCCGCCAGACGCCGGCACGGCTGCCATACTCGTAAAGGGATTCCATGCTCATGTTGCGCGCGCCTTGCAGCGGCTGGGCGGCAACCATTTCAGACAGGAAGGCTTCGGATTCTTTGTCGCCGTGCAGAATATTGCGCTCGCCGCCTTCTTCGTAATTGAGCACGAACGACAGGGCGATGCGGGCATTGCCCGGCCAGTGTGGGTGAGGAGGGTTACTGCCGTAACCGATCAGGTCGCGTGGGTAGTCAGCGCTCACTGCAGTCTTCCTTCTTGTTCGTTGACAGATTTGTGTGGCGGCCTGGCAGGCTGGCGTCACAGCGATGGGCTGATTGTATACAACTTTATTCGCAATTTGTAAGCCTGAATTTTCGCATTTTTCACCGACTGTCATCTTTTGCTGCTATTGGCGTAAGCCTGCAAGAAACCTGCCTGACCAGTCAGCTAATGGATAGGAGGTTCAATGAATAGGCGTGTTGCTGGCAGAACACGAGGAACCCCCCGAATGGCGGGGGTGATGTGAAAAATGTCGTTTTTATTGTGTACAATTTTTTTGAAAAGTGTCTTAATCAGTCGCTCGCCGCAACTTTTCGTGCTCCGAATCGGTGCGGTCTCCTTTTCAACTGACTTCGGGAGGCGCGAAGTCTGACTGCTCCTTGCAGGCAGGCGCGCAGAATCAATGGGACGTTTGACAACACACGTTTTGGACGCTGCACACGGTTGCCCGGGCAGTTCGATCAAGGTCGAGCTGTACCGCGTTGAAGGTTCGCAACTGGAATTGGTCGCCAGTGCTGTAACCAACAGCGATGGCCGGGTCGATGCGCCGCTGCTGCAGGGCGATGACTATCGTACCGGCGTTTATCAGGTTCAGTTCCATGCGGGCGATTACTACCGCGCCCGTGGCGTTCAGTTGCCGGAGCCGGCATTCCTCGACGTGGTTGTGCTGCGCTTCGGCATCTCCGCCGAACAGGATCACTACCATGTGCCATTGCTGATTTCGCCGTACAGCTATTCCACGTACCGGGGCAGCTGACCCCCAAGCAGCTGCCCCCACCGGGAAGCGACTGCGCATATAGCTTCTTTGGTCTTTCGCCCGCTCACACTGCGGGCTTTTTTATGCCTGCATTTTTGTCGATCTGCCCGCGTACGCTCCGGAGAGCATTGGAGCGCGTTGCTGTGCGGGGCGGGTAATCGTTGATTGACAGCTCGTTCAGCTGTGTCGAGTGACGATAAGGTTGGGTTCGTGAGTCAGCAGAGGTTCGTTGGTGCCCAGCAAAAAAATGATTCTGTTCGTGCGCAAATGCTCTCTGAGGTTTTCTTTGACGTCGGTGTCCATTCTGTTTTGGGGGGACTTTTTGTTGCCGGATATTATTTTTTCGAGCCAGGTAATCGGATTAAAGAGACGCACAACGTAGTTTGGAACCTTGTCCATGAACATGATGAAAACATGGTCGACACCCGTCCGGCTGATCAACAGGGCATTGCCCTGGATGACGCCAAAATTATGGAGAATCTGGTAGCCGTTTGCGCCAAGAAGATCTTTGAAAAGTATTCGCGTGGTTTGCCGATGACTTTGATATTGCGAGCCGGATAACAGATTCGGATTGAAGTCGATTCTTTGTAGACCTTCAGCGGACGGTAACGGCATAGGCCTATTGCCGTTTGCGTCGGTCGGCAGTGGCGAAAGGAGCATCAGCGGGTCGATCAAGTCCTGACGAATGTGTCTGTTATCGCCCCCGAAGCGATTCTCCCAGTACTTCATTGTCTCGAACAATGCATTGATTCCGGGCCCTGTCATTTCATCGGAGTCATTGGCCCGATTGAACATCTCCCGTGCAACCTTGTTTGCGGAGTGAGCAGAAAGGTAGGAGAACTCATTGCTGACAATTTGCGTCAGGCTTTTTGCAAATGGCAAACCCTCCACAATTCTCCATGTATCACTGCCGAGCCCCGTCCTCCTGTCCGCCAGCTTCATCACCCGCCTGGGTTGTAACTCAGGCGTGGTCAGCAGCATTTGTTCAAATGCATCGAAACGAGTGGCAGAAAACTGTGGAGGCTTGATGAAGACAAGCGCCTCAGTAGCGTGGCCTGGCTGATCCAGTATCGCAAAGTGCCTGCCGTCGATTTCGATGGAGTCGCCGACTAACGGTTGGGTCGTGCTGCCCCAGCTGTTCCAGAGTTCACTGGTGGGCATGGGATCAAGAGGGTCGCTGTCTCCTTGCAGTCGAGGGTGTTTACTTGGGCCCGGGCCGAACTCTTCTGGCTGAGTGAGGGCGCGAGAACTGCCGGGCTGCGGATCTTGTTGCGTATCGGCAATGGCCGGCAACTTGCGGCGCCAGAGGAAGTGTCCCGGAATCTGCTCGAACGTGATATCCGGCACAATATTCGTTGATGAAGAAGCCAGTTTGTATGCGCCTTCCTTCTTGCTAACCTGGACGGTTCCTTCGGCGATATCGATATACATACTCCTGCGCGGCCCGGGGCGGATACCGTCCGGGAAATCCTTTGCGGCAGGGAGAAGGGTTGCCAGATTCGCGTCGAGGAGAAACATCGCTAGTGACGTTTCGGCAGACTGTTGGTGCACTGGCAGATTACTCTGCCTGGACTGAGCCATGTACCACGGTGCCTCGATTCGCCAACGTGGCTGGCCGTCGATTTTTTTCAGAATCGGCGGCGTCACACCCTGTGCCTCGGGCCAGGGAATCTGGTAATCACCGGCGGCGTTGAGTTTCACCCGGTAATGAACGCCTTCTTCCAGGTGGGCATACGTCTGACCGTCCAGGTGCACGAAAAACCCGTCGACAGATTCGTGCGGCTGCAGCAGATGGATCTCTGATTCCGGCAGGGCAATGTCGGCCAGTCTGGCATTGGTTTCGGTGATCACCGAGAGCGTTATGTCACTCACCACAACACCTGGGTAGCCAGTGACTTCGCTGCCAGACGAATGGGGAGTGAAGGTGCCCGGCAGTTGATGAGTACCCGGCGCAAAAGCGCCGGAGCTGCCGGGAATGGGTACGCTGCGATTGCCAGTGTTGGTAGTGTTGATGTTTGGGGTATCAGGCGACGCAGAGTGACCCGTGGGCTTTGGGGTTTTGATCATTGAAGTGTCTCGAAGCGATTCATGTTTTCGTGCTCACTGCCCTGTTCGATCATTGGTCTTTGAAAATGAACAGAGGGGTTTGGCGGCGTCTTGCGCGCCGGGGGAAATGCTGTGGTTGCCTGGCTTTCACTCGGAAGTCGGGGGGGCTGTGCTTGCGATACTTGGGCGAATATCGGGCGCAGAGATTCCGGATGGTGTATTCAACCTTCCCTGACAATGAACAGGGTGAAGCTATCGGGGGAAACCTGTTGTTTACCCCCTGCCAGATGGACTGTCATGCCTGGGGTGAGCATGTGCATCCAGCGCGACTTCGCGATCTTTGCCCTGAATACCGGATCGCGCAGTTGCGGAGTGAGTTCGAAAGGACGTTCCAGGCTGACGCTTTCATCGTGGACGGGCAGCCTCAGTACAAAAACAGTGTCCATGTTCGACCGTTGAAACAGCAAAGCGTCCTCGCTGAGCATCCTGTTGTCACGATCAACGTGATAGCCGTAGTCCTCCAGAATATCGGCGAATATGTTGCGCAAGCTGAATTCCGGGCCATTTAGCCCATAGAGCCCTTTTTCGAGTTTGTGAATATCAAAATCAATCCGCAGGAACTCGGGAGAGCGGGGCGAAGGAAGCGATATCGTGCGTCCGGACAGATCCACATACAGTCGTGATGCCAACTCGGGCAGTAACATCAAGGGGTCGGCGAGGCGAGGTGGAACAGAACGGGGCACGGTTCTGTTCGCCCAGGCATGAAGGGTTTCATTCAGCCTCCACAGGCCCTCTCCCGTCACAGTGGGCACTAATTCATTGGCCCAATTGAAGGCGGCGCGCGCCAGTTGGGTCAAGGTTTTATCACTCATGTATGGAAAGCAACTCGCTACTTTTTCAACCAGCGTCTGTTGGTATTGAAGCGTCTGGGAAATCTTCCAGTCCCCATGGCTCCTTTCTGCCAGCCGGGGTTGCCGATTGGGGGCGCTACGCAACATATGCTCGAATGCCTCATAGCTACCCGGAACAAAATCCGGATGTTTCAAGTAGACGTGGGTGGTACTGCTGTTCAAGGCTTGCGGAACGATTGCATAGTAAAGATCCGCGATTTCAATAGCGTCATCTCGCGGTGGTTTCATGTAAGACCCCCAACCCAGCCACTCGACGTCAATCATAAAGCCCGGTTTCTTTTGCCAGCGGTTAGTTCCGGGTATGCGCTCAACGGGAATGCCGTAAGTCATGCTCGGGGTAGAAATCCTGTAGCCATAGCGGCCATCCTTGCGCGCCAGGAAGGTGCCTTCCAGCAAGTCGATATAGGGTCTTCTCCGATTGTCGTAACGAATGCCGTCCAGGGAATAAGGCGCGTCTGAAAGCGCAGCCAACTGCTGCGGTGAAAGCGCTTCAGGCCACGACGCATTCACGTTGCCAACCTGACCGGTCATTTCGTGCTTTTGTACAGTCAAGAGGCGGGAGAGGTCGAATTGTGGGAGCGGCTGTGTGTGCAGGTCAGAAGCCGGATGGGCGACCGAAAAATGCGAGTCGGCGCTGTTGGCAGGACTACGCGCAGAGAACCCTGGAACCGGTTCGCGGCCTGATGTTGGCGTGGGTTTGACTGTACCGGCCGCTGCAGTTTTTGTTGAGGTCTTTACCATGATTGTAATCCGTTAGAGAGATTGGCCTGACAATGCTCCCCGATAGGATGTTCTTGAGTGCGGTATATATATATATATATATCTTGAAAGCAGCGAGTTGGTTGCGTTTCAGAAAACTGCTGAAACGCAACGGTCAACGTTCTGCTTACAATTATTCGTCCGATAGTTCAGCGTTTGGCACATTAGCGAACTGATGTTTACAGCGACCCGCAACATGCAGATCGGAATAGCTGACTTCTCGGGAATTTCCTGCTTCAGCAAGCATCCATTTACGATCTTGCAGGCTGTACCTTAACGTTCCCCTGCTACCGTTTTTCATGAAGGCATTTCTTGCCCGCAATTGCAGGCGCGCGAAGGGTACGAGTTCCTCGGGCAGTTGCGATCCCGTGAGGGGCTCAAAGTATCTTGCATCCAGGCTATCGATACGAACGCTCTCAAAGGTCAGATCAACGGTGTGTACAACGCCTTTCGGTCCAATCACGAAGATCTGATCAACAAGATCTTCCGGGCCGTAATCCGGCAGGTGAATGGTGACGGTTCCAATGTGCAGTTGGTTGTCTTTTAATATGACTTTGAATTTTCCGATTTTCGTCGCGTCCAGCTCCCAGGTAGAGGAATTATTCAACCTGATCGCAGCACTTTGCAGGCCGCCGGGCGTGGAGATACGCAAAACCCGGTGTTCTCGTAAATGCACAAGATAAGTTGCCCCTGCGCCTTCGATGTTGTCGATGGCGACCAAGGCGTCCACGGATTTCAAGTTCACGCACGATGGAACATGATCAAGTTTGAACGCGCTTGATTCCGGAAGCTCGAAAGTTGCCTTGTGGTGCATACGCAGAGGAAAACGCAGGTCG
Source organism: Pseudomonas sp. VD-NE ins (assembly GCF_031882575.1). Lineage (NCBI taxonomy): Bacteria > Pseudomonadati > Pseudomonadota > Gammaproteobacteria > Pseudomonadales > Pseudomonadaceae > Pseudomonas > Pseudomonas sp. VD-NE ins. Next base: position 1,991,670 of record NZ_CP134772.1, read on the forward strand.
TGACTGGTGAGGGTGCTCGCGCTATTGCTGTGTTTGTAATGTGCTGGTGGCTTGGCATACTCGCTTTCAAGGATAAGGGTATGCGACTTCTTGTCCCTGAAAACCAGCATGTAGCCATGGGTGCACGTATTGTCCATGATTTCCGGGAGGGCCAGCTCAAGCGTGGTCTCCAGACATTGTCCATACCCGACAATATGTAAAAGATGCTCGCCAAAGTAGAAAAGAAAGTCACAGGAAATGTTGATTCTGCCTTCTTTTGCGAACTTGTTGGTTTCGGATGATGGGGTGGTGGCAAAGGCTACGTGCGCGCTCGTCAGTTCATGACTGTCGAAGTCGAGGAAAATGCGCGTGCCATAGAACGAATCCGGGTCACTGCCTGTGATGAACTGGGTATGTTTATTGTGTCGTTGAACATAGTAGTTGGTGTTCTGCAGGGTGGGGACCTTGCATACGGACTCGTGAAGAAACACGGTTCTCTCCGGATAACCGTCTTTGAGGCTTTCAGCTGTTATTTCGGTATCGCCTTCGAGTTCTATTGTTTCGGGCAGGTCGGGCCTTAAATGGTAACCGTCGCGGGTGACAAAGGTCAGTTTGTTGTTGATCAGTTGTCGCTGGCCATCGACTTTCTTATACACGTCTTCTATGTAGAGGGTGCTTCTACGGCCGTAGTGAAAGTCAAACTCCAACGTCAGGGCCAGGGCGTTGCGTATTATTTTCCAGCCCAAGATATGATCGCGGCGCCAGCCCAGGGATATTTGACTTTCGTCAATACCGTCTTCTGTAATACAGACCCAGCCTTCGGGTAAAGCGACGTGATAAAAGTCTTTTCCTGGTCCGCCGAATGCTTTTGTACAGTCTTTCAGTAGATAAATAGTGTCGTCACCCGCGCCGGCATTGATCGTGTCACGCCCCCTTGACATGATGATGTTGGAGTCAGCCGTGCCTGTGACGATAGTCGAGCCGCCCGACAGCGTGTAAACATTCTCGATACTTTCCAATTCAGTCTTGTGGATGTATTTCTTGTCGCTGTACGACTTTTTCGTAGACAGGATTTCAACTGTTCCGGCTGCCAGATCGATGCTGTATTTGCGGTTTTCGGCGGGATAAATCTGCTTGCCATCCATTACCAGGGTATCACTGCCGTCACCTCCCTTGAGCGTGGAAATTCCACTCTCCAGGTAGTATTCCTGAATCAGCCCCGCCGCATATTGGGCAACGAACTTGTCATCCTTGTCGCCTCCGCTGAGGATTTTCGTTCCCCTGCCTGAATAAAACGTGTTGGGTTTTTTCCTGACCCCGACAATCGAATCGTTCCCGTCGCCGATCATCCATATCACGCCTTTGTTTTCACCCGGGATGCCGAGCACGGCACCCGGCGTCTGCGCAGTAACGCCTTCTCCAGCGTCGATCGTGTCGTCAATTGAAACCATCTCGGGCACATAAACGATGGGGTTGATTTTCACGCCCGACCAATGCGTTGCCGGCTCTCTTCTTTTATTCATTCGATGTTCATAACGCCCGTGAACGACAGCCTCGGTGGTGTCTTTATGCGTTTCGTCGAGAAGGGTTCTGGCAGTCTTTTGCAGTCGTTTGGCTGTTTCGATTTTGGCTTTGGCCAGTTCATAGCGATTCTTGATGTCTTGATCGATATCCAGGAAGAAGACAAACGAGAACCAGCCGGTGCGCCAACGTTCTTCAAGGGTCAGTTCAATGTAATCGTCGATTTCATCGACCATGCGGACTGCCCCGTAGACCTGCGAGCCGATTGCCATGATTGCTCCGGCCGCCAGCCCGACCGGGCCAGCGGCCGAAAAACCTGCCATCGCGGCGGCGCCCAGTATGACGGTCATGGCCGCACTGGCGATGTTCAAGCCGCCGCTGACGTAATGATCCATCGCTTCTTTACCGGTTTTATTACTGGCTGCGCTGAACTCCCTGTAGGCGCTGTAAATATCGAACGGTAATGTCAGTGCGCCGCCGATTAACCCTCCTGAGCGGCTTAACTTGATCCCGGCGCTGGTTTTGGCAAAGTCCTTCAAGGCACCACTACTCGCCTCGATCATGCGTTGCCCCACTTTCGTGACGACCACATCAGTGATGATCGAGCCGACTTCTGTGCCGATACCAATGCTGTTGAAAATGATCTCATCCCGGTCATTTTTTTTTACGGCATCGTAAATCCCCCGTATGCCCATCAAGATTCCGAACGACTGAATACCAACGCTGGCGCCGACGGTGGAGAAACTCTTGATCGCCAGCCAACTCGGGTTGCTCTGCTTTGATGAATAACCCGGACGCAAGTCAAGCTTTTGTGCCAGATTCAGGAGTTGGCACATTTTCTTGCGGTAGCCGCTTTCGTCCACGTTGCCACCTGCTTCATCTCTGATGACCGGTGGGGCGGAAGGAGGGCGTACGCTGGACAATTCGAACAATAGCGAGGGCAACAGATAATCATCCCCGAACGTCGATACTTTCATACGCTTTTCAATTTCCGGATAACTGAGCTGCAAGGCGTTTATGAATGATCGACCGGGTGTTCGAAAATGCGTGTTGTTACCGGTCAGGGGCAAGCCGTCAATGGTCGCGCCCAAGGCATCGAGGCCCCGGCGAGTAATGGTGTAAGGGCCGATTTTAAAAGGGCCATACAGGTCGTCGAGCATCTTGAGCTGGCCGGGTTTGCGTCGTCCGCTTTCAGGCTTCGAGTGTTCGGGATCTTTATTGCGTTCCGGCTCGTAATCGAGCGTAGAAGAAGTACGCTCATTGGCATGCATGCCGATATCGGACACTTCGACAGAGTTTTCTTGTGTAATTAAATGATCAATGGCTTCAGGGACGGGCATGCGTACTTCCTTGTTCGCAAGGCGATGTTTATTTTTCGTAGATAAACAAGTTGAGTGAGGGGACGGAGTCCCCTTGGTGTTTCGGATCGGACGAGTTTGTTTTTCTGGTTCTCTTTAGTCTGCCTGGCACAGAGTTATTCAATTCTGCTGATGAACAGAGTCTTTTCCCCCAATAAGCCAGTGGTGCCGGTTCCCGCTAGATAAATGATCTTATTTGCTACGAGGTGACGTTCAAGGATTTGTTTGTCCTCAGGCCGTATTCTGTTTTTCAGTGCATCTTTCGTTAACCAGTTAACCGGGGAATCCGAAGGCAAATTACCGTAACGCCAGCTCGTGAACAGAATGAAAACGCTGTCAACTCCATATTGCTGGATCAGCAAGGCATCTGCTGCATGATTACGAAAGGTGCTGGAAACCTGGTAGCCGCTACTGCGCAGGATATCTCTGTACAGATCGCGATTGGATTGATTCTGGTTCCCGGACTGCCAGAGGTGGAATACGTTCGGGTCAATGTCGATTCGTTGCAGGCCTTCCGTGTGCGACAGGGGTATAGGCGTGGTGCCGGACACGTCTTTCGGGAGTGTGGCGAGGAGCATCAATGGATCACTCAGACCTTGATACGGGGTCATCCTGTTACTCGGGTATGTGGGGCGATTCTTCCAGAATCTGAACGTTTCGGACAATGATTGCACCCCGGCGCTCGAAAGTTCCGAATATTCATTGGCTCGTTGGAACATCTCTCGTGCAACTTTTTTGGCGGAATCATGGGAAAGATAACCAAACTGGTCACTGACGTACTGGGTCAGGCTTTTTTCAAATGGCACGCCGTCCAGAACTGCCCAAGTGCCAACACCGCGGTTCGCCCACTGACCCTCTGACCTTACCGCCACTCTGGGTTGCAGATTAGGGGTGGTCAGCAGTATGTATTCGAAAGCTTCGAAACGTGGGGCGGAAAAAAACGGATGCTTGATGTAGGCCAGAGTGTCAGTGGCATGCGTTGGCTGGCTGAGAATGCCTATGTACAAACCGTCGATGTAGACGGCGTCGCCCTTTACCGGTTTCGTCGGGCTGCCCCAGCTTTTCCAGACCTCTGAGGGACGTGCAGGAATGAGCGGATCGGCAAGCCTGGGGTCTTCAGAGGGGCGAGCGCGTTTACTTGGCCCGGGACCGATTTCCTCCGTTTGAATGAGCGGACGCGAACTGCCCGGTTGTGGATCGGCTTGCACATCCGTGGTTAGCCGCTTGACGCGCCAGAGGAATTGCCCAGGAGTCTGTTCCACCGTGATGTCGGGGACATTGGTTCTGGATTCGGAGGCCAGTTTGTATTCGCCTTGTCCGTTTCTGCGAACCAGGAACGTTCCCTCTGCGAGTTCGACGTAGAGTTGATCTCGTGGCCCTTTGCGAATGCCGTCCGCGGATTCGTGCGCGGCCGGCAGGGTGTTTGCCAGTTCCGGTGGGAGGGGGAAGATCCCTTGGGGTTCCCCGGGATGCACGCTTGCGTAGGAGGTATTTTCCTGCGCACCGCGGGCGGTGTACCACGGTGCTTCAATGCGCCACTGTGGCAGCCCTTCGATTTTTTTCAGAACCGGCGGGCTCACACCCGGCGCTTCGGGCCAGGGAATCTGATAGACACCGTCGGCATTGAGTTCTACCTGGTAATGACTGCCTTCTTCCAGATAGGCGTAGGTCTTGCCGTCCGGCGCTGTAAACAAGCCCTCTGCGGTTTCATGCGGTTTCAATGTATGGGCCTGTAGCCCGGGCAAGGTAATTTCCGCCAGCCTGGCATTGACTTCCGTAATCAGCGGATCAGTAATGTAAGTCACCACAATCCGAGGCACGGCCCCCCTTTCGCTGCCTGCAATGATGGGGGTGGAGGTGCCAGGGAGTCGATTGATGTCTGGATTGAAAACTTCAGGATCAAGGGGATTCCTGGCACCGCCCGTGACAATCTCAGGGTGGGTTCTGGGGGGCGTAGTTTTCTCGGGCGAAACCGGGCGGCCCGAAGTGCTTTTCGGTTTGATCATAAGTGTCTCTAAACGGTTCTTCGTGACAGATTGAGTTATCGTTCGTTGATCATTTGATTTTCGTGATAACCAGGCTGGTCTGCCCCTGAATATCGGTTTGAACACCACCCTGCAGGAAACTGATGTTCTGTTCTTCCTGATAAGCGAACAGCGGTTTTTGATCACTGATCGGTAGTTGCCAGTGAGCTTCACTCAATTGAAACTTTTCAAGTTCAAGTTGCTGAAGCCTTCCGTTGACGAGAGCCGGGAATTTCAGTACAAAGACGTGATCAATTTTCTCCCGGTAGAACAGCAACACGTCTTCATCGGGAGGATTTTTCGAATGGATCACCCCATAACCGGCATTCTCAAGAAGCCTGCTGAACAGTTTTCGCAAATTGGCCGTGGTCTTGTCTGCGGCGTATTCGTTCCAGTGTCGAGAGAAGCGACCAGGGTCAAAGTCCAGGCGCATCAAGCCCTCGCTCCGCGAAGCGGCCATCGCCGGGGGGGAGAGGCTGCGCAACATCAGCAATGGCTCGGCCAGTTCTCCTCGCGGAGTGCTGTACCAGTCCCTGTTTGCCCAGAAACGAAACACCTGGTTCATGAGCGTCAAGCCGGATCCGTTGATGATCTCGGACTGGTTCGCCTGATTGAACATGGCTCGAGCGAGGGCGCTGACGGACTGATCCGATAAATACTTGAAGGCTCGGGCGATGTACTGAGTGATCGGCATTTCAAACGGTACGACATTGTCCAGTACCGTCCACTGATCGTTCTTTCTGACGGCCCATTTTGGCTGCAGCGACGGGTTGTCCCGCAGCATGTACTCAAAAGCGTCATACAAGGCAGGTGAAAACAACGGGTGCTGCAGATAAACCAGTCGCGGGTCGGCATTCATATCCTGCTGCATCACGCGATAGTACTGGCCGTCTATTTCGATGTGCTGGCCCAACTGCGGCCGGATACTCTGTCCCCAGTTTCGCCACAGCCCGAAACTCAAGTTGATCGCCTCGGGATGGGCTGACAGCAAGCTCTCGGTCAGCGCCCGGGTAGCGTTTGTACCGTTCTTCAGGTGTGGTGGATTGTCCGGATCCTGGAGCGCAGGTCCGGGGTTTTCCGGTCGCGAGCTTTCGGTTGCAGAGTCGGCTTGCGCGGTAATGTGCTGCCACATTCGTGTTCCGGGAATCTGCTTGAACAGCAACGCGGATGCATTGCGTGCGGTGGCGGAGCTGTACTGATACTGCCCGGCGGCGTTTTTGCGCACCATGACGGTGCCTTGGGCGGTATCGATATAGGTTTTACGGTGTTTGTCGTAGCGAATTCCGTCCGTTGAATGGTGGCGGGGGGAAAGCAGCGCAGCGTCATCGGGCGACAGGTATATCGGCTCTTGAGTAACCACAGCGGCCGTATCGGGCTGTTCATTCTCTGTGTCGTGCGCAAGCCAGTCCGGTCGTTCGAATGTCCATACCGGCTGGCGCTCGGTTTTGATAAGGAAGGTGTCAGCCAGATGAGGGATGAAATGCACAGATATCTGGTAGCGGCCATCGCCATGTTGCTCGACCGGCAAATGCCCTGCGTTTTCCACACGGGCATATAGCTGGCCATCAGGGCTGACAAACAGTTCGTTGTCGGTATCCAGCCGTTTTAAGAGGTGAACCTGATCGGCAGGCCATGCAATTGTTCGTAGCGTGGCCTCAACATTCACTGAGTACGGCGCGGGTATGTTATTGACCAGCATTGACGGTGGGTGCCCGGGCGTTTGTGAAAGGCCTGCGGTCGCGTCTACGAAAGTATGATTTTTGCCCGCATACGTATAAGGCCTGGGAAAGTGAGTCGGACGGGTGCCGGCCATCCCGCCCACAACGGGAACGGTGGTGGGTGAAGGGGAAACGGACGGAAGAATTCCTCCCGTATGTTTAGGTGGTTTGACCATTGATTTGATCTCGTTGTCAGAAATGAAAGGTTGTTCGAATGGGGGGTGTCCGCAGAAGCCGGCGAACAAACCCGTGAAATTGTCAGCGCATATTTACCCTTCCCTGACAATGAACAGAGTCGTACTGCCAGGGGATATCTGTTGTTTGCCGCCCACCAGATAAATGATGTCGTAACGGGTCAACTGCTCATCCAGCGCCTGTTTTTCCGCTGGGCTGAGTGTGCTCTTGAACTGCGGATTAGCCATTTCCGAGCCGGCCACGGTGTAGCGAGGCACAGCTGTTTGCGTGAGCGCAGGCAACTTCAATACGAAGACGGCAGAGAGACCCTCGCGGTGAAAAATAAATACGTCCTCACCATTCGCTAACGGGTGCTGCCTCGGATTGATGGTGTAACCGTTGTCTTGCAACACCTGTTCAAATAGTTCACGTATGCCTGAATTTGCCGGGGTCGTATCCGGGATATCGAAATCCAGACGTTGCAACGGGGTTGAGTCGGGCGCAGGCAAATGAAGCATCCCGCCCTCATATTGGTCGTGGGGCCGGGTGGTCAACGTGGGCAATATCAGCAGCGGATCTGAAAGATCGCGATAGGGTGTCTTTTGGGTCCGATTCAGCCAGTGGCGAAACGTCAGCGACATGATCGTGAGTCCATCGGCACCGATCCCCTGGGGAGTGGTCACGCGATCACTGACGGCTTTGGCGAGGCTGTTTGCCGAACGTTCGGACAGATGCCTCACCGACCTGGAGACGTACTGCGTTGGTGACATCTCGAAGGGCATGACATTGGCCGCCACTTCCCACTGGCCGTTGATTTTCGTTACCCATTTCGGCTGCTTCGAGGGGTCATGCCGCAGCATGTCTTCGAATGCGTCGAAACCCTCGGGTTTAAATGTCGGATGTTGCAGATAAACGTAGTCGGTATCGGACGCCAGGACTTGCTCTACTATCGGATAGTGCATTCCCGCGATTTCTACCGATTCGCCCGTTACCGGTTTTGTGGTTTTCCCCCAGTTTTTCCAATGGGCCGAGGACAGATCCAGCGGAGCGGACTGTTGGCCAAAAATAATGTGGTCGATCACCACGCTTGAACCCGATGACGTAGCGTTGTCTTCGGTGAGGCGCGGACGCTTGGCGGGACCGGGACCGGCGTCAGCAGCAGTGGTTGCTGACGCCTGCGGTGAAGCGGGTGCGGCAATGTCGTCAGAATCCATTTCGCGCCAGATTTTGCTATCGGGGTTTTTTACGACCCATTTACCGGTCGGGGTTGCCTCTCCGGCTCGAGTCTGCCGCCATCCCCCCAATTGTTTTTTCACCATGACCATGCCGTCCGGTATTTCGACATACGCCTTTTTGAATTTGTCGTACCAAAAACCTTCTTCCGTGCTTGGGGTTTTCTTGAGCTGAGCTGCCAGCTCGGCATCGATCAAGTATGACTGTTGCATTTGCGCGTTGACGGACGGCACGGCGAACGCTGGCTCATGACCTGTGGCGAAGTGCCGGGCTATCCAGTTTGCAATGTGCGATGCAGGCGTAACAGCGGCGGGAAGCGAGTCGGCTGCAGTCGGCAAGCGGGGGGCGATGACAGAGGGGCGCGTGTCGGATGTTGCCGGACGGTGGTGAATCGTGACGGTAGGGTGGCTCTCCTGTGCCGGCAGAGTAAAAGGCTGTGAAGAGGGGCCGGCTTCAGTCGACCCGTGCGCCGTACCCCGCGCCGTCATTGCGATTTCGCCGGGCAAATTGCCGAGTGGCGGTAATGGCGGGGTGATCGGCGGCGCGGGCGGTTCGTGTAACTTTGTGTTCGAAGCTATCTTGGGAGGCTTGGCCATTGGTGATCCAGTCGTGTACATGGGAAGAGGCAGGCTCAGGTCGCTTTTGCGCGGGCGCCTGATCACTGACTGCGCAGGGACAATGGTCGGGAAAAAATCGCTGGAAGGTGCGGTATATATGTATTGAACCAGGCGCAAATGCTTCTCGATGTTGCGCAGTCCGCCAGGGCGAGCAGTCCGAAAGTTCGAATAGCCTTCTGGCGACAGCTCGCGCGGTCAGACCACTCAAGTCCGGGGGGGCTCTCCAAGAGCGACCCACCTGTTCTTGAAATACAAAACGCCCGATGCGATGCATCGGGCGTTGGGGTGAAAGAGGGGTAAATTTTTCGGGACCAGACATTGTATTTTTTGTCGGTCTGCCCGCGTACGTTCCAGATAACTTCGGAGGGCGTAGGCGTGTGTTCGGCTAATGGTTGATTGTCAGGCCATTCAGCTGTGTCGAGTGACGATAAGGTTGTGTTGGTGAGTTGGCAGCGGTTCGTTGGTGCCCAGCAAAAAAATGATTCTGTGCGTGTACAAATGCTCCATCAGGTCATCTTTGATGTGGGCGTCCATGTTGTCGACCAAGACTCTTTTTTTCAGCCAGGCAATTGGATCAGGGAGAAAAACAGTGTTGTTTTGAATCTTGTCCATGAACATGATGAAAACACGGTCAACCCCCGTTCGCTTGAACACCAAGGCATTCCCCTGGTGGGCTCTGAAAACATGGGCAATGTGGTAGCCGTGTGTGCCAAGAAGATCATTGAAAAATGTCCGCGTTGTTTGGCGACCCCTTTGATGTTGCCAGCCGTAGAGCAGTTTCGGATTGAAGTCGATTCTTTGTAGACCTTCAGCGGACGGTAACGGCATATGCCTATTGCCGTCTGCGTCGGTCACCAGTGGCGAAAGGAGCATCAACGGGTCGCTCAAGTCCTGATGAATGACATTGTTTTTATCGCCCGCGACGCGTTTCTTCCAGTGCTTGAGTGTATCGAACAATGCATATAACCCTTTCCCCGTCATTTCATCGGAGTGATTGGCCCGATTGAACATCTCCCGTGCAACGTTGTTTGCGCAGGCATCAGAAAGGTAGGAGAACTCATTGCCGACAATTTGCGTCAGGCTTTTTGCAAATGGCCAACCCTCCACAATTCTCCATGTATTACTGCCGTGCCCCGTCCTCCTGTCCTCCGGCTTCACCACCCGCCTGGGTTGTAACTCAGGCGTGGTCAGCAGCAATTGTTCGAACGCATCGAAACGCGTGGCAGAAAACTGTGGAGGCTTGATGAAGGCAAGCGCGTCAGTAGCGTGGCCTGGCTGATCCAGTATCGCAAAGTGCCTGCCATCGATTTCGATGGAGTCGCCGGCCATCGGTTTGGTCGTGCTGCCCCAGTTGTTCCAGAGTTCATTGGTGCGCATGATTACGAATGGATCGATAGGGTGGCGTACTCCCGGTAGTCGAGGGCGTTTAGTCGGGCCCGGGCCGGACCCTTCTGGCTGAGTGAGGGCGCGAGAACTGCCCGGCTGCGGATCTTGTTGCGTATCGGCAATGGCCTGCAACTTGCGGCGCCAGAGGAATTGTCCCGGAATCTGCTCGAACGTGATATCCGGCACAATCTTCGTTGACGAAGAAGCCAGTTTGTATTCGCCTTGGTTCTTGCTAACCAGGACGGTTCCACCGGCGATATCGATATAGATGTTTGCGTGCGGCCCGGGGCGGATACCGTCCGGGGACGCGTGTGCGGGAGGGAGAAGAGCCGCCAGAGTCGGGTCGAGAAAAAATGCTTGTAACGTTTCGGCAGATTGGTGCGCGGCAAGATCGCGCTGCCTGAACTGAGCCGTGTACCACGGTGCCTCGATCCGCCAAACTGGCTGGCCGCCGATTTTTTTCAGAATCGGCGGCGTCACACCCGGTGCCTCGGGCCAGGGAATATAGTAGTCACCGGCGGTGTTGAGTTCAGCCCGGTAATGAACGCCTTCTTCCAGGTAGGCATACGTCTGACTGTCCGGGTGCACGAATAACCCGTCGACAGATTCGTGCGGCTGCAGCAGATGGATCTCTGATTCCGGCAGGGCAATTTCGGCCAGTCTGGCATTGGCTTCGATGATCACCAGGTCCGTTATGTCACTCACCACAGCACGTGGGTAGCCAATGACTTCGCTGCCAGACAAATGGGGAGTGGAGATACCCGGCAGTTGATGAGTTCCCGGCGCAAAAGTGCCGGAGCTGCCGGGATTGGGTACGCTGCGATTGCCAGTGTTGGAACTGTTGATGTTTGGGGTATCGGGCGACGCAGGGAGACCCGTGGTCTTTGGGGGTTTGATCATTGAAGTGTCTCTAAGCGATTCATGTTTTTGTGTTCACTGCCCTGTTCGATCATTGGTCTTTGAAAATGAACAGCGTGGTTTGCCCCAGAACTTCTGTTTGTGTTGCATCCAGCAGGTCGCTGATCTTTTGGTCTTTGCTGTAAGCCGACAGTGGCTTTGGTTCGCTGCTGGATGTTTGCAACACGGCCTCACTGCGCGCAAAGCGCTCAGTCTGTCGCCCGATGCGGTGCATCGGGCGTTGGGGTGAAAGAGGGGTAAATTTTTCGGGACCAGACATTGTATTTTTTGTCGGTCTGCCGGCGTACGCTCCAGAGAACTTCGGAGCGCGTTGCTGTGTGTACGGGTAACCGTTGATTGTCAGGTCATTCAGCTGTAGCGGGTGACAACAAGGTTGGAGTCGTGAGTCGGGAGGAGCTCTTTATTACCCAGCAACAAAATGATCGTGTCCGTGCGCAAATGCTCTTTAAGTTTGTTTCTGACGTGCTCGCTCATTTTGTGGTAGATGGCTCTCTTCTTGAGCCAGTCCATCGGATCACGTAGTTGCACCATGTTGTTGTGAAACGTGTCCATTAACATGATGAAAGCATGGTCGACACCCGTCCGACTGATGAATAAGGCATTCCCCACGTTGGATTCAAAATCATGGAGAATCTGGTAACCGTGTCCGCGAAGAAGATCTTTGAAAAGTGATCGCGCGGATGGGCGATCCGATTGATATCTTGAGCCGAAAAACAGTTTTGGATCGAAGTCGATTCTCTGCAGACCTTCAGCGGTCGGTAACGGCATATGCCTATTGCCGTTTGCGTCGGTCGGCAGTGGTGAAAGGAGCATCAACGGGTCGCTCAAGTCTTGATGAATGATGCTGTTTTTATCGCTAGCGACGCGACTCTCCCAGTGTTTGAACGTATCGAACAATGCATGTAACCCTTTCCCTGTCATTTCATCGGAGTGATTGGCCCGATTGAACATCTCCCGTGCAACTTTGTTTGCGGAGTGTTCAGAAAGGTAGGCGAACTGATCACTGACAATTTGCGTCAGGCTTTTTGCAAATGGCAAACCCGGTACAACTCTCCATTTATCACCGCCGCGCCCCGTCCACATGTCCGCCAGCTTCACCACGCCCCTGGGTTGTAACTCAGGCGTGGTCAGCAGCATTTGTTCGAACGCATCGAAACGCGTGGCAGAAAACTGTGGAGGCTTGATGAAGACAAGCGCCTCAGTAGCGTGGCCTGGCTGATCCAGTATCGCAAAGTGCCTGCCATCGATTTCGATGGAGTCGCCGGCTAACGGTTGGGTCGTGCTGCCCCAGCTGTTCCAGAGTTCACTGGTGGGCATGGGATCAAGAGGATCGCTGTCTGCTGGCAGTCGAGGGCGTTTACTTGGGCCCGGGCCGGACTCTTCTGGCTGAGTGAGGGCGCGAGAACTGCCGGGCTGCGGATCTTGTTGCGTATCGGCAATGGCCGGCAACTTGCGACGCCAGAGGAAATGTCCCGGAATCTGCTCGAACGTGATATCCGGCACATTGATCGTTGATGAAGAAGCCAGTTTGTATGCGCCTTCCTTCTTGCTAACCTGGACGGTTCCTTCGGCGATATCGATATACATACTCCTGCGCGGCCCGGGGCGGATACCGTCCGGGAAATCCTTTGCGGCAGGGAGAAGGGTTGCCAGATTCGCGTCGAGGAGAAACATCGCTAGTGACGTTTCGGCAGACTGTTGGTGCACTGGCAGATTGCTCTGCCTGGACTGAGCGATGTACCACGGTGCCTCGATTCGCCAACGTGGCTGGCCGTCGATTTTTTTCAGAATCGGCGGCGTCACACCCTGTGCCTCGGGCCAGCGAATCTGGTAATCACCGGCGGCGTTGAGTTCAACCCGGTAATGACCGCCTTCTTCCAGGTGGGCATACGTCTGACCGTCCAGGTGCACGAAAAACCCATCGACAGATTCGTGCGGCTGCAGCAGATGGATCTCTGATTCCGGCAGGGCAATTTTGGCCAGTCTGGCATTGGTTTCGGTGATCACCGAGAGCGTTATGTCACTCACCACAACACGTGGGTAGCCAGTGACTTCGCTGCCAGACGAATGGGGAGTGAAGGTGCCCGGCAGTTGATGAGTACCCGGCGCAAAAGTGCCGGAGCTGCCGGGAATGGGTACGCGATTGCCAGTGTTGGAACTGTTGATGTTTGGGCTATCGGGCGACGCGGGGAGACCCGTGGGCTTTGGGGGTTTGATCATTGAAGTGTCTCGAAGCGATTCATGTTTTTGTGTTCACTGCCCTGTTCGATCATTGGTCTTTGAAAATGAACAGCGTGGTTTGCCCCAGAACATCTGTTTGGGTTCCACCTAGCAGGTAGCTGATCTTTTGGTCTTTGCTGTAAGCCGACAGTGGCTTTGGTTCGCTGCTGGATGTTTGCAACACGGCCTCACTGCGTTCAAAGCGCTCAGGCTGAAATCGCTGCAACCTCCCGTTGATAAGAGGAGGCAGTTTCAGCACAAATACGTGATCGATTTTCTCGCGGTAAAAGAGCAATTCGTTCTCGGCAAGTGTGCTCATCGAGTGGTTGATCACGTAACCGTCATCCTCCAGAAGCTGGCTGAACAGCTTTCGCAAGTTGGGAGCAGTTGGCGCTGCGGCGTACGCGTTCCAGTGCCGAGAGAAACGTCCGGGATCAAAATCCAGTCGCATCAAGCCTTCGCCCGGCAAGGACGGAATCGCCACGGTTTGTTCCGGTCCGGAAAGAGGGCGCAACATGAGTAACGGGTCAGCCAGTTCTCGACGCGGCGCTCTGCGCTGAGCTCTGTTGGCCCAGTAACCAAACACCAGATTCATCAGCGCCAGGCCGGGGGCCCTGATGATTTCGGATTGGTTCGCCTGATTGAACATGGCTCGGGCTAATGAGTTGACCGATTGATCCGACAGATACCTGAAGGTTTTGGAGATGTACTGAGTAATCGGCATCTCAAACGGCACGACGCCGTCCAGTACCGTCCATTGGTTGTTTCGTTTAACCGCCCACTTGGGTTGCCTCGACGGGTAGTCCCGCAGCATGAATTCGAAGGCGTCATACAGGTCGGGTGAGAACGACGGATGCTGCAGATAAACCATTTGCGGGTTGGCACTCAAGTCCTGTTCCATCACCCGGTAATACTGCCCGTCTATCTCGATATGCTGACCCTGTTGTGGGCGGACACGCTGTCCCCAGTTTCGCCATAACCCGAAACTCAAATTGATCGCGTCGGGATTGGCGGACAGCAAGTTCTCGGTCAGCGCCTGGGTGGCGTCTGTCCCTTCTTCCTGATGCAGTCGCTTGCTTGGGCCGGCCACGGGCTCCGGCGTATCGGTCGAGGCTTTGCGTTTTTCCTGTAGCGAACGCTCTGGTTCAGAACCGGTTTTGCGGCGCCACAATCGCGTCCCGGGAATCTCTTCGAACAATAATGTAGATGCATCGCGCACGTTCGCGGAGCTGTGCTGATACTCATCGTTGGCGTTTTTACGCACCATGGCGGTTCCTTCAGCGGTATCGATATAGGTTTTGCGATGCCTGTCGTAGCGGATTCCGTTCGGCGTTTGCTCGCGTGGGGTAAGCAGGGCGGCGTCTTCGGGGGGCAGGTAGACCGGTTGTTCTGCTGGGATGTTCTCAGCGGCGGCATGTCGCCTGTCGCTTTCTGAATTGCGCGCCAGCCAGTTCGGTCGTTCGACCGTCCAGAGATACTGGCGCTCTGTCTTGGTGAGGAAAGGGCCAGGCAAGTGCGGGGCGAAGTTGAAGGGTATCTGATAACGGCCATCGTGCTGGATCTCGACCAGCAAATGTCCTTCATTTTCGACATGGGCGTACAACTTGCCATCCGGACTGGTGAACAGGCCGCTGTCGGGATCCAGACGTTGTAGCAGATGGACTTGATCGGCAGGCCAGGTGATTGATCGGAGCACGGCCTCGGCCTGTGAGTGAAGTGCAGGAATCTCGCTGACCTGCACCGACGGTTGGCGCACAGAGATGCCCGGCAGGCCTGCGGTGGGTTCTGTGCTTGCCTGGCTTACGCCCGGGAGTCTGGGAGTCCCGGTATTTGCCTGTAAATCGGGCGTAGTAATCCCGGCCACACGCTTCGGTGGTTTGACCATTAAGTGAATCTCGCTATTTGAAAGGTGAAGTGTTCAGGCCGCGGCTTGTGCAAAGAAACCTGCGGACGAGCCGTTCAGCTATTCGGCAATGGCTCAACCCTCTCTCACAATGAAGAGCGTCGGGTTGTCGGGGGAAAGATGTTGTATGCCCCCCACCAGATAGATGACTTCGGTATGACTCAGATCGCTGTCCAGCTTCTGTTTTTGCTCCGCGCTGAGCTTGGCCAGGTAGGTGGGATCGGTAAGTTCGCTTCCGGCGGGGGTGGTGCGAGGGACCTGATTTCCAGCGATGGGCGGCAGCTTCAACACGAATACGGCGGCAACGTCTGGACGGTGAAAAACCAATGCGCCTTCGCTGAGCCTGCGCGTGGACGGATTGACGCTGTAACCGTTGTTTTGCAGAACGTTCGCCAATAATGCGCGCAGGCTGCCGGGCGTCGGCGCCGCTGCGTACGAGGCCCATTCCTGAGGGAACTGTTGCGGATCCAGATCCAGGCGCTGCAGCACAACTGAATTGTGTGCAGGCAAAGTGAGCAATTCAACGCCTGCCCGGTGGCCGGGTGGTGTGGGCAGTTTTGGCAGCATCACCAATGGGTCCGACAGACCGTGCATGGGCGACTCGTTATTCACTCGATCCAGCCAGTACCGAAATGTGAGTGCCATCGCCGAAAGTCCATGAGCGGTGATTCCCTCAGGCGAAGAGACCCGATCGAATACCGCTCTGGCCAGGTTGCTGGCCGACTGTTCCGACAGATAGTTGTAAGCGGCGGAAACATATTGGTTGGCGGACATTTCGAACGGTAGATGGTTATCCAGAACCTTCCATTCGCTCTGGCGTTTCAGCGCCCATTTCGGCTGACGCGAAGGTTCATGACGCAACATGTTTTCGAAAGCGTCATAGTTGTCCAGTGAAGTTCTGGGGGGTTGCAAATAGACCAGCCGGGTATCGGCGCGTAAACCTTGAGCGACTATCTGGAAGTGCTGCCCATCGATTTCTATTGACTCGCCTGAGTCGGGTTTTGTGGCTTTGCCCCAGTTTCTCCACTGACCTGCGGAAAGGTCCAATGCGACGCTCTGTCGGGAGTAAAGATGTTCGACCAGCGCGCTTGTGCCAGTCGCAATATTAGGGTCTTGGTCAAGGCGCGCAGGGCTGCCCGGACCAGGCAGGGCGTCGGTCGTTTCGGTGACCACTGGATCGCTCACGGCTTGATGATGGGGTCGCTGCACATCGGTTTCACGCCAAAGTAATGTGCCCGGGATCCGTTCAACCCTTTCACCCGTCGGTGTCGATTCTCCGGCATACGTTTGTCGCCAGCCATCCGGGGTTTCGCTCACCATGACCATGCCGCCGTGCATTTCGACATACGGTTTCTTGTACTTGTCGTATCGAAAGCCTTCTTCGGTGGCCGGTTGTAACTTCAATTGGTTTGCCAACTCGGCGTTGATGAAGACCGGGTGTTGCACGCGCGCTCTCGTGGAGGTACTTGTGCCGGCTGTCTGCCGGTTCTCGCTGAAGTGCGGAGCTCCCCGCTCTGCGGTGCTTGAAAGAGCTGAACCCTCAGGAAAATGGTGGACGATGACCGAGGGGCGCGGGGAAGTTTCAGCCGGTAAGTGATGGATAGTGACACTGGGGCGGGGTTCGGGTGCAGGCGGCACGGCAATGGGAGGTACAGGCACGTTGGTGGTGTCTGGTTCGCCGGGTGGAAGCGTGCGCGGAATTTTCTTGGGTCGCTTGGGCATTGAATGACTCCTTTGAATTGTTGAAGCAGTCGTTTGCATAGGGGCAGATGATCAGGTCGCCACTTTGCGTTCGCCTGCCAGTGACTCTGGGGGGCCATGGTCGGGAAACGAAGTCGTTGGCGTGCGGTATATATGTATTGCGATGAGGGCAAGTGCTGCAGGGTGTTACGAGATGCTGTGGAGGAATGCCAGCTCGCTCCGGCAGGTCCGGTGCGAGTGGCAGAAAAAACTCAGCGCTCTCTGATCATGAACACTGACTCTGGAATGGAATCGACCGTCAATACCCCACCAATGAGCCAGGTCACTTTGTTTTCTATCGTTGCGGTTGTCAGGGCAGCAAACGCCTCCTTGCCAATCCTGGCCGGCAAGGTTGGTTCTGCCAGCTCATTGCCCGGCGTGTGGGAGAGGCCGATATGTTCCACTGCTCCCAGCTTCATGAAATAAATCCGGTCATGGTGTTCGCGCCGGAAGACCAGGGTCGGCATGCGATGCTCATAAGTCAGGGGAAAGACGTCGTAGCCGCTGCGCACCAGCAAGGCGCCAAGCAGACGCCTGAGGTTCATATCTGTCGGGTCTGATGTGTAGTGATTCCATTCGATGGGAAAACGGCGTGGATCGAAGGTGAGTCGTTGCAGGTCGCCATCGACCTGGGAGGGCATCCGGATAAGTTTTCTTCCGTTGAAGTCGATGGCCGGCGCCACGGACAGCATGTTGAACGGGTCGGCATGCGCAGGCGATATGGGAAACGGTCGAGACTTCCACTGATGCAGGACTGCCTGAATATTGATCAGTCCGGTGCCGGTAATCAGGGGGGAGTTGTCCGCGAGTTCAAACAGTTTTCTGGCGACGGTGTGTGCAGTGGCATCGGTAAAGTCGGGGAACGCATTGGCAACCGACTGGGTTATCGGTTCATCAAAAATATGCTTTCCGGGGGCCGGCTCGCTGCCGATGCGAAACGTTGCAACAGGCTGCAGCGAGGGCGCTGTACGCAGCATGTGTTCGAAGGCATCGAAGCCAGCTGGCGTAAATTCGGGATGCTGCACAAAGTAGAGCTTGGGGGTGGGGTAGGAGCCAATGGGCACAATCGGATAATGAAACCAGCCGAGCTGGACTGATTCCCCCAGCTCTGGTTTGGTCCTATGGCCCCAGTGCAGCCACAAAGGCTGAGTCTGCTCGGCGCGGACTATGGGTTCGAGGGGAGGCGCTGGCACCGGATCCCGGGGATCGTCGATGCGCGCACGTTTGCTTGGGCCGGGTTGCGATTCGTCCGCGTCGGCAATCGGCCGAGACCTGCCCGCAGGAGGGTTTTCATGGGGGGGCGAGTCCGGACTCGTTCGGCGCCAGAGTACCGTTCCGGGAATCTGTTGAAAAAATACCTCGGGCACGTTTCTGTCCCTCGCCGAGGCCAGTTGATACTCACCTCGTTTGTTTTTCCGGACCATGACTGTGCCTTCTGCCGTATCGACGTGGGAGTGTTTAAGTTTGTTGTAACGGATTCCATCCGTTGCGAGTTCTGCTTTGGTCAGCGTTTGTGCGTCTTCGGGCGCAAGGTAGGAGATGGTTTGGGGCGTGGCAGGCGTACCGGGTCGTGACGGTGTCGATTGCCAGCCGGGGCGCTGGATTTGCCAACTGGCCTGGCCCTCAATCCTGGTCAGTACCGGGCCTGGAACACCGGGTGCAAAAGTCAGTGGAACGTAGTAGTTGCCCTGCACATCCCGTTCGACGACGAACCGGCCTTCGCTGCCGATTTGTGCGTAGGTCCGCTGGTCCGGCCCGGTGAACAATCCGGTGTTCTCTCCGTTCGGCGTCAGTTCGTGCAATCGCTCCTGAGGCCAGGCAATTGCGCTCCGGGCAGCCCTGTAGGTATCGGGGATGTCGCTGACGATGACGGCGGGCGGGCGAGTGGTCGAGGTGACGGTTGCCTGTGACCCGCTGGCCAGATCGACGCCCGACAGTGGTATGTCAGGTATGTTTGTGGTGACACGGTTACCCGAGCCTGACTCCGCAGGTCTTGGTGTAACCGTCGTTTTGGTAGCCGCTGGTACAGGAACTGACTTGGGTGGTTTCGCCATGAAAATTTACTCGTTGGAGGGGTGACGCGGAGGCACGGAAATGCCTTGCCGCACTTTTCAGGCGCACTCGTCTGCCTCACGAAACTCCGGGCTGGGAAAGTGATGGAGACGTTGGGCTACTTCAACTTCGGAGTGCGCAAGTGTTTATCGGTTTTGACTAAGGAGTGGTGCGTTAAGCGGGAGGCTCATTTATCAAGGGCGGTGGGGCAAAGAGGTTGAGATCCTGATGGCTGCAGCGATTGATCACCTGCAGCGCGGAGTATTCGACGCGGGATTTGTCGCTGTGCAGGATCCAGCCGCGCGCGGGGAAGTTGTAACTCAGCGCCCCGGGACGGTTGTCGGCAAGGGCGATGTTTCTCACTGTGGCCTCTGTATTGGCCATTGCCGTAAAGGCTTCAGGCAAGGCTGTCGACGGGTCGGGTTCTTCAAAGAACCGTGCATCCAGACCATCCAGGTAAACTCTGTCGAAGGTCAGTTCGACGGTATGGACGACTCCTTTTTCGGTGATGACGCGTACCTGGTCGATCAGGTCTTCGCTTGCGTATTCGGGCAGATGAACAATGCAGGTGCCGACATGCAACTGGTTGTTTTCCAGCCTGATCTCGACCTTGCCAAGTGCCGTTGCGTCAAGATCCCAGGTAGACGAGCAAGGCAGTGCGGCAGGGGCGTTCGCAAGTGCGCCGGGAGTCGAGAGTCGGATCGCGATATCGGCGACCAGATGAATCAGGTACGTAGCGCCAGTGCCTTCAAGATTCTGGATCGAGGTTTGTTCGGAGTGGGAAAAAAGCGAGCCGCAGCCTGCCCTGTCGAATTTGTAGGGCGTGGTATCCGGCAATTGAAAAGGGGTCTGGTCTGTGCGACGTGGCAGCGGCAGTGAAAGTTGCGTTGTCCAACGATCAAAGCCATACGGATTGTGGCTTTCCAGGGGGTAAGCATCGGTTTCGGGTGTTAGTCCTGCGTTGACAGTTACGCCACCCCTGAAAATGAGCACAACCCGGTAGTTGGGACGTGCGGCCATGGTTCTCAGGATTCTGGTCATGTTTCTGGGGTCCGATCCACCTTCCGCGTAGGCGAACGCTCTGAGCTTTACCGTGTTCAGGCCAAAGTGATACAGCAGGTCACAGCCAGCAAAGAGTTCTCGATCAGCTTTCCATTCGCTGGAGCCAAAGTGCGCTTCAACCTTCGTCAGTTCGCTGATGTCGTAATCCAGATGCAGGCGGACTACCGCCTCGGCACGTTTTACCGACCAGAATGTAGTGTTTTTCCTGGATCTTGGCAGATAGTAGCTCACCTCATGTTGATGCTCGATCAAGCATTCGGAAGCGTGGAGGATAAGCGGTTCTTCGGATGTTCCTTTTTTTACAACGACGACCTCGATTTCGAGGTTATGGTCATTTTCGATACTGTCGGGCAGGTCAGGTGTATCAGGCAGTCTTAAAGAGTAGCCGTCGCGGGTCAGAAACGTCAGTTTGTTATTCTGTAGTACGAAGTTGTTTTCGTTTTTCTTGTATATGTCTTTGATGATCACCACACTTTTCGGGTCGTCCGCGAAGGCAAACCGCGAACTGATGAGTAACGAGCCATCCTCAATCGTCCAGCTATCGATCAGTTCATATTTCCAGTTGAGCAATACAGTACTTTCTTCTGCGCCATCTTCTATGATGCAGACCCGACCCGGTCTATGGTTAATGATGTATTCGTCAATGCCTGCTTCGCCAGAGGCTGTTGCTCCCGTATAGAACACATGGATTCGATCGTTTCCAGGCCCCGCATTGATAGTGTCTTTGCCGCGCGAATCAATGATGTTGCGTTGTGCTGAGCCTGTTACGACACTGCTGGCTCCGCTTACGGTTTCGACATTTTCAATACTTTCCAGAAGGCTGTGGAGCGTATATTTTTCGCCACCTTCTGCTGATGGATCGGTAGCGATTATCTGCAGGGTTTGTGCGAGTAGATCGACGTCATAGCCTTTTTTATCGGTACGGCGGGTGTAATTGTTCCCAGCCAGGACAAGAGTGTCTGTGCCTGCGCCTCCCTTCAGTGTCGAATATCCGGAAACCTGGACATTCTGTACCAGAAGATCCCCTGCACCCTCAAACACGAAGCGATCGTTTTTGTCTCCCCCCGTCAGCTGTTTTTTCCCTGCCCGGTAATGAAAGCTGTTTGGCTTGTCTTCAACGCCCTTGATCGAGTCCTGACCGTCGCTGATGAGCCAGAGAATGCCCTTGTGTTCGGCAGATGTTCCCAATTCTGCGCCAGGCGTGTCCTTGGTAACACCGGCACGGGCGTCAATGACATCATCGCCGCCCTTGATTTCGGGGACTTGTATCGTTTCCCAGCTGTCTTGTTTGGTCCACCAGTTGCGTTTAAGCACCTGCGATGGTTTGAGGTGGACTTCGAATTTGCCATTAACAATGGCTTCGGTGGTGTCCTTTAATTGGCCACTCAGCAGCTTTTCGGCGGTTTCTTTCAACTGTTTCGCGTATTGGAACCTGGTTTTTGCCAGCAGATAACGGTTCTGTACGGCTTGGTCAGGATCCATCATGCAGAACGAAAACCAGCCGGTGCGCCAGCGTTCGTCCAGTGTCAGTTCAATGTAGTCATCAATGTCGTCAACGATGCGAACTGCACCATAAACTTGCGATCCGATGGCCAGGATCGCTCCGGCCAAGAGCCCCACCGGGCCTGCAAATGAAAACCCTGCCAACGCGGCAGTGCCAAGGATGACGGTCATGGCTGCGCTGGTAATACTCAGTCCAGCGCTCACGTAGTGATCCATGGCTTCTTTGCCGGCTGCATTTTCCGCAGCATTGATCGATCTGACGGCGGTGAAGATATCGAATGGCAACGTCAGTGCGCCGCCGATCAGACCGCCGGAACGGCCGAGCCTCAACGCAAAACGGGTTCTGGCAAAATCCAGCAGGGCGCCTTGCCCGGCCGAGAGCATATTGGATGCAATTTTGCTGACGGCAATGTCAGCCACGATGGAGCCGACTTCCGTGCCAATACCCACGCTGTTGATAGCAACCTCAGTGGTGTTTTCAGTCTTGACAGCATCCACCACACCACGCAAACCCATGAATATGCCGAAACCCTGAATACCGACACTGGAGCCGAGGGTTGCATAACTTTTTGTCACGGCCACCCAGCGCGGGTTATGTTTGGGCAGTTGTGCGTGATACAGGTCAAGTTTTTGTGCGGAGCCCAGAAGCTTTACCAGTTTGCTGCGGTAGTTACCTTTTTCAGTATCGGCTTGCGATATTTCTCTGATCAGGTGAGGAGCTATCAGTGGACGCTCGCTGGCCATTTCGAAAAGCAGTGTCGTCAATAAATAGCTGTCTTTTCCTGTTGACGACTTCATGTAGTGTTCGATATCAACAGCGCTGAATTGCAACGAGTTGATGAAAGAACGCCTGGGAACCCGGAAGAAGGTGTTTTTGCCATTTAACGGCTGACCGTCCAACGTTGCGCCCAAGGCATCGAGAGATGCTCGGGTTATTGAGATATTGCCTATTTGCAGCGGGCCGAACACCGAGTCGGCGAGTTTCAACTGATCTACTTTGCTTTTGGCTATCGTGCCCGTTGTTTCATCAGTGCTGCGTTTGAGATCAATGGTCGAAGCATTATGCTCATTGCGTTCAAAACGCATGTCAGTGATAACGACGGCGTCTGTAATTTCCGCAGGTTCCAGTGACGCTTTACGTATCATGGTGGCCATCTGAACTTCCTTGTTCTGGCAGGTGTTAGCGCGAGGCGTGATAGTACGATCGATGTTTTAACGATGTACATCAACGGGTTGTTGCTATGTATTGCGCGCGATGGCGCTGCTGGAAAACGCGGCGTGAAAACAATAAACCGGCCTGACGGACGGTTTATTAATACACTGACGCCGTTTGGCCAGAGGTCAATTATCGGGCAGCGACACTGGTTTGGCGTTATGCTCGCATTGCCTGAAAACTACCAACTGCGAATAAGTTATTTCCCGGGATTTGTTACTGTCCAGAATCCATTTGCGGTTTGCCAGGTTGTACTTCAGCCTGCCTCGAGTACCGTCGCGCATTGCAATATTGCGCACGTAGAGCTCGGGTTTAACAAGCGAGGAAAGTTCCTCGGGCAACTCTTCCATGGTTGGCGGTTCAAAATATCTGGCGTCGAGGCTGTCTATATAAACCCGGTCGAAAGTCAGGTCCACGGTGTGGACCACGCCTTTTGGTCCAATGACAAAAATCTGGTCAATCAGATCTTCGGAATCGTACTGCGGCAGATGCAGGGTGACCGTGCCGATGTACAGCTTATTCCCGGACAGGACGACTTTGAAGTCTTTGATTTGTGTCGCATCGATACTCCAAGTGGATGAGTGGTCCAACCGGTTTTTGGCGGTCGCGAGGCCGCCCGGTGTCGAAAGCCGTGCCACCCTGTTTTCGTGCAAATGCAGCAAATAGGGGATACCTTCACCTTCAAGGTTTATGATCGAAGTTTGTTCGAGTAGAGGCTGGAACCGGATACAGGAACCACCCAGGTTCTGCGCGTAGCCTACGGGTAATTCGAAAACCACATCGTCGCGGGTTCTAAGCGGGAAACGCAGGTTGTGCCTGGTCTCTGTAAGTTTGACAACGTTGTGTTCATATTCTGCCGGAGGTACGGCGTACTTCTCTTCGAGGATCAGTGTATGGGATATTCCATCGCGAAATACCAGCATATAACCATGGATAGAGACCTTGGCTACGTGGTTCTTCAGGGCAGCATCAAGTGTCGTTTCTTTATACTGGCCGACGCCGGAGATCTGTAACCTGCTCTCGCCGAAGCAAAACAGAAAATTGCACGAGACATCGATCTTGTCCTTGTCAGCCGCTTCGTTCTTCCAAATGGCGGGGGTGGTGACAAAGAAAACCTGCGCACTGGTCATTTCGGCGTAATCGTAATCAAGAAAGATGCGGGTGCCGAAATTGGAATCGGGGAAGCTGTTGGTTAAGAAATGATGGTACGGGTTGTAGCGCTGAAGGTAATAGTCGGTGTTTTGCCGGGTCGGCACTCTGCACGCTACTTCGTGGAGGATGGTCACTTGTCCAGGGCGTCCCTGCTCGATTCTTTTGGCGTTTATCTTGACGGGGTTGTTGTGTTCGATTGTTTCCGGCAAATCCGGTTTGAGGTGATACTTGTCGTGAGTAATGATGGTCAATTTGTCATTTTGCAAAACCCTACGGCCATCTATTTGTTTGTATATGTTGTCGAAGGTTATTCTGCTTCTGCGAACGTAATGAAAGTCGAATTTCACTATGATGGTAAGACGGCATCTGTCCACCTCCCACTTCTCGATCTGGTCCATTCGCCAGCCCAACGAGATAATACTTTCGTCTACGCCATCTTCCGAGATGAGAACTCCACCCTCGGTCAATCCCACGTAATAATGATCCACTCCCGATTCACCGAATGCACTGGCGCCTGCCTTGTACAAATTAATCCGGTCGTCACCGGCGCCAGCATTGATGGTGTCCGCGCCTTTTGAGACGATCATGTTGGAGGCTGCGGTGCCTGTGACAACGCTTCTTCCGTTTTGCAGCGTCTGAACGTTCTCAATGCTTTCGAGATGGGCCTTGAAGGAGTACGTCTCGCCATCCACTACGGACGGATCCGGGTTTGGCGTAAAAACTCGCAACGTGCCCGCCTCCAGATCGATGTGGTAGCCGCGGCCAAGGCTTGGGTACAACTCGTCGCTACCCAACATCAAGGTATCGCTGCCGGCACCACCTTCGAGTCGGGAAAACTCACGCCTTTCGACATGTCTTGCCAGGTCATCCGCCGAATTCTGGAAAATGAACGTGTCATCTTTATCACCCCCCGTGAGATTCTTTACGCCGTCAGTGTAATAAAAGAGATTGGGTTTATCCGCGACACCGGTGACGGTGTCCCTGCCGCTACTGAGCAGCCACATAACACCTGTGGTTTCCCCCGGCGTCCCCAATACGGCACCTGGGGTTTCAGCCGTTACGCCGTCGCGAGCATCAATGGTATCGTCAAGGCCGACCACCACAGGGACATGCTTGATCCGCATGCTTCTGAGCCCCAACTGTTCTACAAGCTCGGGTCTTTTTATCAGGCGATCTTCATAGTTGCCGTGAACGACGGCTTCGATGGGGGTCCCCCCCGTCTCCTCGAGTAACTGTCGGGCAGTCGCTTGCATTCGTTTGGCAGTTTCGATTTTGGCTCTGGCCAGTTCATAGCGGTTTTTGATGTCCTGGTCTATTTCCTTAAACGGCACAAAGGCTGCCCATCCGACGCTCCACCGTTCTTCAGCGGTGAGTTCGATGTAGTCGTCGATTTCATCCACCATGCGTACGGCGCCGTAGATTTGCGATCCTACCGCCATAAAGATACCCGCCACGAGGCCGACCGGGCCGGCGAAGGCAAAACCGGCGTAGGCGGCAGCACCGAGAATGACGGTCATGGCGGCACTGGCAATGCTCAAACCACCGCTGACGTAATGATCCATTGCCGCTTTGCCGGTTGCATTGCTGGCTGAGCTGAATTCCTTGACGGCGACGACGATATCGAACGGCAATGTGAATATGCCGCCGAGGAGTCCCCCGGACCGACCCAGTCGGAGCCCCATCCGGGTTTTGATGAAGTCCTTCAAGGCGCCACTGCCTGCCTCGATCATGTGCTGGCCGGCTTTGGTCACGGCAATGTCAGTGATAATCGAGGCCACCTCAGTGCCGACCCCGATGCTGTTGAAGATGATTTCACCCGGATCATCCCTCTTCACGGCATCGTAAATGCCGCGAATTCCCATGAACAGGCCAAAAGCCTGAACGCCGACGCTGGCCCCGACCGCGGAATAGTCCTTGATGATGAGCCAGCTCGGATTTTTGCGTTTGCTTGAATAGGCCTGGCGCAAATCGAGCGTCTGGGCGGAGTTCAACAGGCGAGCCATTTTGTTCGCGTATCCGCGATCCTTGACACTTGCCCCGAAGTCTTCCCTGATGACTGGCGGGGCAGTGTCCGGGCGCAGAACGGCGAGTTCGAACAGTAAGGAAGGCAGTAGATAGCCATCACCGAAAGTGGAAACTTTCATGCGCTTTTCGATGGCGGGATAACTGAGTTGCAGTGCGTTGATGAAAGACCGACTGGGCGTGCGAAAATGTGTGTTATGACCGGTTAACGGCTGGCCATCGATGGTTGCTCCCAGGGCATCCAGAGCTCGGCGTGTCACGGTGTAAGGCCCTATCCTGAGCGGTCCGAACAGGTCGTCGAGCACCTTGAGTTGACCGGGCTTTCGTCGGCTGGTCGAGGCAGACGTTTTTTCCGGCTCATCGGCGCTTGTCGCTTCGAAGTCGATTGTCTCGGCGGTGCGCTCAACGGCTGGCATCCCGTCGTCCAACGCTTTGATGGTGTCATTCTGGGCATAGGTGCTTTTAACAGATTTCGGTTCTGACATTGGAACTTCCATGTTCAATATATTCTGCAGTATGCAGAGCGGTGTTGCTGGTAGAGATATAACCTCATGTAATGCGAGTAAAGAGCTGATGTGTTGCAATTAAAGAATTGAATAGAAGGTCAGCCATTTAAGCGGTAATGAATCTGCTACTTCTGGATGGAAGTCACTGCGTGCTTCCATTCAGAGCAATGTCTTCATTGTTTCAGGCGGGTTCATGGTCAGCGAGGGGGCATGGTTGTATCGAGGGGTGTGATGATTTTTATGACAGTATGTAAAATATTACGAAGTTTTTTTGTTGTCTGTAAATTGCGCTCAGCGCTCTCTGATAATAAGAAAGTTGTTTGCTCTGATGTATCCGTCTGAAATTTCCCCTTGTCGGGTAAATGATCTGCTTTGCCGCTCGGGTGCGGTATATATGTCTTGAGGCGAAGGCAAACGATGCGAGACGTTACCGCAGCTTGAGGCAGTTGCTTCTCAAAGTTGCGTGTAGCGGGGCGGGATCATTCAGAAGGAATAAGCCCGCCCGCGTTTCAATGGCTGCTGAGCAAAGACGCCGCGCCGGCACCACCAAACAAACCGGCACTGATCCGGTTGAACCAGCTCTGGCCCTTACCACTGCGCAGATAACGCGCGGCACCGTGGGCTCCCAATCCGTAGGCCAGCTTGCAGAGCAGATCGAGCACCGTCCAGGTCGCGATCATCACCAGCAACTGCGGTAGGAACGGCTGTTCGGCGCTGAGAAACTGCGGCAGGAATGCGGCGAAGAACAGGATGTCCTTCGGGTTGCTCGCGCCCAACACAAAAGCGCGGCCGAACAGCGTACGGAAGCGTGGCACCGGCGCTGCTTGCGGCACTTCGGCGCCGACCGAGGGTTGCCGGGATTGCTGCCAACTCTGCCAGGCAAGATAGAACAGGTACAAGGCACCGACGATCTTCAGGGCGCTGAAGAGTTTTTCCGAAGCGAGCAGCAACGCACCTAGCCCCAGAGCCGAGGCGCTGAGCAGGCAGATCGAAGCGCTGACACCGCCGAGAAAGGCCGGGTAAGAACGGCGTAATCCATAATTCAGACTGTTGCTGATCATCAACAGCGACAGTGGCCCCGGAATCAGGATCACCACCAGCGCAGCGCCGCTGAACAGCAGCCAGGTTTCCAGACTCATCACTTTCCTCCTTTTTTTGTTGTACTCAAGAATGTGCAAAAGCCCCACCCGCAAGGGTGAGGCTGATTTGAAGCTTGAACCGCGTGACGCTTACAAGAAGATGAACTTGGCGATGAAGATCGCGCAGAGCACCCACAGGCTCACGGAAATCTCTTTGTATTTACCGGTGCCGGCCTTCAGCGCGACGTAGGTAATGAAGCCCAGCGCGATGCCGTCGGCGACCGAGAAGGTCAGTGGCATCATGATCGCGGTGACGATCGCCGGGATCGCGTCAGTAGCTTCGTCCCATTCGATGTGGGCCATGCCGCCCATCATCAGCATCGCTACGTAAATCAGTGCACCGGCGGTGGCGTAAGCGGGAATCATGCCGGCTAGCGGTGCGAAGAACATCGCCGCTATAAATAGCACACCTACGGTGACTGCGGTAAGACCAGTCCGACCACCAGCGGCCACGCCGGCAGCACTTTCCACATAGCTTGTTACTGGAGGGACACCAACCACGGCGCCGAAAACGCTGGAGGCACTGTCGGCTTTCATTGCGCGGGAGAGGTTTTCGATGCGGCCGTCGGCGTTCACCAGATTGGCGCGCTGGGCAACGCCCATCAGGGTGCCGGCGGTGTCGAACATGTGTACAAAGAGGAAGGCCAGGACCACGCTGATCATGCTGACGTTGAACACGCCGGCCACGTTCATGGCCATGAAGGTCGGGGCCAGGCTCGGCGGGGTCGACATGATTCCTTCGTAATGCACGATGCCCAGGCCCCAACCGGCCAGGGTCACGGTGATGATGCTGATGAGGATTGCGCCGAACACGCGGTGGTAGCTGAGGATCGCAATCATCAGGAAGCAGATGGCCGCGAGCAGTGGGCCGGGTTCGCGCAGGGAGCCGAGTTTGATCAGGGTTGCGGGACTATCGACGACGATGCCTGCGGTTTTCAGGCCGATCAGACCGAGGAACAGACCGACACCGGCACCCATCGCGAAGCGCAGGCTGACCGGAATACTGTTGAGCAGCCACTCGCGAATCCGCGAGAAGGTCAGGATCATGAACAGCACACCGGAAACAAACACCGCACCGAGGGCGGTTTCCCAGTTGTACCCCATGGTGCCGACCACGGTGTAAGTGAAGAACGCATTGAGACCCATGCCCGGCGCCAGACCCACTGGCCAGTTGGCGTACAGGCCCATCAGCAGGCAGCCCAACGCGGCGGCGATACAGGTGGCGACGAAGGCTGCACCGTGATCGATCCCGGCATCGGCCATGATGTTCGGGTTGACGAAGATAATGTAGGCCATGGTGATGAAGGTTGTCAGACCGGCAATCAGCTCGGTCTTCACCGTGGTGCCATGCAAGCTGAGTTTGAACAGACGTTCCAGCAGACCACTGCGTAATGGTGGCGAGAGGTCCAGCGTCGATGCTTCGGATTTGCGGCTTTCCACAGCGAGTACTCCTCAAGAGTTTTATTGTTATTTCCAGGGCCGGACCCATGAGGGGTGGCAGCGGCCCTTTGAGGCATACGCGAATTTGTTGACCATGCGGTCAGGAACTCGCACGCTGTGGATTATGCTTTTGTGTACAAATAAAGCAAATATTGTTTTTGGTTTTGTTTACGAAAGTTCCGTCGATAGGGATATATCGCTCTGAGAGCCTCATCGCTGGCAAGCCAGCTCCCACAGATCATTGTGGGAGCTGGCTTGCCAGCGATGAGGCCAAAACTGTCAATCGAAGGCTGCCTGACTTTTCCCTAAAGCCATATTCACCGCCAACCAGCCATTCACCGCCGCCTCCCCAGCCTCGGCAAACACTCGCTCCAGCAATTTCACCTGCTCACGCCGCAACGTCTGTTCAAACTTTGCACCTTCCGCCGTCAGCTCCAGCAGGCGTTTACGCTTGTCGGCCTCGGACGCCACGCTGTCCACCAGATGCATTTCCTGCAACTGCCGCAACGGCATGTTCAAGGCCTGCTTGCTCACGCCAAGCAATCCCAGCAATTCCTTCACGCTCAAATTCGGATAACGCGCGATGAAAAACACAATGCGCTGATGCACCCGCGACAGCCCGCGGCGCTCGAGCATTTCATCAGCCTTGGCGGTGAACGCCTGATAGCCGAAGAAAAACGCTTCCATCGCCTGTTGTTGGCTGGCGGGGTTTTTAAGGTCAAGCATGTTGACGTACTCACTCAGGCTGTCGTAATTTCAGTCAACCAGTTTGACTCATTTTTCGCATCCCTTGCTACCGGTGACCGCCATGGCTTTTTCCGAACGTGTCTCGCGCCTTAAAAGTTCTCTGATTCGTGAAATCCTTGCCGCCGCGCAACGTCCGGAGGTGATGTCGTTCGCCGGCGGCCTGCCCGCCGAAGCCATGCTGCCGAAAGTCGAGTGGGCGGACATGCCGCTGTCGCTCGGCCAATACGGCATGAGCGAAGGCGAACCGGCGTTACGCGAAGCGTTGGCAGCGGAGGCGAGGGCGCTTGGCCTGGAGTGCACCGCAAGTCAGGTGCTGGTGGTCAGCGGCTCGCAGCAAACCCTTGATCTGGCGGCCAAGCTGTACATCGACAAGGGCACTGAAATTCTGCTGGAGGCGCCGACCTATCTCGCCGCACTACAAATCTTTCAGCTGTTCGGCGCCGATTGCCTGACCGTGCCGCAAGAGTCTGATGGGCCGAACCTGGCGCAACTGCGCGAGCGTCTGGAGCAGCATCGTCCGGCGTTCATCTACTTGATTCCGACGTTCCAGAACCCGTCCGCCGTGCGCTATAGCGAAGAAAAGCGTGCAGCGGTAGCGGCTTTGCTCGATGAGTTTGGCGTCACGTTGATCGAAGATGAGCCTTACCGCGAACTGACGTTCGATGGCGGCAGTGCCAAGCCGATTGCCGGGCGTCTGCAGAAGGCGAGCTGGATCTACACCGGCACCGTGTCGAAAACCTTGTTGCCCGGTTTACGCGTCGGCTACCTGATCGCCAGCCCGGACCTGTTCCCGCATCTGCTCAAACTCAAGCAATCGGCAGATCTGCATACCAACCGCATCGGCCAATGGCAGGCGTTGCAATGGATCGGCAGCGATAAGTATCAGCAGCATTTGAGTGCGTTGCGCGGGTTCTATCGGCAACGGCGGGATGCCTTTCAAGCGGCGCTGGAAACACATTTTTCTGATCTGGCGGATTGGAACATGCCACAGGGCGGGCTGTTTTTCTGGCTGACGCTGAAGCAACCGCTGGATACGCGAACACTACTCAATGAAGCGTTGGCCAATGATGTGGCGTTTATGCCGGGGGAGCCGTTCTTTCCGGATCCGGATAATCATCATGGGCATTTGCGCTTGAATTTCAGCCACATCGATCCGGCGCGTCTGGACGAAGGTTTGAAGCGATTGGCGGCGGTGGTGCGCCAGGCGCAGCTGGAAAAAGCGGCCTGAAAAGCAAATAAACCGGCTCGAGGGCCGGTTTGTTTTTGTCTGGGATTTGCAGTGGCTGAGAGAGCCTCATCGCTGGCTAGCCAGCTCCCACAGTGATCTGTGGCGTTCACAAAACCTGTGGGAGCTGGCTTGCCAGCGATGAGGCCATCAGCATCACCACGTAATCATCAGACCGCGGCAAACCGCTTATCCAGATAATCAATAATCACCTTGGACTCATACATCCAGGTTGTCTGGCCATTCTCTTCAATGCGCAGGCAAGGCACCTTGATCCGGCCGCCCTGATCCAGCAGCGTCTGACGATCCTGCTCGTTGTTCTTCGCATCCTTCAGCGCTACCGGCACATTCAGGCGACGCAGCGTGCGGCGGGTTTTCACGCAGAACGGGCAGGCATGGAACTGATACAGGGTCAGGCCTTTTGCGGCGGCGTTGACCTGGGCCTGAGTTTCGGCAGGACGCTGTTTCTTGCCCGGACGGGTGATGAAGTCGATGAAGATAATCAGTTGGCCGAGGCCGACACGAAGCGCTTTGACGAACACGTTTAAAGCCTCACGGTGCAAATTGAGAAAGGCGCGCAGCTTACCCGATTTTTCCCGGACGAAAAAAAACCGGCGATGAATGCCGGTTTTTTCTTCTTACAGCAAATTACTTGATGAGGCTGAGGAATTCACTGCGAGTCGCGGCGTTTTCACGGAACTCACCGAGCATCACCGAAGTGATCATCGACGAATTCTGCTTCTCCACACCACGCATCATCATGCACATGTGCTTGGCCTCGATTACCACGGCCACGCCCAGCGCGCCGGTGACTTGTTGCACAGCATCGGCGATCTGACGGCTGAGGTTTTCCTGGATCTGCAGGCGACGGGCGTACATGTCGACGATCCGCGCGACCTTCGACAGGCCCAGCACTTTGCCGCTCGGGATGTACGCGACGTGCGCCTTGCCGATGAACGGCAGCAGGTGGTGTTCGCACAACGAGTACAGCTCGATGTCCTTGACCAGCACCATTTCGCTGTTGTCGGAGCTGAACAGGGCACCGTTGGTGACCTCTTCGAGCGTCTGTTCATAACCGCGGCAGAGGTACTGCATGGCTTTGGCGGCACGCTTTGGCGTGTCGAGCAGGCCCTCGCGGGAAACGTCCTCGCCCAATTGGCCGAGAATCGCGGTGTAGTTCTGTTCCAGTGTCACAGGGGCTGATTCCATAAGGGTTTCAGAGGGGTACTGTTTCTGTCTGTACCAATTTTGTACCAATCAAGCTGTTTTCGAGCTTACCGAGTTCAACCCAGTCAGAGCTGGGGTGGGTCCATCGGGCGTAAGTCGATAGCAACATCTGAACGCTATGACCGAGCTGAGTGGCAATAAACGCAGGGTCCATACCCGCCATGAGGCACATGGTAGCTTATGTGTGTCGGCAGTTGTATTGCCGGCGGGCGCGAATTCCTAATTCGCTGGGTAGAGCCTGGAAGCATCTGGCAGCTATACCTGACTGCTGAATGAGCTTGAAGTACCTGGCTGACGGAAGCAGTAAGGCGATTTGGCGTACGCGTGGCGACCCTGTAAAGCTTGTTGTCGTTTTGATTGCCCTACTCAATGACGTGCAGTGGGCGACTGCTGAGCAGTGATTTGGCATTGGCTCAATCTTGAGTTTTTGCAGAGAGCTACGTGCGCGCTACCTCCGTTATTCCTGCAGTTCAGCGCCGCCGTCTCCAGGGATGCCTCAGACAGTTCGCCATGGCGAAACCAGACTGTGAGCGATGAGTACAGTGGTTACCATTGAGTTTGCTTCGAGAAGGTTACAAACGTGAGGACTAAAATATCTCGAGAGCAAGCTGAATATTAGAGTTTAAAGCGCTGCCAAATCCATACTTGGTAAATGAAAAGAGTGTGATGGGCGAGATTTAAAGCGAAAAAAATCTTATGTGCTAGGCTCATTTTGGTGCGGCTAGCGAGCGCCTGAACTTATCATGTTTACAGTATGTTGGTATTGAAAATATGTTGAGTATAAGAGAGTGCCAATTTAAGTTGTTGAGTAATGATCAGCTTTTCAGTTCACTGTTCGATAGTTTAAGTGAGAAGTACCTGGAGCGCTCTCAAGCAGTTGGCAGTGAAGGGCGTTCACTTGTGGTTTGTGGCGTTGAAATAGCTGGGCGCGCTGGATTTTATGAATTGAATGACGTGGTTCGGGTTGCGGAGCTTACATATCTACATGGTTTTGGCTTCGAAAGTAGTGACGCTTGGGTGAATGTCGTGGCCGCAACAACAGTCGATGAACTCCAGGGGCGACTTGATGTGCTTTATCGAGAATGTTTGCTTGATTATGAACTCTCATTTTTCTGAGGTGCTCTCAAATGGATATTAATGAGCTTATAGAGCGACTCGATGCTGTGATTGCAATGTCCGGGCGGCTGATCGATGAGGAACTTGAAGTTGGTGAATTTAACGACCTGGTATATCTGCTTGCTGTAGGGGTGCGGGAGATAAAGGAACTCTATGCAAAGCCTGCAAATATTACAGGTATTACGGAGTCCGATGGTCACGGTCTTGCTAGTATCATTGATAAGTATGATGATGGATTTCTTCATGCGACATTTGTTCTGCAGGCAGCGCTACAGTTGTTCAAGAGGTTGGAAGAGTCTGAAGAGCTGACTAATGTTGTGACTGTGCCTTGTCAGAAGAAACCCAGGCAAGTAAGTGTCATAGGTCAGAGACTTGTACGTGCGTGGAAAAAAAACAAAGCTTACAAGGCTCTTTTTGCAGGGTCTAGTTGGCAGCGTGTAAACGTTTCCGCTGAACCAGGAAATATGCTGGATCTATCTATGGAAAATACCCAGAGATTAAAGCGCCAGTTGCGGACCAGCTTGCTGGAAATGCACGCCGAAGCGGAACAAGTAGCAAGAGTTGATGGGCTGATCGATGATGATGCAGATATGGAAGAGGGACTGGATGAAGAGTCAGATGCTGAGCGCACCCATGAGTTGCGTGAGCGGTATCAGAAGTATATGGTTCAGTTTGATAGAAGGAAAGCTGCGATCGAAGTTAATGATCAGGTTGAAAAGGCCGATGCAGAACGCAGACTTCGTGAGTGGGAACACTTAGTTGATATTCCAAAATGGTTACGCATTGACGAAGTTAAAATTTATCGCGCATTGCTAGGGTTGCCATTTTACCTAAAGCATGCAACTAACGCTTGGTACAGAATCTTAAATGATGGAAAGTTGGACTCTTATGCGGAAATTCAGCGTAGAGATCCATCATGGGTCTCGCCGTTTAGTACCAATGGAAATATAACAGCTCTGGGGAACGGCGGTTTTGTCTTTTTTCGGGTTGAAGTGGGTGACCGCGAAATGAAAGACACGCGTTATGGGGAAACTCAGATCTCCTACCCGATTTCTTTGATCGGTCATGATGGCTGGGTTTCTCTGTATGATCAATTGAAGCCGTTAAACTCTGATTCAATGAAGTATTTTTACAATGAACAAAACCGATTGCTTCGAATCGCCAGGACAGAAGGTCGGGATAATATTTATATGAATTATTACTATGGCGAGGCTTCAAGTAGAACTGTTCTAGTGAAGCATAGAAAACCTGTTGCTAAACAAAAAACCAGAAAGGTCCTTGCCCAAAGATTTGCAGAGGATGAGCGCTTCAACGACTTGGCACGGATTCAGATACCATTCTCACACTTTGTGTTTCATGGCTCTCAGGCGCCGCTTGGTATTGCGCTATCGGTTCTAAATGAACTTCGATACTTAAGGCGGAGTGGGTTTCGATCGACTGTGTTGGCTGAGGTTAGCCATCTAGAAGGCGCTGATTTAGACGAGTACTTGGGGAAGTTGGTTGTGAAGCTTTTTCGTCCGGAAGCGAAGCTTCCGGTGGCGCTACGTTTTTTTGAAACAAAACTGCCGGAGTCGATTTCCAAGCCTGATGGAGATGAACGATTTACTAGTGGTGGCGCCGTAAATGATGATGTTATGGATTATGTAAATGAGGAATATCGATATATGAAGGTTCAAAAGGATTTAAGTTGTTTTCGGCGGCAGAGAAAAAGAAGCGATAAATCAAGCAGGAAATATGCTGAACTCACGAATAAAATTGACGTGTTGGGGATTGAGCGTGAATATTTGCTGACAGGAAAGCGTTTTCAAGGTCGTAAGCTTTGGATAGTCAATGATGAGGGTAAAGGTGAACGGTTTGGAAAGTTTATAAAATTGCGGAAATCAAGGAGCAAGGCTCCTGCTGTAGAATAAGAGTCAAAGGGTTTTTCTTGGATTAAGTTATAGCGTCTCTGCTTTAGGTATATTGCTACGGTGCAATAATTGCTTGAGCTGACTGCATAGCCCTCTTAGCGACTGAATCCCCTGCATTTGCAGAAGAATGAAACCCTTTGAACCCGCTGGCGCGGGATTTTATTGGGCAATTGCTGGAAATGAAGTTCAGTTTATAGGCTTGGTAAATCCTCGTTTTTCTTACTCTTGGCAGCAACCTGACACCCTTGATCAACTGGTGTATTCCTGTTTCAGTGTCACAGAGGCTGATTCCATAAGGGTTTCACAGGTGTGCGGTTACTGTCTGTACCAATCAAGCTGTTTTCAAGCTTCCCGAGCTCACCCCAGTCGGTGCTGGAGTTAACCCGTCGGGCGTATGTCGATAGTAACATCTGAACGCTATAACCGAGCTGATTGGCAATAAACGCAGGGTTCATACCCGCCATGAGGCACATGGTGGCGTTAGTGTGTCGGCAGTTGTATTGCCGGCGGGCGCGAATCCCCAATTCGATCAGCGCGGCCTGAAACGCTCGCCGACACCCAGAGCGTCAGACCCGATCTCTCACTTCAGCGAATTTATCGAGTAAAATCGCGGGCCGCAGGTCACCTTTACCCTGTAAAGAAAGAGCAGAGCGGCTGCGTGTCGAGGCTGAGCCTTGGCATGTGGAAGGCGACAAACGTTGAGTGAAAGGTTCATTGAAACGACGGCCCGAAAGGGCCTTTTGCATTACCTGGATGCGATTTTCGCGCCTGTTAGCCAAAGGAAAATCATGAAAAGTACAATCAATGATATGGCGTTTACCGAGCGTCGCCGCGTGCCTGTGAGGGCTTTATTGGGCGGTGTTTTATTCTTGGTCATGGCCATCCAGGGATTCCGTATGGAGTCCAATGGAATCGCTGCGCTGCTGCTAGTGTGTTCGTTATGGTACTTGGGCATGGCGTGGCTGAATCGCAACGCGGGTTCGCAAACTTTGATGATCCTCAAGGACAAGGGCATCTGGTTTTTCAATGCTGATGGGTTAGTCCCTTACACATCGATTGAAGCCACAGAGGTCGAATCGTACAGCGGGATAGCTCAGATGCAACTCAATACCGTACTTCATATCATTGCCGAAAGGGCTGATACCCTGCCTAACTTTAATGACAGCCGGTGGAAGATCTTTTTCAAGATGCCAAGTGCGCGCAAGGGTAAAGGCTTTCGTAAGCATCTTGTAGTGTTCAACTACGGTGGTCTGCGCGACGAAGACGGCAAAAACGTCGACTATGAAAACCTTGAAGAAGAACTTACGTACCGTATCGAAAAGGCTCGCCAAGAGGAATATGAGCAGAGCAATTCGGTTTATGTGCCCTCATCGTCAGCAAACGATGCGCTGTCGCCTGTCGCTCATTGAATCCCGCGTATCGCGACGGCCGCTGGCAGTGGGTGCAAAGCCGACTGCCGAAAGCTGCCGTTCAGCACCGCCATTCGAACAGCTTCAGCAAGTGAAAGCCCTGCATCGTGACTAACGATGCGGGGCTTCAGAGGGGGCGGATTATTCGTCGCGACCTTCCATCATGGTGCGTTTAAGCATCACGTAAACCGCGCCGGCACCGCCGTGTCTGGCCTGGCATGAGCAGAAGCCGAGCACTTGTGCGTGCTGGCGCAACCAGGTGTTGACGTGGCTTTTGATCATCGGCCGCTTGCCGTCGAGGCGCACAGCCTTGCCGTGGGTGACGCGCACGCAGCGGATTTCGAATCTGGTCGCTTCGGCAAGAAACGCCCAGAGGGTTTCGCGAGCCTTTTCGACGCTCATGCCGTGCAGATCGAGGCTGCCTTCGAACGGTATCTGGCCGACCTTGAGCTTGCGCATCTGACTTTCCTGCACGCCGTCACGCGCCCACATCAACTCGTCTTCCGGGCCGACGTCGATCACAAACTGATCGGACAGACCATCAACGGTAGCGGTGTCAGTGCGCACGGTGGCCGACTGACGCAGCTTGGCAATCTGTGCGCGGTCAGTCTTGGGTTTGCCGGTGTCGGCGCGGTCATGCTTGATCGGCTTGACGCCGCGCAACTCGTTTTTGAACAGGGAAAAATCGTCGTCTTGCATGTCAGCCTCCGCGAAGGGCGGCCAGTTTACCCAAGTCGAAACAAAACGGCCCGGCAAAAAGCCAGGCCGGTGATTCAGTCATGTTTTTTCATCAGGTGCGGGGACATGTTCAACTCCCGCGATTGCCGTGCGCGGCGGCGGCAGCGACGCCACAGGGCGACACCGAAATACAGAAACAGCAAACCGACCGCCAGAATGATTGCCGAACCCGTTGGTGTGGCGTTCAAGTCGCCGAGCGCTGGTGGGCGCCCGAGCAGGCTGGCGGCCCCGGCCATCGCCAGCAGCACACCGAACGTCGCCAGAATGGCCGCGATCGCTGCGCCGAATCGAAAACGCCAGTTGCTTTGGCCTTTGGGCCGCAAGCGGCGTGCGTCAAATCCATCGGATAACTTCATTCCGACCTTCCTCAATGGGTATCGGCCCTTCGACCGGGAGTTGACCGGGTTGTTCCTGAGGCTATGGCATTTGCGGCAAATGAGAGGATTTTGCAGATGAGCGGCGCCGTGAGCCGCTCATCAGAGCCGATCAGATCAGGTCTTGCGTCAACGCCAGCGTGGCGAAATTGTCCGCCATTATCGCCATTTCGGCTTCCTGCACGACGGCGGCGCTGAGCACGCGGCCCTTGAACGGCAAGTCACGGGTGGCGCAGGCGTCTTCCACCAGGGTGCAACGGAAACCCAGGTTCTTCGCCGCACGCACGGTGGTGCTGACGCTGGAGTGGCTCATGAAACCGCAGACGATCAAGTCCAGCGAGCCAAGGTTTTGCAAGCGATCGAGCAACTCGGTGCCATGGAACGCGCTCGGCAGCAGTTTGCCGATAATGGTTTCATCGCCCTGCGGCTCGAGGCCGGGGATGAATTCGCCGCGTTCGCCCTGCGGGTCGAACAGGCCACCGACGGTGCCGAGATGACGCACGTGCACGATCGGCCGACCGGCTGCACGGGCTGCGGCAACCACTTGTTTGATGTTCGCGACGGCCGCGTCCATGCCGCTCAGGGCCAGCGGGCCACTGAGATATTCTTTCTGGGCATCGATGATGACCACGGTGGCATGGCTCAGTGTGGCCGCTGCGTAACCGCGACCGCTGAGTTGAAACATCGTTTTTGGAACGGACATTCTGGGGCTCCTTGGGGTGGGGCTTTTGCGACATTGTCCTCTGGCTGAGCGGTTCTGTGAATCGCTACCATCGTAGGCACCGTCGTTATTGGCCTGCAGCCTTGTCAAGTTACACGTTCTGTTCAATGGCCGATGCAAAAAACAGAAAACTCCTACTGTCGGCGCGATGTTTTTCCTGCGTCGTCGTCAGGCGTTTTGGCTGCTAGAATCGCCAGTCGTTTTTTCTGGAGTTTTGCCCCGTGATCACTTCCCGACTTCGTACCCTGCGCGACCACATTCGTTGGGCCGTCAGCCGCTTCCATGGGGAGGATCTGTTTTTCGGCCATGGCACCGACAATGCCTGGGATGAAGCGCGACAGCTGGTGCTGGGAGCTTTGCACCTGCCGTGGGAAATCGCCGACAGCTACCTCGATTGCGCGCTGGAAGACGACGAGCTGGTCAATTTGCAACGCCTGCTCAAGCGTCGCATCGAAGAGCGCATTCCCACCGCTTACCTGTTGGGTGAAGCCTGGTTCTGCGGCATGTCGTTCATTGTCGACGAGCGCGTGTTGATCCCGCGTTCGCCGATTGGCGAACTGATCGAAAACCGCTTTGCGCCGTGGATCGGCACCGAGCCGGCGCGGATTCTTGACCTGTGCACCGGTTCCGGTTGCATCGGTATCGCCTGCGCCTACGAGTTCCAGAACGCCGAAGTGGTGCTGGCCGATCTGTCGTTCGAGGCGCTGGAAGTGGCCAACCAGAACATCGAGCGGCATGGTGTCGATGAGCGCGTCTACACCGTCCAGGGCGATGGTTTTGACGGTTTGCCGGGTCAGCGTTTCGACCTGATTGTGTCGAACCCGCCATACGTGGATGCGGAAGACTTCGCTGACATGCCGGACGAGTATCAGCATGAGCCCGAGCTGGGCCTGGCGTGTGGCGATGATGGTCTGAACCTGGTTCGACGCATGCTTGCTGAAGCGGCCGATCATCTGACCGAGAAAGGCCTGCTGATCGTTGAAGTGGGCAACAGCCAGGTGCACGTTGACGCGTTGTACCCGGAAGTCGATTTCGCCTGGCTCGAATTCGAGCGCGGCGGGCATGGCGTGTTCATGCTGACGGCGGAGCAGTGCCGCAACCACCAGGCCCTATTCGCTTCCCGCGTCTAATCGAGACTGATCGTTCCCACGCTCTGCGTGGGAATGCCTCAATGGACGCTCTGCGTCCGCTGTTGGGACGCGGAGCGTCCCGGGCTGCATTCCCACGCGGAGCGTGGGAACGATCAAGCACAGGGAAATGCATTCCAAGGTGGGAGCGAGCTTGCTCGCGAATGGCCGCGACGCGGTTTCAAGCGATCAGCGGTGCGTGGCAATCCAGATCAACAACCCCGCCTGAAACACCGCAAACGCCACCAGACAGGTTATCGTGAAGCGCAGCCCGGCATCTTCACGCTTGAACTTGCTGACCTTGTCTTCCTGCTTTTTCAGCTTCACTTCCTGCTCAGCCAGATTCTGTTCGGCTTGCTGAAGCATCTGCGCCGCTTCAAGAATCTCGACGATCTGCAGCTTCTCGCTGTTCCAGTCGCCGAGCAAATCGCTGACCAACACATCCTTGACGCTGCCCTTCAAGTGCTGGGCATCGGCGTACACCACATCAAAACCATGCACACGCAGGAAGTGATCGCGACGCAGGCGCGTGTCTTCGTTCAACGCGTCCTTGTTGTTCAAGTCCATGCCGTCGACGGTGTAGGTCGGCCAGCGTTTTTTCGCCCAATTGATGCCTTGCGCGGCCATGTAACGGCCGATGCCACGGTTCATCGGTTCGATCTGCAAGCCACTGTCGGGGCCGAAGTGCACACGCTTGGTGGTGTGATCCACCCACACGTCCAGCTGATTCTGCTCTTTGCGCACACGCTGGCCGGGCAGTTTGATCGCCATGCGCATCAGGCTTTTTTC
The DNA here is from genome assembly GCF_031882575.1 of Pseudomonas sp. VD-NE ins. Taxonomy (NCBI): domain Bacteria; kingdom Pseudomonadati; phylum Pseudomonadota; class Gammaproteobacteria; order Pseudomonadales; family Pseudomonadaceae; genus Pseudomonas; species Pseudomonas sp. VD-NE ins. Next base: position 2,031,933 of record NZ_CP134772.1, read on the forward strand.
TTTGCTGTTGCGCTCGGCATAGCCGAATTCGACGAAGCGCAAGGGGCGCCCGCCGGTGTTGCGATCGGTTTGCAGCGGGGCCAGGCGGAGCATCTTGTGGTGCTCGACGTGGACATCCGCCCACGGCAGCTCGACCGCTGGCGGTGCGTCTTTTTCAGCGGTGGTGTCGGGTGAAGTCTGGGTATCAGTCATAACGGCGAGATCCTGTCCAAGCCCTGCTTGTCGCCAGCCGTTGCGCTGGCGACAAAGACTTATCGGCCGTTTCTGTCAGGACTAGAGGGCAAACAACCGTTAACGGGTGCGAAGTCCGTCAATAAACTCGATGATCTTGCTGCCCAGTTCCGCTGCCAGGGGCAAATTTGGATCCTTGTACGAAGCCAATTGCCGCTTCATATCGTTGTGGACGATGCGCATGACGTGGTTCATGCCGTCGATCACCGCCAGTTCGGCGTCGGGTTTGGCGGCTTTCAGCGCCTGCGCATCGCCAACGCCGACCTGCATGTCGTTGCTGCCCTGGACGATCAGCGCCGGCATCTTCAATTGCGCGAAGGCTTTCGCCGGATCCTGACGGAACAGCGAAATCAGATACGGCTGCACGCTCGGGCGGAAAATCACCTGCAACGGTTGCGGCACATTGTCATCGGTGTGGCCGGCCTTGAGGCTGTCGAGCAGTTCGTTACTGCGCAGCATCAGCGGCGGCGGCAGGCTGCGGGCCAGTTGCTCGCGGATCACCTGATCGACCGGGCGGGCGCTGCCGGACAGGGAAATCACCGCTGCAGCATCGACTTTCGGCGCGGCGAGGCTGGCAATCAGCGCGCCTTCACTGTGGCCGAGCAGGATCAATTTGCCGAAACGCGGATCGGCCTTGAGTTTTTGCCCCCACGCCACCGCGTCCGCCGCATAGGCTTCCACCGACAAATTGCGCTCATCCGGCGTCGCCGCCAGGCTCGCCGCAACACCGCGCTTGTCGTAGCGCACGCTGGCGATGTTGTGTTTGGCCAGCACCCACGCCAGCCGTTTCAAGCTGTCGTTGCGCCCGCCGTCGGGGTTGTTTCCGTCGCGATCCGTAGGACCTGAGCCAGAAATGATCAGGACAACCGGCACCGGGTTGTCAGATTTTGGCAGCAGCAGCGAACCGAAAAGTTCGCCGGTGCCGGTATCCAAAGTAACCGGGCGTTGTAGGACAGTCGCTTGGGCAAAGCCCGTAAACAGGGTAAGACTCAAGATCAAAACTCGCAGCATCATCACGCCATCATTCGCCAAGGTGCCGGTTGGACTCGCCAGCACCAATAAGGTTCGAGGATGAACTACTCGGTTAGCCTGCGTATACTGGCGCGCATCACGAATTTGGGTTTGATTTCACGGAGCGTCCTGCATGTCCGGCAATACCTACGGCAAGTTGTTCACTGTCACCACCGCTGGCGAAAGCCATGGTCCGGCGTTGGTCGCCATTGTCGACGGCTGCCCGCCGGGCCTGGAGATCTCCCTCGAAGACCTGCAGCGCGACCTCGATCGCCGCAAGCCCGGCACCAGCCGCCACACCACCCAGCGTCAGGAAGCCGACGAAGTCGAAATCCTCTCTGGCGTGTTCGAAGGGCGCACCACCGGTTGCTCGATCGGCCTGCTGATCCGCAACACTGACCAGAAGTCCAAGGACTACTCGGCGATCAAGGATCTGTTCCGCCCGGCCCACGCCGACTACACCTACCACCACAAATACGGCGAGCGCGACTACCGTGGCGGTGGCCGCAGCTCGGCCCGCGAAACCGCGATGCGCGTGGCGGCCGGTGCGATTGCCAAGAAATACCTGGCCAGCCAAGGCATCGTCATCCGTGGCTACATGAGCCAGCTCGGCCCGATCGAAATCCCGTTCAAGACCTGGGATTCGGTGGAAGAGAATGCCTTCTTCAGCCCGGATCCGGACAAAGTCCCGGAGCTGGAAGCCTATATGGACCAGTTGCGCCGCGACCAAGACTCGGTCGGCGCCAAGATCACCGTTGTCGCCGAAGGTGTGATGCCGGGCCTGGGCGAGCCGATTTTCGACCGCCTCGACGCTGAGCTGGCTCATGCGCTGATGAGCATCAACGCGGTCAAAGGCGTGGAAATCGGCGCCGGTTTCGCCTCGGTCGCCCAGCGCGGCACTGAGCACCGCGATGAAATGACCCCGCAAGGTTTCCTCAGCAATAATGCCGGCGGCATTCTCGGTGGTATTTCTTCCGGTCAGCCGATCGTTGCGCACCTGGCGTTGAAACCGACGTCGAGCATCACCACCCCGGGTCGTTCGATCGATATCCACGGCAACCCGGTCGATGTGATCACCAAGGGCCGTCACGACCCGTGCGTCGGCATCCGCGCCACGCCAATTGCCGAAGCGATGATGGCCATCGTGCTGATGGATCACTTGCTGCGTCACCGTGGCCAGAACGCCGATGTGCGCGTGAGCACGCCGGTGCTGGGTCAGCTTTGATGGCGGGCTCTAAAGCCGTCGCGGCATAACCGTGGCGGCGCTCCCTTACTGGCGGCTGTCCAGTTTCTATCTGTTCTATTTCGCCTTGCTCGGTTCGACAGCGCCGTTTCTGGCGCTGTACTTCGACCACCTCGGCTTCAGTCCGGCGCGGATTGGTGAGCTGGTTGCGATCCCGATGCTGATGCGCTGTGTGGCGCCGAACATCTGGGGCTGGCTCGGCGATTACACCGGCAAACGCCTGGCCATCGTGCGTTTTGGCGCCGTGTGCACACTGCTGACCTTCTCGTTGATTTTCGTCAGCAAGACCTACGCCTGGCTGGCGATGGTCATGGCTCTGCACGCATTCTTCTGGCACGCGGTGCTGCCGCAATTCGAAGTGATTACGCTGGCGCATTTGCAGGGGCAGACCTCGCGTTACAGCCAGATCCGGCTGTGGGGTTCGATCGGTTTCATCATCACCGTGGTGGTGCTCGGCCGATTGTTCGAATGGCTGAGCCTTGATATCTACCCGGCAGCGCTGGTGTTGATCATGGCCGGCATCGTGCTCAGCAGTCTGTGGGTGCCGAATGCGCAACCGCCGCAAGGCAATCGGCCGAACGGCGAGGGCTTTCTCAAACAGCTGCGCAATCCCGGCGTGCTGGCGTTTTACGGTTGCGTGGCGTTGATGCAGATGAGCCACGGCCCGTATTACACCTTTCTGACCCTGCACCTTGAACGGCTCGGCTACACACGCGGCACGATCGGTATGCTCTGGGCCGTGGGAGTCGTCGCCGAAGTGCTGATGTTTATGGCAATGAGCCGGATTCTCGCGCGGTTTTCCCTGCGCCGGGTGCTGATGGCGAGTTTTCTGCTGGCGGCGCTGCGCTGGTTGCTGCTAGGTTCGTTCGCCGAGTTTCTCTGGGTGCTGTTGTTCGCGCAGATTCTGCACGCGGCGACCTTCGGCAGTTTTCACGCCGCTGCCATCGCCTTCGTGCAACGTAGCTTCGGCGCCCGCCAGCAAGGGCAGGGCCAGGCGTTGTACGCCGCACTGGCCGGCACCGGCGGTGCGCTTGGCGCGTTGTATTCCGGTTACAGCTGGAATGCCCTCGGCGCGACATTGACCTTTAGTATTGCCAGTCTCGCGGCGCTCGCTGCTGCCGTTATCATTGCCACACGTATGCAAGAGGACAGGCCATGAGCCTTACGCGTGAACAACTCGCCCAGCAAATCGTCGACGCCGGGCGCTTTCTTTATGGTCGCGGCTGGTCGCCGGCCACCAGCAGCAATTACTCGACGCGCCTGTCGCCGAGCGAAGCGCTGCTGACCGTGTCCGGCAAGCACAAGGGCCAGTTGGGCCTGGACGATGTGCTCGCCACCGATCTTTCCGGCAACAGCCTGGAGCCGGGCAAAAAGCCGTCCGCCGAAACCCTGCTGCACACTCAGCTTTATAGCTGGCGGCCGGAGATCGGCGCAGTGCTGCACACCCATTCGGTGAATGCCACGGTGCTGTCGCGCCTGACCCCTGAAGACTTTATCGAGTTCGAAGACTACGAATTGCAAAAGGCCTTCAGCGGCATCTCGACCCACGAATCGCCGGTGCGCGTGCCGATTTTCGACAACGATCAGGACATTGCGCGCCTCGCCGCCAAGGTGCAGCCTTGGCTCGACGCCCATCCCGATTGCGTCGGTTATCTGATTCGCGGCCACGGCCTCTACACCTGGGGCGCGCAGATGAACGACGCGCTGCGACAAATCGAGGCCTTTGAATTTCTGTTTGAATGCGAGTTGAAAACCCGCAGCGTCATGAACCGCCAAGGCTGACTTCACCGGAAGTAGCCCATTTGCCTGATGAAATGCTGTGCCCGACCGGTCTGCAAGAACCGGACGGCAAGGCCGATACCGAGGAATTGCCCCAATGAGCAGCCTGTCCGTCTATCACGTCTCAAGCCCCGAGATTCCTAACAAAGTGCTGACCCACTTTGAAGACATCGCCTCGACCCTGGCCGAGCAGGGCGTGCGCTTCGACCGCTGGCAAGCCGCCGCAAAGATCCAGCCCGGCGCCACGCAGGAAGAAGTGATCAGCGCTTATAAAGAACAGATCGACAAACTGATGACCGAGCGCGGTTATATCACCGTCGACGTCATCAGTCTGAACAGCGATCACCCGCAAAAAGCCGAACTGCGCGCCAAGTTCCTTGAAGAACACCGCCATGCCGAAGACGAAGTACGCTTTTTCGTTGCTGGCCGTGGCCTGTTTACTCTGCACATCGACGATTACGTCTACGCCGTACTGTGCGAGAAGAACGATCTGATCTCGGTGCCGGCCGGCACCAAGCACTGGTTCGACATGGGCGAGCACCCGCACTTCGTGGCGATCCGCCTGTTCAACAACCCTGAAGGCTGGGTTGCCAACTTCACCGGCGAAGACATCGCTGGTCGTTTCCCGCGACTGGAGGACTGATTCGATGTCGATCAAAGCCATTGTCACTGACATCGAAGGCACCACCAGCGCGGTCAGTTTTGTGTTTGACGTGCTGTTTCCCTACGCGGCCAAACATTTGCCGGATTTCGTTCGGCAGAACGCCGAACGCGCCGATGTTGCTGAGCAACTCGACGCCGTACGCCGTGACAGCAATGCACCGCAGGCGGATGTTGAACGGGTTGTTGAAATTCTCTTGAGCTGGATCGAGGAAGATCGCAAAGCCACGCCACTCAAGGCCTTGCAAGGCATGGTCTGGGCCCAGGGTTATCACGCCGGACAGTTGAAGGGGCATGTTTATCCGGACGCCGTTGAAGCGCTGCGACGCTGGCATGCGGCCGGTTATCAACTGTTTGTGTACTCGTCGGGGTCGATTCAGGCGCAGAAACTGATTTTCGGCTGCTCGGAGGCGGGGGATCTGACGCCACTGTTCAGCGGCTATTTCGACACGACTTCGGGGCCTAAGCGTGAGGCGCAGTCGTACACCAATATTCAGCAAGCCATTGGCGTCGCGCCCGAGGAAATTCTATTCCTCTCAGACATCGTCGAGGAACTCGACGCCGCGCAAGCAGCCGGTCTGCAAACCTGCGGCCTGGCCCGCGAAGGCGGCGAGCTGGGCAGCCACATCACCGTCGACACCTTCACCGGAATAGAACCCGAAGCTTTCTGATCCACACAATCCCTGTAGGAGCTGCGGAACGCTGCGATCTTTTGATCCTGATCTTCAAAAACAAGATCAAAAGATCGCAGCGTTCCGCAGCTCCTACAAAAAGTTAGCGATCGCAGTAAAGATCGCGCACAAAAAAAACAGGCCGTGAAGCGAGAGCTCCACGGCCTGTTTTGTTTAAAGCGGTTTAAGCGTTACAGCGAGTGATAAGTCGGCAGGGCAAAACGCTGCTGGCTCTGCAGCATGGCAATTTGCGGCAGTTCACTGGCTTGTTCAGCCAGGTCGCGGCGAATGGCACTGATCGCCCACGACAGTTGGTCGCCGGCATGCAGTTGTTGATAAGTCAGTGCGCGTTTAAACACTTTGCCGTCGCTGCTACGCAGAGTCAGCAGGATCCCGCCATCGGGACGTGGCGCAGTGGTGACGTCGAAGTTGGAGAACAGGGAGGTAAATTTTTCTTGGATCAGGCTCATGTCTTTCAGCTCCGTATGCACTTGAATGGCAAGCATGCAGAGGAGGTTGCAGCGATTGTGCCAGCATTTGAAAATAATAAATCCCTTTAAAATCAATAACTTATAAATTTAGAAAATTTCAGGCGTCGTGCAAACTGCATGAATGGCCATCGTGCATCCTGCATTTTGCGGGATCGTTGTCCAATCCACGGAACCAATCGCCAACCCGGTGATCACCGCAGCCGCCGGTCGATCCGCGGATACAAAACATTGCAAAAACCGCGTGTACACCGTGAGAAGCGCTGACGTATTTTCGATCTCGACCCACGCTCGCACGCGTCGGTTGCTTCAAGCCAAAGCCCGAAAAATAAAAACATCGACCTGCACGTCAAGGTCGAACGGGGAGCTTCCATGAGTCACGCGCCAAGCGACACGATTACCTGGGGCATGATGCTCCGCAAACTGCCGATGATTGCCAAAGCCATCCCACGGGTGGTCAAGGGCATGAAGGTGGCCAATGTCACGGATCCGACCCAAAGCTGTGGCCTTGGCTGGACGTTCGAGCAAGCGACGCTGCGCAACCCCGAAGGGCCGGCGTTATTGCAGGGCGATGTGCGGCTGACCTATGCGCAGGTCAACCAGTGGGCCAACCGCATCGCTCACTATCTGAACGGGCAGGGCATCGGCAAGGGCGACGTGGTCGCGGTGTTTATCGAAAACCGCCCGGAATTGCTAGTGACCATTCTGGCGCTGGCCAAGGTCGGTGCGGTCAGCGCGCTGCTCAATACCTCACAGACTCGCGACACGCTGATCCACAGCGTGAATCTGGTGGCGCCGGTGGCGATTGTCGTGGGTGAAGAACTGCTTCCCGCTTTTGCAGCGATTCGTGATCAAGTGACGATTACCGCGCCGCGCACCTGGTTTGTCGCCGATCAGGACACCTATAGCCATCCGGGCATCGCGCCCGAAGGTTACGTCAATCTGATCAGCGCCAGTGCCGACGCCTACAGCGAAAATCCGCCGAGCAGCCAGCAGATCTTTTTCGACGATCCGTGTTTCTACATTTACACCTCAGGCACCACCGGCCTGCCCAAGGCTGGAGTGTTCAAGCACGGGCGCTGGATGCGCAGCTCCGCCAGTTTCGGCATGATCGCCCTGAACATGAGCGCCGACGATGTCGTTTATTGCACTTTGCCGCTGTACCACGCCACAGGTTTGTGTGTGTGCTGGGGCTCGGCAGTCAACGGCGCCTCGGGCTTCGCGATCCGCCGCAAGTTCAGCGCCAGTCAGTTCTGGAATGACGTGCGCCGCTATCGCGCGACGACCATCGGTTACGTCGGCGAACTGTGCCGTTATCTGGTCGATCAACCGGCCTGCGCCGACGACAGCCGCCACGATGTGCGCAAGATGATCGGCAACGGTTTGCGCCCGGGCGCCTGGGCCGAATTCAAGACCCGTTTCGCTGTCGAGCACATCTGTGAACTGTATGCGGCGAGCGACGGCAATATCGGTTTTACCAACATTCTCAACTTCGACAACACCATTGGTTTTTCCCTGATGGCCTGGGAATTGGTGGCCTACGACCATGACAGCGGTGAACCGGTCCGCAGCCCTGACGGTTTCATGCGCAAGGTCGGCAAAGGCGAGCAGGGCTTGCTGCTGGCGCGGATCGACGAGAAGGCGCCGCTGGACGGCTACACCGATCCGCAGAAAACCGCCAAGGTCGTACTGCACGACGTATTTAGCAAAGGCGATCGCTTTTTCAACACCGGCGACCTGCTGCGCGATATCGGTTTTGGCCACGCACAATTTGTTGATCGCCTCGGCGACACCTATCGCTGGAAGGGCGAAAACGTCTCGACCACTGAGGTCGAAAACCTTTTACTGCAACATCCGCACATCTCCGAGGCGGTGGCTTATGGCGTGGAGATCCGCAATACCAACGGCCGCGCCGGCATGGCGGCGATTACCCCGGCGGAATCCCTCGCGACGCTGGATTTCGCCGAGTTGCTGAGCTTTGCCCGGGAGCGCATGCCAGCCTATGCCGTGCCGTTGTTCCTGCGAGTGAAGGTCAAAATGGAAACTACAGGCACCTTCAAATACCAGAAAACCCGACTGAAGAATGAAGGCTTCGACCCCGGCCAGACCAGCGATGACCCGATTTACGCCTGGCTGCCTGGCACGCAGACTTACGTGCGGGTCACCGACGAAGTGTTCGCGGAAATTCATCAGGGCAAGCATCGTTATTGAATCTGGCTATGGCGCGACTTGAGAAAAAGGGGGTGACAGCCAGCGTCTCGCTCTGGAAACTGTCGGCTTTCCGATTGACCGAAAGTGGAGTTGCCCCATGTCCGACCAAAGCCGCCAGATGACCCCTGAAGAAGCTGCCGAATTCACCGAGCAGGTTTTCAACAAGGCGCGCGACGGTGATGCCGAGATGCTTGATCGCCTGGTCACCGCCGGTTTGCCGGTCAACCTGAAAAACAGCAAGGGTGACACGCTGCTGATGCTGGCCAGCTACTACGGCCATGTCGATGCGGTGAACGTACTGCTCAAACACAAGGCCGATCCGGAAATGCGCAATGGCAACGGCCAGAGCCCGATTGCCGGTGCTGCGTTCAAGGGCGATCTGGCGGTGGTCAAGGCGCTGGTCGAGGCGGGCGCCGAGATCGAAGGCTCGTCGTTTGATGGGCGTACGGCGCTGATGATGGCAGCGATGTTCAACCGTGTTGAAATCGTCGACTACCTGATCAGCAAGGGTGCCAACGCGCAAGCCAAGGACGCCAATGGCGTGACGGCGCTGGACGCTGCACGGACGATGGGCGCGGTTGATACCACTGCGCAGCTGGAAAAGCTGTCGGGCTGAAATCCCTTCTGATGGACTGTGGCGAAGGGGAGAATGCGCTATCCTTCGCGCCCTCGAAATTCACCTTCGCCACAGGATCCGCCCTCATGAAAGCCGCACTCGTCGAACTCATCAGCAAAATCAGCTCCGGCTGCATGGGCGAGGACGAGATCCTGAAAGTCGCCGACGAAGCGGCACAGGCCTACGCCGATGCCGATGCTTTTCTGGCAGCCAACCCCGACATCAACTACGACGATACCTTCCCGATCCCGCTGGGCGAGTGGGTCGTGGTCGGCAGCCTGCCGGAAACCGTGCTGTTCCAGGCTGACACTTACGTCGACCTGTTCGCGCAGATCGTTGCCTCTTTTGGCCCGGGCGTTGATTTCAACCTCAAACCCAAGCAACTGGCCAAGACCGAAGCCCTGACTGCGCTCAATCGCATACAGGTGCAGATGAGCAGCATGAACAAGGAAAACGGCGGCTACACGCTGATGAACTTCAGCCAACTGCTCGACGACGAATTGCAAATGGTGTTGGTCTTCGGCAACGACGTGCCTCGGGTGCTGGAACTGTGCGCCGAAGTCGGCATCGCCGCCGCGCCATCGCTCGAAGCCCTGAAGATCGCCGTTCACGTCTGAGCGCAATTGCAATAAAAGGGAACCCTGCGCGCGACCGTCTATCCTAAAAGTGCATGCCACTATTCTGGAGCGACACCATGGGTTCCACGTTCAACGGTCTGATTGGCCTGATCATCCTTGCCCTCGACATCTGGGCCATCATCAATGTGCTGAAAAGCGGTGCCACCACCGGGATGAAAATCGTCTGGGTGCTGCTGATCATCCTCCTGCCGGTGCTGGGCCTGATCATCTGGGCGATTGCCGGACCGCGCGGCAACGTCAGAATCTAGCCGCAAACTTCGTGAGCGACCCAAAACCTGTGGGAGCTGGCTTGCCAGCGATAGGATCACTGCGGTGTCACTGACAAACCGAGTTGACCCTATCGCTGGCAAGCCAGCTCCCACAGGGATTGCGGGTTGTCGATGAAGTGAGGTTCGACCTGTCATCTTCGGCAACGTAGAATGCGCGCCTTTCCCGGGCAATCGTCCCCACGATTGGCGCCCGCGCATTCATCGGAGCACTTGACCATGACCGTCACCAAAACCAGCGAGTACCTGGAAACCCTCTACGAAGGCTACGGCCAGCGTTTTCGCATGGAAAAACTGCTGCACGAAGTGCGCACCGAACACCAGCACCTGGTGATTTTCCAGAACCCGCGCATGGGTCGTGTAATGGCGCTGGACGGCGTGATCCAGACCACCGAAGCCGACGAATTCATCTACCACGAAATGCTCACTCACGTGCCGATCCTCGCTCACGGCAGCGCCAAGCGCGTGCTGATCATCGGCGGTGGTGACGGCGGCATGCTGCGCGAAGTGACTAAGCACGCCGGCGTCGAGCACATCACCATGGTCGAGATCGACGGCACCGTGGTCGACATGTGTAAAGAGTTCCTGCCGAACCACTCCAGCGGCGCCTACGACGATCCGCGTCTGAACCTGGTGATCGACGATGGCATGCGTTTCGTCGCCACCACCACGGAAAAATTCGACGTGATCATCTCCGACTCCACTGACCCGATCGGCCCGGGCGAAGTGTTGTTCTCGGAGAACTTCTATCAGGCCTGCCATCGCTGCCTGAACGAAGGCGGCATTCTGGTGACCCAGAACGGCACGCCGTTCATGCAGATCGACGAAGTGAAAACCACCGCCGGGCGTCTGAACAGCCTGTTCCCGGACTGGCACTTCTATCAAGCGGCAGTGCCGACCTACATCGGCGGTTCGATGACCTTCGCCTGGGGCTCGACCAACCCGGCCTACCGCAAGCTGAGCCGTGAAATCCTGCAACAGCGCTTCATCGGCAGCGGCATCGTCACCCGTTACTACAACCCGGAAATCCACATTGGCGCGTTCGCCTTGCCGCAGTACGTGCTGCAGGCGATCAACAAGCCAAGCAACGACTAAAGAACACTGCAATATCCCTGTGGGAGCGAGCCTGCTAGCGAAATCGGACTGTTGATCGTTCCCACGCTCTGCGTGGGAATGTAGCCGGGGATGCTCTGCGTCCCAAAAGATCGCAGCCTTCGGCAACTCCTACCATAGATGTCGTTTTTTTCATCTGCGCCCGCTGTAATCCTTTTGAACCAACTTTCGGCGTACACAGTCGAGATAGGTGTAAGCCCATTTGCGGGTTTGATCGAGGAGGCACCGATGCAAAAGTGGAAAGTCACTTTCGTGGACGATCATGGTGAAATTGTCGATGAGGTGTTCGAGCGCGCGGAATGCCCCAGCGATGATGAGGCCGCTCGATTGATCAAGGCACGGCTTCTGCCCGTCGCCGCCGAACTGGACCTGAATGATCTGGAAGGGCGTACCGCCGATGCCGGGGTGAAAAGCCTGAAAACCCAGAACAGCATCGAAATCCGCAGCATCACTCCAATCTGAAAATCTTCCTTCATCCGAAGCAACCAGGCCTTGGCAGCAGCTCTATCTTGGGGCTACTCTGCAAGCGAGATCAGCGAACGGATCGCTAAGGTCTGGTCTTGTCAGCTACATGCTTGTTCCCGCGTGCAACCACGTTGCCGTCGTACTTTGGCCTAAGGCCCGGGGCGGGAATACGGAAAGTCTATCCATCTATGCGAGGGGGACGATTCATGAGCACAGCCTATCAAGAAGACATCAGCAGCAATGTTCTGCGCCGCATGAAAGAAGGCGGTTTCGATTTTTCCCGGTTCCATCCCATCGAGTTCTACGCGATTTTCCCGGACGAGGAGCGGGCGCGCAGGGCGGCAGGCAAATTTCGCGGTGAATCCATCAATGCCCAGGTCAGCGTGCGTGATGACGGTGCGTGGGCGCTGGAATTAAGCAAAGTGATGTACGCGACATATGACGATATCGGTGACTTCGAGCAGGGATTCTCTGCCGTGGTTGAACCTCTGGGCGGTATTATCGAAGGCTGGGGCGTGAAGCAGGAGGTGCGCAATCGCCACCGTTTGAACTGATCTCAGGTTATTTGATTACCAACGGCTGACCTCTGGGTTGGCCGTTGCCATTTTTAAAGATCAAAAGATCGCAGCCTTCGGCAGCTCCTACACAGATTCATGTAGGAGCTGCCGAAGGCTGCGATCTTTTGCTTTTGCTTTCAAAACATTTCCAAAAGGCAAAAAAAAGCCACCGGAGAGGGTGGCTAAAAGGGAAGACCGATAAGGAGAGGAAACCGGTCAGGGTTACAGCGGGGCGGGCTGCGAGGGCAGTCCAGGTCAGTTGAGCTGGCGACTTCGCGGCGCTGTGCGCGGGGAAGTTTTGCAGCGAATGCGCGGATTATCCGCAAGCAGCGCCGGGCAGTGAAATCAACTCTGACTATGCTGGTGATAGGCGATGCAGTGCGTCGCAATGAAGCGGGGGCAATCCGGTTGGGGCATTTGCCGCACAGGAATGGTGCGGTGCCTGCGGCGTGTATTTCCAACCGATTGAAATCAAAGCGTTTATGCCGATGGCACGGGCCTTGCGAAGGCCTGTATGTCCGGGTGACAAGGAGTACGGCATGATCCGCACCTATTTTGATGAGATGTACGATGCCGGCGGCCAGGTTCGCCCGCATTATCGGGAGTTCGCCCGCTGGCTGGCCGACACGCCTGACGAACTGCTGGCCCAACGGCGACGCGAGGCTGACTTGCTGTTCCATCGCGCCGGCATCACCTTCACGCTCTATGGGGACGAGCAGGGCACCGAGCGCCTGATTCCTTTCGACACCATCCCGCGCAGTATTCCCGCCAGTGAATGGCGGATCGTCGAGCGCGGCTGTATTCAGCGGGTCAAGGCGCTGAACATGTTCCTCGCCGACCTCTATCACGAGCAGCGCATTATCAAGGCCGGAATCATTCCAGCTGAACAGGTATTGGCCAACGAGCAATATCAGTTGGCGATGCAGGGCCTGGATCTGCACCGCGATATCTATTCGCACATCTCCGGCGTCGATCTGGTGCGCGATGGCGACGGCACCTATTACGTGCTCGAAGACAACCTGCGCACACCGAGCGGCGTGAGCTACATGCTCGAAGACCGCAAGATGATGATGCGCCTGTTCCCGGAGCTGTTCGCCGCCCAGCGCATTGCGCCGATCGATCACTACCCGAACCTGTTGCTCGATACCCTGAAAAGCTCAAGTCCGATCGACGACCCGAGTGTGGTGGTGCTGACGCCGGGTCGCTTCAACAGTGCATTCTTCGAACACGCGTTTCTGGCGCGGGAAATGGGCGTGGAACTGGTCGAAGGCGCAGATCTGTTCGTGCGTGACGACAAGGTGTTCATGCGCACCACCGACGGCCCGAAAGCGGTGGACGTGATTTACCGCCGCCTCGACGACGCGTTCCTCGATCCGCTGGCGTTCAACCCCGACTCGATGCTCGGTGTGCCGGGGCTGCTCTCGTCTTATCGCTCGGGCAACGTCGTGTTGGCCAATGCCATCGGCACCGGCGTGGCGGACGACAAATCGGTGTATCCGTTTGTCACCGACATGATCCGTTTCTACCTCGACGAAGAGCCGATCCTGAAGAACGTGCCGACCTGGCAATGCCGCAACCCGTCTGAACTTTCCCATGTGCTGGCCAATCTTCCGGATCTGGTGGTCAAGGAAACCCAGGGTTCCGGCGGTTACGGCATGTTGGTGGGGCCGGCATCGACGAAAGCGGAAATCGATGCCTTCCGCGAGCGGATCAAAGCCAAGCCCCACGCATACATCGCGCAACCCACATTGTCGCTGTCGACCTGTCCGACCTTTGTCGAAAACGGCATCGCGCCGCGCCATATCGACTTGCGTCCGTTTGTCTTGTCCGGGCGCGAAACCCGCGTGGTGCCCGGCGGTTTGACCCGCGTCGCATTGCGTGAAGGCTCCCTGGTGGTGAATTCCTCTCAGGGTGGCGGAACCAAGGACACCTGGGTGGTCGAGGATTGAAGGAAGCTTGCCATGTTAAGTAGAACTGCCTCGGATCTGTATTGGATGTCGCGTTACCTGGAGCGGGCGGAAAACCTCGCACGGATGCTCGACATCAGTTATTCGCTGTCGCTGATGCCGCAGGACGGTCGCGGCGATGGTTTGCACGAATTGGCCATGCCGCTGTTGATCACCGGCACCCTCGACGATTATCTGGAACGTCACGGCGCGCTACATGCTGAACGCCTGCTGCACTTTTTCGCTCTCGATGCGGCCAACCCGGCGAGCATCTACAGCTGCCTCGGCGCGGCGCGGGCCAGTGCCCACGCCGTGCGCGGGCGCATCACGGCGGACATGTGGGAAAACATCAATTCGACGTGGCTGGAGATTCGCGGGATCGCCGAACAGGGCCTTAGTCGCTATGGCATGAGCCGTTTCTGCGAATGGATCAAGGAGCGTTCGCACCTGTTTCGTGGTGCGTCCTACGGCACGATCATGCGCAACGATGCATTTCGCTTTATTCGCCTAGGCACCTTCATTGAGCGTGCGGACAACACACTGCGGTTACTCGATGCCCGCTATGAAATGGCTGGCGACCAAGCTGAAGCGGTCAGTGATGGCACCGCCCACGCCTATTACCAATGGAGTGCGTTGCTAAGAGCCTTGTCGTCGTTTGAGGCCTACACCGAAATCTATCGCGATGCGCCCGGCGCCCGGCATGTCGCCGAGCTGCTCTTGTTGCGCGCCGATGTGCCCCGCTCGCTGCGGGCCTGCACCGAAGAGATCGATCAGATTCTCGCGCAGTTGCCCGGCGCCAACGGCCGACCGGCGCAGCGTCTGGCGGCAGAGATGGACGCGCGCCTGCGCTACACCGGCATCAACGAAATTCTCGAGGAAGGCCTGCACGCGTGGCTGACCGAATTCATCCCGCTGGTGCGCCAGTTGGGCAACGCCATTCACAGTTCCTACCTGGAGGCTGCATGAGACTTTCCATAAGCCACGAGACCACCTATCACTACGAAGATCAGGTGCGGGCGAGCATCCAGTACCTGCGGCTGACACCTCACGACAGCGAGCGTCAGCACGTGTTGAGCTGGCAGCTCGATTTGCCGCGCCCGGTGCGCGCGCAACTCGATCCGTTCGGCAATATCCTGCACGTGCTGACCATGGATGAACCGCACGAGGCGATCATCATCGGTGCGCGAGGTCAGGTTGATATCGATGAGCTCCGCGAGGCCGAGCATGAGAGCCAGTCGGCGCTGCCGTTCCTGCGCTTTACCCGGTTGACCGAGGCGGATGAGGCGTTGCGCGCGTTTGCCGAGAGGTCCTGCAAACAGCGGCGGGATCGCACGGCGTTGATTGATTTGATGCACGGTTTGAATCAGCACATGACTTACACGCCGGGTTCCACCGAGGTCGATACCAGCGCCGCTGAGGCCTTCGCCGGGCGTGCGGGTGTTTGCCAGGATCATGCTCACGCATTTCTGGCATGCGCACGCAGCCTCGGGATTCCGTCGCGTTATGTATCAGGGTATTTGTACAGCGAAGATTGCGAGCATCTGGCCAGTCACGCCTGGGCCGAAGCGTGGCTGGATGACGCTTGGTACAGCTTTGACGTAACCAATCAACTGGCGCGGCCGGAGCGGCACCTGAAACTGGCGGTGGGCCTGGATTATCTGGATGCCTGCCCGGTGCGCGGCATGCGTCGGGGCGGTGGGTGTGAGCAGATGCACGCGAAAGTGTTCGTCTCGCCGACCCCCGTGATCTCCGTCCAGCAACAATAGATTCGGGATACCCCTATCGCTGGCAAGCCAGCTCCCACAGGATGACCGCTGATTCGAACTCTGCGCATACCCTGTGGGAGCTGGCTTGCCAGCGAAGTGGCCAGTCATAACACTCTAAGGCTTACGGCTTAACCTTCCGCCCAGCCATGTGTTGCAAATACCCGATCAACATCTGCAAATCCCCCTCCGGCAACACGGCCTCCGAAAACCCCGGCATTTTCGCCTGCGGCCACTGACGCAAACTCTGCGGATCACGAATGTAGCGCTTGAGGAAATCCGCGCCGAAATACTCGGTCGGGTTATACGGAATATTCAGATCCGGCCCGAATTGCGCATCCCCCGCACCGTTCAATCGGTGACACGCCAGACAGTTTTTCTGAAACAGCGCAAACCCTTGGTTCACCGGGTCATTCGCCTTCAACGCAGGATCCGGCAGCAGGGCAGGGAAGCGCTCGGCCACCGGCGCCATGCGCTTGATGCTTGCGACTTCGAACGGCCATTGCTCCGGGCTGATATTGCCCGCCTGCGGATCCGTCCAGACCAGATAAAACGGCCCGGCGCTGTGCTTGCCTTCCGACAGCGGTGGCCACGGCTGCGCCGGATCTTCGATGGCCAGCCAGGCCCGTGCGCCGTCGTGGTTGAGTAACGGAGCCGCAGCCAGTTCCGCGGCAAAGCCGTCCAGTGCCACCGCTTGCAGGTGATCCTGCGGTTTGATCCCGATCAGCAGCGCGGCCACAGGCACGGCGCGATAGGTCATCTCCTTCTTGTAGGACACATCGTTTTTGATCGTGAGGGTTTGCACTTGAGGATGCTTGAGCAGTTCTTCGGTCTGCCAGGTGCGGCTGTTTGCACCCAGTTGCAGATCCAACTGTGCGGCAGACAAGGGCATGCTCAGCAGCATGGCCCCGAACACAATGAGCGCTTTCAAATGATCGCCGTCCATGTCGTGAGAGTGCGCAAAGATTGGCACAGCCACGCTGGCCCGGGTAGCGGGCCAGTCACATTTTCAGTGGTGATAAACAGCACCTGCCGCTCGATTCAACCGATGACCTTGGTCAGATTCGGCAAAATCAACAACAGCGTCGTGGCGAAAAGAATGAGCCCTGCTTGACGAACTTTCGGTTGTTTGAACATGGCTTGACCGCCTTTATTGTTATTTCCTGATGCTTGCCTGCATATCCATGACGGCAAGCGCTGCACTTCCTGTTGAAGAACGTCGGCCTCGGCAAAACCCGACGACCCTGACGTACATGTACTACCTTAGGGCCCGCGTCACGCTTGGCTTAGATCCATTTCATATGGAGTTGCTGGAAATCGCGATTAAAAAAGCATGAGGCTTATTGCCAGCTTCTTTGCCGCCCGCTGGCTAGACAACTCGCCGACCTGAACCGGTTCACCCAGCCTTCTGTGACCGTCCGTCTGAGCGTGTGCGTCAAGCGTATTGAGCGCTGTGGTCATTGAATCCGCGACCGCTCGGGTCAAGAGTGAAGGCACAAGAAATCACTCACCGCACAGGTTCGAGGACGTCATGACCCAAGCTTTGATATTCGATGCATTACGCACGCCCCGCGGTAAGGGCAAAGCCGATGGTGCCCTGCACAGCGTCAAACCGGTGAATCTGGTCGCCGGCCTGCTGACCGCGCTACAAGCGCGCACTGCGCTGGACACCAGCCAGGTCGATGACGTGGTGCTCGGTTGCGTCACGCCGATTGGCGATCAAGGCTCGGACATCGCCAAAACCGCGGTGCAAGTGGCCGATTGGGATGTCAGCGTTGCCGGTGTGCAGATCAACCGTTTCTGCGCCTCGGGACTGGAAGCGGTCAACCTCGGCGCGATGAAAGTACGCTCCGGGTTTGAAGATCTGGTGGTGGTCGGCGGCGTCGAGTCGATGTCGCGGGTGCCGATGGGCAGCGATGGCGGCGCCTGGGCGCTGGACCCGCAAACCAACCTGCACAGCCACTTCACCCCGCAAGGCGTTGGTGCGGATTTGATCGCCACGCTTGAGGGGTTCAGTCGTCACGACGTCGATGCCTACGCGCTGCACTCGCAGCAGAAGGCCGCGCGCGCGCGGGCCGATGGCTCGTTCAATAAATCGTTGGTGCCGGTGCAGGATCAGAACGGCATCATCCTGCTCGATCAGGATGAGTTCATTCGCGCCGAGTCGACCCTTGAGGGCTTGGGCAAGCTCAAACCGAGTTTCGAAATGATCGGGCAAATGGGCTTCGACGCGACCGCGCTGCGGGTGTACAGCCATGTCGAGCGGATCAATCACGTGCACACGCCGGGCAACAGTTCCGGGATCGTCGACGGTGCGGCGCTGATGCTGATCGGCTCCGAGGCCAAAGGTCGGGCACTGGGCCTGCAACCGCGGGCGCGAATTGTCGCCACGGCGGTGACCAGCACCGATCCCACCATCATGCTCACCGGCCCTGCGCCGGCAACGCGTAAAGCGCTGGCCAAGGCTGGACTGCGCGCGGAAGACATCGACCTGTTCGAAGTCAACGAAGCGTTTGCTTCGGTGGTGCTGAAGTTCATCAAGGACATGGCCGTCGATCCGGACAAGGTCAATGTCAACGGCGGCTCCATCGCCATGGGCCACCCGCTGGGCGCCACGGGGTGCGCGATCCTCGGCACCTTGCTCGATGAACTGGAAGCGCGGCACCTGCGCTATGGCCTGGCGACGCTGTGCGTCGGCGGCGGCATGGGCATTGCCACCATCATCGAACGCCTCTGAGCCCCGAATTCAAGGAACCTTGTTATGAGCGAAGCCATTCGTTACGAAAAAGGCCAGGACGCGATCGTCGTGCTGACCATCGACATGCCGGGCCAGAGCGCCAACACCATGAACGCTGTGTACCGCGAGGCGATGGCCGCGTGCGTCACCCGGTTGGTGGAAGATAAAGACAATATCGCCGGCGTCATCATTACTTCGGCGAAGAAAACCTTCTTTGCCGGCGGCGACCTCAATGAACTGATCAAGGTCGGCAAGCCTGAAGCCAAAGCCTTCTATGACATGGTGCTGGCCCTCAAGGGGCAATTGCGCACTCTGGAAACACTCGGCAAACCGGTGGTCGCGGCGATCAACGGCGCGGCGTTGGGCGGCGGTTGGGAAATCTGCCTCGCCTGTCATCACCGCGTGGCATTGGACGATGCATCGGTGCAACTCGGTCTGCCGGAAGTGACCCTTGGCCTGTTGCCGGGCGGCGGCGGGGTGGTGCGCATGGTGCGCATGCTCGGTCTCGAGAAAGCGCTGCCTTATTTGCTTGAAGGCAAAAAGGTGCGCCCGCAACAGGCGTTGCAGGCCGGCCTGATCGATGAGCTGGCGGCGGATCGTGAGGCGCTGCTGGCCAAGGCGCGTGCGTGGATTGTTGCCAACCCGAACGCGGTGCAACGCTGGGATGTGAAGGGTTATCAGATTCCGGGCGGCACGCCGTCGAATCCGAAAGTTGCGCAGATGCTGGCGATTGCGCCGTCGATTCTGCGCAGCAAGACCCAAGGGACAATGCCCGCGCCAGAGAAAATCCTCTGCGCGGCAGTCGAGGGCGCTCAGGTCGATTTCGACACCGCGCACCTGATCGAAACCCGTTACTTCACCGAACTGACCACCGGGCAGATCTCGAAAAACCTGATCGGCACGTTCTGGTTTCAGCTCAACGAGATCAACGCCGGAGGTTCGCGGCCGCAGGGTTTTGCGCCGTATGTCACGCGCAAGGTCGGCGTGCTTGGCGCAGGGATGATGGGCGCGGGGATTGCATTTGTCAGTGCTTCGGCGGGTATTGAAGTGGTGCTCAAGGACGTCAATCTGGCTGCCGCCGAAAAAGGCAAAGCACATTCTGCCGCGTTACTGGACAAGAAAGTCGCCCGCGGACAGATGGATGCTTCGAAGCGTGATGAGGTGTTGGCGCGGATCCAACCGTCCGAGAGTGATGCCGACCTGGCGGGTTGCGATCTGATCATCGAAGCGGTATTTGAGGACCGCGATCTCAAGGCCAGGGTTTCCTCTGCCGCCCAGCAAGTTGTCGGCGCCGAAGCGGTCATCGCTTCGAATACATCGACGTTGCCTATCACCGGGCTGGCTACGGCGGTGCCTGATCCTGGCAAGTTCATCGGCCTGCATTTCTTCAGCCCGGTGGAAAAAATGCCGTTGGTGGAAATCATCAAAGGTACACAGACCAGCGATGAAACCCTCGCGCGCGGTTTCGATTTCGTTCTGCAAATCAAGAAAACCCCGATCGTGGTCAACGACAGTCGCGGCTTCTTCACTTCGCGCGTCTTCGGCACCTTCACCAACGAAGGCATCGCCATGCTCGGCGAGGGCGTGAGTGCGCCGATGATTGAGACCGAAGCGCGCAAGGCCGGGATGCCGGTCGGGCCTCTGGCGATCTCCGACGAAGTTTCCCTCAGCTTGATGAGCCATATCCGTCAGCAAACCGCCAAGGACCTACAGGCAGAAGGGAAACCGCTGATTGAGCATCCGGCCTTCGCCGTGATTGACTTGCTGCTCAACGAATACAAGCGCCCGGGCAAAGCGGCAGGTGGCGGTTTCTATGATTATCCGGTCGGCGGGCAGAAACATTTGTGGCCCGAGTTGAAGACGCATTTCGAAAAGGCTGATGGGCAGATTTCGCCCAAAGACGTGCGCGATCGGCTGCTGTTCGTGCAAGCGATCGAAACCGTGCGCTGTCTGGAGGAGGGTGTGCTGACTTCGACGGCGGACGCTAACGTCGGCTCGATCTTCGGAATCGGTTTTGCAGCGTGGACGGGCGGTGCGTTGCAGTTCATCAATCAATACGGCGTGAAAGATTTCGTCGCCCGCGCGCAGTATCTGGCTGAGCAGTATGGCGAACGTTTTGCGCCGCCTGCGTTGCTGTTGGATAAAGCAGCGAAAGGTGAAATGTTCTAAGGGCAGCGAGCATTCCGGGGCTTGCCTTGCCAGGGTGTTTCGAGGCAGGCTCTGGGGTGTTCATTATTCCCATCACGTGTCAGGTATTTTTTATGTCGCTACGCATCTGCATTCTGGAAACCGACATCCTGCGTCCGGAACTGGTCGATCAATATCAGGGGTACGGGCAGATGTTTCAGCGCCTGTTCTCGCAGCAACCGATTGCCGCCGAGTTCACCGTCTACAACGTGATGCAGGGCGAATACCCAAGCGACGACCTGACCTTCGACGCATACCTCGTCACCGGCAGCAAGGCCGATTCGTTCGGCACTGATCCGTGGATTCAGACCCTCAAGGAATACCTGCTGACGCGTTACGAGCGCGGCGACAAACTGCTTGGCGTGTGCTTCGGCCATCAACTGTTGGCGTTGCTGCTCGGTGGCAAGAGCGAGCGCGCGACCCAGGGCTGGGGTGTTGGCACCCACAACTACAAACTGGCGGCCAAGGCGCCATGGATGAGCCCGGTACGTGAGGAACTGACGCTGTTGATCAGTCACCAGGATCAGGTCACAGCGCTGCCGGAAAACGCGACGGTGATTGCTTCCAGCGATTTTTGCCCGTTTGCGGCCTATCACATCAACGATCAGGTGTTGTGCTTCCAGGGGCATCCGGAATTCATCCACGATTATTCGCGAGCGCTGCTGGATCTGCGTCAGGAAGCGTTGGGTTCGCAGGTCTACACCAAGGGCGTGGCCAGCCTCGAGCAGGAACACCATGGTGCGACGGTTGCGGAGTGGATGATGCGTTTTGTGGCGCATAAGCCAGAAACTGTCTAAGGCCAAAAGCTTCGCGAGCAGGCTCGCTCCCACATTGGATTTTCGGTGCGCCACCGATCAATGTGGGAGCGAGCCTGCTCGCGAATGTTCCAGACAACTCGGTCTGCTCTACAACCACCCAGACTTCTTGAAACTCGCCCACAAACTTACACACCCCACCGTAATAAACCCCAGCACACCGAAATAGCCGTAATGCCAACTCAACTCTGGCATGTTCTGGAAGTTCATCCCGTAAATCCCCGCCACTGCCGTCGGAAACGCCAGAATTGCCGCCCAGGCAGCAAACTTGCGCTGCACCACGCTTTGCCGTGAGGCTTCGAGCAGAACACCAATCTCGATGGTCTGGCTGGCAATATCGGCCAGGGTGGTCAGGTCTTCCATCTGCCGCGTGACGTGAATCTGCACATCGCGGAAGTACGGGCGCATGTTCTTGTCGATAAACGGGAAACTCAGCTTCTGCAACTCCTCGCCAATCTCCACCATCGGCGCTGCGTACCGACGCAGGCGTACGACATCGCGGCGCAAGCCGTGCAGCTTCTGAATGTCACGCTCGTTCAACGCGCTACACAACACGTTGCGCTCCAGTTCATCAATTTCGGCGTGGATGGCTTCGCCCACCGGTTGGTAGTTCTCGATGACGAAATCGAGCAGCGCATAAAGTACGAAATCTTCCCCGTGTTCCAGCAGCAGCGGACGCGCCTCACAACGTTGGCGGACATGCGCGTAGGACGCCGAGTGACCGTTACGCGCCGTGATGATGTAGCCCTTGCCGGCAAAAATGTGCGTCTCGATGAATTGCAGAATGCCGTTCTCGCGGATGGGCGAGTAGGTGACGATAAACAAAGCGTCGCCAAAGGTTTCCAGCTTCGGTCGACTGTGTTTTTCCAGGGCATCTTCAATGGCCAGTTCGTGCAAGTTGAACTGACGTTGCAGATTGGATAGCTCCTGAGCGTCCGGCTCTTCCAGGCCGATCCAGACAAAGTGCCCGGTTTTCGCGGCCCAGGCAGCGCCTTCGTCGAGGGTAATATTGGTGACTTTCTTGCCTGCGCTGTACACCGCAGCAGCAACAACTCGACCCATGGTGGTGATTCACTTCTTCTTGGCAGGTGGCAGGGAATACAAGGCTTCAGCTTAGCCGTGTCGCTGCTTGAGAGTCAGTGAAATCTGTACAGTTCACCGGGCAAAAGAAAACCCGCACAGTGCGGGTTTTCTTTTCAGGCGGCTTGCAGTTGCCGATCCATCGACTCAATGCACTCGCGCATCTGCTCGCGACACTGATTGATGAGCATCGGCATGTCGTCCATGGTCAATCCGGCTGTAGGAATCGCCGGCAGCGAGCGTATGAGGATTTTCCCGCTGCGCCAGCGATTCAGACGCATGTGCTTGATGTAACTGCTGACGCAAACCGGAACGATCGGCACGCCGGCGGCAATCGCCATCTGGAACGCCCCTTTCTTGAAGGGCAGCAATTCTTCGCCGAGGTTGCGTGTACCTTCGGGGAATACCCAGATCGAAGTGTCTTCGTTCTGCAGGGTGTTGGTGGTGGTCAGCATAGATTGGCGTGCCTTCTGCGCATTGCCACGGTCGATCAACACATTGCCGGCCAGCCAGAACAATTGCCCGAACAGTGGCACCCACTTGAGGCTCTTCTTGCCGATGCACACAGTACGGCGTGGCACTACGTTGCCGAACACGAACAAGTCATAGTTGGACTGATGGTTGGCGATGATCACGCAGCTGTCGGGTTTGTTCATCAAACCGCTGACATCGGACTTTACTCGTAAACGCAAAATACACATCGCCGGCAGCGCGTAGAAACGGGCGCACAGACGGCTGTTGTCCGGATTGAACGGACGGCAGATCCCGAGAATCACCCCGAGCACACCCGCCAGAATAAAGTGCAGGCCCATCAATAACATACGAAACACGAACAGCATTTTCAGGCCCCACCGGGACAAAAGGTGGCGCAGTGTACGGATGTGCACTGTTTTCGGCAATTGCCACTATAGAGTCCGGAGATAGCCGATGTTTAAGCGCATGTTTCCGAATTGATGGTCAGACGTGTACTAGAGCTGTCGCAGACTTTTAAACCATGCGTGCAAGAAAAAGCCCGACACGACGGTCGGGCTTTTCTCTACGTTCTTGAATCCAGGCTCAACCCAGATGCTCCTGATCCTGAATGATCGCATTATCCAGCGCTTCCAGCAGTGCCTTACGGACTTTCAACTTGGTGTTCTTGTGCGCGAGCATGTTGATCTTCTTCAACTGGCGCGCAGCGGCGAGGGCGGCACCTTGCAGTTCCTCGGCGGCAACCACCTTGTCGAGGAAGCCGGCATCCACGGCGCTTTTCGGATCGAACATCTCGCCGTTGATCACCGAGCGGTGAAACGCCGAGCGACGCAGGCGATCGCGAGCCAGCTCGATACCGGCGTGGTGCATGGTCATGCCGATCTGCACTTCGTTCAGACCGATGCTGAACGGGCCGTCGACACCGATACGGTAATCGGCAGACAACAGAATGAAAGCGCCTTTCGCCACCGCATGACCTGGGCACGCGACGATGACCGGGAACGGGTGAGAAAGCAGGCGCCGCGCCAAGGTCGACCCCGCGGTTACCAGCGACACAGCTTCTTTAGGGCCGGCGGTCATCACTTTCAGGTCATAGCCGCCGGACAGAATCCCCGGCTGACCGGTGATGATCACGATGGCACGATCAGTCACCGCCTGATCCAGCGCCGCGTTGAACGCCGCAATCACGTCCGGAGAAATGGCATTGACCTTGCCGTTGCTCAAGGTCAGGGTCGCGATACCGTCTTCGAGGTGGTAGGAAATCAACTCACTCATGACGCTATTCCTTGTAAGAAAGATGGGCAGACGTTACCCACCGCCGCAAGCCAGGTAAAGCGCCGTGACTGACTCGCCAGTCACCGTTTCACGGCCCATCCAGCGTGGTGAAGCATTCTGCTTCTATATAGAAGGGCCGCGCCCACCGAAGATTGGCCGGTTTGCCATGGCCTGCCAGCGGGCAAAACGACTTTTTCTCTTAACCGCATGAAAATTCTGAAAAAAAGTTTGCCATCGCAAAAGCTTTCGACTACATTAGCGCGCCTCGACAGACAGAACATGTTTGAAGAGATACGGTGAAGTGTCCGAGTGGCTTAAGGAGCACGCCTGGAAAGTGTGTATACAGGAAACTGTATCGAGAGTTCGAATCTCTCCTTCACCGCCACATTCAGTACACAAAACCCCTGATTTCGAAAGAAGTCAGGGGTTTTGTGGTTTCTGGCGTCTGGATTTTTATTGGCTTCAGCTTGAATTCCGCTTTGAGCTATTACAATCGCGGATTTTTTCATCCATATAGGGACGACATTCCATGATCATTTCCACCACTCACGCCATTGAAGGCCGGCAGATCACGGCATACCTGGACATCGTCAGTGCCGAATCGGTGCAGGGGGTCAATGTGATCCGTGACATGTTTGCCGGTATGCGCGATTTTTTCGGTGGGCGGTCGCAGACGCTGGAGCGGGCTTTGAAGGAGGCGCGTATTCAGGCGACCGAAGAAATCAGGGAGAGGGCGCGTGCTTTGCAGGCAGATGCGGTGGTCGGGGTGGACTTCGAGATCAGCATGCCTGGCGGGAAGGGCGGGATGGTTGTTGTGTTTGCGACGGGGACGGCGGTGAAGTTGCGCTGAGTTTGTTTGACGGGTGTGTAAGCCCATTCAGAGGTTGAATGGGCTCAATCTTGCGGTGCAATCAGCCTTGTGGCTTGAGGATCACGGTGCCTCTTTCGTCATAGGTCAGTGGTGTATCAATGGCGACGAGAGGGGGGGTATCAGAAGGCGGGTTGGGTTCGACTGGCTTGCTGGGATGGTAAATGACCCCTGGTTGCAGAACCGGTGTATCCGGACCCGGATACTTGATGGTGATTTCACCGGAAGCGATCTTCTCCTTGAGTTTTTCCGCGCCAGCCTTGCCGGCTGCGATCTGTTCGTCCGTGAGTTTTACGACAGGCATATTGGGGAATCCGTTGATTTGCATGTTCTCTCCTTGAGATTCATTTGTATGAAAAAGGGCAACGGCCGGTGCTCAGGATTCTTTAGCAAAGCGTGACCAACGGTTCATCGTTGTGTTTGAATTTTGTAGGCCGCTCGTCGGGCGTCGGCTGATCTGAATAACAAGTCCAGGAATGACCGGCTAGTCTCAAAAGCCTTGGAGGTCGATATTTTTTCAGGCAAAAGGGTTTTTGCCGGTGTCGATCTGTTGCGACGGGGCGAAGGTATGACTGATCCGTATATAGAAGACGATGGCGCTGAATTTTCCTTCAATAACTGCGTACGGTGCGGCCAGACCGAGTATCAGTCAGGTTTTGGCGAGGATCCGGTGCAGATCGGCAAAATCAAATCCGCGGCACCCAAGGGACCGAAGGCGAAATTTCTCCCCAAGGTCACCACGCGATCCAGAAAATAATCATTATTCTGAATAACCCCGTCATTTCGCGGGGTTTTTTATGGCTGAATGCGTGAGGAAATTTCTTACAGGCGATGGCGATGAATTCGCTGAGCTTTCACAAACTTTTCACGTCTGCCGCAGTAGGGTGAAGCCATCCGTTAGAAAGCAAGTCTCCAGCCCGTTTCCCCAGCGGGCTTTTTTTTGCCTGTCATAAAACCTTTTCCAGAATCGCTGTCCAATCGGCGCTGAGCGCGCGAAGCCTCTGATTTTGGCTGGACTTTTGCGCGGCGACGGCATTAAATCCCGGCCCTTTTTGTCATCCCTATTTTTGAGGTTTACGTCATGCGTTTAACACTGCCCGCTCTGGTTCTAGGGCTTCTGGTTGCTCAAGGTGCAATGGCTGCCGGCGATGGTACTGCGGCGCTGGGCGGTGGTCTGGGTGGCGCACTGGGTAATGTCGTCGGCCAGAAGATGGGCGGCAGCACTGGCGCGGCCATTGGCGCCGGCGTAGCAGGCGCGGCGGGCAGCGCAATGGCGGCGCGCAAGGGTAGCCGGACCAAAGCGGCGATTGGCGGCGGTGTCGGTGCAGCCGGTGGTTCGGTGATCGGCAACAGCCTGGGCGGCAGAACCGGCGCCACGATTGGTGCAGGCCTGGGTGGCGCAGCTGGCGGCGCAGTGGGCAGCAACTTGTCCAAAGGTCACAAGCGTCACTGAGACTGATCGTTTGTCAGAAAAAGCCCGGCTCGATGTCGGGCTTTTTCATGGCTGAACGTTTTCCCCGTTTGCGTCTCCAATCTCACATAGGCCCATGTCTGGGCGGACTGTCCCGCTTCGGGAACTGTGAGGTTCATATGCGCTTGTCATTATCTGCACTGTTTTTCGGCTTGCTGGTAGCACAAGGGGCGATGGCCGCTGGTGATGGCACCGCCGCTGTGGGTGGCGGCCTGGGCGGCGCGCTCGGCAATGTGGTCGGTGGACAACTCGGTGGCAGTACTGGCGCGGCGGTAGGTGCGGGTGTTGGTGGCGCGGCGGGCAGTGCCGTCGGCGCGAATAAACGCAATCGAACAGAAGCCGCCATTGGCGGTGGTCTCGGTGCGGCGGGTGGCTCGGTCGTCGGCAACAGTCTCGGCGGCTCTACGGGTTCGACCATTGGCGCAGGATTGGGCGGCGCGGCGGGTGGTGCGGTCGGTAATAACCTGGGTGACGATGGTGGCTCTCATTCGGGTGGCGGTCATAAGCACAAGAATAAACATAAAAACCGCCATCATTGATGGCGGGTTAAACGGAAACCCGGCATTTTGCCGGGTTTTTTGCATTTGCTCGTCGGGCTTCGGAACGATTGGTTGTAGGGCTTTTCGAACGTCATACACGCCACGAGATGATGAGGTTTGCCATGACTCCCGAGACTGAAGGCAAGGAAGAGAAAGGTTCGAGTGGACTGCCGTTTATCAATGATCCGGGGAATGAGGATCCGGGGTCGCTGATGGATGATGCGACGGTGCCGTTGAATGATTCGGATGAGGCGGATATGGAGTATGAAGAGGATGAGGATGAGCAGTGAGGGGTAATAGGTTGAGTTGAAAGTCTGGAATTGGTTTTAAGGGCCTGAGTGAACAGGCCCTTTTTGTGGTCGTGTCTAATCGGTATCTTTTGAATTAGCCAATACATACAGGTTACTTATACCTGACATTTTTTTGATTTTTTTTTAGCTCTATATATTCTTTGAGTTCTTTTTTAATGGTTTCTTCATCGCAATATTTTCTATGTTTAGAGGGTCTTTCACGGGCAAAATTGTATAGGCGCCAAGTATCAAACCCATTGATTTCACCGTTAGGGCCATAGTCGAAGTCTACGCTTCCTGTCGATAAATTGATGCGGCAGCCAATACCATGCAATTCATATTTAACGCCTCGAGTAACTCTCCCGCATCGCTTTATTGCCTTGGTGCGCCAAAGCCTTCGAATGTCTCGAGTGCCAAATTTTCGCTCAAATATCAGGGTGCTGGACTCCACCATGGAGATGAAGTCATTTATCAGGATGTCCAAAGTTTCATTTTGGTCGCTCATCTTCTTCTCCGGTGATCCAATCTGTCCAGGCCCACATTGTTTGCTGACTCTAATATATCTTCAGTGTTTTTAAGGCGCATTTTACGTTTTGAGGTTGGATGTGAGTATAAATTTCATATTGGTGGAAGTTTTCCTTGCTGCTACGCGATGGAGTCTGCTCGAAATATAGGTATGTCATTATGTTGGATTTGTTGTTCTAATTTTTAGAAGGATTTGAAGTTGGTTTCTAATCTAAGTTTATTCAGGTGTGCAAGTCGCGCGAGAAAATATAAAGGTCATCGGATAGCGACATTTTTTTCAATTGTCTTTAGCGAAACGAGCTCCTTGAGTTCTTTTTCGAGTGTATTCATGTCGCAGTAATGTTCATGCACGAGCGGCCTTTCTAAGGCGTAAATGTAGAGGCGTCATACATCAAAGCCATTGATCCTTTTGTTAGATCCAAAATCGAAAACTATTGATTCTGATGGGAAGTGAATGGCGCACCCGACGCCGTGTAGTTCATATTGAATTCCATTGGTTATTTGTCCGCGGCGTTCGATTTGTCCGCTCCGCCATAGTCATAGAATATTTCGATTGCCAAATTTCTCTTCGAATAGCTTTGTGCCTTCATCGACTTTGGAGAGAAAGTCAGTGATCAGTAATTTTTTTGGGGGGGCAATTTTTCATAACTACCGATGTTTTATATTTTATGGAGTGGATCATTCTTCAGATAAACAGTATCGAGGATTCTTCTGCGGTTGCTGAAACTTTAAAACGAGAGTCCATTTTTGCGATTGTTAATTGAAATTTTTTTTGGTTTGGCAAGTTGCTTATGAATAATTCCTCTATTTCACTGCACGTTATTCCAATTCGACAAGTGTTGAATTCGATGTTCTTCCATTTTCTTGGAGGCGCGTCCGGGGTTTCGGATATATCGAATCCTAGGATGACAGTGGAATAATTATTTTCGATTTTTAAGGTAAAAAGATTTATTTCGCCAATGGCTATTGGAGAGCTAAAAATCATGTTAAAAAAGGTGCTTCCCTGTATGTCGTTCCAATGCTTCATGGTTGACTCCTGAAAGAGTAGTGATAGATGCGTCAATTCTCTCTTCGGTATTTTTCACGAGCTGTTCATTTAAATGACCAACTCGTGGGAATGGCATCGCTGGCGAAGCATCGCGCGAAGAGTATTTCGAGGTATGGCATGTATGTGATTGATATCCTCGCCGCTTCCGACATCATGCACCGGAGCTAATTGGACAACGTTGAGGTAAACATTATGGATCTCCTATGAAAGCGGGGTTGCCAGCAAAGGGATAACTGATACACCAATATTTCAGTTAATCAAAAATGATGGGGGCTTATCCAAGGGGACTTAAATATTACTGTATGGAGCTTTTCTGATAACCACAAAAATGTGTTTCAACCACGTATTTCCGTCTTGCCAGTCATGCCAATAGCAATAACAGCATCCAATTTCTTTCAGTAAAAAATCTCGAATTTTATTTTCTGTCACATTCATCACCAGCAAGGCATTGATTTCCTTTATCACGCCCTCCACTACGCAATCTTCTGAGTCTGCTAGGAAAGCTCTAATAACATCGTCTGCCAAGTCAAACTCACACATCCAATCCTCATGAAAATAGGCTCCGAGAAACTGGAATAGTTTAGGAAAATCTTCAGTTGTCATTTACAAAGCCCGTCAAGATAAAATAACCAAGTTGTGAAGTGGTGTCTCGCCGCAGCACTAGTCTAATACTAAATAGCGGATCTAGCGTTCCACTCTGTCTCACAACACCCACGCCAGCAGGAACAGACACTCGCTCATTGATTACAAGATTGTTTGTGTTACCTACTAGAAAATTATCAATATTTACTTTGTTACTCCTGATAACATTAGAGAGTGCAGCTTCAGCCTCTGCCCTATTATGAAATGTTGACGCAATAGGTATGTTCGGCTCAGCCATTAGTCTAGCTCTCAGTTGAGCCTCCGATCTATTGACATGTCTCGCAATAGCATGTCCACCGCGAGACTCGTGGGCCTCTAATCCCCCTCCTGGAACAATTTCACTATACGGCCCATCTGCCTGTATCGCTCCAGGACACGGAGTGCAGGCCAACCCCAACGGATCCACCCACCCCGTCGGATTCGGCACGTACTGGTACTGATTCAACCCACCGGCCAACTTGATCGGATCCGGCGTCAGATACCGTCCCAGCCTCGGGTCGTAATACCGGTGGCGGTTGTAATGCAGGCCGCTTTCGCCGTCGAAGTATTGCCCCTGAAAACGCAGCGGCTGGTTCAGGTAGTCCTCGCCGGCCAGGGTCAGGGCGGCGACTTTGCCGTAGGCGTCGTATTGCGCGGACCAGACGATGTCGCCGCTGTAGTCGGTGAGTTCCTGCGGGGTGCCGAGGTGGTCGAGTTGGTAGTAGAAGGGGCAGGCTTTTTGCGGGCCTTTGCCGTCGAGCAGCGCCAGCGGGCGGAAGGTGCCGGGTTCGTAGACGTAGCTGCGGTATTCGCTTTCGCTGCTTTCGGCAACGAGGTGGTCGCCTTGCCAGAAAAACTCGGTGGTCTCGCCATTGACGGTTTTGCTGATGCGTCGGCCGAAGGCGTCGTAGCGGTAACTGGCGGTCTGGCCGTCGGGGCGGGTCAGGCCGATCAGGCGGTGCTGGCTGTCGTAGCGGTATTCAGTGACGAGTGTCTGTGCGCGGCCACGACGTTCGCGGATCAGGTTGCCGAAGGCGTCGTAGTCATAGTGGCGGTCGCCCTGCATGAGCAGGCGGTTGCCCTGGATCTGGCTGGGGCCGGGGCGGTCCTGCATCAGCAGGTTGCCGGCCGGGTCGTGGGCGAAGCTTTCCGGCAGTTCGTCGCGTGAGTGACGTACGCGGATGAGGCGGTCGAGGGCGTCGTAGCCGTAGGTACGCTGGCCGTGACGGCTGTCGGCGATGTGGGCGAGATTGCCGTTGGCGCTGTAGGCGTAATCGCGGTGGTACAACGCAGCGCGCTGATGACCTACGGCGTGGGCGAGTAATCGTCCCTGATCGTCGTAGGAATATTCGCTGAGCAGCAGGCCCTGCTGGCGTTGCAGTTCACGACCGGACTGGTAGACGTGACGGGTCAGCGGCGTGCCGTTGAGGTCGATGTCGGTCAGCGCGCCACCCTTGGCGTGGCGGTAGTCGAGCACGCTGTTGTCCGGCAGGCGCATGCGCTTGAGCTGGCCGCAGGCGTCGTAGCGGTAGCGCAGGGTGCCCCAGCCTTGATGCTCGGTGATCAAGCGGTCCTGACGGTCGTACTCGAAGGCCAGCGGGTGTTGCTGGCCGTCGTCGACACCAATCAGACGGCCGAGGCGGTCGTATTGGTAACTGACCTTGATGCCGTCGGGCAGGGTTTTGACCAGCAGGCGCCCGGCCGCATCGCGCGCATACGCCGTGACTAACTGCGAGCCGTCATCGCCGAACTCGGTCTTTTCCAGCAGATGCCCGTTGAGGTCATAGGCGTACGCCGTGCGGCGACCGTCAAAACCGCTTTCCTGACGAATCAGCCCGGTCGGCGTGTAATCCAGCCGGTACTTTTCACCGGATTCGTTTTCGATCTCGGTGAGCAATAACTGCGCGTGGTCGTAGCGGTACTGCACCCGCGTGCCGTCGGGGTTGATCCGCCGCGAAACCAGGTGCAGATCGTCGTCGTATTCGTAGCGGGTAATGCGCCCGAGTTCATCGCGCTCGGAAGTGACCTGACCGTAGGCGCCGTAGCTGTAGGCGCGGGTGCTGCCGGTAGGAAACGTCGTCTGAATCAATCGGCCGACGGCGTCCCAATGCTGACGGGTGACCGCACCGTGTTCGTCTGCGGTGGTGGTCCGCCGCCCCAGTGCGTCGTAGGAAAAACGCCGCACGCCACCGTCGGGCAGGGTTTCTTCGGTCAACTGGCCAAGGCTGTTCCAGACCAAGCGATGGCGACTGCTGTCCGGGTAGCGGATCGACAGCAACTGGCCACGGGTGTCGTAGTAGTAATGGGTGACCTGACCGTCGGGGTCGACCGCTTCGGTGACATCGCCCTCGGCATTGCGCCGGTAGATCCATACCGCGTCGCCGCGTGAACGCCGATAAAGGAAACCGTTGCGATACTCGTAGGACGTAGGCGCCTCGTCCGGCGGAATCAGCGCCACCAGCCGTCCGACCTCGTCGTAGCGGTATTCGGTGACCGCGCCTAACGCATCCTGCTCGGCGATCAAACGCCCGGCATCGTCATAGGCCTTGAGCTGCTCGCCACCGTCGGCCTCGACCTTGCGCACCAGCCGCGCTCGCTCGTCGTGCACGTAAGTCTCTTCGGTGCCATCGACGTAATGCACCGCGACACTGCCGTCGTCGCTCCAGACATAACGCGTGTCCATCTGCGAAAACGACGCCCAATGGCGCACGCAACGGGCGGCTTTCCCCGACCGCTCCCACTCCCAGAAGAAACTCGCGCCGCCGGCCAGTTGCCGCTGCAGGATCACGTGAGCGTCGTCGTAGTCGTAACGCTCGCTGTCGCCGACGGCGTTGCTGGCTTCAATCAGGTGCTGATAGGCGTCGTAGCGGTAGCTGACCAGCGCCTGTTCGGTGCTCCAGGCACCGTCGCGAAACACCTGGTAATCAACACCGAGCAACTACGCCCGGTCATAGCGCAACAACAGCGAACGCCCGGCGCCGTTGTCCAGGCGCTGCACCCGGTCAGAGCGATCGCGCTGCACCGTCAGACGATTGCCATAGGCATCGCTGATCGCCGTCAGCCGTCCCGCGCGAAAGTGATAGAACCGCGCCGTTTCCCCGGCCAGCGCAAGGATCAGTTGCTCCGGCTCATCGCCCAGAAAAATCGCCGCCCGCGACAGGCTATTGTGAATCGCCGGTCGTTCAACACTCGGCAATGGAAACCGGGTGCGCCGGTTTTCGTGATCGACCCAGACCACAAAGTCGCCTTCAAACGCCAGCCGATGCGCCAGCGAATGACTCCAGCCAAACCCCAGCCCGACATCGATCTCGGCGGCGCTAGAGCGATACAACCGGGTGAACTCAAACGACAACACACCATCAAGCAGCGCATCGTTCAGAGTCAGCAGCTCTTCGCCGGTGACCATCGACACCGGGCAACCATTGGTGCAGGTGCGCGGCACGCAATCAGCGCTGTCGCCGTTGGGGTTTTTCGCCTGATCCGGCGAATCGTCGTGAGGTTCATGCCGTTCCAACCGGCTCGAAGCGCCAGACTTGTCCCGCGCCAGCGGAGCCGGATTCGGCACCGTCAACACCAGTGAATCGGCCTGACGAATGTTCAGCGGTATCGCCGGTGTCGGTTTCAACTCGACGTCACGCGCGTGAAGCATCAACGGCCGCAAGGCGCTCGCGTGTTTGTTCAGTTCCGGTGCCGACGTCAGCTCCGCCAGCCGCAACGCTGAAGCCGCCAGCCACTCGCGCGCCCGCGGCGACTTGACCTGCGCCAACGCCTTGCTGCTCAAGCGTAGTGGCACGCCGACGCCGCCCGACAACGCCGTCAGCAGAAAACCGATCAGCAGTTCGGCCCGAACCTCGGCCACCACTTCGGCCAGATACTGCGGCGGCAGCATCTTCAACCAACTGGTAAACGCCGCCAGATGAATGAACAGCAGTGGTTCGTCACTGAGGATCAACAGGCCGTTGGCAATGGCGTCGCTGGAGGCATTCAACAACGCCTCAAGCTCGGCCTCGCTGAGGTATTCCAGCAATTTTTCACTGTTGGCCTGCAAGTCGGCGAGCAGGGCAAATACCTGTTTGATGTCGTCCCAGACGCGATTCAGGGCTTTCTCGAATCCACGCCAATCGGCCTGTTGCAATTGACCATAACGGTCCAGAAACCCGGCGCTGGAAAACTCCTTCCACTGTGGTTGAAACCCTGCCCACTCAGCGCGCAGCCAGCCTTCCAGGCCTGCAATGACACCCTCATAAGAGGCATACAAAGCACGCACATGGTCGGTGGACACATCGGGAAAGAAGGTGATGCGATAACGCTGGCCCCGATCGCAATCAGTCACCTGCAGAATGCCGCTGGGGCCGATGGTGTAACGCAGCGGCTCGCCGAACGTCAGCACACCGCCGACATCGGCAAGCACCGGTTCGAGCGTCACCGGCGTGTCGCCAATCGGCACGAACCGCGCGGCCTCGAACATGTGCACCAGCGTCAGCGACCCACTGGCCGAGCACATGACCACCGATGAACTGAGCGGTTGGCGCGACTTGATCGGCGCGCTGAGGCGCACGTCGTTGCCGACAGTGAAGACCTGCTCGACATCCAGCGCGGTCCCGGTCCAGAACTGCTCGGCCCAGGCGTCGTAGTTGTTCAGGCACAGGCGGAACTCGCGGATCAGGTGTTCGAAGTCCGGCTCGTCGGGATTCAAAGCAGCAACAACGAGCAGGCCGATGCTGTTGTTCAGAGCCAGAAGCCGTTCGGGTTGAAACATGGGCAGGCACTCGCGCACGTGAAGAAAGAGGTGCGCGGACTTTGCGGGGGATCAATCAGGAAAGAAGTCGGGCGAGTAGGCAATGCCTGTAGGATGTTTCGCTAAATACTTGCGAGTCGTTCATCGCCGCAACGGACATTGCCCGTTGCTCAATGTCTGTCGCGCTCGTTATGCTGCTGAACCCTTTAATCAGATCCGAGCAGCGGCGCCACCTGCCGCCTGGGATGTCTTTGTTAACGGATCCGATGATGAATGCACCGCTGAAGGCGTTCGGCCCGATCAAGGCCGTGATTTTCGATATGGACGGTTTGCTGCTGGACACCGAGGGCATTTACACCGAAGTCACCTCGTTGATTGCCGGGCGCTACGGGCGCACCTTCGACTGGAGCATCAAGCAGAACATCATTGGTCGCGGGGCCAACGATCTGGCGAACTACGTGGTGCAGGCGCTGGATCTGCCGATCACCGCCGAAGAGTTTCTGGTGATTCGCGAGCCGCTGATGCGCGAACGTTTTCCCACCGCACAAGCGATGCCGGGCGCAGAGGAATTGATTCGCCATCTCAAGGCGCACAACATCCCGATTGCTGTTGGCACCAGTTCCTCGCGTCAATCGTTCGGCCAGAAAACCACGCTGCACCGTGATTGGTTTGCGCTGTTCGATTTCATCGTCACGGCGGACGATCCGGAAGTCGGCGCGGCGAAACCGGCGCCGGATATTTTCCTCACCGCTGCCCGGCGCCTGGGCGTGGCACCTGAGGATTGCCTGGTGTTCGAGGATTCACCGTTCGGTGTGACCGCAGCGAAAGCTGCAGGCATGACGGCTATTGCCATCCCCGATGCCGCCATGGCCGATGAAAAGTACGCACACGCTGACGGGATTCTTCGCACGCTGAAAGCGTTTACCCCGAGTGCTTGCGGCTTGCCGGCGCTGGAATGGGCGTAAACATCTGACACAAAAAAACGCCGCCCCTCGGTAACAAGAGGGGCGGCGTTTTTCGTTCAGTCGGCTCAGATAAATCAGGCGCCGAAACCACCGTCGATGGTCAGGCTGGCACCGGTGATGTAACCGGCTTCCGGGCCTGCCAGGTAGGCGACGAAACTGGCGATTTCTTCGGCTTTACCGTAACGACCCACAGCCATCAGTGGAATCAGGCTTTCGGCGAAATCACCGTGCGCCGGGTTCATGTCGGTGTCGACCGGGCCGGGTTGCACGTTGTTGACGGTGATGCCACGAGGGCCGAGGTCGCGGGCCAGGCCTTTGGTCAGACCGACCAGTGCCGACTTGCTCATTGCATACACACCGCCGCCGGCGAAGGGCATGCGGTCAGCGTTGGTGCTGCCGATGTTGATGATGCGTGCGCCTTCGCCCATATGTTTGGCGGCTTCTTGCGAGGCAATGAACACGCTGCGAATGTTGATTGCCACGGTCTGGTCAAAGTCTTCAAGTTTGAAGTCTTGCAGCGGTGCGACGGCCAGTACGCCAGCGTTGTTGACCAGAATATCGACGCGGCCAAAGGCTTCGACGGTGGCGCTGACGGCGTGGCGAATGGCGGCGGCATCGGCGCTGTCAGCCTTGATCGCCAGGGCTTTGCCGCCGTTGGCGGTGATGCTGTTCTGTAACTCTTCGGCTTTGGCGGTGGAGCTGACGTAAGTGAAGGCTACTGCAGCGCCTTCAGCGGCCAGACGTTTGACGATGGCAGCGCCGATACCACGGGAACCGCCTTGAATCAGAGCGACTTTGCCGCCGAGGTGTTGAGTGGTCATGTTCGATCTCCAGACTATTCAAGGCAGGATGCCTTGGTGTTGGTGCCGAGTATCGGCGTGGTATCGACAACTGTGTAGACCATGATTGCTATAGTCTGTGTAAACCAGAAGTTTATAGTGGCGATCATGGAAACCTTCAGCAGCATCGAATGCTTCGTGCGCAGTGCCGAAGTCGGCAGCTTTGCCGAGGCTGCTCGACGCTTGAGTCTGACTCCGGCGGCAGTCGGCAAGAGCGTGGCCAAACTCGAGGTTCGGCTCGGCGTGCGGCTGTTCCAGCGTAGTACACGCAGCTTGAGGCTTACCGAGGCCGGGCAACTTTTTCTGGATCAAGTCAGCGGTAGTCTGACGACGATTCAAAATGCCGTGGCCAACCTGTCCAGCGTCGAAGGGCTGCCGGCGGGAACGCTGAAAGTCAGCATGGGCGCAGCGTTTGGCTGTCTGCATATCGTGCCGATGCTCGGTGAGTTTCTGCGGCGATATCCGGCGATCAATCCGGACTGGCATTTCGATAATCGACAGGTCGATCTGATCGGACAGGGCTTTGATGCGGCCATTGGTGGCGGTTTCGAACTGCCGCAGGGCGTAATCGCACGCAAGTTGAGCCCGGCGCATCGGATATTGGTCGCGTCTACCGACTATTTACAGGCCAATCCCGAGATCCTCGAACCGGACGACCTGAGCCATCACGACGGGATTCTGATCCGCTCGCCGCAAACCGGACGCGTGCGTTCTTGGCAATTGACCGGACGCAATCCACAGAATTGTCGGCCGTTGATGCTCAGGGCGCGGATGACCATGAGCGATTCCGAGGCGGCTTGCAGGACGGCGGCGCAAGGCTTGGGGATTGCGCTGGTGAGCATGCCGTTTGCGGTGAGCTATCTGGAGGCGGGGACGTTGCAGCGGGTGCTGCCGGACTGGTTTGTCGATGATGGCAATATTTCGATTTACTACGCCGAACATAAATTGTTGCCGGGCAAGACTCGGGCGTTTGTGGATTTTTTGATTGAGCAGTTTGCCGAGATGGGGCTGGCGCAGCGGTTTAGTGCCATCTGAGCAGGCATCAGACCGAGGTGCGGCCTTCGCGAGCAAGCTCGCTCCCACAGGGAAATGCATTCCAAATGTGGGAGCGAGCTTGCTCGCGAATGGGGCGACTCGGTTTCCGAGGATTACCTCAGCGGGCAAACCGCCCCGGCCAACCAATGATGTTCTTCGGTCGCGGTGTCGCGTAAGTCCGCACTTTCGAGGTTGATAACTTCAATCGAACCAGCGATTCCGCAATCGTCACCGCCGCCGTCACCCCGTCCACCACCGGCACCCCGGTACGCCGACGAATCTGCTCATCCAGCCCGGCCATGCCGCCGCAACCCAGGCAGATCACCTCGGCTTTGTCCTGCGTAACCGCCAGTTCTGCCTGATGCACGATGGCTTC
The DNA here is from genome assembly GCF_031882575.1 of Pseudomonas sp. VD-NE ins. Lineage (NCBI taxonomy): Bacteria > Pseudomonadati > Pseudomonadota > Gammaproteobacteria > Pseudomonadales > Pseudomonadaceae > Pseudomonas > Pseudomonas sp. VD-NE ins. The sequence continues at coordinate 2,069,471 of NZ_CP134772.1, forward strand.
CAGGGCACGCTGCGGCTCGTGTTCCAGTTCCAGCACCGCCAAACCACTGGCCCGTACCGAAGCGCAACGATCCCACAGACCGGACAGTTTCAACCGATCCTCAATCAGCGGCACGGTGCGATCCAGCGTGGTCACCACCGAATACGCATGCCCCAAAAACATCGCCGTACTCGCCGCTGCATCGGTGATGTCCACCACTGGTACGTTGAGCAATTCCTGCAAACCTTCACGACCATGTTCGCCGTAACCGGCCTGAATCACCGCGTCGAACGGCTGATCGTAGGCCATCACCCGATCCATCACCGCGATGGCCGCCAGATAGCTTTCGAAGTTGCCTTCAATCGAGTCGGCACCGAAGTACGGCGTCAAACCGACGATTTCGGTACCGGGTGACGCAACAGTCTGCGCTGAACGGGCGATGGCCTCGGTGATGGATTCGGTGGTGTTGACGTTGACCACGAGAATACGCATGGAGAAATCCTTATAGCGGGCAGTTCTGCGGCCCGAAACCGGGCCGCGAGGGAATTAATGGCAGACGTTGTCGACAGCGATCGATTCGCCGCTGATATCGGCGTAGTGCGGCTGGCGCTTGGCGATGATCAGGTAAAGCATTCCGGCAATCCCCGCGCCGATCAGCCAGGAGAACGGTGAGACGCTGTGGAAGCCTGGAACCAGCGCCAGGACGATGGCGATCAATGCCGCAGGAATAAACGCCGCCACCGCGCGGAAATTGACCCCGAGGCTGTAGTAATAAGCGCCGTTGGGATCTTCGCTGTAGAGCTGCGGGACGTTGATCCGGCCTTTGCGGATTAGCCAGTAGTCGACCATGATCACCCCGTACAACGGGCCGAGCAGGGCGCCGAGGCCAGACAGGAAATAGACGATCACCAGTGGGCTGTTGTAGAGATTCCACGGCAGGATCAGCACTGCGATGGTCGCGCTGATCAAGCCGGCGCGGCGGAAAGTCAGGTACTTCGGCGCGAGGTTGCTGAGCACGAAGGCCGGGGCGACGAAGTTGGCCATGATGTTCACCGCCACAGTGACGATCAGGAATGCCAGGCAGCCGAGCACCAGGAAGAAGGTGTTGGGAATCGAGGCGATGATCTCGGTCGGGCTTTCAATGATCCGGCCATTGATCTGAAATTGCGCACCGCAGAGCAGGACGGTAATCGCAGCGAACACCAGAATATTCACCGGCAAACCCCAGAAGTTTCCTACCTTGATGGTTTTGCGGCACGGCGAAGAGCGGGCGAAGTCGCAGAAATTCAGAATCAACGTGCCGTAGATCGCCAGCCACAACGCGCCGCCGGCAAAGATGTTGCGCCACATCTCGCCACCGGTCAGCGGTTCGCGGATCGACCAGGCGATGGTCGCGTCGGCCTGGAAGTACATCCACGTGGCGAGGGCGGCGACGGTCAGCAGAATTACTGGCCCGGCAAACGCTTCGTAACGACGAACCATCTCCATGCCATAGGCCAGAATCGCCAGCTGCACGAACCAGATCGCCACGAAGCACACCCAACCCAAAGTGGACAGACCGAGAATCGAGTTGTGGTCGTATTCGGCGAATCCGGGATGGACCGCCGTAAGCAGCACTCGGAACACCACCGAAGCCAGATACGTCTGAATCCCGAACCAGGCGATGGCGATAACCGCCCGGATCAATGCAGGAATTTGCGCGCCATAGATGCCGAAACTGATCCGGCTGATCACCGGAAACGGTACGCCGGTTTTCTGCCCCATGTACCCGGACAGGTTCATGAAGAAATACACCAGCGCCGCACCAATCCCCAGCGACAGCAGAATCTGCCAGCCACCCAGGCCCAGGGCGTACAGGCCAATGGCGAACGAGTAGTTGGCGATGTTGTGCACATCGTTGGTCCACAGGGCGAAGATGCTGTATTTGCCCCAGCGTCGACCTTCGGCCTTGGTTGGCGCCAGATCGCTGTTGTGCAGACGCGGACTCAGTTGCAGCGGCTCAATCAGGCCATCGTGCGGCGACGGTTGATCGAGAGCAGAGGCGGGCAGATTCAGCGCGATGTTATTGGAGAGACTTGTACGCATTCCGGCAGGCTCCTGATGTTCAAGGCCACGATGACTGTGCATAAGCCGTCAGGCTCGACAAATCTTCGTCGCGGCAGTGAAAGCATCACTGGTTATGGGGCATCTGCAGCCTGTACGGGATAGGGCGCTTCAGGCTTGCGGATCGAAAGTGTGTATGTTTTGCAGTTTTGTATACAAAACATGTATGCACCTAAGCCAGATTTGTGCCAGTCGTTGATCTATGCGCAGCAGTGCTCATTTCGAAAAGTTATCGATGAGCGCTAAGTGTCTGAAAATAATTGGTTAAAAATTGACCGATTGACCAAGTATTTATTTTTGGCGGGGGATTTTGACAGCGGGCGAGGGCGGGGAATTTTTAGGCGTGATGTAACTTTTCAGGGCGTGGAAATAAAAAAGTGCACACATAAATGGCACCGATGGTGACATTCGTGTGTACACATTTTCAGAGTCGCTGCAGCACCTTGTGGGAGCGAGCTTGCTCGCGAATGCGGTATATCAGTGACGCAGTCCAGTGACTGACACGACGCTTTCGCGAGCAAGCTCGCTCCCACAGGGAATGGCGTAACTATTCAGAAGGTTTACGCCTTGCTGATGATATTCCCGGCATGCAGCCCACACTCTTTCTGCGTCGCCTCTTCCCACCACCAGCGGCCTTCGCGCTCGTGCTGGTTCGGCAGGACCGGGCGGGTGCACGGTTCGCAGCCGATGCTGATAAAGCCGCGCTCATGCAGGCTGTTGTACGGTAGCTCGAGCATGCGGATGTAACCCCAGATCTCTTCGCTGGTCATCTGCGCCAGCGGGTTGAACTTGTACAAGGTGCGCTCCGGGGTGGAGAACGCGGTATCGATCTCCATCACTGCCACGGCGCTACGCGTGCCCGGGCTCTGGTCGCGGCGCTGGCCGGTAGCCCAGGCTTTGACATCGGACAGTTTGCGCCGCAGCGGTTCGATCTTGCGGATTCCGCAGCATTCGCCATGGCCGTCCTTGTAGAAACTGAACAGGCCTTTTTCCTTCACGAACGGTTCCAGTTTCGTGTAGTCCGGCGACACCAGTTCGATGTCGATCTTGTAGTGCTCGCGAACTTGATCGATGAAGCGGTAGGTCTCCGGATGCAGGCGGCCGGTGTCGAGGCTGAACACCTTGACGTTCTTGTTGAGCTTCCAGGCCATGTCCACCAGCACCACATCCTCGGCGCCGCTGAAAGATATCCACAGATCATCACCGAACTCGGCAAACGCGAGTTTGAGGATGTCTTGCGCGGATTTGTTGGCATAGGTCGTGGCGAGTTCCACGACGTCGAACGTTGCACTCATCAGGGCGGCTTCCTACAGGTCGGTGGCGCTGGGCGCTCTATATGGCGCTGATGGTAACAAAAAGCTGCACGGCTCGGGGACGTGCTGTGCGTTGCGCGTCTGCATGTGAGTCGCTAGAGTTCGGCCTCGCTCGACTCAAATAATCAATACAAACGGGAGTGTCTTGTGGAAATTGCTTGCCTGGATCTTGAAGGGGTGTTGGTGCCGGAAATCTGGATCGCCTTCGCCGAAAAAACCGGAATCGAATCCCTCAAGGCCACAACCCGGGACATTCCCGATTACGACGTGCTGATGAAGCAGCGTCTGCGCATCCTCGATGAGCACGGCTTGAAGCTGTCGGATATTCAGGAAGTGATCGCCACACTGAAGCCGCTGGACGGCGCGGTGGAGTTCGTCAATTGGCTGCGCGAACGCTTTCAGGTGGTGATTCTGTCGGACACGTTCTACGAGTTCTCGCAGCCGTTGATGCGTCAACTGGGCTTCCCGACCTTGCTTTGCCATCGTCTGATTACTGACGAAACCGGGCGAGTGACCAGCTATCAGTTGCGTCAGAAAGATCCCAAGCGTCAGTCGGTGCTGGCGTTCAAAAGCCTGTATTACCGGGTGATTGCGGCGGGGGATTCGTATAACGACACGACGATGCTGGGCGAGGCGGACGCCGGGATTCTGTTTCATGCGCCGGAGAATGTGATTCGTGAGTTCCCGCAGTTTCCGGCGGTGCATACGTTTGCCGAGTTGAAGCAGGAATTCCTCAAAGCCTCTAACAGAGAGTTGAGTTTGTAGTCATCTGGAAGGGCCCCTTCGCGAGCAGGCTCGCTCCCACATTTGGAATGCATTCACCCTGTGGGAGCGAGCCTGCTCGCGAAGCTTTAAGCTTTTAAAGGTTCTGCAGGGTTTCGAGGAGGATTCTGACTTTGGTGATCGACTCCTGATACTCCGCCTGCCAGTCCGAATCAGCAACAATCCCGCCGCCGCCCCAGCAACACACCTGCCCATCCTTGACCAACAGACTGCGAATCGCGATGGAACTGTCCATCTCGCCGCGCACGTCCAGATACAGCAGCGACCCGCAATACAATCCACGCCGCGTCGGCTCCAGTTCATCGATGATCTGCATCGCGCGAATCTTCGGCGCGCCAGTGATCGAGCCGCCGGGGAAGCTGCCGGCAATCAGATCCAGTGCATCGCGGTCATCCGCCAATTCACCGGTCACGCTGCTGACCAGGTGATGCACGTTCGGATAGCTTTCCAGGCTGAACAGCTCCGGTACTCGTACCGAACCGATGCGACAGGTGCGGCCGAGATCGTTGCGCAGCAGGTCGACGATCATCAGGTTTTCCGCGCGATCCTTGGGGCTGGCCAGCAGTTCGGCGGCGTTGGCGGCATCTTCGGCGGGTGTCAGGCCGCGCGGGCGAGTACCTTTGATCGGGCGGGTTTCCACCTGGCGCTGGCTGACTTTGACGAAGCGCTCGGGTGACAGGCTCAGCACGGCGCCGCCGTCGGGCAGGCTCTGGAAACCGGAGAACGGTGTCGGACAAGCTTCGCGCAATGCGCAGTAAGCCAGCCAGGGATCACCCTGACACGATGCGCGGAAACGTTGAGCGAAGTTGACCTGATAGCAATCGCCGGCCTGGATGTAATGTTGGATGCGTTCGAAGGCCTGACGGTATTCGGCGGCCGCTAGGTCGGCGGTCATCGGGTTGTTCAGTTTGAACGGTGCCAGTGCCTCAGCGTGCGGCTCGGTGAACAGTGCGATCAGCCGCTGTTTCTCGCTGTCGAGCACGGACGGATGAAAGACCAATTGGCTGGTGGCCGTCTGGTGATCGCTGATCAGTGCCCAGGCGTACAGGCCAAAGCGTGCATCCGGCAACTGCAGATCATCGCGGGCCTGACTCGGAAGGGTTTCCAGGTGCCGGCCGAAGTCGTAGCTCAGATAGCCGATCAAGCCGCCAGTGAATGGCAGCTCGAAACCGGCAGGCAAATCAGCCTCGCCGAGGCGACTCAGATTGTTTCGCAGACGTTGCAGGAAATGCTCGCCGCTCTCGTCCGGCAACACCGCCAGTTGTTCCAGCGGCCAGGCGCTGAGCAGGTCATAACGGCCACGGTCGGCACTTGGCCGGCCACTGTCGAGCAGCACGGCGCCGGGGGCGTTGCGGATGTCCGCGAAATAGTCGGCGGGATTGGCGCGGTAGGGCAGCGGGTGTACGGAACAGGTCAACATGGGCGGGGCAGATCGGCCGTTGAGGCGGGGAGGGGATTGTAGTCCTCTCCGATGCCAGATCAAAGTCAAAAGCCTCCCCCTCACCCCAACCCTCTCCCCCAAGGGGGCGAGGGGGGAAGGGAGCTGATCTTCATGCTTTTCAAAGCCTGAGTTTTACTCAAGACGGTCAGGTCGGCGTACCTCGAACATCCACCTCACCCTAGCCCTCTCCCTCTGGGAGAGGGCTAGGGTGAGGGGCTTTCCAGCTTCAGCCCTCGACGGCTGGAATATGCCCAAACATTTCCTGAGTAAACGCCACCCGCTCTTCAACCGTCTCCGTCACCCCACGCGCCTTCAGCTCTTCCAGTCGCGCTTCCACCGCGTGCGTACGCAACGTCAGCCCACAGTCGTTAGCAATCTGAATATTCAGCCCCGGCCGCGCATTCAGCTCCAGAATCAGCGGACCCTTCTCCTGATCGAGCACCATATCAACGCCGATATAGCCCAACCCGCACAGCTCATAGCAGCCGGCGGCAAGTTTCATGAAACCGTCCCAGTAGGGCAGTTGCACGCCGTCCACCGCGTTGGTGGTGTCGGGGTGTTTGGTGATGATGTTGTTCAGCCAGGTGCCGCGCAACGTCAAACCGGTCGCCAGATCGACACCGACGCCAATCGCGCCCTGGTGCAGGTTGGCCTTGCCGCCGGACTGCCGGGTTGGCAGGCGCAGCATCGCCATCACTGGATAGCCCATCAGCACAATGATGCGGATGTCCGGCACGCCTTCAT